>NZ_KQ058877.1:6558-21316 GCF_000982955.1 Micromonospora sp. HK10 | reverse complement strand
ACCACTCGCGCGGACGCGACCCAGTCCCAGGAACGTCGTGGTCTGCTCGCAGCGGCCGATCACGACACACGAGAGCGACAACTGATTACCCTCACGCCTCACCGAAGTAGCTCTCCTCCTCGCCGAGCAGCAGCGGCACGTCGTACACGGACATGTCCGGCCGAGCGCCTGGCGGTGCGCGGCATTCGTTACCTGCCGTATCCGCCAGCCCACCATGAGGGGCTCAGGGCGCAAGTACGGACGCCGCTCCAGAGACACGCAGCTTGTCCAGTTGGTTTGGTTAATGGGTTGCGGGCATAGGACGCCCTGATTAGAACTAGCAGCCGAACCTACAAGGAAGGAGGGCTGAGCCATGTACGCCACGCACACCGCGCTCGCGTCCTCCCGGGTGACCAGCTGAGCTGATCCCGGAGCGGGCGGGGCGCCTCCAGACGGAGCTTGCCTTGACTTTGCACCAGCATGATCTGACCCTGCGCCCGATCACCGGGCCCGATGAGCTAGACCTGTTCAACAGCTTGCCGTACGTCCTCAATGATGAGCTCGGCAGCGACTTGGCGGCCGGTCGCCGCCGCCCGGAATGGCTGTGGCTCGCGCTGCGCGGTGATCGCGTGGTGGCCCGGGCCGGATGGTGGTCGCGCCCCGGGGACGAGCACGCGCTGTTGATGGACATCTTCGACATCGACGGTGACGTCGACGACGGCGTGCGGTTGCTGAAGGCCGCACTGCCCGCCGTGGTCCCCGCCGGCGCGATACCCCCAGAGTACGGCCGGTTCCTCCCGGCGGACTGGCGCAACCGCCAGCACACCCGTCAGGCCGTCAACGACCGTATGGGCGCACTCGAACGCGTCGGAGCCAAGCTGTTCGTCGAACGGCTGCGTCTGGAATGGCGACCCGGCACGCCCATCCCAGAGCTCAGCGGGCGGCTCGTCTTCCGGCCGGTTCGCAACGCGGGCGAGCTCATCGAGCTGATGACGCTTGTGCTGGACGGCACCCTCGATGCGCACAGTCGCGCGGACCTGACCCGCATGACCGCCCGCCAGGCCGCTCAGGAGCAGTACCAGAACGAACTCGAGCGCTACGCCAGCCCGCACGATTGGTGGCGGATCGCGACGCTTCCGGACGGAGAACCGGTCGGGTTCGTCATCCCCGCGCACAACGGCTACAACCCGATCATCGCGTACCTCGCAGTGGTGCCCGCGCATCGCGGCCACGGCTACATCCACGACATCCTCGCCATGGGTACAAGTCTGCTCGCGGCGCAGAACGTACCGCGGATCCGGGCAGCCACCGACGTCGGCAACACGCCGATGGCGGCAGCCTTCGCCCGGGCCGGCTACGTCACCATCCAGCGCCAGATCGACATGACCTGGCGATGATCACCTGGGCGCTGGACCTGAGCTAATCCAGGTCCAGGTCCAGCGCCCGCAGGAAGGTTCATGAAACCGGGACGCGGGCCGAGCCTCGGTAGAAGGCCCCTCCGAGTGTCCCGTTCATCGGCAGATCTGGTGGCCAGTCCAGCAAGATCGAAAGCGCGCTCGGCGGCAGATCAGTGCACACGCTGGGAGGGGTTCAACAGAAGCTCTTATAACTCATTCGCGGGAACGGCCGTGCAGATGAACAATGAACCCGTGACAGATGAAGCGTTGCTCGTGTTCCGACCGCCACGAGAACCGCGCCCGATCTTCGCCGGTACCGCCGCCCATCGCTTCCCGGAGCTACGCGGGCCGCGTGAGTACCTCGACCGGCTCCGCGTTCACCATCTCGACCTCGCGCGCCGTGTGATTGAGGCCGACGACGGCAAAATCTACTTGCCCGACCTCTTGGTCATGTCGATGATGCAGCGGAGCTACGGTCTGGTGGAAGCGGTCATTGACTGCGTCGACGGATACAACTTGGCAGCGGCGGCTCCGCTACTCCGGATTCAGCTCGACACCCTCGTGCGCGCTTGCTACGTGGCACACCATCCGTTGACGGATGAAGTGGTCACAGCGATGCTGGAAGGCACCGAGTTCCGCAGGATGAAGGATGTGGACGGAAAGTCGCTCACCGACGCGCGCCTGGTCGAACTAGCAACGCCGCATCACTCGTGGCTTCCGCCGGTCTACAAGGAAACGTCAGGTTGGGTGCACCTCTCCGTCAATCATCTGAGCGCCGCGTGGCAGGTCACCGGCGACCGGTTTAACTTTGGCCTTCCGCTTCGGCCCGACGTCGTCCCCGGGAGGCTCTGGTTGGAGTTGCTGGAGGCGATGACCAAGGCGACCGAGGAACTCTTTGGTTACGTCGAGCTGTGGGAGAGCCGGAAGGGCCTACCGCTCGGGCAAGCGCGAGGATGGCCGGACGCTGAGCCCGAGCCGAGCGGCGGATAGCTGCCCGCCCATGCCCACCGGCTTCCCGCGTCAACCCTCACTGTCGTAGGCCATCCCTACGCTTTGAGCATGACCTTCACCGCACTGCACCGCTCACTCGGGGTTGGCCCCGGTCCGTTGACCGACGAGATCCTTGACGCTGCGGTGGCCGCTGGCGTGATCGAGGCGAACGACTTGGATTGGAAGTCTGAGCTCCCGCCGGCCAGGGGCCTGCCGCAGACCGACTTTCCTAAAGACGTCGCGGCGATGGCGAACAGCGGCGGCGGCGTGATCGTCTTCGGGGTGCGCGAGGAACAGAAGGCCGCGACTGCGCGGGCCGACGTAGGTGAACTCGATGAGGCATACGAACGTTCCCTGCGCAGCGCAGCGATTACGGCGATTTCTCCGCCTGTCTTCGGCCTAGTGATTCACCGTCTTGGTTCCGAGGGGAAGCGCGCTGTCGTGGTTGAGGTTCCCGCCAGCATCGACGGACCACACCTGATCTATCGGAACGAATACTTCGGCGCTCCGGTGCGCAATGACTCGGACACGGTGTGGATGAAAGAGCGCCAGATCGAGGCGATGTATCGCGCTCGGTTCGACGAGCGCCGTCATGCGACCGAGGCGTTGGACGCGCTGTTTGCCGAGGCTTCCGCCGGCCGTGACGCTGGCAAACGCGCGTGGCTGATCGCTGTCGCCCACCCACGCATCCCTCGTCTTCGGGAGCGGCTGAACCGCGACCAAGCTCGCGACGTCCTGACAAAGACCGAAAGGCTGGCGCTGACCTACGCGGGGCGCGGCGGCATTCATCCGCTGGAGAGCGTGGACCAGCTCAATCCTCGACCTGGGCTTCGTCGCTGGGTCGCGGTGAACACCGCAACGGGAGACCGATCCATCTGGAAGGAATCGTGGATCAGTATTCATCACGACAGCTCGGTGACTCTTGCTGCGGCGGTCGGCGGCCACCGCATGAGCAGCGACGGCTACTTCGAGGGCTGGCAGGTCGAGTCCTCCGCGATCGAATGCGCGATCGCTGACCTTATGGCGTTGATCCGAATCACCGCCGAGGCTACCGACAACGACGAGTATGACGTGCGCCTTGGGATCGACTGGAGTGGCGAACAGCCGCTGGTGATCTTGACGAAGGACAACATGGGCTTCACCTACGACGGCGTCTCGACGCCCCTGCACCGCTACACGCCTGTCGAGACGACCGTCAACGCGGTAGAGCCCGCCTTGGACTTCTACTGGCACGTCCACGACTTCGCCGAGGATTGTGTAAACCAGGGTGGCGTCTCGAACGTGCGGATGATCCAGCCGCCCGCACGCGACGAGTCGGCGTAGCTCAGCTCCGGCGCAGTCACAACGCCGGCCCGATCCGCTCGGTTCCGGTGCGGCGAGCGCGTTCCTGTTCCTGCCGTTCGGTCTGGAAGGCTGCGTGCTCGGTCGAGAGCGGCCCGTGCTCGGGCAGCGCCCGCGCTATCGGCGGCAGATGTGGACGCCAAGATCGCTGCACAAAATCTGATGACCTTGGAGCTAGGAAGTTGCGGCAAGCTGACTCCACCAAGCGACAAGCGCCCCTTGAGCAATGTATTCAAAAGTGGCCAAGAGCATGGGGTAATCCGCCTTGCTCCAGGAGGCGTTATAGGCGCCAGACGTGAGACCGGACGGTCGCTCTATCGGTACGCCGTCATCGAATTGCCTCGGCGCCTCGCACATCGGCTGAGGGAATGGTCTTCCTCCATGCAGTGCGCTTGATCGATACTGATATATTAACTTGTATGTCTCGTCCAGCGTTCTCCAGTCGACTTGGTCGTCCTTGCTAGGACGCAGGCTCGGAGGAGGGGGGCAGTACAATTCAAGGAAGCGCAGGAACTTTCTCGTCGAACCGATCAGCGGAGCGATTGATTTGGCGATATTCTCCGCAATCTCTTCATTTAGCCCTTCAAGCGTCTTGGCGAAGTCCGGCAGTAGGTCTCGCGCACGCTCGACATACGGCTGCCTTGGAGTTCTGACTTCATTGGCCGCTACCTCAAGCGCGCCGACAAGCCGTATCCATGCGAGGTTTGGGTCCTCGTTCGCCACCCACATTCCGAGCTGATACTGCCGGGCCGCCTTCATGACCGCGATGCTCTTCTTCTCCGTCAATGTTGGAAAAGCGGCGATGAGCGACGCCGCACCGCTGACGTCTCGTCGGCCCGTGAGCCGGGGAAGAACCTCGCGGCCACGTGGGTGAAGAGGCGAGGTCGGCTGGGGGTGGTCCATTGAGAATGGCGGGTCGTCGAGACCGCCCGATCCGATGCCGTGAGTCCACCAGCGTCCGCCCGGCTTGCATCGTACTCGTAGTGCGAGTGACAAAAGCGCTGTGACCTCGTCCGCCACATCTCCACCGTGATAGGCGGTAAAGTCCGTGGCGGCGAGGTCGCCAGAAACTACTAAGTCGGGCGGTGTCCAGTGGATATCGGTGCGTATAATCGGGCATTCATTGCTCCGTGGGTCGACTAATCCTTCGTCGTGATAGACGAGTAGCGGTCCGGCCTGAAGTTTGCCTACAAGGGTGGCATCGCTAGCGACCGTGAAGTACATGCGTTCGACTAAGTCGACTCCGGAGTCGTGTGCACGCCAATTGTGCCAAAGAGCAGTTCCCATGGCTGTCATCATCCTTCAAGGCTCGGTCGTACGCTGCAAGACGCCCAGACCGTGAGAACGCATGCAAATGAACGGACCGGCGCGGACGCGCGACATCGCAGGCATCGTCGGTTATATGTGAGTTTGCGCAGCGAGTTGGCGGTGAAGGTTCGCCTGCCACAGAGACGGCGGCAGTTGTCGGGGACGCCAGAGTGCTGGCCTGTCCAGGAGCGGCTACGATCCGTAGCGATCGGTCAGCGGCAGTGCGTACACCTGATAACTTCCTCGTCTGCCACTGCGCTGGTCACTACCTCTCCTTCGTGCTCTGCTCACACATGCCGCAGTAGGCATGTCCAGAGTTCGATCCTCGCGCACGCCCCGTCGGAGCGCAGCTGGGTTTTCCGGCTGATCGGAAGGTCGCCCTCTCGATCGATGCGCGCTACGTCAGCAGATAAGCCTGTGACGCATTCGTGCCACCGAGCAAGAAACTTGATAACCCAAAGCCTCCGATGCTCCAGGGACGAACCAGGCCACCCGTTAGAGCCAACTACTCTTCGGCATGGTCAGATGTCCGCTTCTCGGCAGAGGCGGATGCAAGTGGGCTCGGGCTCAGGCGACTGTTTGAGGCGTGCTGCAGCGGATCCAGCAGCACTCGCCGCTCATCAGCAGACCATGGACACTCACCCCGGGTCGCCGAAGTAGCCCTCCTCCTCGCCGAGCAGCAGCGGTACGTCGTACACCGACATGTCCGCCCGGTGGCGCGCGTATCTCACCCGGTGCCGCCAACGGCTGTGCTCGAAGGCGACGTCGGCCTCAATCTCTGCCACCACGGTGGGCTCGATCTGCATGTACCGCAGCGGCTCCGGCCGGTCCAGCTGCCCGGACCAGGATGCGGGTAACGGCTCCGGCCACGGGTGCACCACGGGGGCGCCGTAGTGTTGCCGAGGCCGTAGCGGAGGCAGCAGCCCGGTGAGCTCCTTCCGCTGGAGGCCGGTCAGCGGGTGTGTCCGCCCGGTGTACCGCAGCCGTCCCCTGCGGTCGAACCGGCCGAGCAGCAGGGTGTCAGGGTTGTGGATGCTGCCGGTCACTCCGCCGACGATCGCCTCGGTCACGATTCGGGTCCGGAACTTCCACCAGCCGCGCCGGCCAGGCTCGTATCGCCCGGCCAGCCGCTTGCTCACCACGCCCTCGATCCCGGCCGCGACGGTCCAGTTCAGCAGCCAGTCCGCGACCAGCCGCATGTCGGTCGTCTGCGGCGTCACGGTGAGCTGCGCGGGCGTGTCAGCGAGCAGCCGCTCCAGCCAGACTCGCCGCTCCGACAGCGGCAGGTTCAGGATCACCTTCCCGCCGGCGTCCGCGAGAAGATCGAACAACACATAGTGGGCGGGGCAGTCGTGGACCAGACGCAGCAGACCGCGGCCGGCGGTGACGCGCCGCTGCAACCGCGCGAAGTTCGTCCGACCGCGCTCCCAGACGATCAGCTCCCCGTCCAGCACAACCCCTGGCGGAAGCGTCCGGATCGCCCGCGTGATGTCCGGGAAGTAGGTGGTGAGGTTCCGGCCGGCCCGCGACTGCAGGTACACCCCGTCGGTCTCGCGGAAGGCGATGCATCTCCACCCGTCCCACTTGGGTTCATGAAGCAGTTCGGGACCTTCGGGCACCACATCGACCGGCGCGGCGAGCATCGGCGCGATCGGCCGGCGCAACGCGGGATTCGCCGCAGCCCGCGGCCGGGCCGAACTCACCGCCTGCGCGGGCTGTGAAAGCTCATCATCCCCGTCCCCTCGCCCATCGTCGGTGAGGGGCCACCCGGAACGGGCGAAGATCGGCTACAACAAATGTTCGTCTCGTCGGCCGTCAAGGTCACTTCGACTCAGCCGTCAGCGCGCGCCCATCAGCGGTGGCCTCGCCGCTTCGGCTCGTCAGGGCCGAGCACCTGGGCAACGGCGTCGTACACATGGCCGCCAGTGAACCGAAGGACGATGACGAGTTCGTCGTCCTGCGGCAGGCTGTCGAAGACCCGTGATCCCTCAGGTCTACCTGCATGACGCCCCGTACATGCCCCAGGCAAATCGTCGCTACGCCGAACTGGTCGCCGAAGACCGCGAACTGCGGCTTCACGGGTACGAGGTGTACCGGTTCGGCGCCGCCGAGCTAGTCGATCTGAATCTCGCCCGGCAATGGCTCTCCGCCTTCCTCAGCCGCCTCGCTGCCTAGCACGGCAGCCACGGTTTCGGCGCCAGCCGTTTTTGGTTGCCTACCCTCTCCCTGCCTGGGCCCCGGGTACGCCCGGCCGTCCGGCAGCACATCCGGCTTCGGGCCGCGGCTCTCTGCGGCTGCTGGGCTCGCCACTCGCGGGCGAGGCGGTCGGGCAAGCACATGAGCGACCATGCTCGCCGGGTCACCCTCGGCGTCGGACCCGATAATCTGCCACAACGCCCGGCTGAGGTCGCGCACAAGATCATCGCCGACTGTTGCGGGCCGCCAACGGGGAGTGGCTCGATAGACCAGCGAACCGACGGGACGCTCGAGGACTGCATCCCCCCTAACGAACAGGTTTCGCCGCTGCATCGCCGTACGGAGGCCTCGATGGAGGGTGGCAGCCATCAGCAACATCTCACTGCCGAGCCGCGTAGCCTCCCTGACCCGATGCGGCATGCGGCCCTGGGCCCCAGGGTTCAGCAGCGACCGGATCCACCGCAGGGCTTCGCCAAGCTCGGCCGCGGCGTCCTGGCCAGGGCCGGCCGCCGGTGCCGCGCGCAGCTCGGCAGCGGCTATCGCCGCCTGCCGCCAACCCCCGATCATCGCCAGGGATCCGTCGGTTCTGAGGACGTGCACCGCCAGGCCAAGCTGCGTCCCGACCTGGAGGTGCGCTCCGGTGACCTGGTCGGGGTGAAGCCACAGCCAGGTCCGCGCGGCGCGGACCGCCGCGATCGCCGCATCGACGGTGTCTACCGCCTGCGCCGGATGCTGTGGCGATCGGGCGATATCAAGCTCACGGAGGTCGGGCTGAGCCTTCGCGGCCGCGACCAGCTCCTTGGCGACGGCGCTCAACCGGCTGCCGCTCGTCCATCTGGCTGCCTCCGCCACCGGCCTGTACGTCTGCGCCAAAGGTCCACCCCGGTCCAGCCAAGCGGGAAGGCGGCCGTCGAGCCGCACGGCATCCACGGCGAGCCGGGCAATATCACCAAGCCCTCCCTGGACACCGCCCCCGGCACGGATAGCGATCCCCTCTGGCGTATCGGGACGCCGGCCGGGTGGAACGTGACCGGCGATGATGTCACCCATGACGCCAATCGCGTCAGCGGCCCGGCGCAGCGACCGAGCCGCGCCATCGGAGACCTCCGGTGCTGGCGGTAGCCGCTCGTCCACCACCGCGGCGGCCCGCAACCCCACGTAGAACCGGGTCAGGCTCTGCCCATGCCGCCCGAGAACCAGCGCGGCAGCCGCCTTGTCCGGCACCTCCGCCACCGGACGACCACCGACCAGCAGCTCCGTCACCCTGGCCATCTGGTGATAGAGGTCCGACCGGGCACCCACCAAACCATTGATCTCCCCAGCGGTCCCCGCACGGCGTCTGGTCACCGCCGCAGTGGCCGCCCCCATCGCCCGCTGCGCCTCCTCGTACCAGAAGCCGACCGTCATGCCAGGGCCGCTACCGCCCGGCGCAGTTGCTGGGCTGCCGCGTCGTGGTCGAGCCGTTGAGCCAGCCCATCCTCGGCGACGGCACGGCGATCGTGGTGCTGGGCAAGGTGCTCAATGAGATCCCTCACCGCAGCCCGCACCTCGGGCCCGTCGGCGTCCGGGGCAGCCGCGTCCACGACGACGTCGTCCTCGTAAAGGCGGCTGCGGACGTCCAGGACCTCCAGTCCGAAGCGGTCCCACGCGGGATCAACCCCGCCCAAGTGCTTCCAGGCTTCGATGGCCAGGTGGACGGCGCCGGCGGCGGCGAGGCTGTCATCGCCAGCGGCGAGACGCGCACTCAGGACGGTGGCTGCTTCCGGGAACTCCATGCGGGAAGCCTCCGACAATCGGCCGCGCCTCGTCCACCCCACCGGGTGCTTCCCTGTGGATATCCCGCGTCCGAGCAGGTCAGCGACGTAGAGCCTCGCACGAGGTCTGGCTGGAGCCGAACAACCTCATCGCGCACCAGCCCACCGCACCGTCGCCGAAAACCGCGGGCCAGCGGATCCCCTGCATAGTGGCGGTGACCACGAACGTTCACCGGGTCTGACCTCCGGCTGCTTGATCCTCGGTCCCTACCCATCGCCTCATGTACTGATCGACGACCCCTCGTACCTGACGGCGGAGGTCCGTGTACCTCATGTCGCCCATTCCCTCGGCCTCGAAGACCCCATCAGTGAAGCTGTCCACCTCACCCGGAGGGGACTCGCGAAGCCGTTGGCTCTCCTCGGGTGGCAGGCAGAAGCCCAGCTTGATGCACAAATCGTCGAGGAGCCGTCGGACATCAGACTCCCGGTTGTCACGTTGGCCCATGAGGGACAGCGTGACGACTCCTGCCTTGGTGCCAATCCGGCCAAGGTTTATGGTCACCGCAACAGCTGAGCTATGCCGACGTGTGGGTCAGCCCCGTCGGTCGATCTTCATGTGCTCGCACGCGCCGTCGTGGTTCTCGGTAAAAGCCCCATCCGTTCGCCGCGCGACCTTCTGCCAAAACGTCCCAGCGGTGTCGTACTGAGTGGTCGTGTACCAGGTGAGGCCCGGGTACCGCCGATAGAGCTTGAGCACGGCGCGGGTGCCGATCCCATAGCCTTTGGCGGCCCCATCAACGCTGATCTTCCGCAGGTAGCCACGCCGACACCCCTGGCACACCTGAAAGTCGACCTGACCGACGACGAGCAGGCCCCGACGAAGGACCAGCCGCTGGAACCCGGCAGGCGCGCCGGCTGGTAGGTGGACCGCGCGGACGCGCAGTGCCGCCAGGCGGCGCAGCCACCACACAGGATCGCGGCGTCGCGCCGTGTCCCACCGGAAGGGCCCTGGATCCGGGAAGAGTTGTCCGAGGAGCCGGATCCGAGCATCATCGTCGTTGTCGGCACCGGCGTCGTGGACTATGCGCAGGGCCCGGTCCAGAAGGTTCGCAGTCTCCCCCCAAACATCCTCGTCCCCCTCGCCCTGCCGGCGTCGGCACACCGCGGCCGCCGCCGCAAACCGACCCGAATCCGCCTGCCAAGTATTGACGAGCACAGCGGCCACCGCAGCGACCCGCTCCGGTGACGCGTCGTCCAGTCCGATGGCAAACGACAAGGCCTGGTCAGCGTCATCCTCGGCGGACCGCCGAGGACCCGGCACCTGCGGAAAGCCCATAGCCGTCACCGTAACCGCGCTGTACGACGGCGAGCGCCTACCGGAGGGGCCCACTCCAATCGTTTGGGGCGGACCCAGTCCGCCTAGGACAGGGCCCGCCCCAACACCCCACTACGCCAGCGGATGTGGCTCACCGGTAAGTGCCGCCAGCGCGGCAGCAACCTCGTGGATAGTTGCGCGAACGTAGGTGGCGGTGGTTCCGGCATCTCCCCCACTGGCGGAGTGACCGGCATAGGCCCGGGCGATGGCGTAGCCGAAGTTGCGCTCCACCCAGGTCAACGTGGTATGCCGTAGCCAGTGCGTGCTGATCTGCTGCGCGTGCACCCACGGCAGGTGCTCACCGATGCGCACCCACAGGTGGTCGTACCGCCGGTAGGTGATCGGCTGGCCGCTGCGGTACCGGAACAACGGTCCCATCTCGGTGGCGTGCCGCTGCTCGGCGTGCCGCTGCAGGTACCGCATGAGTGTGGGCGACACCGGCTGCCACCGCACCGTCTCACCCTTCTCCCGCAGCAGGATCAGGCACTGGTCCGGGTCCAGGTCGACCGGCCGCAAAGCTAGGGCCCCACCCCGGCGGCACGCCGTCTCGGTGTGCAACCGTAGAAGCAGACTGTCTAACGCCGGGTCGTCACCCGTGGACGCCGCTACCTCGTTGATCTCCGCCAACCGGGTGTCCGCCAATGCCCGCCGGGTGCTCGGCAGCCGCCGTGGCTTCGCCACCTTCAACGCCGGGTTCTCGGCCTCGGACAGGAGCCCGTCGGCGACCGCCCGCCGGTACAGGCATCGCAGCGCCGCGATCAGATGCTCCGCCGCGCTGCGCCCGCCCCGCGCGTTGCGGCGGGCCACCACATGCGTCTTGACGTACTCCGCAAGCCGCTCGATCTCCGATGGTGTCGGCTCATCGATACGCCGCTGACCCCACTGCTCCACAACGCGCTTCCAGTACGACCCGTACGCCCGCCGCGTCCCAGCACTGACCGCAGCGGCAACCACCGGCACATACTCCGCGAACGTCGGAGCCGGCGGACGATCGGACGTCGCCGCCACCAGATCCGCTGGAGAGATGCCCATCCGCGATAGCAACAACCGAGCGGCCTCCAGTTCGGCCTTGCCCGCCACGCTGCTCACGACTCACCGCCCGCGAACGCCTCGGCGTGCACTCGGGCGACCACCGCGTCCAGCGAGGCCGGCGGGTGAAGCACGAGGCGTCCGGCCTTCGGATCGGCTGCCAGCAGCACCCGATCGCCGGCTGTCAGCCCGCACCACTGGCGGACCACCGCGGGCAACCGCACGTGGCCCTCTTTCGTCACCTGGAACACGCCGCGCGGGTCAGGGTCGACGATGATCAGGCCGCTGCTTTCCCTGATGCCCAGCCTGAGGCCGGGAGCCCAGCCGAGAGCGATCATCACCGGCCGATCAGCGACGCGGCCGTGCACATCAAGAGTCGCCAGCCCATACACCGTGCTGCCGTCACGAGTAGGAGCCAGTCGCGCCAGCGGCAGAGGCGGTCGCTTCATCGCGGCACGTGAATCACCGCGGATCTTGAGCCCGCCTGACGGAACCACCGCCGGGATCACCGAATCGATCGGCCGGTCGGTCATGACCCACCTCGCCGAACGACGAGGCTGCCACCAACGGCGGTAACAGAGAGTGAAATCAGGTGGTCAAGCATGCTTGACCACCTGAACGTCCAACGTCGCACGGTTGCTACGCGGGAGTGTCCGAGGGGGGACTTGAACCCCCACGCCCTATACGGGCACTAGCACCTCAAGCTAGCGCGTCTGCCATTCCGCCACCCGGACTTGCCCGTCCAGCCTACCCTGTCGGCCAAGGTGATCATCTCACCGGATCAGCCGGCCGGGCGGGCCGCACGGGGCATTACTGTACACGGCGCAGATGGATCATGCACATCGCCGCCGGACCACCCCGTTTCCACAGCTCAACCGGGTCACCCAGGCAGGCGTGGAGCGGTCAATCCCGGATAGGCGGAGCCGGGTAGCGCCCGAGCACCCATACCGGGCAGCATTGCTCCCGTGTCCCACCCCTCCCCCCTGACCAACGCTCAACACCAGGCTCTCGCGCTACGTTCCGCCGGAGACGTGGCCACCGCCCGCCGCCTGCTCGCCGACGCCATCGCGACGGCCCGCCCGGCGTACGGGGAGGACCACCCCGACGTGCTGGCCACCGGCCATCTGCTGGCCCGGCTGCACCGGGAGGCCGACGACCCGGCCGCCGCCCGGCGGGTGCTTGAGGAGACGTACGCCGCCGGCGAGCGGCGGCGTAACGAGGCCGACCCGCTGATGCTCGCGCTCAGCTTCGACCTCGCCGGCGTGGCGGAGGAACTCGGCAACCGGCACGAGGCCCGCCGCAACTACACCCGGGTGGCCACCGCCGGCGCCGCCGTGCTCGGTCCGGATCACCCCGCGGTACGCACGGCCCGCCAGTACCTCGGCGGCTCCGCCGCCGCTGCCGGACCCGCCCCGGGGGCGCTCTCCGGACCCACCGTGGCGATGCCGGCCGTACCGGTGCCGCCCCCGCCACCGCCCACCCCGCCAGCTCCCGGTCACCGGCCCGGGGCCGGCGGCCCGCCGGCCCACCCGGCGGCCGGTGCCGCCGGCGCCATTCCCGCCCCACCGGCGGCGACGGACCCGCGGTGGGCCCCGCCACCACGCCCGGGGTCGGGACCGGCCCAGCCGTCGCCCTGGGCACCACCGGCCCAATCCTCCGGTACGCCCCTGCCACCGCCGCCGGTCATCCCGCCGCCGCCCGCGGGCGCGGCGCCCAGCACGCCGTTGCCGATGGCACACCCACCGGCGTCCGCACCACCGATGTCCGCACCACCGATGTCCTCGGCGCCAATGTCCGCACCGCCGATGCCTCCGACGCCAATGTCCGCACCACCGATGTCCGTACCACCGATGCCTCCGGCGCCAATGTCCGCACCACCGACTCCTCCGCCACCGGTATCCGGGCCGCCGATGTCCGGGCCACCGGTTCCCCCGCCGTCGGTATTCGGGCCGCCGGTGTCCCGGCCACCGACGTCCGCGCCGCCCGCGGCCGAGCCGCGTTTCCCCGCACCCGTCTCCGTGCCGCCGTCGGTGGTCAGGCCGCCCTCCGCCGCGCCGGTACCGCCGGTCGGGCCGCCGGCGGCACGCACTCCGCATCCAGCCGGCGCGCACGGTGCCGGCGCCTATCCGGCAGGCGCGCAACCAACCACTCCGCCGCCGATTCCCGGCCCGCGCCCGGCACCGACGGTCCCGCCGGCCGTCCCGTCGGGAGTCACCGACGGGCCGGCGTCGCAGGGCACGCCGGCACCGCTGCCGCCCGCACCGGTCATCGCGGTTCCGGCTCCGCCCGCGCCGGCGACGCACGGCCCGCACGCGCCCGGTCCGCTGCGGGTGCCCCCAGCCGCTGGACCTGTGTCGGCGCCGCCGCAGGTGCCGGCGTCCCGACCCGCTCCGCCACCAGCAGGCCAGCTTCCGCCGGCGCCGGGAACTCCGGCCCCGCTTCCGCCGGCGCCGGGAACTCCGGCCCCGCCTCCGCCGGCACCGCGGATTCCGGCCCCGCCGACTCCAGCCCACGCCCCCGTCTCGGCGCCGCCGACCGCCCCGTCCACCTCAGCACCGCCCACCACGCCCGCGTCGGCGCCGCCTGCCCCGGTGCCGTCAACCCCGCCATCGCCCGCTGCGCCGACCCCGGTGCCGCCCGCCCCGGCTCCGCCCTCCTCGACGCCACCCGCTACACCGACGTCGGTGCCGCAGACCGGACCGGCGACGGGTCGGCCTGCGGCGGGTGACGGGGAGGACGCCCCATCCGGCGAGAGGACCCGCGCTCCCGGCTGGGCGAAGCCGACGGTGCAGGTCCAGCAGATCGGGCCGCTGCTGCGGGAGGAGATCGAGCGGGCCGCCGCGTCGAAGGCGGAGACGGGGCCGCAAGCGGTGATCGACGGATCGCCCGTCAACCCTTCAGTCAGCGCCCCACCCGTCAGCGCGCCACCGGTCACCGCCCCAGCCGGCACGGCAGGCCCGCCGGACGGCGCACCCCGTACCCCGCGACCGGTCGACAACGCACCCACCAGCGGGATGCCCGCCCCCGGCCAACCTCAGATCAGCGGACCGCCGGGCACCAGCCCTCCGGCAGCCGCGCCACCCGCCCCCACACCGGTCAGCGGCGCACCCCGCACCGGGCAACCGGTCCACAATGCACCCACCAGCGGAATGCCCGCCCCCGGCCAGCCCCCGATCAGCGCAGCGCCGATCAGCGGCCCGCCCAGCAGCGCGCCACCCGCCGGCACGTCACCGGCGAGCGGCGCACCCTTCACCGGGCCACCGGTCAGCGCACCAGCGGGCACCAGCCATCCCGTCACCATGCTGCCCGGGAGCACCTACCCGGTCAGCGCACCACCCGGGACCGGCTACCCAATGAGCGGGCCACCCAGCGCCAGCCACCCCGTCAGC
>NZ_KQ058877.1:207-6510 GCF_000982955.1 Micromonospora sp. HK10 | reverse complement strand
GTCAGCGCACCACCCGGAGCCGGCTACCCGGTGAGCGGGCCGCCCGGGACCGGGTATCCGGTGAGTGGGCCGCCGGCCGCGGCGCCGGTGAGCGCGTCGCCCGTACCGCCGTGGGGGCTGACGGCGCCGCCGTGGAGCAGCGTGGCCCCGTCGCAGCCGGTCGAGCGGCCCGCCGATCCGCGTCCGGAGCGGGTGGCCGACGATGACGGTCCGTCCGGCGTGACGCCGGCCGGGCCCGCCTCCGAGGAGCCGGAGGACTCGGGCCGTCGCCCGCTGCCGGTCTACGACGAGCTGCTCGAGTTCCCCGAGACGCAGCAGCCGGCACCGCCGGCGTACCCCGAGCAGGGGGCCTGGCCGGCGGTGCCGGCGCCGTTCCACCAGCCGCCGGCGTACCCAGTGGCGGCGGAGGCGGAGCCGGAGCGGGACGGCCGCAGCCGGACGACGGTGGCCGTGGTGGTCGGTGTCGTGGTGCTCGTGGTGGTCGTCGCCGTGGGGGTGGGCGCGCTGGTGCTCAACCGGGGTTCGGCGCCGCCGCCGGGGCCCGGGCCGGCGACGTCCGCGCCGGGGCCGAAGGTGAGCGGGCCGCCGCCGGGCGATCTGCGGCTGCGGGACGACACCACCACGATCACGGTGACCTGGACGGACCCGAGTGACGGCGGGGTGCCGTTCGTGGTGGCCGGCGGGCGGGCGGGCCAGAAGCTGGGCGTGATGGCCACGGTGGACCCGGGGACGACCCGGTACACGGTGAACGGCCTGAGCGCCAAGCTGGACTACTGCTTCACGGTGCTGGCCGTCTACTCGACCGACACGTACGCCACCTCGGGTCAGGTCTGCACGGCCCGGGAGGGCGGCCCGACGAACTGACCGCGCGCGCCGGCGACACGCTCGGTGTCCACAGGGGGACGGTACGGGTTACCCGATGCCCGGCCGGCCCCTATGATGGCTCCCGGCTCTGGGGAGGGTCGTCCACGCGTGACGCCTCCCGCACCGATCTGGGGAGGCAGCCGGCAGTGGCAACCACCGAGGACGTCACGAGCACGGGGGCGCAGGCCGCCCCGCCCCGGTCCCGACGGCTCCGGGGCGGGCTGGTCACCGTCGGCACCGTGGTGGCGTTGCTGGCCGCGATGGGGTTGACCGTGCTCGGCCTGGGGGCCGCCGACAACGCGGTGGCCAACTACGACGCCAGTTCCTGGTTGTGGAGCACCACGCGCAGCGAGATGGCCCGGGTCAACGGGGTCACCGCCCGGGTCGACACCCGGGTCGAGGTGCCGGGGGCGCGCCGGCACCAGGTGCAGGTGGCCCAGACGGATCGGCTGCTGATCCTGCGTGACCTGAACACCGGGCAGGTCAGCTCGCTGGACCTGGCCACCCTGCAGATCACGGCGACCACGCCGACCGCGCCGGGTTTCGGGGTGAGCGTGGCGTTGCACGAGGACTCGGCGTTCGTGGTCGACGCGGTGCAGGGCATCGTGCGGCAGCTCGACCCGCGTGCGTTGACCCCGGTGGGCGAGCCGGTCCGCTATCCGCCGGGCATCACCGGCGGGGCGTTCGACGGCGCGGGCCGGCTCTGGATCGCGGTGCCGAGCGAGGGCACCGTGTCGGCGGTCACCGCCGCCGAGCTGCCCGCCACGCCCGGTGCGGCGCCGCCAGCCGGCCTGAGCCCGAAGCAGGTCGAGACGTACGACGTGGCGGAGCCGAGCCACGAGCTGGTGGTGTCCACGCTGGACGACGGTGTGGCGGTGCTGGACCGCACCTCGACCTCGCTGGTGACCGTGCGGGGCGGCCGCACGCAGCGGGCCGACCTGGCCATGTCCGCCCCGGGCAGCCTCCCGGTCCGGACCAGTGGTCCGCAGGTGCCGGTGACCGTGCCGGGCGAGCGCAAGGTGCACGTGGTGCGGGACGGCGCCGACGTGCGGCAGTTCAGCGTGCCCGGCGCGGGCGACGCGCTGACCCCGGCGGTGGCCTGGGCCGGCCGGTTCTACGTCGCCGACGAGAGCACCGGCACGGTCTACTCGTTCGACGCCGACGGGCGGTTGGTGCAGACCATCAAGGGCGCGGGCCGGCCCGGGCCGGTGGAGCTGGAGGTGCGCGAGAACCACCTGTTCATCAACCCGCCGGACTCGTCGACCGCCCGGGTGGTGGACGACCGCAACCAGGTCCGCGAGGTCAACAAGTACGCCAACGACGTGCTCGGCGGTGACCCGCCGCCGGTGCTTCCGCCGCCGCCCCCGCCGAAGAAGCCGAAGGTGGGCAAGCCGGGCGCGCCGCGCGCGGTGACCGCGGCGGCCGGGAACGCGTCGGCGCGGGTGAGCTGGCGGCCGGCGGCCGCCAACGGCGCGGAGATCACCCGGTACGTGGTGGAGGGCGCCGACCAGCGGCGTGAGGTGGGCGCCAACCAGCGGTCGGTGGAGATCACCGGGTTGACCAACGGCGAGACGTACACGTTCTCGGTGCACGCGGTCAACGCCAAGGGCGACGGCCCGTCCCGCAAGAGCAACCCGGTCACGCCGACGGCCGCGGTGCCGGATCCGCCGGCCTCGGTCACCGCGCAGGCGCGGCCGGACGGCACCGTGCTGGTGAGCTGGCCGGAGGCGAACGGCCAGGGCAACACCATCGCGAAGTACGCGGTGACGGCCAGCTCGGCGGGGGCGACCGCGCCGGCCGGCGAGTCGTCGAAGACCGAGCTGGTCATCGCCGCCGGCCAGCTGGAGTACGGCACCCAGTACGCCTTCACCGTGGTGTCGGTGAACGACAAGGGCGCCGGGTCGAAGGCGTCGCCGTTGAGCAACACGGTGGCGCCGTTCACCGTCCCGGCCGCGCCCACCGAGCTGAAGGCGTCCACGGTGGCCGACCAGCCGGGCACCGTGGCGGTGCAGTGGGCGCCGGCGGTGGACCACGGCCGCCCGGTCACCAAATACCTGGTGGACGTCGGCGGGAAGACCAGCGAGGTGACCGACACCCGGGCCACGGTCGGCGGGCTCGGCAACGGGCAGAACGTCACGGTGAAGGTGAAGGCGGTCAACGAGGCCGGTCCCGGCCCGGAGGCCACCGCGACGGCCCGCACGGTCGCCGCGCCGCGGGTGACGGTGACCGGCTCGTCGGCGGACATCACCTCGGTGACGGTGTCGTTCACGGTGGACGCCGGCGGCGGCAACGCCACCTGCTCGGCGGCGACCGGCGGCAAGACGGTTAGCGGCGGCTGCTCCAGCCTGCGGGTGACCGGCCTGACGCCGGGCACCGCGTACACGGTGACGGTCACCGCGACGAACGCGGCCGGCAAGGGCAGCGCCACCCGCGACCAGTCGACCGACCCGGTGTACGGGATCGCCACCTGCAACAACGGGCCGAGCGGCGACCAGCGCACCTACTGCGACAAGGACGTGGACGGCCGCAACGGCAACGAGATCTTCTCGATCCCCCAGCAGCTCAACTCCAAGCAGGTCGGCTGGGCGAAGCCGGGCACCCGGCTGCGGGCGTACTGCAAGAAGCAGGGCGACGACGTCGACTCGTGGATCTACAACGACCAGAAGCGGAGCACCTGGTGGGTGCAGGTCGCCTACGACGGGAAGAACTACATCCCGTGGGCCTGGCTGAACCTGGAGGGCGGCGACAACATCAACGTCCTGCCGACCTGCTGACCCGCTGCCCGCAGCACCGCGATCGAGGAGCACCACGCGCGTGAACACCCACGAACCGCTCACCCAGCCGGAGGTGCAGGGCTTCGCCGCCCTGGCCGCCCGGCTGGCCGAGAACGTCAACGCGGTCGTGCTGGGCAAACCGCAGGTGGTCCGGTTGGCGTTGACGGCGCTGTTCGCCCAGGGGCACGTCCTGCTCGAGGACGTGCCCGGGGTCGGCAAGACCACGCTGGCCCGGGCGATCGCCGCGACGGTGAAGGGCCAGTGGCGGCGGATCCAGTTCACCCCGGACCTGCTCCCCTCGGACGTGTCCGGGGTGACCATCTTCAACCAGGCCACCCGCGGCTTCGAGTTCCACCCGGGCCCGGTGTTCGCCAACATCGTCATCGCCGACGAGATCAACCGGGCCTCGCCGAAGACCCAGTCGGCGCTGCTGGAGGTGATGGAGGAGCGCACCGTCACGGTGGACGGCGTCCGGCACCCGGTGCCGCAGCCGTTCCTGGTGGTGGCCACCCAGAACCCGGTGGAGATGGACGGCACGTACCGGCTGCCGGAGGCGCAGCTCGACCGGTTCCTGGTGAAGCTCTCCGTCGGGTACCCGGACGAGGCGGTCGAGGTGGAGGTGCTGCGCGGGGCGACGGTGCGCTCCCCCGACTCGCTCAACGCGGTCACCGACACCGCCACGGTCGGGGAGATGGTGCGGATGGCCCGGCGGGTGCACATCGCCGAGCCGCTCTACGCGTACGCGGTGCGGCTGGCGGCGGCCACCCGCAACCACCCGCAGGTGCGGGTCGGGGTGAGCCCGCGGGGCGTGATCGCGCTGACCCGGGCGGCGTGCGCGTACGCGCTGATCGACGGGCGGGGCTGGATCATGCCGGAGGACCTGAAGACGTTGACCGAGCCGGTGTTCGCGCACCGGCTGCTGCTGACCCCGGACGCGCAGGTGCGCGGGGTGACCGCCGCCGAGGTGCTGCGCCAGGCCGTCGCGTCGGTGCCGGTGCCGCTGCCGTCCGGGCAGCCGGCCCCGGTGCACGGCTGAGCCGGGCGTGGGGATCACCGCCCGTGGGGTGGGGCTGCTCGTCGCCGCGGTGCTGCTGTTGGGGGCCGGTTTCCGGTTCGCGTACCCGGAGCTGACCGTGCTGGGCGCGGCGGCGGCCGTGGCGGTCGGCTACGCGGTCGTCACGGCCGCCTGGCGGCCCCGGCTGGCGGTCGGGCGGGTGGCCGACCCGGACCGGGTGGCCCGGGGCGAGCCGGCCACCATGACGTTGACCGTGCGGAACACCGGCCGGCTGCGCGCGGCGAACCTGCTCGCCGAGGACCGGTGCGCCGGCCGGTCGGTGCCGGTGCCGTTGCTGCGGCTGCGACCGGGCCGGGACACCGAGGTCCGCTACGAGGTGCCGACGCAGCGCCGGGGCGTGGTGCCGGTCGGCCCGCTGCGGGTCACCCGCCGCGACCCGCTGGGCCTGGTCGCGTTGGCCCGCCCGTACGGGGAGGTCGTGCCGGTCTGGGTGCACCCGCGGGTCCACCCGCTGAGCGCGGTGCCGGCGGGCGCGGGGCGCAGCCTGGACGGGCGCACCGACAGCGTGCCGCACGGCTCGATCACCTTCGACTCGCTGCGGGAGTACGTGGTCGGTGACGAGCTGCGCCGGGTGCACTGGCGGACCAGCGCCCGGGTGGGCGAGCTGATGGTGCGGGAGAACGTGGACACCAGCCTGCCCCGGATCGTGGTGGCGCTGGACAACCGGGCGGTCGCGCATCCGGACCGGGTCGGCGGGGTGGCCGAGTCGTTCGAGTCGGCCTGCGAGGCGGCGGCGTCGGTGGTGGCCGCCGCGATCCGGGAGGACCTGCCGGTGACCCTGCTGCTGGTCGCCCCGACCGCCGCCGACCTGGGTGGCGCGGCAGCACTGGGCGGCGCGACCCATCCGGGCGGCGCGGCCGGCGCGGCGGGTGGTCTCCGCTCCTGGTTGCGCCTCGGCCGGGCCTGGCCGGCGGGCGGATCCGGGCCGGCCGGCGGATCCGGGCCCGGCGGGGTGGCGTCGTCGAGCCCGCTGGACCGGTTGGCCGCCGTGGAGCTGGTCGAGGCGGGGGCGGACGTGCTGCCGGCCGCGATGGGCCGGCTGCGGCGGGACCGGCTCGGCGACACCCTGGTGGTGCTCACCGGGCCGGGTGCGCGCGGCGAACTGGGGCATGTGGGCGCGCTGCGCGGGGCGTACCCGTCGGTGGTGGTCGGGGTGTTCGGCGCCCCGGACCGGACCCCGCCGGGCGCGGCGGGCCTGGTCGTGGTGGACGCGGCCGACGGGGCCGGGTTCGCCGCCGAGTGGGACGGGATCCGCCGGTGGTGACGCTCGCGCCGGCGCCGCCCGGCACCGACCGGCCCGGCGTCCCCGACGCGCCAGCCGGCCGCGAGGGCCGGCTGGCGCGGGCGGCGCGGGCGACGGCGGTGCCGCTGGTGCTGCTCACCATGACCGCGCTGGCCGGCGTGGTGCTCGGCCGGGTGTACGCGGACCCGCTGCTGACCTGGCTGATGGCCGGCGCGGCGGCCGGTTCGGTGCTGGTCAGCGTGGCCACCCGGCGGCTGCCGTCCTGGCTGGTGGCGCCGCTGTCGGTGGCCGGCCTGGCCGGTTGGACGCTGCTGTCGCTGCGACTGGCCGCCGCGCACGCGGCGCTG
>NZ_KQ058877.1:0-145 GCF_000982955.1 Micromonospora sp. HK10 | reverse complement strand
CGGCCTGACCGCCGCGGAGGTGGCGCTGCGCACCGGCCGGGTGCTGCTCGGCTACTTGCCGCCCGCGCTGCTCTACGCGGGCGCGCTCTACGTGGTCGGTCCGAACGCGGACCCGGCGATCGGCCCGACGGTGGCGTTCGCGGCG
>NZ_KQ058876.1 GCF_000982955.1 Micromonospora sp. HK10 | reverse complement strand
CGTGCCGCTGGAGACCTCCGCCAGGCCCAGCGGCCCGGCGGAGGTCTCCAGCGGCACGCCGTGCCCCAGCAGCCAGCCGGCCAGGCCGGCGCGGGCCGCCCCGGCCAGCCCGCCGGCGTCCTCGCTGAGCTGGGCCAGGCCGAGCACCACGGCCACCGGCAGCCAGGACGTCACGGCCGCCCAGAGCGCCGCCACCCCGGCGGCGACCGGCAGCGGCGCCCGGCCACGCGGCGCCGCCCCGGACCGGGGCGCGGGCACCCGCGGCCCGCGCCCGTCGCGGTCGGCGGGCCGGGCGTCGGCGGGTTGGGCGTCGGCGGTACGGCGGGGCTGGTCAGGGGTGACGGGTGACATCGGCTCTACTCTGGCATGCCCGGGCGGCGCCGGCAGTCCGATACCGCCCCGGGGTGACGGCGAGTTCCGTGATCCACGCTTTCCCGGCCCCGATCCGGTTTAGCCTCGGCCCAGGGACGCGACCTTCCCGTCGCGGCACCGACCGCTCGGAGGAAGCCGTGAACGCTCCGTATCCGCCGCCGCCACCGCCACCGGCCGCCGGCCGGGACCGGACCACGCTCTGGGGCGTCATCGGGATCGTCACCGGCCTGCTCTGCTGCGGCCTGCTGGGCATCGTCTTCGGCTATCTGTCGATCCGCGACGCCCGCCGGTTCGGCAAGTCCCCGCTGCTCGGCTGGCTGGCCATCGCGTTCGGCGTCATCAACATCATCGCCAGCGCCATCATCCGGGCCCGGGGCAGCTACTACTACCCGTACTGGTACCGCTAGGACGCGGAAGGGGGCCGACCGGGAACGGTCGACCCCCTTCGCACGATACGACCGCTCAGCGGTTGGACATGATCTCCCGCATCAGGTTGGCGGTCTCGGTCGGGGTCTTGCCGACCTTCACGCCGACGGCCTCGAGCGCCGCCTTCTTCGCGTCGGCGGTGCCCGCCGAGCCGGAGATGATCGCGCCCGCGTGGCCCATGGTCTTGCCGGGCGGGGCGGTGAAACCGGCGATGTAGCCGACCACCGGCTTGGTGACGTTGGCCTTGATGAACTCGGCGGCGCGCTCCTCGGCGTCGCCGCCGATCTCGCCGATCATCACGATCGCGTCGGTCTCCGGGTCGGCCTCGAACGCGGCCAGGGCGTCGATGTGGGTGGTCCCGATGATCGGGTCGCCGCCGATGCCGACGCAGGTCGAGAAGCCGATGTCCCGCAGCTCGTACATCATCTGGTAGGTCAGCGTGCCGCTCTTGCTGACCAGGCCGATCCGGCCGGAGCCGGTGATGTCGGCCGGGATGATGCCGGCGTTGGAGGCACCCGGCGACGCGATACCCGGGCAGTTCGGCCCGATGATCCGGGTCCGCTCCCCCTTGGCCACGTTGTACGCCCAGAACGCGGCGGTGTCGTGCACCGGCACGCCCTCGGTGATCACCACGGCCAGGTCGATCCCGGCGTCGATCGCCTCGATGACCGCGGCCTTGGTGAACTGCGGCGGCACGAAGATGACCGTGACGTCCGCCCCGGTCTCCTTCATGGCGTCGGCCACGGTCGCGAAGACCGGCAGCTCGGTGCCGTCGAAGTCGACGGTCTGGCCCGCCTTACGCGGGTTGGTGCCGCCGACGATATTGGTGCCGGCGGCCAGCATCCGCCGGGTGTGCTTGGAACCCTCGGAGCCGGTCATCCCCTGCACGATGACCTTGGAGTCCTTGGTCAGCCAGATTGCCATTGTCAGACCCCCGCAGCGGCCAGCTCGGCGGCCCGCTCGGCCGCGCCATCCATGGTGTCGACCCGCTCGATCAGCGGGTTGTTCGCGCCGTCGAGGATCGCCCGACCGGCCTCGGCGTTGTTGCCGTCGAGCCGGACGACGAGCGGCTTGGTGACCTGCTCGCCCCGCTGCTCGAGCAGGGCCAGCGCCTGCACGATGCCGTTGGCGACCGCGTCGCAGGCGGTGATGCCGCCGAAGACGTTGACGAAGACGCTCTTCACCGACGGGTCGGAGAGGACGATCTCCAGGCCGTTCGCCATCACCGCGGCGCTCGCGCCGCCGCCGATGTCGAGGAAGTTGGCCGGCTTCACGCCGCCGTGCCGCTCGCCCGCGTACGCCACCACGTCGAGGGTGGACATGACCAGGCCCGCGCCGTTGCCGATGATGCCGACGGCGCCGTCCAGCTTGACGTAGTTGAGGTCCTTCTCCTTGGCGGCCTGCTCCAGCGGGTCCACCGCGGCCTGGTCGACCAGGGCCTCGTGGTCCGGGTGCCGGAACGCGGCGTTCTCGTCGAGGGTGACCTTGGCGTCCAGCAGCAGCAGCTTGCCGTCGGCGGTCTTGGCCAGCGGGTTCACCTCGACCAGCGTGGCGTCCTCGGCGACGAACGCCTGCCACAGCTTGACCGCCACCTCGACGACCTGGTCGGCGACCTCGGCCGGGAACCCGGCGGCGGCCACGATCTCGCGCGCCTTCGCCTCGTCCACGCCCGTGTTGGCGTCGATCGGGGCCTTGACCACCTTGTCGGGGGTCTCCGCGGCGACCTGCTCGATGTCCATGCCGCCGGCCACGCTGGCGATGCAGAGGAAGGTGCGGTTCGCCCGGTCGAGCAGGTACGAGAAGTAGTACTCCTCGGCCACGTCCGCGGTCACGGTGATCATGACCTTGTGGACGGTGTGACCCTTGATGTCCATGCCGAGGATGTCGGTGGCCCGGGCCACCGTCTCCTCGGCGCCCTCGGCCAGCTTCACGCCGCCGGCCTTGCCGCGGCCACCGACCTTCACCTGCGCCTTGACGACCACCCGGCCGCCGAGGCGTTCGGCGATCGCGCGGGCCTCCTCCGGGGTCGTGGCGACGCCGCCGGCGAGCACGGGCAAGCCGTGCCGCTCGAACAGGTCCCGCCCCTGGTACTCGTACAGGTCCACGATTGCGCGTCCCGTCCCGTCTCCGCGGCGCGCCGTCGCGCCGCCACCAGCTTCGGAAAATCAGTTTGACGCCTGTCATCAGAAGAGACAGGCCATTTGCCGCAGCCTAACGAGATGGGAACCGGCGGCAACCGAGCGGGTGCGCGGTGTGCGGTAATGCACAACCGGCGGCGTCCGGGAGATCAGCCGACCCGGCAGCGGCCCGCCGCGTAGCCGGCCACCGCCCGCATGATCTCCTCCTCCGGCCGGTCGGCGAAATTGATCGTCGCGGTGAAGCCGGTGCCGTAGAAGGCCTGTTGCAGGCCCGAGTCCAGCGCCGTGAAGGCGCCCAGCCCGGACGCGACCCGCGGGTCGCGCGGCTTGACGCAGAGCATCCGCTCCAGCGCCCACCGGCGCGGGTAGATGTGCTCAATCGCCGCCCACGGCAGCCAGATCGCCTGCCCCCGGGTCGGCCGGGTCTTGATCCACAGCCCGTGCGGCCCGACCGCGAGCACCGGGCCACCGGAAGTGATCATCCAGAGCTGGAAGCCGAGGAGCAGCGCGAACAGCAGCATGAACGCCGGGACGGCGAGCAGCACCAGCCGGTCGGCTTCGCCGCCGGAGACCGCCGCCCCGAGCGGGCAGCCCAGCATCAGGCCGATGAGCAGGATCAGCACCCCGAAGAGCAGGGCCCGCTTGCCCACGCTGTGCCGCAGCACGAACGGCAGGTCCTCGGGGATCCGCCGGGCCGTCACCGCGGTCGGCGCCACCCCGCCCGGGTACGCGGCCGCGCCCGGGTACGCCGCTGCGCCGGGGTACGCCGGTGCGCCGGGGTGCGCGGCTGCGCCGGGATGCGCCGCCGGGCCGGGATGCGCCGCCGGGCCGGAGTGCGCGGCTGCGCCGGGATGCGCCGCCGGGCCCGGGTGCGCGGCTGCGCCGGGATGCGCCGCCGGGCCGGGGTGCGCAGCTGGGCCGGGATGCGCCGCCGGGCGGGGGTACCCAGGACCGACGGCGGGGTGCGCAGCTGCGCCGGGTTGCGCTGGGGCGCCGGGGTGTCCCGGCAGCGGCGGGCGGACCAGCCTGACCGGTTGACCGGGGGACCCGGGGTGCTGCGGCTGTGGCGGCTGGCCCTGGGGTTGTGCCGTCCAACCCGGCGGCTGCACCGGATACCCCGGCTCGGCGGGGTGCTGCGCCGGCCCGCCCGCGCTGCCGGGCTGTCCTGGCCAAGCCGCGTTACCGGGCTGCGCCGGCCAACCCCCGCTGCCCGGCGGCGGCGACCAGCCCGGACCGGACATCGGCTGGCCCGCACCGGGTGGTCCCTGGCCCGGCACCCCGGGCTGCGCCGACGTCGGCGGTGCCTGACCCGGCATCGCGGGCTGACCGGGGTGACCGGGGTGACCGGGCTGGCCTGGCTGGCCGGAGTGGCCAGGCTGGCCGGAGTGGCCAGGCTGGCCGGGGTGGCCGGGGTGTGCGAGCTGGCCGGAGTGTGCCGGCCAGCCCGCGCCGCCCGGCTGGGGCGGGACCTGGGCGGCGGGCTGTGCCGACACAGGTCCGGCCGGCTGGGGCGGGACAGTGCCGGCCGACTGCGGCGAACCGTCCCCCGCCGGTTGTGGCTGCGCCTCGCCGGCGGTCGGCGGGTCCCCGGGCTCCGGGTTCGAGGCGGGGGGCGACGGCTGGGTCACGGCGGACTCCCGGCGGGGTCGTCGAGTGCGGACGCGGTACGGGCAGCCACACCATACGATCCCGGCCCCCACACCGCGGCCCCCCGCTGTCCTCCCCCCGGCGGGCCTTCGCCTCCGCTACCGCTGCGGCGAGTCGCGTCCCCGCCGCGCGGGCCACGGCGCCGCCCGCACCGCCCGCCCCGCACCGCGCGCACCGCTCCCGCACCGCCGGCACCGCCTGCGCGGCAGACAACATCCCGAGAATCGGGGTCTCCGTGGGCCCAGAAGCACCGGATCG
>NZ_KQ058875.1 GCF_000982955.1 Micromonospora sp. HK10 | reverse complement strand
CCGCCGCGGCGGCGAGCCGGCGACGGCGGCCGGCAGCGGCCCGGCGGCGGCCGGGGCCGGACCGGGCGGGACCGTCGTGGGGGTCGGTGGGGGCGCTGCCGTCGGTCACGCCGGTGGATGCTGCCGCACCGGCGCGCCCGGGGACAAGCGGGCTAAGCGAAAGCTAAGCCCGCGGCTGCCCGGTCACCAGGCGGCGCCGATGCCGTCCCCCGGGTACCAGTGCCGGGCGGGGGTCTCCCGGTAGGCGAGGAAGCGCCGCCCGGTCCGCTCGGCGTGCTCGGCCAGGACGTTCGTGGCGGTCACGTTGTCGGTGAGCAGCAGCGCGCCGGGGGCGAGGTGCGGCTCGACGGCGGCGAACTCGCTCCGCTCGTGGATCCGGCTGTGGTCGCTGTCGTGCAGGAACAGGTCGACGGGCCGGTCGAGGGCGCGGATCGAGGTGACGGAGTCGCCGATGACCAGGTCGACCACCTCGGCCCAGGGGGTGGCGCGGGCCAGGTAGCCGGCGTCCGGGTTGATGTCGAGGGAGGTGAGCCGGCCGGGGTGACCCTCCGCGGCGTTGCGGAGCAGCGCGGCGGCCAGCACGCAGCTGCCGAGCCCCTTGTCCACGCCGGTCTCCACGACGTGCCGGGGCGTGCGGGCGCGGACGATGGCGTACCAGCCGATCCGGCGGGCGTAGCGGACGTGCCGGTCGGCGAGGCCACGGCGGGACGCGGTGGCGGTGGCGGTCTGGATGTGCCGGCGCAGCTGCTCGTCGCCCTCGATCTCGGCGAACCAGTCGCGCACCCGCCGGACGGGCACGTCGCAGACGAGGCTGACGTACCAGGCCAGGTGGTGCCGGCTCAGCGTGGTGAGGTCGTACGTGTAGTTGTGGTGTTCGCGCGAGGTGAGCAGCCAGCGGGCGGAGGTGGCCAGCACCCGCGCGTCGTGCCGGGCCACCCGGGCCAGCCGCTTGGGGAAGGCGGCGACGGGTGCCAGTGGCGTCCGGGCGACGGCCCGCCGGAGCTTCGATGCGTCCACCTCAGCCGTTGTACCAGTTATGGGGTGCCGGTCGGGCCGGAAGCACCGAACGGATGGGCCGGCCCGACCGGTCGGACGAGGGTCCGCGTGGCCGAGCGCGAATCAGTAGCATCGCGCCCATGTCAGATCCCCAGCGGACCCTCCCCGCGCCGGACACGTCAGACAGCAACTCCGAAGTGGATCCGGGCGGGGCCGGGTCCGGTACCGTCACCGCGCCGCGACGGCGGCGGGGCCGGCGCATCCTGCTGATCACCCTGCTGGTGGTGGCCCTGCTCGGTGCCGGGGGCGTCGGCGCGGCCGCCCTCTACCTGCGGTCGGTGGAGTCGGACATCGATCGGGTCGACGCCTTCGAGGGCGTGCCGCAGGAGGCGCGACCGCCGGTCGCGGCGGCCGGCGCGATGAATATCATGATCCTGGGCAGTGACTCGCGCGACCCGGAGAGCACCGGGGGCTCCCGGTCGGACACCATCATCGTGGCCCACCTGCCGAAGGGCCGGAAGAGCGCCCAGTTGATCTCCATCCCGCGGGACACCTGGGTGCACGTGCCCCGCTCCAAGGACGGCCAGCACGGCAACCGCGACGCGAAGATCAACGCCGCCTACGCCTGGGGTGGCACGCCGCTGATGGTGCAGACCGTCGAGGAGTTCACCAGGGTACGGATCGACCACGTGGCGATTGTCGACTTCGCCGGCTTCAAGGAGATCATCGACGCGCTCGGCGGCATCGACATCGTCTCCGACCGGGATTTCACCTCGATCCACCCGCCGTTCCGGAAGTTCGCCAAGGGCGCGCAGCACATGGACGGTGAGACGGCGCTGGACTACTCCCGGCAGCGCAAGCAGTTCCCGGACGGCGACTTCGCCCGGATCCGCCACCAGCAGCAGGTCATCAAGGCGATCCTCGACAAGGCGGCCTCCGGCGGCATCCTCACCAACCCGGCCCGGCTGAACGACTTCGTCAAGGCGTCCACCTCCTCGGTCTCCGTCGACAAGGGCATGTCGCTGCTGGACATGGCAACCGACCTGCGCAGCCTGCGCGGCTCGAACCTGGCCTTCTTCACCAGCCCCACCAAGGGCACCGGGCGGGTCGGCACGGAGAGCGTGGTGTTCGCGGACACCGCCAAGGTGCGCACGTTCTATGACGCGGTACGTCGCGACGCGGTCCCGGAAATCATGGCCGCCGGAAAGTAGGAGTGCCGACTGTCCAGGCGGCCCTGTGAACGTGGCGGATCAGGCCTTATCCTGCCTTCGCTCCCATCGGTCATCAATGTCGGACGTGGGTGCCACGGGGGAAGGACCAGCAATGCCACGGCAACCGGCGACGGGCCAGCAGACGCCTGCGACCAGGGCACGCGCCGACAGTCCACAGGGGCCGGTCGAGGTGACGGGTGATGCCGGCCGGAGCAGCCCCGGCGTACCGCTGAAGACCTCGGGCCGGCCCGAGGGTGAGCCGCCGGCTGGCGCTGGGCGGCCCGGGCTGGACGCGACGGCGGTCCTGCCGTACGCCGGTTCCCGGGCCTCCCACCGCACCCGCGCGCTGCGGGCCTGGATGATGACGGCGCCGGTCGACGTCGCCGCGCTGCTCGCCCCGCTGCTCATGACCCACCAGTACTGGCGTGGGACGCTGGTGATGGCGGGTCTCACGGTCACCTTCTTCGCGGCGGGCGGGCTCTACCATGCCCGACGCCACGTGAGCATCCTCGACGAGCTGCCCAGCCTCTGCGGCCGGCTGCTGGCCTCGGCCGCCGTGGTGGCGATGATCGCCGCGCTGCGTCACGAGTCCGCCGAGTACGTCCTGGGTTTCACCAGGGGGGTCGGGATCGCCGCCGGGCTGGTGCTCGTCGGCCGGCTGCTGACCCGGGAGTTCGCCACCATCGCCCGCAAGCGGCGGTGGGTGGAGCACAACGCGATCATCATCGGCAGCGGTCCCACCGCCGTGGAGCTGGCCCGCCTGCTGCGTCGCTACCCCCAGTACGGCCTGCGTTTCGTCGGCTGCGTGGATGCCACGTCGCGGCCCGGGTCGGCCGCCCAGCCGCTGATCGGCCGTCTCGACGAGCTGGAGCAGCTGGTCCGGATCGTCGAGTGCGACGTGCTCATCATCGCCGATCCGGAGTGCCCGGAGTCGGTGCTCATGGAGGTGCTGCGCCGGCCCGGGAACGCCGCCTGCGACCTGTGGGCGGTGCCCCGGTTGTGGGGTTCCCGGTCGCACGGCGACCACATCGGCGCGATCCCCATCGTGAAGGTCGGCGACACCACGCTCTCCGGCCCCCGGTGGGCCCTCAAGCGCGCGTCCGATGTGATGTTCGCCTCGCTGGCGCTGCTCCTGCTGAGCCCGGTGCTGCTGCTGTGCGCGCTCGCGGTGCTCATCGACGGCGGGCCGGGCATCTTCTTCCGCCAGGTGCGGATCGGTCGGCACGGCGAGCCGTTCCACATCATCAAGTTCCGCTCCATGCGCCCGGTGGACGAGCACGAGTCCCAGACGAACTGGTCCATCGCGCATGACCGGCGGGTCGGCCCGATCGGTCGGTTCCTGCGGCGCACCTCGCTGGACGAGCTTCCGCAGCTGTGGAACATCCTGCGCGGCGACATGAGCGTCGTCGGGCCGCGGCCGGAACGTCCGTACTTCGTGGAGAAGTTCTCCGCCGAGTACCCGAACTACGCCATGCGCCACCGGGTGCCGGTGGGTCTGACCGGGCTCGCGCAGGTCAGTGGCCTGCGGGGGGACACCCCGATCTCCGACCGCGCCCGGTTCGACAATTACTACATCGAGAACTGGTCGCTGTGGTTGGACGCCAAGGTGCTGCTGCGTACGGTCGCGGAGGTGTTCCGCGCCGGCGGCCGCTGACCCACCGGCGTCCGGGCTGCTCCCCGACCAACGACCATGTTCCGCCCCTGATTCCTGGAGATCTTCTTGCCGGACGTTTCGGTCGTCATTCCCACCACGGGCAGGCCCAGCGTCGCCGAGGCGGTGCGCAGCGTCCGCGCCCAGCGTGCGGTCTCCGTGCACATCGTGGTCGTCTGCGACCTCGCCGAGGTGCCCGCGACCGTCCAGGAGCTGCGCGGTGAGGTGGACGAGGTGGTCTGCACGGGTGGCGGACGGCGCGGCTCGTACGCCCGTAACCTCGGCGTGGCGCACGCCGCGCCGGGCAGCCACGTCGCGTTCCTCGACGACGACGACGCCTGGCTGCCGGGCAAGCTGGCCGCTCAGGTGCCGGCGCTGGAACGACTGGCCGCCGAGGGCTGGCGGCCCGTGGTGTCGTCCCGGATCCTGCAGCGCAAGGCCGGCGGCGCACCGCTGCCGACCGCCGCGCCTGCCACGCTGATCGCCGACGGCGCGCTGCCCGAGGATTACCTGTTCCGCCGGCGCCGGCTCGGCGTCGGCCGGCAGTCGCTGCCCACCTCGACCCTGCTCACCACGGGTGAGCTGGCCAGCGCGTGCCGGTGGGACGAGACCCTGCCCCGGCACCAGGACTGGGACTGGCTGGTCCGGGCCGCGCGCCTACCGGGCGCGAGGATCACCCAGGTGCCGGCGGCCACCGCCGTCTACACCGTGGGCAGCCCGGGGTCGATCTCCGCCGGGGCCGACTGGCGTACGTCGTGGGCATGGGCCAGCCGCTGGGAGGGCGTCTGGGCCCGGGAGACGTTCGCGGACTTCATCGCCGCGCAGACCCTCCGGTACGCCCTGCAGGCCCGCGACTGGGCCGGCGTCCGGGAGATGATGGCGGCGATCCGCCGGAACGCGGCGCCCTCCGCGCCGAACGCCGCGCTGGCCGCACTCGGTATGGTGCCGCGTGCCACCCTCGAGCGGGTCGCGATGCGCCGGTCGCGCACCGCCACCGATACCGCCGTTCCCCGACAGCCGGACGGGTTCCGCTGATGCGCCTGCACTTCGTCCTCCCCCAGTTGGAACCCTGTTATGGGATGGAGCGGGTCGCCGTCCTGCTGATGCGGAGCCTGCGGGCGTCCGGGGTGGCGGTCTCCGCGACCGTGCTGTCCCGGGGGATCCCGCCGGACCTGGACGACCTGGCCGTCGACCGGCTGGCGGTGAGTAGCCGGATCAGCCGGCTCGTGGAGGCCGTCCCGCCGCTGCGGCGTCGGCTCCGGGCGCTGCCCGCCGAGACCGTGATCGTGTCCAGCGGGCTCTGGGCCACGGTGCCCGTCGGGGCGGCGCTGGCCGGCTCCGGCCGCGACTTCATCGCCTGGGAGCACTCCCTGCTGCCGGCCCGGCTCGCCGCCGACCGGAGAGTCCGGGTGCTCGCCCGGATCGCCCGGGCTGCGGCGCTGCGGCCCCGCCTCGTGGTCGCGGTCTCCGAGGGGGTCGCCCGGACGGTTCGCGGGCTCGCACCCGGCCAGCCGGTGAGCACGATCCCGAACCCGCAGCCGGTCGGTGAGTTCGTCCCGCCGCGCCCGGTCGGCTCCGGCGAGGTCCGGCTCGTCACCACCGGCGCGCTACGGCCGCTGAAGAACCACGGGTACGCGCTGGCCGCGCTCGCCCTGCTCCCCGAGCGGTACCGGCTCACCCTCGCCGGGGACGGCGCGGAACGCGACCTGTTGACGAAGCAGGCCGCGGAGCTGGGCGTGACGCACCGGGTCCGGTTCCTGGGCCGGATACCGGACGTCGGAAAGCTGCTCGCCGAGGCGGACGTGCTGGTGCACCCGTCCCGGGCCGAGACCTTCGGGTTGAGCCTGGTCGAGGCGGCCGAGGCGGGCGTCCCGGTCGCCGCCCTGCCGGTGGCCGCGCTGGACGAGCTGGTACCCGCCCTCGTGCCCGGCGTCCTGGCCGCCGAGTCCACGCCGCGGGCACTCGCCGACGCGGTCCTGGCGATGACGGGTGACCGGCGCCCGGGCCGCGCCGACTTCGCGCAGGCCTGGCGGGCACGGTCGGCGACCCTGGACCCCGCCGAGGTCGCCCGCCGGTGGGTGGCGGTGTCGACGCGATGACCATCGCGGACGCCGCCACCGACCGGACCGGGCGGGCGAAGGCCCGGCGGCCCGCCACCGGGCCGCGCGACGGCTTCCTCGGCAAGTCGGCGAAATTCCTCACCGGCACGCTGCTGCGCACCCTCGCCCAGGGCGCGCTCTTCGTCCTGCTGGCCCGCGAGATGCCGATCGGCGAGTACGGGCTCTTCGTCGGCGTCACCGCGCTGATCGCGGTGGTGTCGCCGTTCGCGTCCGCCGGCGTACCGAGCCTGATCTTCCAGAGCCACGCCGACGCACCGGCGGACTGGGCCCGGCACCTCGCCCGCGGCCTGGTGCTGACCCTCACCTTCGGCGCCGGCGCGTCGGTGCTGGTGACCGCCGCGGGCGCCGCCGTCTGGGGCACCCAGATCGATCCGGTCGACGTCGCCGCCCTGGCCGTGGCGGACCTGGTCGCCTGGCGGCTGATCGAGGCGGTGGCCGCCTCCGTCCAGGCGCGCGGAAAGGTCTTCATCGCGTCGGCGATCCCGGCCGTGCTGCACGTGTGCCGGCTGGCCGCCGTGGTGCTGCTCGCCGCCGCCCAGCCGGGACCGGTGACCGTGCACGGCTGGGCCGTCACCTCGGCACTGCTGTCGGCGGTGATCTGCCTGCTGGTGCTGGCGTACGGGTTGCGCGGGGCGGGGCTGCCCCCGGCCACCGGCGCCTTCGGGCAGGTGCGGTCCGGGCTGCTCTTCGCGGTCGGCCTCTCGGCGCAGACGGTCTACAACGACCTCGACAAGGTGATGCTGTCGAAGCTCGGCAGCCCCGAGGGGGCGGCCATCTACGCCGCCGCGTACCGGGTGGTGGACTTCGCCTACACCCCGGGACGGGCCATGGCAGCGGTCGCCTATCCGCGCTTCTTCGAGGCGGGCCGGGACGGCCCACGCGCGGCCCTGCGGCTGACCCGCCGGCTGACGCCCCGTTACCTGGCGTTCAGCGTGCCGGCATCGCTGCTGCTGGTGGCCTGCTCCGGGTTGATGCCGACGGTCTTCGGGGACCGGTACGCGGCGGCCACCACGGCGCTCCAGGGCCTGGCCGCGCTGCTGGTGCTGAAGGCCATCCACTACCTCGCGGCCGACACCCTCTCCGGCAGCCGGCTGCAGGGTCGGCGTACCGTCTGCCAGATCGCGATCGGCGTGATCAACGCCGGGCTCAACGTCTGGCTGATCCCGGCGTACGGCTGGCAGGGCGCGGTCGCCTCCAGCCTGATCTGTGACGCGCTCCTCGGCGTGCTGCTGTGGGGTTGCGTCGTGGTCGCCGTACGGCGTGACCCGGCGCGCGGGCACGGGACGAGCACCATGGAAAGGGCCTGAGTTGACCGTCTTCTTCGCGTTCCTCTTGACGGTGAGCGGCGTGGCGACGGCCGCCTGGCTGGTGGCCGCGCGCGGGAAAGTGGCCGCCGCCTTCGGCGACGGTCGGGGTGCGCTCACGCTCGTCGGCTTCGTGGTGCTGGCCAACGCGGCACCGCTGCTGGCGGGCGAGCACAGCTCCGCGCTGATCGGGCTGCTGGTGCTGGGCCTGCTCGCCTGGGTGGTCGGCACCGGTGGGCGGGACCTGCGCGGCCCGTCCGACGGCTGGTTGCGGCTCGCCTGGTGGTCGGTCGTGCTGCTGCTGCTGTGGTGCCTCGCGGTGGACGCCATCGTCGGCGCCGGCCTGTACGGCTCCCGGCTCGTCTCGTACGCGGCGGCCGGGCTGTTCCTGCTCGCCGGGCTGCTGCTGGCCGCTCGGACGGCGGTGACCACGCGGGCCCTGGCGTACACCGGGCTGGCCGTGCTCGCGCTGCTGACGATCCCGACGCTGTTCGCCGGCACGGACGCCTGGCGGACCTGCACGGGTGGGCAGTTGGAGAAGTGCTCGGTGGCCGGGGCGCTGTTCAAGAGCTTCTTCGAGTCGGAGAACTACGTCGCGATGATCGCGACGTTCACCCTGGTCGCCGGGCTGTGCACGATGCGACGGTGGGAGCTGCTCGCTACGGCGGCCCTCTGCCTCCTGGTCATCGTGGCGACCGGCTCCCGCACCAGCTACCTCGCGCTCGCCGCCGGTGCCGCCTGGCTCGCCGGCAGCTACCTGCTCGAGCGGTGGCGCCGGTTCGAGCGGATCCCGCTCGTTCTCTCCGCCGGCCTGGTCGTGGTCTTCGCGGCCGGCGCCAGCTACCTGATGTGGAGCGCCGACCGTGCCACGCTCAGCAACCGGGGCAACATCTGGGTGCACGCCCGCGAGTACATCGCGGCGCGCAAGGCCACCGGGGTGGGCGTCTCCAAGTGGTACTACCTGCGCGACGTCGGCGAGGCGCCGACCCACTTCTTCCACTCCGGCTACGTGTTGACCATCTTCGCCGGTGGCTTCATCGCGCTGGTGGTCTGGGGGCTCTGGGCGACCGCGCTGCTGCACGGTCGGGTCCGCGACGGCCGGGCGTTCACCGCGAAGGCGCCGTTCGTCCTCCTCCTCATCTACTCGGTCACCGAGGTGGTCTGGAACCCGCTGTCGGTGGACGGGCTGTCCTGGATATTCCTGCTGCTGATGCTGACCAGGGCGGCGGGTAGCCCGCGGGACGCGCTGCCCGCGGTCGGGCCGGTGGACGCCGTGGACCGGCCGGGCGGCCTCGCCGGACTACGCGCGTTCGCCGCCCGCCGTCCCCGCCGGCGGATGACGGCCGGCAGCGCCGGCTGACCGCGCGCTCAGTCCGGCGCCGCGATCGGCAGGCCCTGGAAGGTCAGCAGGCCGACGCCCGAGGCTTTCACCACACACGGCCCCGCACCGGCGTGGCCGAGGTAGCTCACCCCGGTCGCCCCGGTGGCGGGCCCGGACAGCGTCAGCACCAGTTGCCCGCCCGGCCGGTACGTCACGTCGACGACACTCACCCCGCTGCCCTCGATGCGGAAGTCGGCGGCCACGCCGGGCTGCACGGTGAGCGGATCCTCGTCGCGGAGCCGGACCACCACCGCGGTACGGCCCGGGTCGACGAAGGACGCGGAGCGCGGGTTCGGCGGCGCCACCCCGTCGGCCGGCCCCCGGTAGAGGTCGCGGGAGAGCACGGCGAACGCGTGGTCGCCCAGTTCGCGGTAGCCGTGCTCCCAGTCGAAGTGGCAGCCGTCCTGACCGGAGAGCCCGTTCGTGGACAGCACGGTCACCCCGAGGGTGTCGCCCATCCGCCGCTGCGCCTCGCGCAGCCGGGCCGCGCGGCCGTCGCCACACGGCGACGTACGCACCTGGAACACGTAGTAGCGGGTGTCCGGGCCACCGAGTTCCGCCCGCCAGTCCCGCAACAGGGCGGTGAAGCCGGCCACGTGGGCGGCCGCGTTGTCGTTGTCCGCCTCACCCTGGTACCAGAGGACGCCGCGCACGTCGCGAACGACGCCGGCAGCCGTCAGCCGCTGCCGCAGCCTGCCGTAGTTGGTGCGCAGGTCGTTCGGCCTGGTGTCGACCCGCTGGAAGTAGCCGATCGGCCGGCCGTTCTCGGCACCGTTGATGACGGCCACCGGCACCTGGTAGGTGTCCGAGAGCCGGTGCGCCATCCGGATCCCCCACTGCCCGACCGCGCCCGGCTGCTGGGTCAGGTCACCGACGGCGTAGTTCCAGCTCCGGGCCGCCGCGGACCGCGTGCCGTCGACCACCGGCGAGCCGAAACTGCGCAGGTACGGGGACTCCTCGGCCGCCGCCGAGCCGTGCTGCATGGCCGCGACCGCGTTGGACTGTCCCTCGATGACGTAGACGTCGCCGGCCACCACGCCATCCCAGCGGCCGACCCGGCGGGCCACCCCGTCGCCCAGCACCCGCAGCTCGAAGCGGTACTCCCGGAGCGCGGCGGTGATCCGGTGCCGGAGCGAGAACGTGCCGCCGGGGCTGGCCGCCGCGCTGTAATCCCAGCCGTCCGCGCCGCTGGTCACCTTGAGCTGCACGGCGGTCACCCGAGGATCGGTGAACTTCCCGGCCACCTCGACCACGGCGCCGTTCCCGGCGTCCCGGGGGAACAGTTGGCGGTCGGCCGGATGCCGGGTGACGGTGAGGACCGACGGTCGGGCGTACACGGTCAGCCGGCGCTGGGTGAGGCTGCCGGCGTTGGCGGCGAACGTCCAGTCCGGGTTGCCGGTCGGTGCCGGGCCGATGCCCAGCGCGAGCGGGCCGGACGGCGACATGAAGCCGTTGACCGCCAGCACGGTCTGCGGCGACGTGTCGGCCGGTCGGGTTCCGCCGACCAGATGCACCTGGAACGAGCCGTACGCGCGCGACAGCTGCACGTCGTCGTCCGCGTCGTAGCGGTCCGGCGCGGTCCCGGAGATCTGCCCGGTGCCACGCGGGCCGTAGCTGTTGGGCCACATCTCCAGATAGCCGGCGAGCCCGGTGCCGGTGGGCAGCCCCGCGACGTTGGTGGCCACCTCGAGGTCGTTGACCCGCTGCTGCACGATCTGCCCGGCGCGGGTGGGCAGCCCGAGCCGCCGGGCGTCGGTGGTGAACGGTTCCATCGCGGTCCACACCCACTGCGGTCCGGCCGGGCCGTTCAGTTCCAGGCAGTACCCGACCCGGTCGAAGCCGCGGGCCACGGCTGCCGTGCGGTCGAAGACGTACGCCGGGGGCCGCCCGGTCGCCCGCGCCGGCACATCCACCGCGGCGACCGGCGTGAAACCCGCCATGCCGGCGGCGTTCGCCGCACAGCTCGTGCCGTCCAGCGGCACGACCGGCGGCTGCGACCGGGACGCGTCCGGCGCCGACCAGGCAGCCGTCGGCGCTCCCGACCGGTCCGACGGCCAGGCGGCCACGGCGACCGGGGCGAGCAGCAGCACGACCGCTCCCGCCGCGATCCACGCCGTCCGCGGCACAGAACGCAGGCGCTGCGTCACGGAGGGAGCTGAGGGCACCCGTCGAACCTCCAGACCGTTCAGTCAGCGTCGCGGCAAAGGTTATGCGATGGGCGGGCGGCCGGGGGTACGACCGTCGGCACCGTCCGGGCGGGACGTGGCCGCCCGTCGGCGTCTGCCATGATGCGCGCCATGGCCGCAACGAGGACAACAGCACCGGTGGGGGTCCGATCCGCCGGAGTGGACCTGCTCCGGATCGTCGGCATCGCCGCGGTGGTCGTCGGTCACGTGTGGACCGATCCGGTCACCCGGGCGGTCGTCTACCCGTGGCATGTGCCGCTGTTCTTCGTGCTCACCGGCTACTTCTGGACGCCGGGCCGGCCGGTGGCCGGCGAGTTGCGCAAGCGGTGGCGGTCGCTCGGCCTGCCGTACGTCGTCTGGTTCGTCCTGCTGTTCGCGGCGCTGGTGGCGGCCGAACTCGCCACCGGGGAGGTCGCCGACGGTGCCTTCCGCAACGCGCTCTACGGCGGCAGCGCCGCGGTCCGGCCGTTCTCGGCCTTCTGGTTCGTCTCGGTGCTCTTCCTGCTCGCCCTCGCGTACCGCGCGCTGGAGCGGTTTCCGGCGGCCGTCTGGGTGCTCGCCCTGACCGGGCTGGCCGTCGCGTACCTGGCGCCGAAGGTGGTCACCGCGGGTCCGCTCGGCGCCCTCCTGGTGCCGGCCTGCCTGGTGTTCGTACTCGCCGGGCGGCTGCTGCGCCAGCTGCGTCCGCGGCTGTCCGCCGGCACGGCGGTGGTGCTGCTGGCCCTCGGCGCCGGCCTGGTGCTCAGCGGCCTGAGCGACCCGCTGGACGTCAAGGCGGGCGACTTCGGTACGCCCGTGCTCGGCGTGGTGACCGCCGTGCTGATCAGCGGCGGGCTCGTCGTCCTCGCCGAGGAGTTGGACGGCCGGATCGGCGGCGGGCCGGCCCGGACGATCAGCCAGGTGTCCGCCTGCGGGATCGCCGTCGTGCTGAGTCACGCCGCGGTGCTCTGGGTGCTGCACACCCCGCCGACCGGCGGTTGGCCGCACCTGGCCGCCGCCCTGCTGCTGCCCTGGGCGTTCGCGCTGGTGGCGCTCCGCACGCCGGCCAGCCCGTATCTGGTGGGCACGAAGCCGGAGGGCGGCCGCTGACCGGCCGCCCCGTCCGCGCCGCGGGTCAGGCCGCGCTGTTACGCCGCCTGGTCAGGATCACCACCAGGAGGACCAGCCCGGCGACCAGCGCCACGGCCGCCGCGGCGAGCACCGGGACCGCCCAGCCGGGCGCGCCCGACGAGTGCCGCCCGCCGTCGCTGTCGATGGCGGCCTGCCGGTAGACCTGGGCCAGCACGTTCGCCGGCGAGTCCTCGGCCACCTTGCCGAAGCGGTCGGCGGCGGTCGAGTTCTGGCCGGCGAAGTAGGCGTCGAGGCCGCTGCGGTAGAGCTTGTCGCCGTCGCCGAGGGTGTTCTGCACGCCGGCGGTGGAGAGCAGTCCGGCCACGGTGGACACCGGCACGACGAGCCGGTTCGCCTTGTCCGGCCGGAGGATGTCGTTGTCCAGCACGCCCACCACCCGGCCGCTCGGGTCGATGGCGATCCCACCCCACGAGTAGAGCCCGAGGTCGTCGTTGATCCGGTACGCCTGGACCGGCGACTGGGCGTCCACCGCGGTCACCGTCGCCGGCTTGGACGTCACGCTGTAGGTGGCGGAACGGTAGCTGGTGTCGGTGGTGTGGTAGCCGAGGATCAGCAGTGCGGTGTCCGCCGCGATGGTGGCGGAGGGGTTGAGCTCCACCGCGGGCAGGTTGCCCTGTTCGAGCTTGACCAGGGCGAGGTTGCCGGCGTCGAGGGCGAGCGACTGCACGACGGTGCCGGGGATCGCCGGGCTGTCGGTGACGTCTCCCTTGGCGACGTTCAACTGGCCGTAGAGCTTGGCCTCGGGTTCGGTGCCGGGCTCGGTGCCGGTGAAGACGGCCGTCTTCATCCGCGACTTGCTGAAGGCGGCGACGTCCTTGGCGTTGAGGGCGCGCTCGGCGACCATCGCGTTGGCCAGCGCGCCCAGCGCGTTGCCCAGCAGGATGTCCTGGGTGGGACGGACGCACTGGGTGTTGGTGAGGACGTGCCCGTCGGGGTTGACCACGAAGCCACTGCACCGGCGGTTGAAGGTGATCGGGGTCTTGCGCAGCAGGGCATTGTCCGACTTGTTGCGGACGTACCCGGTGAAGATGACCTCGACGAACACCATCGACGGACCCGCCGTCGCCAGCGCCCGCTCCTCCGGGCTGCGCAACGCGGCCTGCGCCCACGGCTTGAGGCCAGGGTTGACCGGGGTAGCGCTGGGGAAGGCGCTGGACGCGGCGGTCGGCGTGGTCGCCGGCGTTCCGCTGTCGTCGCCGGTGACCGCCCAGCCGCCCACCCCGCCGGCCACCACGGCGACCAGGAGGAGCGCGGCGACCGCGGCCCAGAGCCCGGTCTGCCGCGGCGGTCGCGGCGGGGAGGGCTGGATCCGCCGGACCGGTGAGCTGAACGGGTCGACGGGCGGCGCGCTGACCGGCGGCGCGCTGTGCGGGTACGGCTGCTGCGGCGGCCCCGACACCGGGGGCGCCGACACCTGCTGCGGCACGGCCGCCTGGTGCGGCGGCACCGGAACCTGCTGCGGCGGTCCGGAAAACTGCTGGGGTGGCGCGGAGACCTGCTGCGGCGGTCCGGAGAACTGCTGCGGCGGCGCGGAGACCTGCTGCGGCGGTCCGGGCGGCGACGGTGGCCCGGAGACCTGCTGCGGCGGCGCGGAGATCTGCTGCGGCACGGCGGGCTGCTGCGGCGGGACGGGAACCTGCTGTGGCCCGAACGGCGGCTGCTGCACGGGCGCCGGCGGCTGCTGCGGCGGGGACGAGACGGGCTGCGCCTGCCGGGGATCGCCCTGCAGGGCCCACGGGGCGAGCTGCGGTTGCTGCGCGGTGGGCACCTGGAGCATCGCCACCGTGCTGTCCTCGACGGCCTGCTCGCTGCGGATCTCCTGTCCCAGCGCGAAGAAGAGGTGCTCGGCCCCGGGACCGCCGTCGGCGATGTACGCCACCCAGGGCTCCTTCGCCCCGAAGTCCGCGGACAGGTAGGGCCGGCCGCTGCCACCCGGGGCGGCGAGGGTCTCCGCCATGCCGGAGAACGCCTGCCGCCAGGCCGGATCCTGGGCCACCGCCGGGTCGAGCACCGCGACGGTCACCAGCCGGTCCTGCCCGTCGACGGCCCACCAGGCTTTGCCCACCTGGCAAACGCCCATCACCTCGGTGAACCTGTACGGGCCAACCGGCTGCATGCCATGTCTCCTCTGCTTATCCGCCGTGCGGATAGTACAGAGACGATGCCCGCCCGTTCCTCCTCCGGTCGCCCGGCGACCACGCTCCGGGCGGCGCACCCACCGCCCGGTCCGGCCGACGGGTCCGGGCCGCCGTCCGTTCCCTCTCGGAGGCGCGGATTCCGGACGCGCGCCGGACGGCGGTTGCGCGGTGAAAGTTTTCATGCATAGAGTCGCGGCATGAATGAAAGCGGTGCGGCCCCCACCGGCCGCCTGCTCGACCTCTTCCACGGCGTCCGGCTCACCCCCACCCAGCGCCGGATCGCGCACTGCCTGGTGCAGCACGCCGGCGCGGCGGCGTACCTGTCCGCGGCGGAGGTGGCCGAGCTGGCCGGCGTGAGCCAGCCCTCGGTGACCCGGTTCGCGATGGCGCTGGGCCACGACGGCTACCCGGCGCTGCGCCGCCGGCTGCGCGGGCTGACCGCCGCCGACGGCGCCGCCCCGGTCGACGCGGGCAACGCCCTCCAGCGCGCGGTCCGGGCCGAGCTGGGCAACCTGGACCGGCTGGCCGGCGAGCTGGCCGACGCCGGCCGGATCGCCGAGGTGGGCAAGCTGCTCGCGGCCAGCCGGCCGCTGCCGGTGCTCGGCCTGCGCGCCGCCGCACCGCTGGCCGCCTACTTCGCGTACTTCGCCGCGAAGGTGCACCCGGACGTCCGGGTGCTCGACGACGGCGGCAGTCTGCTCGCCGACCGGCTCGACCAGGCCGCCGCCGCCGGGGCCACCGCGCTGCTCGCCTTCGTGCTGCCCCGCTACCCCCGGGAGACCCTGGACGCGCTGCGCGAGGCCCGCGACGCCGGGCTGACCGTGGTGGCGATCACCGACTCCCCGGTGAGTCCCGCCACCGACCACGCCGAGGTGGTGCTCCCCGCCGCCGTCGGCACCGATCTGGTCTTCGACCTGCACACCGCTCCGATGACCCTGGCCATGGTGGTGCTGCAGGCGATCTGTGACGCCACCCCGGCCGAGACCCAGGCCCGGCTCGAGGCGTTCGAGTCGTCCGCCGCCCGCCGCCAGTTGTTCCTCGGCTGAGAGGAGTACGACATGCACCAGCCCGTCCGCGCCGCCCGCGGCACCACACGCACCGCCCAGGGGTGGCCGCAGGAGGCCGCGCTGCGGATGCTGATGAACAACCTCGACCCGGAGGTCGCCGAGCGCCCCGAGGACCTGGTGGTCTACGGCGGCACCGGGAAGGCCGCCCGGGACTGGCCGTCGTACCACGCGCTGGTGCGGACGCTGACCGGGCTGCGCGACGACGAGACGATGCTGGTGCAGTCCGGCCGCCCGGTCGGCGTGCTGCGTACCCACGAGTGGGCGCCGCGGGTGCTGCTGGCCAACTCCAACCTGGTCGGTGACTGGGCGACCTGGCCGGAGTTCCGCCGCCTGGAGCAGCTCGGCCTGACCATGTACGGGCAGATGACCGCCGGCTCGTGGATCTACATCGGCACCCAGGGCATCCTGCAGGGCACCTACGAGACGTTCGCGGCGGTGGCCGCGAAGCTCGCCGGCGCCCGCGGCGACGGGCAGCAGCACGGCGACGGCACCCTGGCCGGGACGTTGACGCTGACCGCCGGGTGCGGCGGGATGGGCGGGGCGCAGCCGCTCGCGGTGACCATGAACGGCGGCGCCTGCCTGATCGTCGACGTGGACCGCAGCCGGCTGGAGCGCCGGGTGCACGACCGCTACCTGGACGAGATCGCCGACGACCTGGACGACGCGGTCCGGCGGGTGCTCGCCGCCAAGCGGGAGCGCCGGGCGCTGAGCGTCGGCGTGGTCGGCAACGCCGCCGTCGTCTTCCCCGAGCTGCTGGTCAAGGGCGTCGAGATCGACATCGTCACCGACCAGACCAGCGCGCACGATCCGCTGTCGTACCTGCCGGTGGGGGTGGAACTGGCCGACGCCCGGGACTACGCGGCGGCGAAGCCGGCCGAGTTCACCGACCGGGCCCGGGCGTCGATGGCCCGGCACGTGGCCGCGATGGTCGGCTTCCAGGACGCCGGCGCGGAGGTCTTCGACTACGGCAACTCGATCCGCGGCGAGGCGCAGCTCGGCGGGTACGAGCGGGCCTTCGACTTCCCCGGCTTCGTGCCGGCGTACATCCGGCCGCTGTTCGCCGAGGGCAAGGGCCCGTTCCGGTGGGCGGCGCTCTCCGGCGACCCGAAGGACATCGCCGCCACCGACCGGGCCGTCCTCGACCTGTTCCCGGAGAACGAGTCGCTGGCCCGGTGGATCCGGATGGCCGGTGAGCGGGTCGCCTTCCAGGGGCTGCCGGCGCGGATCTGCTGGCTCGGCTACGGCGAGCGGGACAAGGCCGGGGTGCGGTTCAACGAGATGGTGGCCTCCGGTGAACTCTCCGCGCCAGTGGTGATCGGCCGGGACCACCTGGACTGCGGCAGCGTGGCCAGCCCGTACCGGGAGACCGAGGCGATGGCCGACGGCTCCGACGCGATCGCCGACTGGCCGCTGCTCAACGCCCTGGTCAACACGGCCAGCGGGGCGTCCTGGGTGTCCATCCACCACGGTGGCGGGGTCGGCATCGGCCGGTCCATCCACGCCGGGCAGGTGTGCGTCGCCGACGGCACCCCGCTGGCCGGGCAGAAGATCGAGCGGGTGCTCACCAACGACCCGGCGATGGGCGTCATCCGGCACGTCGACGCCGGCTACGACGACGCCCGCGAGGTGGCGCGGCGCACCGGGGTCCGGGTGCCGATGGCCGAGGGCCCGGCGTGACCGCGCGACGCGGCCCCGCGGTCACGACCGGCGGGGGCCCGGCGTGACCGACCTGGCCGCGCGCTTCCGGAAGCTGTGGGACGAGATCGCGCCGGTCGGGCGGGACGCGGGCAGCGGCGGTTACCTGCGCTACGCGCTGACCGAGCCGGAGTTGACGCTGCGGCGCTGGTTACGCGAGCAGGCCGACGAGCGGGACATGCCGGTGGTCGAGGACGGCAACGGCAACCTGTTCGCCTGGTGGGGTGACCCGGCCGCCGGGGACGCGGTGCTCACCGGCAGCCACTTCGACTCGGTGCCGCACGGCGGGGGCTACGACGGGCCGCTCGGCATCGTCAGCGCCTTCCTGGCCGTGGACGAGCTGCGGTCCGCCGGGGCCGCCCCGGTCCGGCCGGTGGCGGTGGCCGCGTTCGTGGAGGAGGAGGGCGCCCGGTTCGGCGTACCGTGCCTGGGGTCGCGGCTGCTCACCGGGGAGATTGACGTGGACCGCGCGGCCGGGCTGCGCGACACCCACGGGGTGAGCTTCGCCGAGGCGCTGGGCGACCGGCCGGCGGGCGCCGACCCGGACCTGCTCGGCCGCTTCGCGGCCTTCGTCGAGTTGCACGTCGAGCAGGGCCGGGCGCTGGTCGACCGTGCCGCGCCGGTGGCGGTGGCGAGCGCCATCTGGCCGCACGGCCGCTGGCGGTTCGACTTCTCCGGCGAGGGCAACCACGCGGGTACGACCCGGATGACCGACCGCCGCGACCCGATGCTCACCTACGCGTTCACCGTGCTCGCGGCGAACAAGGAGGCCCGACTGCGCGACGCGCACGCCACGGTGGGCCGGGTGGCCGTGGAGCCGAACGCCACCAACGCCATCCCGACCCGGGTGACCGGCTGGCTGGACGCCCGGGCGGCCGAAACGGAGACGCTGCACGGCCTCGTCGAGGCGGTCCGGGCGAAGGCCGCCGAGCGGGCGAAGCGGGACGGCACCGGGCTGACCTGCACCCAGGAGTCGGCCACCCCGCTGGTGGCCTTCGACGGCGGGCTGGCCGACCGGCTGGCCGGGCTGCTGGCCGCGCCGGTGCTGCCGACCGGCGCGGGACACGACGCCGGGGTGCTCGCGGCACACCTGCCGACCGCCATGCTGTTCGTGCGGAACCCGACCGGGGTGTCGCACTCGCCCGCCGAGTCCGCCACCGACGCCGACTGCGCGGCCGGGGTGACCGCCCTGGCCCGGGTCCTGGAGGAGCTGGCATGCCGCTGACCCGCTGGCTGGCCGAGTACGCCTGGCTGCCCGACCACGCCGAGCCCACTCCGGACGTGCTGATCGAGGCCGAGGACGGCCGGATCGTCGCGGTCACGCCGCTGGTCGGCGGCGGCAGCCCGGCCGCCGGGGTCGAGGTGCTCGGCGACGCCACCCGGCTGCCCGGGCTGACCCTGCCCGGGCTGGCCAACGCCCATTCGCACGCGTTCCACCGGGCGTTGCGCGGGCGCACCCACGGCGGCCGCGGCGACTTCTGGAGCTGGCGGGACGTCATGTACGACGTGGCCGCCCGGCTGGACCCGGACAGCTACCTGGCGCTGGCCCGGGCCACGTACGCGGAGATGGCGCTGGCCGGGATCACCTGCGTGGGTGAGTTCCACTACCTGCACCACGGCCCGGACGGGACGCCGTACGACGACCCGAACGCGATGTCGGCGGCGCTGGTGGAGGCGGCCGCGCACGCCGGCATCCGGCTCACCCTGCTGGACGCCGCCTACCTGACCGCCACCGTGGACGGCGAGCCGCTGGCCGGGGCGCAGCGGCGGTTCGGCGACGGGGACGCGTTGCGCTGGGCGGAGCGGGTGGCCGCCTTCCGGCCGGAGGACGACCACGCCCGGGTCGGCGCGGCCATCCACTCGGTGCGGGCGGTGCCGGCGGAGCAGCTCGCCACCGTCGCCAACCTGGCCGACCGGGCCGGGGTGCCGCTGCACGTGCACCTCTCCGAGCAGCCGGCCGAGAACGACGCCTGCCGGGCCGTGCACGGCTGCACGCCGACCCGGCTGCTGGCCGACCACGGCGTGCTCGGCCCGCACACCACGGCCGTGCACGCCACCCACCCGACCAGTGCCGACGTCGGCCTGCTCGGGGAGAACCGGACCGGGGTCTGTCTCTGCCCCACCACCGAGCGGGACCTCGCCGACGGCATCGGGCCGGCCCGCCGGATGGCGGACGCGGGCACCCCGCTGAGCCTGGGCAGCGACAGCCACGCCGCGATCGACCTCTTCGAGGAGGCCCGCGCGGTCGAGCTGGACGAGCGGCTGCGCACCCGCCGGCGGGGCCACTTCACCGCGGCGGAGCTGGTCGGCGCGGCCACCGTCGCCGGGCACGCCGCGCTGGGCTGGGGCGACGCGGGCCGGCTGTCGGTCGGCGACCGGGCCGACCTGGTCACGGTACGGCTGGACACCGCCCGCACCGCCGGGGTTCCGCCGGTCGGGGCGTTCTTCGCGGCCACCGCCGCCGACGTGACGCACGTGGTGGTGGACGGCCGGACGGTGGTGGCCGACGGCCGGCACCTGACCGTCGACGTGCCGACCGAGCTGCGCGACGCCATCGCGGCGGTGACCTCATGACCGGCTTCGCGGTGCGCCCGGACGGCCCGGCGCGCCCGACCGTGCGCAGCAGCGGCAGCCTGCTGGTGGACAACATCGGCGAGCTGCTCACCAACGCGCCTGGCGCCGAGGGCGACCCGCTGGGCCTGCGCCGGGACGCGGCGCTGCTCATCGAGGACGGGGAGGTGGCCTGGGTCGGGCCGGCCCGCGACGCCCCGCCCGCCGACCGGCGGATCGACGCCGGCGGCGCCGCCGTGCTGCCCGGCTTCGTGGACAGCCACGCCCACCTGGTCTTCGCCGGGGACCGGGCCGCCGAGTTCGCCGCCCGGATGGCCGGCGAGCCGTACACCGGGGGCGGCATCCGGACCACGGTCGGCGCCACCCGGGCGGCCTCCGACGGCGAGCTGCGGGCCACCGTGGCCCGGCTGCGCGGTGAGGCGATGCGGCAGGGCACCACCACCATCGAGATCAAGAGTGGGTACGGGCTCACCGTCGCCGACGAGGCCCGCTCGCTGCGGATCGCCGCCGAGTTCACCGACGACACCACGTTCCTCGGCGCGCACGTGGTCCCGCCCGAGTACGCCGACCGCCCGGACGACTACGTGGGCATGGTGTGCGGGCCGATGCTGGCCGCCGCCGCGCCGTACGCCCGGTGGATCGACGTGTTCTGCGAGCGGGGCGCCTTCGACGTGGACCACGCGCGGGCCATCCTCGCCTGCGGGCAGGCGGTCGGGCTGGGCGTGCGGGTGCACGCCAACCAGCTCGGCCCCGGGCCCGGCGTGCGGCTCGGAGTGGAGCTGGGCGCGGCCAGCGTCGACCACTGCACCCACCTGTCCGACGCCGACGTCGACGCGCTCGCCGCCACCCGGGTCGACTGCATGTGCGCCGAGGGCGGGCACACCGCCACCGTCGCCACCCTGCTGCCCGGCGCCGAGTTCTCCACCCGCTCGCCGTATCCGGACGCGCGGCGGCTGCTCGACGCGGGGGTGACCGTGGCGCTGGCCACCGACTGCAACCCCGGCTCGTCGTACACCTCGTCGATGCCGTTCTGCATCGCGCTCGCCGTACGTGAGATGCGGATGACCCCGGCGGAGGCCGTGTGGGCGGCGACCGCCGGCGGGGCGGCGGCGCTGCGCCGCACCGACGTGGGCCGGCTCGCGCGGGGCGCGCGGGCCGACCTGATCATCCTCGACGCCCCGTCCCACCTGCACCTGGCCTACCGGCCGGGGGTTCCGCTGATCCGCCAGGTCCTGCACAACGGAGTGCCGCAATGTCCACAGTGATCATCCAGCCCACCGGGGTGTCCCCCGCCGACGTGCTCGCCGTGGCCCGCGGCACCGCCAAGGTCGTCCTCGATCCCGCCACGGTGGCGGCGATGGCGACCAGCCGGTCCATCGTGGACGGCATCGAGGCGGCCGGCCGCCCGGTGTACGGCGTCTCCACCGGCTTCGGGGCGCTCGCCAACACCTTTGTGGCGCCGGAGCGGCGGGCCGAGCTGCAGCACGCGCTGATCCGCTCGCACGCCGCCGGCGTCGGTGCGCCCATGCCCCGCGAGGTGGTCCGGGCGATGATGCTGCTGCGGGTACGCTCGCTCGCCCTCGGCCGCTCCGGGGTCCGCCCGCTGGTCGCCGAGGCCCTGGTGGACCTGCTCAACCACGACGTCACCCCGTGGGTGCCGGAGCACGGCTCGCTGGGTGCCTCCGGCGACCTGGCCCCGCTGGCGCACTGCGCGCTGGTGCTGCTCGGCGAGGGCTGGGTGCTCGGCCCGGCCGGCGACCGGCTCCCGGCCGCCGACGCGCTGCGCCGGGTCGGGCTGGAGCCGGTGGAGCTGGCCGCCAAGGAAGGGCTGGCGTTGATCAACGGCACCGACGGCATGCTCGGCATGCTGCTGCTGGCCAGCCACGACGCCCGGCACCTGTTCGCCATGGCCGACGTGACCGCCGCGCTGGCCATCGAGGCGATGCTCGGCTCGGAGCGGCCGTTCCTGCCCGAGCTGCACACCATCCGCCCGCATCCCGGGCAGGCCGCCTCGGCCGCGAACATCCACCGGCTGTTGCAGAACTCGGCCGTGATGGACTCGCACCGCGACGACCTGGCCCACGCCGTGCAGGACGCGTACTCGATGCGCTGCGCCCCGCAGGTGGCCGGGGCGGCCCGGGACACCCTCGACTTCGTCGAGGTGGTGGCCGGGCGGGAGCTGCGGTCGGTGGTGGACAACCCGGTGGTGTTGCCGGACGGGCGGGTCGAGTCGACCGGCAACTTCCACGGCGCGCCGCTCGGCTTCGCCGCCGACTACCTGGCCATCGCCGCCGCCGAGGTGGGCGCCATCGCCGAGCGGCGGGTGGACCGGCTGCTCGACGTCACCCGCTCCCGCGACCTGCCGGCGTTCCTCTCCCCCGACGCCGGGGTCAACTCCGGGCTGATGATCGCGCAGTACACCGCGGCCGGCATCGTCGCGGAGAACCGGCGGCTGGCCGCCCCCGCCTCGGTCGACTCGCTGCCGACCAGCGGCATGCAGGAGGACCACGTCTCGATGGGCTGGGCCGCGGCCAAGAAGCTGCGTACGGTGCTGGACAACCTGACCAGCCTGCTCGCCGTGGAGCTGCTGTCGGCCGTCCGCGGGCTCCAGCTGCGCGCGCCGCTGACCCCGTCCCCGGCCGGCCGGGCGGCGGTCGCCGCGCTCGGTGACGCCATCGGCGAGCCAGGGCCGGACGTGTTCCTCGCCCCGCTGATGGAGGCGGCCCGGGAGGTGGTGCGCGGCCCGGAGCTGCGGGCGGCGATCGAGCGGGAGCTCGGGCCGCTGAGCTGACCGCTCGCCGGGCTCGGCGGCCTGCTCAGGCGACCGGCGGGAGCACCTTTGCGACCAGCTTGGCCAGCTCGCGCAGCGCCTTGCCCCGGTGGCTGATCGCGTCCTTCTCCTCGGGCGTCAGCTCGGCGTTGGTCCGCTCCTGCCCGTCGCCCAGGAAGATCGGGTCGTAGCCGAAGCCGCCGTCGCCGCGCGGGGCGCGCAGCAGCCGGCCGGGCTGGCGGCCGTCGACCAGGTGTTCCTTGCCGCCGGGCAGCACCAGCGCGACGGTGCAGACGAACGCGGCCCCCCGCTGCTCGTCCGGCACGTCGGCGACCTGGTCCAGCACCAGCTGGAGGTTGGCCCGGTCGTCGCCGTGCCGGCCGGACCAGCGGGCGCTGAACACGCCGGGCATGCCGTTGAGCGCGTCCACCGACAGCCCCGAGTCGTCGGCGATGGTGGGCAGGCCGGTACGCCGGCAGCCCTCCCGCGCCTTGATCAGCGCGTTCTCGCCGAACGTCAGCCCGGTCTCCGGCAGCTCCGGGTACTCCTCGACGTCGTCGAGGCCGACCAGGGCGATCCGGTGCGCGCCGAGCGCGCCGTCGAGGATCCGCTGCAACTCGACGAGCTTCTTGCGGTTCCGGGTGGCGAGCAGGACCTTGTTCATGTTCAGCGCCTTCCGCCGCGGGTCAGCCAGGTCATCAGTTCAGCGCCTTCCGCTGCGCGTCGGCCAGTTCATCAGTTCAGCGCCTTCCGCTGCGCGTCGGCCAGCTCCAGGCAGCCCGCCACCCCCAGGTCGAGCAGCGCGTCGAGCTGGTCGCGGGCGAAGATGCCGGCCTCGCCGGTGCCCTGCACCTCGACGAAGTCGCCGGTGCCGGTGCAGACCACGTTCATGTCGACCTCGGCCGCCACGTCCTCCTCGTAGCAGAGGTCCAGCCGTGGCTCACCGGCGATGATGCCGACGCTCACCGCGGCCACCGAACGGTGCATCACCTTCTCCACCTTGCCGGCGAGCGATTTCCGCTCGGCCAGCCAGGTCACCGCGTCGTGCAGCGCCACGTACGCGCCGGTGATCGCGGCGGTCCGGGTGCCGCCGTCGGCCTGGAGCACGTCGCAGTCGAGCACCACCGAGTTCTCGCCGAGCGCCTTCAGGTCGACGCAGGCCCGCAGGCTGCGGCCGATCAGCCGGGAGATCTCGTGGGTCCGCCCGCCGACCCGGCCCTTGACGCTCTCCCGGTCCGAGCGGGTGTTGGTGGCCCGGGGCAGCATCGCGTACTCGGCGGTCACCCAGCCGAGGCCCGAGCCCTTGCGCCAGCGGGGCACCCCTTCGGTGACGCTCGCCGTGCAGAGCACCCGGGTCGCACCGAACTCGACGAGCACCGAGCCCTCCGGGTGGGTGCTCCAGCCCCGGGTCAGCGTCACCGGTCGGAGTTGGTCGGGCCGCCGCCCGTCAGGTCGCGCCATGCCTGCACCCTATGTGGTGCCCGGAGCGAACCGCCCCCGGGTGCCCACCCGGTTCAGTCGTGCCAGCCGACGCTCAACGTCGCGGTGACCGAACCGTCGATGGTGCTCCGCCCGCCACGCGGCAGGGAGGCGACCACGCTGGCGGTGATCTCGAAGCCGTCCCGCTCCCACCGGAAGACGCGGCAGGTGGGCAGGTCGGGATCGGCCAGGCAGGTCCGCATCCGGTCCACGGTGATCGGCAGGCCGGCGTTGACCAGCCACGCCTGGAGGCTCTGCGCCACGTCGACCGGGCAGGTGCCGCGCGGGCAGCGGAGCTCGTAGCTGGCGGCGGCCCACTTGTCGTCCGTCTTCACGCCGGAGGAGGTGAAGCCGGCGGGCACGCCGGCGTCCTCGACCATCTCCTCGCGCTGCTGCTGGAGCTGGCGGGGCTGGTACCAGCCGTTGTAGGTGAACGCGCCGCAGCAGCAGAGACCGAGCAGTAGCGCGCCGACGGCGAGCAGGATGCCCACCACCCGGCCGCCGCCGGAGCGCTTGCGCGGCGCCGGCTGCGGGCCGGCCGGAAAGGGCGCCGGGTACGGCGGGTGCGGCGGACCACCACCCGACCCCGGATACGCCGGTTGCGGCGGCCCGCCGGCCGACCCCGGATACGCCGGTTGCGGCGGACCCCCACCCGACCCCGGATACGCCGGTTGCGGCGGACCCCCACCCGACCCCGGATACGCCGGTTGCGGCGGGCCGGCCGGCGCCGGGTACGGCGGGCTGGCCGGCGCCGGCCTGCCCGGCGCGGGCGGCGGCGGGGCGGGCGGCCAGCCGGACGGCGGGTTCGGGCCGGGTGGGCCGGAGGAGGGGTCGGTCACCCGCGTGATCCTAGGGCGGGTGACCGGGGCGCGGCTGCCCCGCCGGCCGGCCGGCGGCACCACCCCGGCGCGCCGGTCAGATGTCGTAGCAGGCGCCGGGGCGGACCACGTCCAGCGGGCCGGCGTACGCCCCGGCCGCCGCCTCCACCGTGTGCGACTCGCTGCCCCACGCCGGCACCAGATGGGTGAGCAGCAGCCGGCCCACCCCCGCCTTGGTGGCGTACTCGCCCGCCTCCCGGCCGGTGAGGTGCAGGTCCGGCGGGTTCTCCACCCCGTCGAGGTAGCTGGCCTCGCAGAGGAACACGTCGGCGCCCTGGGCCAGGCGCAGCAGCGCGTCGCTAGGCGCGGTGTCCGACGAATAGCAGAGCACCTTGCCGCCGTGCTCCAGCCGCACGCCGTACGTCTCCACCGGATGGTTCATCCGGTCGACCGTGACGCTGAACGGGCCGATCGGGAAGGTGCCCGGTTCGAGGGCGTAGAACTGGTAGACGTCCTCGAGCGTGCCGTCCGGCTGGCCGTAGGCGGCGTTGAGCCGGTCGGGGGCGCCGGCCGGGGCGTACACCGGCATGGGCGGGTACGGGCCGTCCGGGGCGTACCGGCGGACCACCACATAGGTCACCGCGTCGAGCATGTGGTCGCAGTGCAGATGGGTGAGGAGGATCGCGTCGGGCGCGTGCAGCCCGGCGTAGCGCTGGAGGGTGGAGAGCGCCCCGGAGCCGAAGTCGACCAGGAGCGTGAAGCCCTCCGCCTCGACCAGGTAGGCGGAGCAGGGTGACTCGGGGCCGGGGAAGCTGCCCGCGCAGCCCAGGACGGTCAGTCGCATCGGGTTGCCCCGATGTCACGCTTGGTAGTCGACACGCCGGCAATGACTCCGTCGATGATCTCTACCGACGCGTTCGTCACGCTGCGCAGCCTACGCGTCGGCCCGCTCGGGCAAGAATCATCTACCGGAAGTTGTCACTAACGTGACACCCACACACGTCCGGTCCCGGAGCCGGCCGTCGGGCCGGTCGACGCGGTTCGTCGACCGGCCCGACGGTCGGGCGTTCAGGCCCAGAGCTGACCCTCCAGGGCATCCTCGGCGTCGGCCAGGGTGCCGCCGTACGCCCCGGTGGACAGGTATTTCCAGCCGCCGTCGGCGATCACGAATGCGACGTCGGCGCGGCGGCCGTCCCGGATCGCCTCGTGCGCCACCGCCAGGGCGGCGTGCAGGATCGCGCCCGTGGAGAAGCCGGCGAAGATCCCCTCCACCTCGACGAGTTGCCGGGTGCGCAGCACCGCGTCCCGGGTGCCCACCGAGAAACGCCGGGAGAGCACCCCGGCGTCGTACAGCTCGGGAACGTACCCCTCGTCGATGTTGCGCAGGCCGTAGACCAGCTCGCCGTAGCGCGGCTCGGCCGCGACGATCTGGATGTCCTCGACCTTCTCCCGCAGGTAGCGCCCGGTGCCCATGAGCGTGCCGGTGGTGCCCAGCCCGGCCACGAAGTGGGTGATCGTGGGCAGGTCGTGCAGCAGCTCCGGCCCGGTGGTCTCGTAGTGGGCGCGGGCGTTCGCCTCGTTGCCGTACTGGTAGAGCATCACCCAGTCCGGGTGCTCGGCGGCGATCTGCTTCGCGGTGGCGACGGCCTGGTTCGAGCCACCGGCGGCCGGCGAAAAGATGATCTCCGCGCCGTACATCCGCAGCAGCTGGACCCGCTCGGTCGAGACGTTCTCCGGCATCACGCAGACCAGCCGGTAGCCGCGCAGCTTGGCCACCATGGCCAGCGAGATGCCGGTGTTGCCGCTGGTCGGCTCCAGGATGGTGGCACCGGGGCGGAGCCGGCCGGCCTCCTCGGCCGCGCGGACCATGAACAGCGCCGCCCGGTCCTTGATGCTGCCGGTCGGGTTCCGGTCCTCCAGCTTCGCCCAGAGCCGCACCGGCGGCGCCCCCTCGGGCACCGCCGGCGACAGCCGCGGCAGCCCCACCAGGGGCGTGCCGCCGCACGCGTCGAGCAGGCTGTCGTACCGCGTCATGACGCCCGCCCTCAGCGGGCGACGGGCGTGCGGTGCCCGGCCAGGGCGGCGGCCGCCGCGAAGCCGAAGGCGCCGCCGGCCACGGCCGGCAGGATGGTCACGCTGTCGCCGTCGTTGAGCTTGGCGTCGAGCGCGCCCAGGAAGCGGACGTCCTCGTCGTTGACGTAGACGTTGACGAACCGGTGCAGCACGCCGGCGTCGGTGACCAGCCGGGCCCGGAGGCCGCCGTGCCGGGAGTCCAGATCGGTGAGCAGGTCGCCCAGCGTATCACCGCTGCCCTCGACGACCTTCGCGCCGCCGGTGTAGCTGCGCAGGATGGTGGGGATGCGAACCTCGATGGCCATGATGTCTCGTGCTCCTTGTCCGGGTGTGCCAGGTGACGGGTGAGAGTGCGGTGCCGGGCGCTGAGAAGATCAGCGGCCGGAACACTCGTAGTCGACCGTCGCCGGGCTCTGCCCGAACATGTAGGACTGGACGGCGTGCGGGTCCACGGCGGCAGCCACGATCCGGACCGGCTCCTCGGTGACCGCACCGTCGACGATCCGGAAGGAGCGGATCTCCTCGGTGTCGGGCTCACGGGTCGAGACGAGCAGGTAGTGGGCCCCGGGCTCACCGGCGAAGGAGATGTCCGTGCGGGACGGGTAGGCCTCCGTGGCGGTGTGGGAGTGGTAGATGACGACCGGTTCCTCGTCGCGGTCGTCCATCTCCCGCCACACCCGCAGCTGCTCCATCGAGTCGAACTCGTAGAAGGTCATCGAGCGGGCGGCGTTCTCCATCGGGATGTGCCGGGTCGGGGTGTCGCTGCCGGCGGGACCGGCGACCACGCCGCACGCCTCGTCCGGGTGGTCCCGACGCGCGTGGGCCACGATCGCGTCGATGATCGACCGGTCGATGCTCAGCACGCCGCCCAGCCTAGCGCCTGGCCCTCCCGAGCGGCGAGGGTGGCGACCGTCACCACTCAGTCGATCAGGGCGTTGAGCAGGGATTCCTGCAGATAGCCGAGATACGCGTAGACCGACAGTTGGAACACCCGCGACGAGCTGGGGTCCTCGGCGACCGCGTCGTCGAGCTCCTCACCCAGGTCGGTGCCGTCCTTGATCTCCAGGCGTACGCCCATCGCCAGCCGGGCGTCGTTGAGCGCGCGCAGCCACGCCTCGGCCGCCTCCGCGTCGAGGCGTACCTCGCCGCCGGCCTCCCCGTCGGGCAGCGCGGCGAGGATCGCGCCGGCCTGGTCGATCTTCGCGGTCTTCAGATCGCCCTCGGTGTAGCGGCGGAACTCCGCGGTGCTCGCCGCGTCGTCCGGGTAGACCTCGGGGAAGAGCCGGCCGACCACCGGGTCGGTGTGGTCGAAGCCGTCGGTCAGCAGGCCGACCACCTCGGAGGCCACCTTGCGCAGCACCCGCACCTCGTCGACCGCGAAGGTGGCGACGTAACGGTCGCCGTGGCGACGGAACATGCTCACAACGCCGTCCTTGTCCGCACCCGCGGGCCTGCCACCGGCCCTCTCCTCGCCCTCACGACCGCTCCACGGTCGCCCAGAGCCCGTACGCGTGCAGCTGCGAGGCGTCGTGCTCCATCCGCTCCCGGGCCCCGCTGGAGACCACCGCCTTGCCCTTGTGGTGCACATCCAGCATGAGCTGCTCGGCCTTCTCCCGGCTGTATCCGAAGAGTTTCTGGAACACCCAGGTCACGTACGTCATGAGGTTGACCGGATCGTCCCAGACGATGGTCACCCACGGCCGGTCGGAAGCCGGCACCTGGTCGGTGTCCGGCGTCTCGACCGGTGCAACCTGTGGAGCCGCCATGCCCCCCATCGTGCCACCGGATCCCGGGAACCGAGGAACCGGAACGCCGCGCCCGCCGGGATCACCCTCCCGGGCCGCGCACCGCCGCCCGGCCGGTCGGGCGGCGGCCGCCCCGTCAGGCGAGCAGAATGCCGTGGTCGACAGCATCGGCGAGCACCGCGCCCAGCGACAGACGGATCACCTCGAAGCGGCGGGACACCTCGCGGGACAGTTCCAGCTCCACCTCGCGCAGGGCCCGCTGGGCCCAGGAGCGCGCCCCGTTCGGATCGTCGTTGCCGGGCAGCCGCCAGTGCTGCCAGCAGCCACCGGAGAGGGCCACCCCGACCGGGGGCAGCACCTCGTCGCGGTCCGCGCCGGGGAAGCCGGCGAGCGCCTCGAACGCGCCGCCACCGGCCAGCCCGGCCACCCCGGCCGTGCTGGTGACCAGGAGCACCTTGTCCAGCTCCCGGCCGGCCGGGTAGTCGGCGAGGCCCCACCGCACGGCGTGCGTGATCCGCCGGCGTACCCCCTCGGCCAGCGGCGCCCCGAAGGCCCGGGCGGCCGTCTCGTCGACGACGCTCCGGGCCGCCTCGTCGCACTGTGCGGTGGCCAGCAGCGACAGCGCCTCCATCTCGCGGTCGAGCAGCTGCGGCAGGCCGGCGCAGCCGACCCCGAAGACGATCTCCTGCACCACCCGCAGGTGGATGTTGGCCAGCTCCAAGGCGAGGTGCTGGCGGATCCGCTGGGCGCAGGCCCGGGTCCGCCGGTCCAGCCGTTCCACGAGGTCACCGACATCCAGGCCGGGCACGACGGGCACCTTGCCGTGCGCGCCGGGCGGTTCCGGCGGGCGGACGCTGGACCGCCGCAGACCCTCGTCCGCGGCCCAGCCGACCAGCGCCCGGCGCAGCGGCGCGTGGTCGGTCGGCAGCACCGCGTGCCAGCGGGCGGCGGCCAGGTCGGGCACCGCGGAGAGCAGGGCGGCCCGGTGCGCGGCGAGGCAGACCTCCACCGGGTCGACCGGCCGCCCGGCGGAACGGGGAGCGGTGCCGCCCCGGCGGACGGCCGACGGCTCGGACGCCCCCGAGTCGTCCGTCACCGCCGGGCCGTCCACCGGGGCCGTCCAGCCGGCCGCACCGGGGGTGACGGTGAAGTGCACCTCCACCCGGGCCCGGGCGACCTCGCTGAGCAGGGTCAGCTCCGCAGCCGTGAACGCCTGGTCGGCGGAGATGACGAAGAGCAGCGCGCCGGCCCGGCCCACCGTCTCCAGCAGCACCCGGTTGCCGGCGACGCCGAGCGCGCCGGTGTCCGGCGTGTCGAGCATCGAGAAGTGGCGCAGCAGCGGGTTGGGCAGGCTCAGCTCCACCCGGCGCGGCGGCCGGGCCAGTGCCGGCCCGGCCGCGAGCGGGTCGACCCCGTAGGAGTGGGGTTGCCGGTAGCCGGGCACGTACGCCGCCCGGGTCGCCACCCGCGCGTGGTTGACCAGCAGGTAGCTGCCCTCGGGCGCGACCAGCATGCCCGGGTCCACGTCGAGCAGGCCGGCGAGCAGCTCGCGCCGCCCGGCGCCGGCCGGGCCCGCGACGACGACCGCGAGCGGCTCCTCGGGGCTGGGCTCGCCGGCGCCGAGCCGGGTGGGCAGCGGCACGCAGCGCGGCGAATCGCCGGTCCGGCCCGGGTTGGGCAGGTCGACCGGCGACAGAGGACCCGGCTTCATCAGGTGGCCTCCCGATCCGGCGACCGGGGGTGTGGACCGGCCGCATGGGGGGACCCGGTGGTGACACACCGGATGTCGGAAGAGTACGGCTGTCGGGTGTCCGACACCGAACAGGCACGATACTCACCGGTAATCGAGCGATTACTCAACTTCGGTGCGTGACGATGCGACCGCATACGGAACAGCGTCGATATGCTGCAGCGATGAGTCGCTGGGACTTCGTCGGCCGCACGGACGAACTGCACCGCCTGCTGTCGGCGATCGGCGGTCCGGACGGGCGCGGCCTGCTCTTCAGCGGCAGTGCCGGGGTCGGTAAGAGCCGGCTGCTCCGGGAGGGGGTGGCCGCGCTCTCCCCCGACCGGTACGCCATCTGGTCGGTCTCGGCCAGCGCCACCACCGCGGCGCTGCCCTTCGGCGGCCTCGTCCAGGTCCTCCCCGCCGAGCAGCCGCAGGGGCTCTCCCCCGCCGGCATCCTGCGCTGGGCGGTGGACCTGCTCCAGGAACAGGCCGCCGGCCGGCCGATCGTGCTCGCCATCGACGACGCCCACCTGCTCGACCCGCCCTCGGCAGCGCTGGTCCACCTCATCGCCCGCGCCGAGAACACCACCGTCATCGGCACCCTGCGCAACGGCGAGCAGATCCCGCTGCCGATCCGGGCCCTGTGGACCGACGACCTGGTCGACCTGGTCGAGTTGGGCCCGCTCGGTCCGACCGAGACGACCGGGCTGCTCGCCGCCATCCTCAACGGGCCGGTCGACGCGGGCACCGCCGACCGGCTCTTCCGGCTCTCCGCCGGCAACGCGCTGCTGCTGCGCGAGCTGGTGCTGGCGGTCTCGAGCAGCGGCGAGCTGAGCCGCACGTACGGCATCTGGAAGTGGACCGGCCGGCTGGAGCTGGCACCCAGCCTGACCGACCTGATCGACACCCGGATCGGCCAGCTCACCCCCGGCGTGCGGTCGGTGGTCGAGCTGGTCGCCTTCGGCGAGCCGCTCGGCCTGCAACTGCTGCAACGGGCCGTCGACCCGGACGACGTGGAGACGGCCGAAGAGCGCGGCCTGATCAGCATGGTCCACGACGACCGGCGGCTGAACGTCCGGCTCGCCCACCCGCTCTACGGCGAGGTGATCCGGCGGCACTGCCCGGTCAGCCGGACCCGCCGGCTCCAGGCGACCCTGGCCGACCTGCTCGAGCAGGTGGGCAAGCGCCGCCGCGACGACCTGCTGCGGGTCGCCGTGTGGCGGCTCGATTCCGGTACGGCCCAGGACCCGGCGCTGCTGCTCGACGCCGGCGCCCAGGCCTTCGGCCGGTACGACGTGCCGCTGGCGACCCGGCTGGCCCGGGCCGCGCTGGAGGCCGACGGCGGCTTCTACGCCGCCGAGCTGCTCGCCACCATCCTCATGTTCGCCGACCGGTCGAGCGAGGCGATCGAGGTGCTCGACTCGGTCGCCGGGGAGATCCACGACGACCGGCGGCGCGGCCGCTGGCTGACCGTGCGGGGCATGGTCAGCTACTGGGGACTGAGCCGCGAGTCCACCGTGGAGGAGATCGCCGCCCAGGGCGCCGCGCTGGCCGACCCCGCCGACCAGGCCCGGGTCCGCGCCTTCGAGGCGATCATGCGGCTGCACCGGCTGGACACCGGCGCCGCGCTGCGGCTGGCCCAGGCCGTGCTGGACCGGCCGGCCGCGCCGGTGGCCGCGCGGGAGCTGGCCCGCTGCACCATCGCGCACCTGCAGGCCGCCCAGGGGCAGTACCGGCGCAGCGCCACCGCCGTCGCCCGGGTGCAGGCCGAGGCGGCCCGCTGGCGGAACGACATGCCCTATCTCCAGCTCGCCATGGAGCTGGCCCGGGGCACCCGGCTGGCGCTCTCCGGCGACCTGACCGGCATCGACGCGATCGTCGCCGACGAGTTCGCCGACCTGGCCGGCGCCGGCGACTTCCGGCTCGGCACCGGCTACCTGGCCATCCTCCAGGCGTACGTGGCCCGGCTGCGGGGGCGCAGCGACGAGGCGCTCAAGACCAGCCTCGGCGCCTGCGCGGTGCTGGCCACCAGCCAGGTGTACGCCGGCCTGGCGCACGCCGAGCGGGCGCAGGCCGCCGCGCTGCGCGGTGACGCCACGCACGCCGCCGAGGCGATGGCGGAGGCGGACCGCACCCACGCGCCCGGCATGGCGGTGCTCTACCCCTGGCTGGAGCAGGCCCGGGGTGCGGTGTACGCGGCCGCCGACGACCTGCCCGCCGCCGTCAAACACCTCTGCGCGCTGGCCGACCGGCTCCGCGCGGACGGCTTCGCCGGCCACGAACTGCTGGTCCTGCTCGACCTGGTCCGCCTCGACCAGGCCGCCGCGCCGGTCGGGCCGACCTGCACCGACGGCGGCCGGCGTACCGTGGCGCAGCGGCTGACCGAGCTCTCCGAGCGGGTCGACGGGATGCTGCCGCCGCTGGCCGCCCGCTATGCCCGCGCGGCCGCCGACGGCAGTCCCGCCGACCTGCTCGCCGTCGCCGACGACTTCGCCGCCCGCGACCTGGTGGTGTACGCCGCCGAGGCCGCCGCGCTGGCCGTGCAGCACGCCGGGCGCGACGGCACCGGCCCGGCCCGGGAACGTCTCGCCGCCCTGCTGCGCCGCGGCGACCGGCTCGCCACCCCGGCGCTGCGCCAGCTCCGCCCGACGCTCAGCGACCGGGAGTGGGAGATCGCCCGGCTCGCCGCCGAGGGCGTCACCAGCCGGCTCATCGCCGAGCAGCTCCACCTGTCCAGCCGCACGGTGGAGAACCACCTCCAGCGGGTCTACAGCAAGCTCGGCGTGGCCGGCCGGGCCGAGCTGCGGGCCGCGTTGCGGTCGATGCCGGGGCACGACGGCACCGATCCGGCCTGAACTCTAGGCTGGAGGCCGTGAGCACCCTTCGCCCCGCGCTGCTGACCGACCACTACGAGCTGACCATGGTCAGCGCCGCCCTGCGCGACGGCACGGCCGACCGCCGTTGTGTCTTCGAGGTGTTCAGCCGGCGGCTGCCGGCCGGCCGCCGCTACGGAGTGGTGGCCGGCACCGGCCGGCTGATCGAGCTCATCCGCGACTTCCGGTTCCAGCCCGAGGAGATCGACTTCCTGCGCCGTACCGGCGTGGTGGACGACCGGGCCGCCGAGTGGCTGGCCGGCTACCGCTTCACCGGCGACATCGACGGGTACGCCGAGGGCGAGCTCTTCTTCCCCGGGTCGCCGATCCTCACCGTCTCCGGCGGCTTCGCCGAGTGCGTGGTGCTGGAGACGCTGGCGCTGTCGGTGCTCAACCACGACAGCGCGGTCGCCGCGGCGGCGGCCCGGATGGTCACCGCGGCCCGGGGGCGGGCGCTGATCGAGATGGGCTCCCGCCGGGCGCACGAGGAGTCGGCGGTGGCCGCGGCGCGGGCGGCGTACCTGGCCGGCTTCCGGTTCACCTCCAACCTCGCCGCCGGCCTGCGGTACGGCATCCCCACCGCGGGCACCGCGGCGCACGCGTTCACCCTGCTGCACGACGACGAGCAGGCCGCCTTCGCCTCGCAGGTCGCCACGCTGGGCAAGGACACCACCCTGCTGGTCGACACGTACGACATCAGCCAGGGCATCCGGAACGCGATCGCGGTGGCCGGGCCGGAGCTGCGGGCCGTACGGATCGACTCCGGGGACCTCGCGGTGATCGCCCAGCAGTCGCGGGAGCTGCTCGACTCGCTCGGCGCCACCGAGACGAAGATCATCGTGTCGGGTGACCTCGACGAGTACGCCATCGCCGCGCTGGCCGCCGAGCCGGTCGACATGTACGGCGCCGGGACCGCCGTGGTGACCGGCTCCGGCGCGCCCACCGCCGGCCTGGTCTACAAGCTCGTGGAGGTGGAGGGCCGCCCGGTGGTCAAGCGCTCCGAGCACAAGGCCACGATCGGCGGCCGCAAGGTGGCCGTGCGCCGGCACAAGCCGACCGGCACCGCCACCGAGGAGGTCATCGTGCCCCAGGGCGTGCCGGACCGGCAGCCGAACGACCGGCTCCTCCAGCGCTCCTTCGTGGCGGCCGGCGAGCCGGTGCCGCTGCCCACCCTCGACGAGTCGCGGGAACACCTGCGGCAGTGCCTGATCTCCATCCCCTGGGAAGGGCTGAAGCTCTCCGGCGGCGACCCCGCCGTCCCGGTGACCGTCGTACCCGCGAGCTGAGGAGGGACCGTTCCATGGGCAACGCCCTGATCATCGTGGACGTGCAGAACGACTTCTGCGAGGGTGGCTCGCTCGCGGTGGCCGGCGGGGCCGGCGTGGCGGCGGGCATCTCCCGACTGCTGGCCGCCGAGCCGGGCCGGTGGGAGCACGTGGTGGCGACGAAGGACTACCACATCGACCCGGGCGCGCACTTCGGCGATCCGCCGGACTACGTCGAGTCCTGGCCGCGGCACTGCGTGGTGGGCACCGCCGGGTCCGAGTTCCACCCCGACCTGGTGACCGACCGGCTCGAGGCGATCTTCCACAAGGGCGAGCACGCGGCCGCGTACTCCGGTTTCGAGGGGCACGCCGCCGACGGCGAGTGCCTGGCGGACTGGCTGCGCCGGCACGACGTCGACCGGGTCGACGTGGTGGGCATCGCCACCGACCACTGCGTGCGGGCCACCGCGCTGGACGCCGCCCGGGAGGGGTTCGACACCACCGTCCTGCTGGACCTGACCGCCGCCGTGGCTCCGGAGACGCTGGACGTGGCGCTGCGGGCGCTGGACGGCGCCGGGGTCACCATGGTCGGCGAGCCTGTGATCAGGAACCCTTGACCGGCTAATCGGTTGCCGCTGTCGTACCTCCCGTCGAGGATGTCGCGGGAGGTACGGACCGTCGTGAACCTGAAGCCTTACCGGGAGGCACTCGCCCTGCCCGGTCTCCGCTCGCTGCTGCTGATCTCGGTGCTGGCGCGCATCCCGCTCACCGCGACCGGGGTGACGCTCACCTTCCACGTCCTGCTCGACCTCGGCCGCGGCTACGGCGCGGCCGGCCTGGTCGGCGCGGCGTCCACGGTCGGCAACGCGATCGGGGCCCCGCTGCTCGGGCGGCTGGTCGACCGGCGCGGGCTGCGCCCGGTGCTGGTGCTGACCACCATCGCCGAGGGCGTCTTCTGGACGACCGCGCCGGCGTTGCCGTACCCCGTGCTGCTGCCGGCGGCGTTCCTGGCCGGGCTGGTCGCCCTGCCGGTCTTCTCGGTGGTCCGCCAGTCGGTCGCCGCGCTGGTGCCGGCCGAGCGGCGCCGCCCCGCGTACGCGCTGGACTCGATGTCGGTCGAGCTGTCGTTCATGGTCGGCCCGGCGCTGGCGGTGGCCCTCGCGGCGGCCGTGTCGCCGCGGCTCACCATGTGGGCGGTGGGCGCCGGGATCGTCGCCTCGGGGATCGGCTTCTGGCTGCTCGACCCGCCCACCCGCAGCGCCGACGAGCCGGCCGGCCCGCACCCACGGGTGCCCCGCCGGCAGTGGGTCACCCCCCGGCTGCTCGCCGTGCTCGCGGTCAGCCTGGCCACCACGCTGGTGCTCGGCGGCACCGACGTGGCCGTGGTGGCGGTGCTGCGGGCCGGCGGCGAGGTGGGCTGGACCGGCGTGGTGCTGGCCGGCTGGGCGGTGGCGTCGCTGGCGGGCGGCTTCGCGTACGGCGCGCTGACCCGCTCCCCGTCCCCGCTGGTCCTGATGGCGGCGCTCAGCCTCGCCACCATCCCGGTCGGGCTGGGCGGGGCGCACTGGTGGCTGCTCTGCCTCGCGCTCGTGCCGGCCGGCGCGCTCTGCGCGCCCACCATCGCCTCGACCGCCGACGCGGTGAGCCGGCTGGCCCCCGCCGCCGTACGGGGTGAGGCGATGGGCCTGCACGGCTCGGCCGTCACCGTCGGCATCGCCCTCGGCGCGCCGCTGGCCGGCACGGTGATCGACGCGTCGGCGCCGCTGTGGGGCTTCGTGGCTCCCGGCGTGATCGGCCTGCTGGTCGCCATCGTGGTGCTCCCGGTCGCGCTGGGCCACCGCCGCGAGCCGGCCGGCCCGGCCGCCGGGGAGCCGGTGCGGGTCGGGGTCTGACCGCTCGCCGGCCGGTGCGGGTCGGGATCCGACCACCGGCCGGCCGGGGCCGGCGGTCCGTCCGGCCGGTCGCCGTAACAGCTTCGACACGGTGCCGGGAAGGGGGACAACCCGGCGCCCGGCTTCTCGACAGAATGGGAGCGCTTCCACCACCGCGTCTCGAGGAGTTGCCGTGAACCGTGCCGTTCCACGCCTCGTTGCCGTGGCCACGCTGTCGATGGCGATGGCCGCCTGCACCAGCAGCAGTGCCGAGCCTCCGGCGCCGACGGCGTCGGCCGGGCTCAACACCGGGGCCGACTGTCCCGGGCTGGCCGAGCGGGGCCGGCGGATCGTGTTCGGTCAGGCGCTCGGCACCGAGCTGGGCGGCCTCGTCCTGGGCACCGGTAGCACCGGGGTGGTGCTGGCGCACATGGCCGGCGGCGACGTCTGCCAGTGGTTGCCCTACGGGCGGGAGCTGGCCGACCGGGGCTACCGGGTGCTCGCCTTCGACTTCGCCGGGTCCGGCTCCTCCCCGGGCAGCGGCGTGTCCCGGGCCGAGCAGGTCCAGGCGGCGGCCGCCACGCTGCGCGCCGAGGGCGCCGGCCGCACGGTGCTGATGGGCGGGTCGATGGGCGCGACCTCGGTGCTGGCCGCCACCCCGACGCTGGACCCGGCGCCGGCCGCGGTCATCGCGCTCTCCCCGCCCACCGCCTACGGTGACGCGGACGCCAGCGCGGCAGCCCCGAAGATCACCGTCCCGGTCTTCTACGGCGCGGGCGAGCTGGAGGCGAACTTCCCGGACGAGGCGCGGCAGCTCTACAACGCCACGCCGAAGACCACCCAGCGGCAGCTGGTGCTGGCACCGAGCAACCAGCACGGGTTGTTCCTGGTCGACCCGGGCACCGGGGAGGCCGGGATCCGGGATCAGGTGAAGGCGTTCCTGGACCGCCACGCGCCGACGGCCTAACCGTCCCCGACCAGCCGCGCCGACGGCCTGGCCGTCCCCGACCAGCCGCGCCGCCCCGGTCGAACCCGGACCCCGCGCGGTGCGGGCCGGCAAGCACACACGGAACGGGCCCCTTCGCCACCGGAGAAGGTGGGGAAGGGGCCCGTTCGACGAGCGGTCAGCGCCGGTCGACGCTACCGGCGGTGTCCTCCTGGTAGCTGGCGCCACCGTCGGACTCGCTGGTCAGCGGCTTGGCGCCGCCCTCCGGCGGGCCGGCCAGGGTCTGCCCGGCGGCCAACTCGGGGAACTTCAGGTCGAACGCCGGGCGCTCGGAGCGGATCCGCGGCATCCGGTCGAAGTTACGCAGCGGGGGCGGGCAACTGGTCGCCCACTCCAGCGAGTTGCCGTGACCCCACGGGTCGTCGACCTCGACCACCGGCCCGGTCTTGTACGACTTCCAGCAGTTCCAGATGAACGGCAGGGTCGAGATGCCGGTGATGAACGCGCCGATCGTGGAGATCGTGTTCAGCGTGGTGAAGTCGTCGCTGGGCAGGTAGTCGGCGTACCGGCGGGGCATGCCCTCGTTGCCCAGCCAGTGCTGGATCAGGAACGTGGTGTGGAAGCCGATCATGGTCAGCCAGAAGTGGATCTTGCCGAGCCGCTCGTCGAGCATCCGGCCGAACATCTTCGGGAACCAGAAGTAGATGCCGGCGAAGACGGCGAACACGATCGTGCCGAAGAGCACGTAGTGGAAGTGCGCCACCACGAAGTACGAGTCGTGCAGGTGGAAGTCGAGCGGCGGGCTGGCCAGGATCACGCCGGTCAGGCCACCGAAGAGGAAGGTCACCAGGAAGCCGATGGCGAAGAGCATCGGCGTCTCGAAGGTGATCTGCCCCTTCCACATGGTGCCGATCCAGTTGAAGAACTTCATGCCGGTCGGCACCGCGATCAGGTAGCTCAGGAAGCTGAAGAAGGGCAGCAGCACCTGGCCGGTGGCGAACATGTGGTGCGCCCAGACGCTCATCGACAGGGCGGCGATGGCGATGGTCGCGCCCACCAGGCCCTTGTAGCCGAAGATCGGCTTGCGGGAGAAGACCGGGATGATCTCGGTGATGATGCCGAAGAACGGCAGCGCGACGATGTAGACCTCGGGGTGCCCGAAGAACCAGAACAGGTGCTGCCAGAGCATCGGGCCGCCGGTGGCCGGGTCGTACACGTGGGCGCCGATCAGGCGGTCCGCGGCGAGCGCGAAGAGCGCGGCGGCCAGCAGCGGGAAGATCAGGATCGCCAGCAGGCTGGTGACCAGCATGTTCCAGGTGAAGATCGGCATCCGGAACATGGTCATGCCCGGCGCGCGCAGGGTCAGGATCGTGGTGATCAGGTTAACCGCGCCGAGGATGGTGCCCAGACCGGAGATGGCCAGGCCCATCACCCACATGTTCGCGCCGACGCCCGGCGAGTGCTCGGCCGTGCTCAGCGGCGTGTAGGCCGTCCAGCCGAAGTCCGCGGCGCCACCGGGAGTGAGGAAGCCTGCGGTGGCCATGGTGCCGCCGAACAGGTACAGCCAGTACGCGAAGGCGTTCAGCCGGGGGAACGACACGTCCGGCGCGCCGATCTGCAGCGGCACCACGTAGTTCGCGAAGGCGAACACGATCGGCGTCGCGAAGAACAGCAGCATGATCGTGCCGTGCATGGTGAAGAGCTGGTTGTACTGCTCGGGCGACAGGAACTGCAGGCCCGGACGCGCCAGCTCGGCGCGCATGATCAGGGCCATCAGGCCGCCGATCATGAAGAACGCGAACGCGGTGACCATGTACATGATCCCGATCTGCTTCGCGTCCGTGGTGCGCAGCAGCCGCGCGATGGCCGACCCCTTGACCGGCTCGCGGACCGGCCAGGGCCGGGTCACGACCGGCTTGGGTGCGACGGTGGTCACGAGTGGCCTCCGGTTCTCGGTTGTCCCGCTCGGCACGCGCTCATCCTGCGCAGCCGTCATCCGTAGGGAGGATAGTCCCCGGTAGGACGGGACGCCGCGTGGGGTGGGCGGCTACGATCTTCCGCCCCCGGGGCGGCGTCAGAGCGGGCCGACCAGCAACCGGTAGTGCTCCTGGAAGATCCGTCCGCCGCGCCCGCGCAGCAGCGGGTCGCGCAGCGCCGGCGGCACGTCCCGGGTCCGGTTGCGGTCCCGGGTCCGGTCCCGCACCCAGCGGGTACGCGGCCGGCGCCGGCTCTCGTACGCGATCAGCGCGGCGTCGACGCTGCTGGCGGCCTTGAGCGACTCGGCGAGCACCACCGCGTCCTCGAGTGCCATGGCGGCTCCCTGGGACAGCGTCGGCGCGGTGGCATGGGCCGCGTCACCGACGAGCAGCACCCGGCCGTGGAACCAGCGCCCCAGCTCCACCTCCTCGGTGAGCTCGGCGTGCACGTCGTCGAGCGCGGCCAGCACCTCGGGCACCGGGCCGCCGTAGTCGGCGAAGAGCTCGTGCAGCCGGGCCAGCGGGTCCGCCGGGACCGTGCTGCCCGCCTCGTCCGCATAACAGTGCAGCCGCCCGGCGCCGATCGGGGCCACCAGGAAGCCGGCGCGCTGGCCGAGCAGCGCGGTCCAGTCGGTGACCCGGGGCCCGCCCCGGACCACGGCCCGGTAGACCACCTGGCCGGCGGGGCGCGGCGGGCCGCCGAGCGCGGCCAGGGTACGCACCGCCGAGCGCGGCCCGTCGGCGCCGATGACCAGGTCGTACTCGGCGCGGGTGCCGTCGGTGAAGGCGACGGCGACGCCGCCGGGCAGCGGATCGACGCTGCGCACCTCGGCGCCGTGCCGGACGGCGCCGCCGGCGCCGGTGAGCAGCACCCGGTGCAGCTCGGCGCGGGGCAGCGCCCGGCACTCCCCGACCCCGGACCAGAGGGCATCGAGGTCGACCTCGCAGAGCGGCACGCCGGCCGCGTCGAGGAAACGCTGCCGGTGGATGACCTCGCCGAGGGGGCGGACCGGACCGTCCAGGTCCAGTCGGCGCAGCGCCCGGGCCGCGTTGCCGGGCAGGTAGAGCCCGACGTCGCCGCGCTCGGTCGGGGGAAGTTTCTCGGTCACATCCGGCCGGAACCCCGCCAGGCGCAGCGCCCGCGCGACGGCGAGACCGGCGATGCCCGCGCCGACGACGAGGATGCGCAGGGGGGAGCCACCCATGGTGGTGTACGCCTCCGGAGGGGTTCGGCACGCGTTGGAGGCAAGACACTACTCCCCGCAATCAGCGCGCGGTAGACCCACATCGGCGGTGGCGGCCGGCCCCTCGGTACGCCGTGCCGATCCCACCCGGCGCAACTCCCACCCCGGCCGGAGACGGCGAACGGCGGGTCGGACATGGCCCGACCCGCCGTTAGGCTGCCCCGCGCCGGCGACCGGGTGGCCGCCGGCGCGGGAAGGATCACTCGCCCGACGTCGGGTCCCGCACCACCTGGGTGTCGTAGAGCGTCCGCACCTGGGCGTCGGTCATCGCACCCTGGTACGTGCCGACCTCGTCGATCGTGCCGAACAGCAGGTTGGCATCACCGATGCCGCTGCCGACCCTGAGCGGGCCGTTCGCCTGCCACGGCTGCCAGGCGGCGTTGAGCGGGATGCTGGACGTCGCGCTGCTGGTCTCCGACCGGTAGATCTCGCCGTCGACGTACAGCTTGAGCTGGCGGTGCCCGACGTCCAGCACGCCCACCAGGTGGTGCCAGCTCGCGTCCGGGTCCTGCGCCGGAGCGGCCACGATGGTGGAGCCGGTGCCGCCGTCCTGGGTGGCGGCGTCCTTGAGCATCTTGAACTTCCACTCGCCGCCGTTGTCCGGCAGGTAGTAGAGGTAGAAGCCGTTGTTGACGCTGCCCTCCTGGGCCAGCACGGTCTGCGGCACATCGGTCCGGTCCAGCTTGACCCAGGCCGACACGGTGAACGACTGGTCGGTGCGCAGCACCGGGGTGTTCTGCCAGATCGTGTACTGCAGACCCGCGGCGTCCGGCGCGGTCACCCCCTTCTTGTAGGCCGTCCGGGCCCACTCCCGGGTCCCGGTCTGGCCGTCGATGGTGTTGTCCAGGGCCAGGCCGGTGTCCCGCAGGCCGTCGGCCAGCGGGTCGGCGCCCCGCTGCAGCGCCAGCCAGCGGTCGAAGCCGGTGAGGTCGCCCGCCTGGCAGGTGTCGGCCAGATCCTGGATGAAGCACCCGGCAGAACGGGCGAAACTCCACTGGCCGACGGTGGTCGGGGTCAGCATCCCGGGCTCGTCGACGCCGCCCGAGTCGGGATCCGACTTGAGCTGGCCGGTGAAGTCGTGATCCACCAACACCCGGTCATAGACCTGCACGTCGGCGATCGAGCCCTTCCAGTACTTGTTCTTGGCGCCGTCGACCCAGCCACGGCCCACCGCGAACACCCCGTTGGCCTGCCACGGCGTGCTCGGCCCGGCCGACTCCATGGCCGGCTGGTCGTCGACGTACAGCCGGATCTTGCCGGCCGCCCGGTCGTAGACGCCGACCAGGTGCACCCACTTGCCGACCTCGCTGACCTCGATGGTCTGCGTGGCCGCCCGGGTGACGCTGGACTGGGCCGAGTTGTTCTTCATGCTGAACGACCACTTCGCCACCGAGTCCACCATCCGGGTGCCCAGCTGGAAGCCGGCCGCGTCGGCGCCGTCCTGGGCCAGCGCCACGGTGTCCCAGGTCGGCATCGCCGGCAGCCGCAGCCAGGCCGCGACGCTGAACGACTGGCTGGTGTCGACCACCGGCATGGCGGTCTGCGCCTCGCTGGTGGTGCCGTTCATCGTGGCCACCGAGCCACCGATCAGGTGCGTGTCACTGGACCAGGTCAGGTTGCTGGCCGTCAGCGGGCTGTCCTTCACCAGCGGACCGGCCCCGTCCGTGTCCCCGTAGCCCGACTGCTGGTCGGCCAGCGCCGCCGCCTGGGTCTGGCCGGGGTAGGTCTCCAGCGTCCACCGGGCCACCGCCGGCCGGGGCCGGCCCACGATGAACTCCGCGCTGCCGTAGCCCTCGTTCAGGGTGCCGTCGACCGCCGAGGCGTACAGGATGTTCGTGCCGTACTTCGGCGCGGTCAGGGTCACCGTGGCCTGCTTGACGCCGTTGACCGTGGTCGCCGCCACGCTCGTGGTGGCCCCCGTCCAGCCGTACTTGAAGCTGGTCACGTCGGTGGCCGTCGAGGAGATCTTGAACGTGCCGGGCTGGCCCGGACCGGCCGGCGGGGTCACCACGGTGACCGTGACCGGAGGCACCGTGGTGTCCGCCTTGAACTGGCACCAGGCCGACCAGCCGCTCCACTGCGAGTAGGGCGCCGGGTCCACGGCGGTCACCCGGAACGCGTACGTCTTGTCCTTGACCAGGGCGACGGCGGCGGTGACCGCCCGGCCGTTCGCCGGCGCGGACACGTTCGCCGGTTTCGGCTTGCGGGCCGGGTAGGTGTCGGTCACCGTGCCCATGCCGCCGGAAGGCACCTCGATCCACTCGTAGGTGCCGGTCAGCGCCTGGGTGGTGTCGGCGTCCGGGTAGACCGCCGAGAAGGTCGGGCTGAGCGTGCCGATGGTGGTCACGCCGGAGGTCGCGCAGGCCACGCCGGCGATCTGGAAGTTGGTCGGCTTGCCGGGCCGGGAGTCGTAGTCGACGATCAGCTTGGCCTTGCCCGGGGTGAACTTCTTCCAGCGGTCCTGCGCCGTCTCGTACTGGCCCTCCGGGTTGCAGGCGCAGAAGCCGACGGTGAGCGTGCTCCAGCTGCCGGTCGCGGCGGCCTGGACCTGGCTCTTCACCCCGCTGCCGGTGAAGTTCATCGTCATGTCGGGCTGCGGCGAGTCCGAGCATCCGCTGCCCTTGTTCGCGTGCCCCTCCGCGGAGTCCATCCAGGACTTCAGCTTCATGCCGGAGTAGGACGCCTTCATGGTCGCGTTGATCACCGGCACCAGGTACATGTGCGCCCAGGTGTTCCCGCACGACCAGGAGTGGTAGAGGTTCATCTGCACGTACGCCGAGTAGATGTACTTGCCCTTCAACGACACCGAGCCGTTGGTGGTGGGGAACTCGAAGTACGACCGGAACCGCGACCCGACGCACGGCCCGTCCGGGCTGTAGCCGACCCGGGCCACCGAGTAGTCGGTGTTGGTGCAGCCGTCACTGGTCGCGTAGGCCCACCGCGACTTCGCCACCGACCAGGCCGGGTCGACGTAGACCGGGTAGGTGGCCCCGGCCAGCAGCGCGGCGTCCGGCACCAGCCGCAACTCGCCCTTGGCGACCCGGGTGGCGACGGCCGCGGTGCGCGCGCCGTCCCCGGCGGTCAGCGCGTCCGACCGGCCCCGGGCGGCCTCGTGCGCGGCCGCCGCGGCGCGCTTCGGCAGCGCGGAGTCCCACATCACCGCCGGCTGCGACCGGGCGATGGCGGTGGCGCCCGCCGCGGCGGTCAGCGAACCGTCCGCGTGCCGGGACAGCGTCACGTCGCCGCCGGTCTTCAGCGCGATCTCGCGGACCGCCGGGTTGGCCGCCGCCGACGGGCTCTTCACCACCAGCACGTGGGTGAAGCCGGTGTGGGTGGCCCGTACCACCAGGTCGACGTCCGGCAGCACGCCCGCGTAGGTGGCGGAGTCCCCGGACACGGTGGGCGTCGGCAGCCGACCGGGCCAGGAGAAGGTCAGCGACCGACCGGCCCGCTTCAGGCTGATCAGGGGCCGGTCCCCGCCGGCCGAGAACGCCACGTCGGCCACCGAGGCGACCGGGCGCAGCAGGCCGTCCGCGCCGGCCCGCAACGACAGGTCGACGTCGGCCCAGGTGCCGTCGGCACGGCGGGTACGCTGCGGCTCGACCGCCGACTCGAACCGCAGCCGGCCGTCCGGCTGGGCGGTCACCTGGGTGTACTCCGACCGCGACGAGCCGACCACCACGGGCCGGCCGCACGCGGCGGCCGTCGCCACCGCTTCCCGCTCGGAGGCTTTGGAGTCGGCACAGACCGGTGCGGCGGCGGCGCGGGCCGGCGTCGGGGTCGCGGCGGTGACGGCGACCATGCCGGCCGCGGCGGCCAGGGCCACGGCGGTCAGTCCGGCCAGGCGGTGACGGATCGGGTCGGGACGGCCTGTCCCGCTCCGGTTTTCGGGCAGGGTCCAGCGTTGCGCCATGTGCACTCCCCCGTGTCAGGCATTGAAGATCAGCGACACCGTATGTGGACGGTGAAAGGGTGGTCAATCGGCCGTTCAGCGCAGTCGCGAAGGGTGACCGCGCCCCCCGGCACGCAGACGCGGAGGGTGAGGGCGCCGCCCGGCGCGCAGACGCGGACGGTGACCGCGTCCCGGCGCGTACGCCCGGCCTGCGGCGGCTCACCGAGCGTGGAAAGACCAGGGCGATTCGGTCGGCGCAGTTGCACAACGGTTTTAGACATGTGAATGTGTTGAGGAACCATGGGAGCGCTCCCGGACGTACCCCACCACACCTTCCGGCGCCCCGCGCCGAGCCAAGGAGCATCATGAAGCGTCCACTCAGGGCGATCGCGGCCGCCGGCCTGCTGGCCGCCAGCTCGATCGTCGCCATCGTCCTCGGCGGCACCGCCTCCGCCGACACCCAGATCTGCGACCAGTACGGATCGACCACCATCGGCGGCAAGTACGTGGTGCAGAACAACCGCTGGGGCACCACCGCCCAGCAGTGCATCAACGTCACCTCGAGCGGTTTCTCCATCACCCGGCAGGACGGGACCGGCAACACCAGCGGCGCCCCGGTCTCCTACCCGTCGATCTTCGTCGGCTGCCACTACACCAACTGCTCGCCCGGCACCAACCTGCCGGCCCAGGTGAAGAACATCGGCAGCGCGCCGAGCAGCATCAGCTACAACTACGTCAGCGGCGCCGTCTACGACGCCGCGTACGACATCTGGCTCGACCCCAGCCCCAAGAAGGACGGGGTGAACCAGATGGAAATCATGATCTGGTTCAACCGGCAGGGCCCGATCCAGCCGATCGGCTCCGTGGTCGGCAACGCCAACATCGCCGGGCGGACCTGGGAGGTCTGGCGGGGCAGCAACGGCTCGAACAACGTCATCTCGTACGTGGCGCCGTCCCCCATCAGCAGCCTGAGCTTCGACGCCATGGCGTTCATCGCCGACACCCGCAACCGGGGCGCGATCACCAACGACTGGTACCTGACCAGCATCCAGGCCGGCTTCGAGCCGTGGCAGGGCGGCGTGGGTCTGGCCGTCAACTCCTTCTCGCAGAGCGTCAACACCGGCGCGACCCCGCCGCCCACGACGGCTCCGCCGACCACCACCCCGCCACCGTCGGGCGGCAGCGGCTGCGCGGTGAAGTACACCGCGAACGCCTGGAACAACGGCTTCACCGCTGACGTCCAGGTCACCAACACCGGCGGCAGCACCATCAACGGCTGGACGCTCAGCTACAACCTGCCCTCCGGGCAGACCATCACCAGTTCCTGGAACGCCACCGTGACCCAGAGCGGATCCGCGGTGACCGCCCGGAACGTCGGCTACAACGGCACGCTGTCGCCCGGCGCCTCCACCAGCTTCGGCTACCAGGGGACGTTGAACGGCTCGTACTCCTCGCCGACCAGCTTCTCCCTCAACGGAACCACCTGCGCCCGGTCCTGATCAGGGGCGTACGACACGGGGGCGCGGTCCGGACGGACCGCGCCCCCGCTGCCGAACCGTCAGCCGCCGAGCGCGTCGATGTCGCGCATCTCCTCGGCGGTGAGCGAGAAGCCGAAGACGTCGGCGTTGGCCCGGATCCGCTCCGGGGTGACCGACTTGGGGATCACCACGATCTCGTGGTCGATGTGCCAGCGGAGCACCACCTGCGCCGGGGAGACGTCGTGCGCCTGGGCGATCCGGACCAGCACGGGATCCGACAGGTCGCTGGTCTTGAACGGGCTGTAGCCCTCCAGCACCACCCCCCGGTCCCGGTGCGCCGCGTGCACCTGGCGGTCGTACAGCGACGGGCTCCAGCGGATCTGGTTGACCGCCGGGGTCTCCTCGGTGGCCTGGATGAGCTCGTCGATCTGGCTGATGCTGTAGTTGCTCACCCCGACGGCCCGGGTCAGGTTCTCGTCCCGGGCCGCGAGCATCTCGCGCCAGGCGGGGATGCTGTCGCCGGCCGCGGACGGCGGCCAGTGGATCAGCCACAGGTCGACGTGGTCGGTGTCCAGGGCGGCCAGGCTGGCCTCGATGGTCTGCCGCTCCCGGCCCACCCGGTCGGGCGGCAGCTTCGTGGTGATGAAGAGGTCCTCGCGGCGCAGCCCGCTCTCCGCGATGGCCCGGCCGACCTCCTTCTCGTTGCCGTACATGGTGGCGGTGTCGATGTGCCGGTAGCCGGCGTCCAGGGCGGCGAGCACCGCGTCGTACCCGGCCTCGCCGGTGGCCTGCCAGGTGCCGAAGCCGAGCAGCGGCATCCGGACGTCGCCGGTGAGCGGGACGGTGGGCTGGTCGAGGTCCATACCGACGCTTCTACCCCGGTACGCCGCAGCCATGCCGGCCGCCCGGCGCGCGCGGAACGAGACAGAAAGGGCGGGAACCGGGCGATCCGGCCTGTCCTGCCGGAGAATACGGGCGTGGGCGACCGGCTGGAGGAGTACCGGCGGAAGCGGGACGCCGCGCGTACCCCGGAGCCGGTGCCGGCGGCGACGACCGAGCGGAAGCGGGGCGCGCGGCGCCAGCTCCGGTTCGTCATCCAGCAGCACCACGCCCGGAGCCTGCACTGGGACCTGCGGCTGGAGCACGACGGCGTGCTGGCCTCCTGGGCGGTGCCGCGCGGGCTCCCCCGCGACCCCGGACGCAACCACCTCGCCGTGCACACCGAGGACCACCCGATGGAGTACCTCACCTTCCACGGCGAGATCCCGGCCGGCGAGTACGGCGGCGGCCGGATGATCGTCCACGACACCGGGACGTACCGCGCGGAGAAGTGGCGCGACGACGAGGTGATCGTGGTGCTGGACGGGCAGCGGACGAAGGGCCGGTACGTGCTCTTCGCCACCGGGGGCCGGGGCCGGGACTGGATGGTCCGCCGCACCGACCCCGCGCCGGAGGGCTGGACGCCGATGCCGGAGCTGGTCCGCCCGATGCACACCACCGCCGCGAGCCGGCTGCCGAAGGACGAGGCCGCCTGGGGGTACGAGCTGCGCTGGGACGGCGTGCGGGCGATGGCGTACGTCTCCGGCGGGCGGCTGCGGCTGCTCGGCGACACCGACGAGGAGATCACCGGCGGGTACCCGTGGCTGCGCGCGATGGCCGAGGAGCTGGCGCCGGTCGAGGCGGTGCTGGACGGCGTGCTGGTCCGGATCGACCCGGGTGGGCGGATGAAGGCGCCCACCAAGCGCGACGGCCAGTTCCTCGCCGTGGACCTGCTCTGGCTGGAGGGCGCGACCAGCCTCGACCTGCCGTACGCGCAGCGCCGGGAACTGCTCGACGGCCTGGCGCTGACCGGCCCGCACTGGCAGACTCCGCCGTGGTTCCCGGGCGTCGGCGCGGACGCCCTGCGAACCGCCCGTGACCAGGGGCTTCCGGGGGTGGTGGCGAAGCGCCTCGACGCCCCGTACGAGCCGGGTCGGCGCAGCCGGCACTGGCTGAGCATCGACCAGAGCTGAGGAGCACCGTGCACCTGACGCACCTGGAATGCCCGCGCTGCGGTCGGGAGCATCCGGCGGGCGAGCCGCAGAACCTCTGCGGGTGCGGCTCGCCGCTGCTCGCCCGCTACGACCTGGCGGCGGTGGCCGCGTCGGTGACCCCCGAGCAGTTCGGGCTGCGCCCGGCCGACCTGTGGCGCTACCGGGAGGTGCTGCCGGTGGCGGACCCGCGCTTCGTGACCACGCTGGGCGAGGGCTGGACGCCGCTGCTGCGCGCCCCCGACTACGGCCAGGAGATCGGGATCCCCGACCTGATCGTGAAGGACGAGGGGTTGACCCCGACCGGGTCGTTCAAGGCCCGCGGCGCGGCGGTGGGCGTGAGCCGCGCCCGGGAGCTGGGCGTCGAGCGGATCGCCATGCCGACCAACGGCAACGCCGGGGCGGCCTGGGCGACGTACGCGGCCCGGGCCGGGCTGGGCGCGACCATCGCCATGCCGCTGTCCGCGCCGACCATCTGCCGCCGGGAGTGCGTCGCGGCCGGGGCGGACCTGCGGCTGGTGGACGGGCTGATCAGCGACGCCGGCCGGTGGGTGGCCCGGCTGGTCGCCGAGTCGGCCGGGCGGGTCTTCGACGCCGGCACGCTGCGCGAGCCGTACCGCCTGGAGGGTAAGAAGACCATGGGGTACGAGATCGTCGAGCAGCTCGGCTGGCAGGTGCCCGAGGTGATCATCTATCCCACCGGGGGCGGGGTGGGGCTGATCGGCATCCACAAGGCGCTGCACGAGCTGCGCGAGCTGGGCTGGGTGGAGGACCGGCTGCCCCGCCTCGTGGCGGTGCAGTCGACCGGCTGCGCACCGATCGTGCGGGCGTTCGCGGCCGGCGAGCCGCGCGCCACGCCGTGGGCGGAGGCCAGCACCGTGGCGTACGGCATCACGGTGCCGGCCCCGCTCGGCGACGAGCTGATCCTGGCGGCGCTGCGGGAGAGCGGCGGCACCGCGATCGCGGTGGACGACGCCGAGATCCTCGCCGACCTGCGGGATTTCGCCGCCCGGGAGGGGCTGCTGCTCTGCCCGGAGGGGGCGGCCTGCCTGACCGCCGCCCGGCACCTGCGGGCGGGCGGCTGGATCCGGGCCGGCGAGCGGGTGGTGGTGTTGAACACCGGTGCCGGCCTCAAGTACCCGGAGACGGTGGACGTATCGGCCGTGCCGATGGCGTGACCGCGCCAACCGCCGCTGACTGGCGTCCGCCCGGCGGCGCACCGCACGCACGATGCCCGCCGCCAGCCAGGGCACGTCAAGTGGCTCGGTAAGCAACGCCACCGGCTCGGGCCGCTCCAGCGGCTGTGGTGGTTTTCCTAGCTCGGGCAGCTCGGGGTCTCCTGTGGAAGTCGGGGCCTCCGGTAGAAAGCGACGAGCAACCGTGCCCAAGCGCGACACCGATCACTTACCGCAACAATGACGCAGCGTTACAGCGCACCACTCCACGGCCTTCCGCGCCCCCGCATCAATGCCTCAAACCCGGGGCAATTCACCCTTGCGCCAGCCGTCATCGAGTCCACCTCTTCCCGCCTTTGCTCTGCAGCCACCGACGCATCAGTAACCGAGCGTCCACCGCTGCGTAGAGGGCTGCAGAGCAAAGGCAGCGAAGGAGGGTGGCATGCGCGCCCCGGCTCGTTACAGCGAGTGATGGTGGCGCGGTACCCGTAGGCGAGGTGGGCCAGGTGGCGCGGTGGGCGAGGTGGGCGAGGTGGGCGAGGTAGGCGAGGTGGGCGAGGTGGGCGAAGTAAGCCAGGCGCCGTCGCAGGGCCTGACAGCGGGCAGGCATGAGACCCGCTGGATGCGCCGGGGGCCTCCTCGGCAGGCCAGGCCGGCAGAGAGATCAAGGTCAATGGCCGCGGTGTGCAGGACTGTCGCAGGTCAACCGCTGGTCGGGTCGGTCAACCGCCAGGCCGCGTTGATCAAGCCGATGTGCGACAGCGCCTGCGGCAGGTTGCCCAGCTGGGCCCCGCTGTTCAGGTCGATCTGCTCGGCGAGCAGGCCCACGTCGTTGGCCTGCCCGAGGACCCGCTCGAACAACGCCCGGGCCCGCTCCGGCTCCCCCGCCAGCACCAGGCACTCCACCAGCCAGAACGAGCAGAGCAGGAAGCCGGCCGGGTCGGTGTCCCAGCGGCGCACCAGGCCGTCGTCGGTGCCCAGGTCGCGCTCCACCACGGCGATGGTGGAACGCATCCGCGGGTCGGTGGCCGGCAGGAAGCCCATCACCGGCAGGACCAGCACCGACGCGTCCAGCTCCGCCGAGCCGAACGCGCCGGTGTACGCGCCCGTCCGCTCGTGCCACCCCTCGCGCAGCACCGTCGCCCGGATCTCGTCCCGGACGGCCGCCCACCGGCGCGGGTCGGCCCGCTCCCCGAGCCGGGGCGCCAGCCGCACCGCCTTGTCCAGCGCCACCCAGCAGAGCACCTTGGACGAGACGTAGTGCCGCTCGGCATCCCGGGTCTCCCACATGCCGCAGTCCGGCAGCTGCCAGGTCGACGCGACCTGTCCGGCCAGCCCGACGACCATCTCCCGCACCTCCTCGGCGAAGGTCTCGCCGAGCTGGTCGTGCAGCCGCCACACCGCCGCGATCACCTCACCGGGCACGTCGAGCTGCCGTTGCTGCCAGGCGTCGTTACCGATCCGCACCGGCCGGCTGCCGGCGAAGCCGGACAGGTGCCCGGCGACGTGCTCGGCGAGGTCCCGCTCCCCCTCCAGCCCGAAGAGCACCGGCACCGGCTCGTCGCCGATCCGGCCGATCGAGCGGGCCGCCCAGGCGAACAGCCGGGACGCCTCGGTCGGGCAGGCCGCCACCCAGAGGGCCCGCATGGTCATCGAGAAGTCGCGCAGCCAGGAGAAGCGGTAGTCGTAGTTCCGGTCGCCGCCGATCAGCTCCGGCAGGGAGGTGGTCGCCGCGGCGGCCACCGCGCCGCTGCGGGCGTACGTGAGGCCGGTGAGCACGGTCGCGCTCGCCCGCACCTGCGGGATGTAGTCCCCCTGGTACCGGTGCGACTCGCGGAACGCCTCCCACGCCTGGACCGTCTCGGCCAGCGCCCGGAGCGGGTCGAGCCGGACCGGCGGGTCCCGGTGCACCGCCGCGTACGCCAGGTCGAAGCCGACCGTCTGGCCGGCGGTCACCTCGAAGGTGTGCGTGACCTGCGCACCGTCGGGGTGCAGCGCCTGACCCGTGCCGCGCAGCACCAGCGCCACCGGGCCGGCGGTGGCCAGCACCCCGCCGCCCGGCTGCCCGTGCAGGTACGGGGTGAGCATCCCGTACTCCGGCCGGGGCACGAAGTCGAGCCGCATCGGGACCCGCCCGGAGAGCCCTTCGACCACCCGGACCAGCACGGCGGGCGAGTTCCGGCCCAGCTCGTGTCCCCGGGCCCCCGGTTCGGCGGCGAGCGCGTCGGTGACCGCGACGCTCCCCTCCGGGGTGTGGTGGACCGTGCGCAGCACCAGCGTGTCCGGCCGGTACGCCCGCTCGACCCGGCTCGCCGCGAGCGGGGCGAGCCGCCAGTGCCCGCCGGCGGGGTCGAGCAGGCGGGCGAAGACCGAGGGCGCGTCGAACCGGTCCGGGCACCACCAGTCGACCGACCCGTCCCGCCCGACCAGGGCCCCGGAACGGCAGTCGGAGAGGAATCCGTAGTCGGATATCGCCGGCTGGTGCACCGGCACCGGGTACCCGGACCGATCGCGTTCAGGCGGGCCGCTCAGGCGGTGGGCGGCTCGTCCTCCCCGGCCTCCTCGGCCGCGTCGGCCTCCTCCTTGGTCTTGTGCACCGCCCCGTCGGCGTGCTCCGGGGGACCGTAGACCGTGTAGAGGACCAGCGGGTTGGGGCCGGTGTTGACGAAGTTGTGCTTCGTCCCGGCGGGCACCACCACCAGGTCGCCGGCGACGACGTCCTTCTTCTCCCCGGCCACCCGGGCCTCGCCGGTGCCGCTGACGAAGGTGAGGATCTGGTCGATGTCCTCGTGGACCTCCTCGCCGATCTCGCCACCCGGCGGGATGGTCATGATCACCAGCTGGGTGTGCTGCCCGGTCCACAGCACCCGGCGGAAGTCCGGGCTCTTCTCGGCGACGGTCGCGATCGTGAAATGCTCCATGACGCGCACATACCCGGTGCGCCGTCGGCTCACGCCGGGACTCGCAGATGGTGGAATTCGCCACGCACCCGGGGTTTGGATCCCGTCCGGACGGGCATCTGGTGGCACAGGACCGGTGTAAGCCTGTGCCGGTCGAGCCAAGTCCCCGCTGGCGTACCGCCGTACGGCTGCGGCGGTGGGAGACGGCCAGAGCGCGGCGACGTTACGGCCCCGGCCGGACGGCGCCGTGCGCTCGTGTGCGCGCCCGCCCCGCCGCCCGCTCAGGTGAGGACGGCCAGGTGGAACGGGCGGTCCAGGTGCCCCCCGCCGACGTACGTCTCGACGAAGACCGCGTTGGGGATGCCGCTGCGCGGCGCCACCGTGATGGCGCCCTGGGGCGCGAGCCCGCCGCCGGCCGCGACGCCGACCGTGCCCACGTAGCCGGCCGCCGTGACGTCCTGGTCGAAGGCGACCTGGTACATGCCGGCGGCCAGCCGGGTGGCCGAGGTGACGCCGAGCCCGCGGACCAGGGTGCCGTTCGCCTCGACCACGGCGAACAGCACGCGGGCGCTGGCCGGCAGTCCCACCGCGGTGCAACTGGCGATCTCGGCGTCCGCGTGAGCGAGCTCCGCCGACCGGGGCGCGGGCTGATCGCCGGATCCCCGTCTGGATCTCGTGCTGGACATGAGGTCTCCCGAGCGCCGACTCCCGCCGGCGCCAAAGCGCAGATGTCGTGACAAGGGGGATCGACGGTGATCGCCCCGATGTCATCGAAGTTATGCGGTGTCGCACCCCCGCAGCCACCTGCGGCGCCGTCAGATCATGGACTTTCAGCGATCCACGGAACCCGCCTTGACCTGCGGAAACATCAATCGTGCCGGGTTGCCGTGGGTCGCCCGTCGACGCAGCGCAGGCGCAGCTCGTACTCCCCCTCCGGGCCGACGAAGCGCACCTCGACGTGCTCGTCCGGCCCCCGGTCGGCGTCCTTGGCCTGGTAGCCGGGAGCGGGCGACCAGGAGATTAGGCGGATCCCGGCCGGGCCGCACTCGGCCACCGCCGTACCGCCCGCGGTGGCGAAACCCCGCCGGCCGGCGGCGGGCGGCCCGCCGCTCGGCGTGGGACCTGCCGCCCCGGTCGTCGGCGTCGCCGTCCCGGTCGTCGGCGTCGCCGCCCCGGTCGGGGTGGCCGCCGTGGTCGGGCCGCCGGTCGGTGCGGCCGCCGCGGTCGGGCCGCCGGTCGGTGCGGCCGCCAGCGCCCGCTCGACGTCCCCCTGGTCGAGTACGCCGCCGGGGGTGCCGGTGATGCCCTCGCCGACCAGCCGGATCGCGCCGAGCCCGACGAGGGTGGCGACCACCGTGGCGGCCAGCCAGCCGGCGGCGGCGGCGAGGATCGGACGACGGCCCATGCGTCGAGTCTGACCGAGGCGAGGTTGCGCCCGGCACCGGGGAACGCTAAGCGAGGGTTAACGGGGGAAGCCGCCGGCGGTTGCCGGGGCTAACCTGCCAACCGTGGTCCGGCTGCTGCTCATCGAGGACGACCTGACGATCCGTACCCCCCTGCTCCGGGCGCTGCGCGAGCGCGGCCACGCGGTCGCCGCCGCCTCGACCGCGCTGGCCGGCCTGCGCGACGCGCTGGACGACCGGCCCGATCTGGTCGTGCTCGACCTCGGACTGCCCGATCTGGACGGCCGGGAGCTGCTGCGGATGCTCCGGGCGGTCAGCTCGGTGCCGGTCATCGTGGCCACCGCCCGCGACGACGAGACGGAGATCGTCCGGATGCTCGACGCCGGCGCGGACGACTACCTCGTCAAACCATTCACCGCCGCCCAGCTCGATGCCCGGGCCCGGGCCGTGTTGCGCCGCACCGCCGGCGACACCGCGACGGCCGACCCCACGCTGGTGGTCGGCGGGCTGCGGATCGACCCGCGCTCGCGGCAGGTCAGCCTGGACGGCGTACCGGTCGAGCTGACCCCGCGGGAGTTCGACCTGCTGCACCACCTGGCCGGGCGCGCCGGGCAGGTGGTCACCAAGCGGGAACTGCTCACCGAGGTCTGGCGGATCCCGTACGGCGGCGCCGACAAGACCGTCGACGTGCACCTGTCCTGGCTGCGGCGCAAGCTGGGCGAGCGCGCTCAGGAGCCACGCTACCTGCACACCGTGCGCGGGGTCGGGGTGCGGCTGGCGGCCCCCGGGGACGGCCGGTGAGGGGCCGGCTGGCGCTGCTCGTCGCCGCGGTCAGCGTGCTGGTCCTGACCGCGTTCCTGGTGCCGCTGGCGCTGCTGGTGCGGACCGTCGCGGCGGACCGGGCGACCGTACGCGCCACCGCCGACGCGCAGAGCCTGGCCCCGGTGGTCGGCACGGCCGACCCGGACACCGTCCGGCTGACCGTCGAGCAGCTCACCGCCGCCTCCGGCCGCCAGATCAGCGTCTTCCTGCCGGACGGCACGGTGCTCGGCACGCCCGCGCCGCGTACGCCGGCGGTGGCCCTCGCCGCCCGGGGGCAGAGCCTGACCGCCGAGTCGGCCGGCGGGCGGGAGGTGGTCATCGCGGTGCAGGGCCGACCGGACGGGACCGGGGTGATCCGGACCGTGGTGCCCCGCTCGGAACTGACCGCCGGGGTGGCCCGGGCGTGGTTGGTGCTGGCGCTGCTCGGCGTGCTGCTGGTGCTGGTCGGGCTGGTCGTCGCCGACCGGCTGGCCGCCACCCTGGTCCGGCCGATCGCCGCGCTCTCCGCGGTCTCCCACCGGCTCGCCAACGCCGAACTGGACGCCCGGGTGGAGCCGGCCGGACCGGCCGAGCTGCGCGAGGTGGCGGGCGCCCTGAACCACCTGGCCGGGCGGATCCAGGTGCTGCTGCGCGAGGAGCGCGAGCAGGTGGCCGACCTGTCGCACCGGCTGCGTACCCCGCTGACCGTGCTGCGGCTGGAGGCCGAGTCGCTGCGCGACCCGGATGACGCGGCCCGGCTCACCACCGCGGTCGACGGGCTCGAACGGGCGGTCACCGGGGTGATCCGGCAGGCCCGCTGGCGCACCGGGCCGCCGGGCCGCGGCGCCGGCTGCGACGCGGCGGCCGTGGTCGGCGAGCGGGTGGCGTTCTGGTCGGTGCTCGCCGAGGACACCGGGCGGACGGTCACCCTCGACCTCGCGCCCGGCCCGCTGCCGGTCGGGGTGGGCGGCGACGAGCTGGCCGATGCGGTGGACGCGCTGCTGGGCAACGTCTTCGCGCACACCCCGGACGGCACGCCGTTCACCGTGCGGCTCGCGCCGGATGCCGCCGGGGTGCTGCTGACCATCGCGGACGCCGGGCCGGGCCTGCCGGCCGGCGCGGCCCGCCGGGGGGCCAGCGGGGCCGGGTCGACCGGGCTGGGCCTGGACATCGCCGACCGGGCCGCCCGGGCCGCCGGCGGCCGGCTGGAGCTGGGCAGCGGGCCGGACGGCGGCGCGCTCGTGCGGCTCCGGCTGGGCCCGCCGCGGTCTTAACCCGGGCTTAGAACCGGGGTAGCGCGGGGCTATCCGGCCCCGACCGATCCTCGATGACACGACCGAGGAGAGGTGGAGATCATGCGACGTACTTCCCTGGTGCTGGCGGCGGCCGGCGGGGCCGCGGTGCTGGCCGTCACCGGCGCCGCGCTCGGCGGGCAGGTGGCCGACCGCTCCCGCCCGGCCGCCGTGGGGGCGAGCACGACAGCCGACGACCGGCCCCCGGCCGCGGCCGGTGACGACAGCCCCACCACGGCCGCCGACCGCGCCCCGACCGGCACCGCCGCGCCCGGCACGGCCGGAGCCGGCGGGGTGGACCCGCGCGCGGCCGGCACGGTGGC
>NZ_KQ058874.1 GCF_000982955.1 Micromonospora sp. HK10 | reverse complement strand
CTCCGGTCCGTCGGTCCCGGCGTGTCCTCCGCCGTCGCCCGGCGTGTCCTTCACCGCCGCCCGGCGTGTCCGCCGGCCTGCCGGCGATCGGCGACCGTCGGCGCGCCACACGTTGCATTTTCGTCGGAGGGGAGGTGTACTGTCAGAGCAGTTAGAACGAGTGTTCGATTTACTCGTACGCTCGTTCCAACGATCGCCTGGGAGAGGTGTTTCGCGGCGCCGACTCCCGGGAGGTGCGGTTCCGCGGACCGCACCGGGGCACCGGGCAGTCGCGAGTCCGGTCCCGTCAAGGCAGGATCGTCGTCCGCCGCCCACGACCCCCGGGCGGCGGACGACGAACCCGCCGGTACGCCGGCCGGGTGTGGTGTGGGGAAGCTCCACACCCGGCCGGCCACACCCGGTGCGTCTTCCTCCGCACCACCCGCTCCGGGCGTCCCGCCGGTGGATCCGATCCGCCGGGTGGCCCGCCCGCCCCGGTCCACGCGGAGGAGAGACCCATGCCGACCAGTCCGGCCCCGGCCCCGACGGTGCCCGCGCACGTGCTGCCGCACCGCACCCCCGCCCAACTGCTCGTGGTGGCCCGCCAGGGGCTGGCCGAGGCCGCCCGCACCCGGCCCGACGGCCTCCGGTACGCCGCCGCCCACCTCGCGGCGCTGCGCGCCGCCGCCGCCCTGCTCGCCGCCCGCGCCCGCCCCGCGCCCACCCGGCGCAACCGGATCACCAGCGTCTGGGTCCTGCTCGCCGCCGTCGCCCCCGAGTTGGACGAGTGGGCCACCTACTTCGCCGCCGGGGCGAGCAAGCGGGCCGCCGCCGAAGCCGGCATCCCCCGGGTGGTCACCGCCCGGGAGGCCGACGACCTGCTCCGCGCCGCCGAACAGTTCGTGACCGTGGTGGAGACCGCACTCGGCCTGACGCACCAGCCGACGCTCGACGGCCTGCACCGGTCGGCCCGGCTCGGCGGGTCCGACGCCGTGCCCGGAGCGGCCGCGGCCTGAGTCGTGGCGTCCGGCCACCATGGCGGGACCCAGGGTGGCCGGACGTCGCCCGAGCGCGGCGGCTCGCACCAGCGCAACACAGCACCACCCACGGGCCGGTACCCGTGGCAACACGACAGGGGGTAGGTCCGATGGCGGGCCGGATGGTGGTCGGTTCCGCCGCGCTGGCCGAGCTGGTGCGCCCGGCGAGCGCGCCCGACCCGGCCGGCGGCCACCGGGTGCTGCCCGTCCGGCCGGAGCTGACCGGGCTGCTGCCTCACCGCGGGCTGCGGCGCGGCAGCACGATCGCGGTCGGTGTCGGGCAGCCCCGACGCAGCGGGGGCACGTCGCTGATCCTCGCCCTGCTCGCCGAGGCGTCCCGGGCCGGTTCCTGGTGTGCCGTGGTCGGCGTGCCCACCTTCGGCGCCGGCGCCGCGGCCGAGGCCGGGATCGCCCTGGACCGGCTCGCCCTGGTGCCGAACCCCGGCCCGGAGTGGCCCACCGTCGTCGCCGCGCTCATCGACGGGGTCGACGTGGTGGTCACCGCCGTGCCGACCACGGTCTCCGCTTCCGTCGCCAACCGGCTGGCCGCCCGGGCCCGGCAGCGCGGCAGCGTGCTCGTCCCGTACGGGCGGTGGGACGGCGCGGACGTCACGCTCCAGGTGGTGCGCGGGGTCTGGGAAGGGCTCGGGGCGGGCCGGGGGCGGCTGCGGCGGCGGGAGGTCACCGTCTCGGCGCGCGGGCGGGGCGCCGCGGCCCGCCCCAAGGAGATCAAGGTCTGGCTGCCCAGCGACGAGCTGACCCGGGTCATCCCCCGGGCGGCCGGCGGCGTCGCGGCTGCCACCACCACCCCTGCGCCGCCACGGTTCCGGGTGGTGACGGGCGGCCCGGCCGCCCGGTCCCGCACCATGGTCGGCTCGGCATGACCGGTGCTCCGGTGCGGACCCTGCTGCTCTGGTGCCCGGACTGGCCGGTCCTCGCCGCCGAGATCGTCGACGGGGTGCCGGCCACCGATCCGGTCGTGGTGCTGCACGCCAACCGAGTGGTCGCCTGCTCGGAGCGGGCCCGCGCCGAGGGCGTACGCCGAGGGCTGCGCCGGCGGGAGGCGCAGGGGCGCTGCCCGCAGCTCACCGTCGTCGACCACGACCCAGACCGGGACGCCCGGGCGTTCGAACCGGTGGTGGCGGCCGTCGAGGAGGTGGCCGCCGGGGTCGAGGTGCTCCGCCCCGGCGCCTGTGCGCTGGCCGCCCGGGGGCCGAGCCGGTATCTCGGCGGGGAGGAGGCGGCGGCCGAGCGGATCGTCGAGCACGTCGCCCAGACCTGCGCCGTGGAGAGCCAGGTCGGTGTCGCCGACGGGGTCTTCGCCGCCGGCCTGGCCGCCCGGGAGGGGCGGATCGTGCCGCCCGGTGGGAGCCCGGAGTTCCTGGCCACCCGGCCCGTGGAGGCGCTCGGCCGGCCGGCGCTGGCCGACCTGCTGCGCCGGCTGGGGGTGCGTACCCTCGGCGAGTTCGCCGCGCTGCCCGCCGGCGACGTGCTGGCCCGGTTCGGGTTCGACGGCGCGCTGGCGCACCGGCTCGCCGCCGGCCGGGACCACCGGCCGCTCGCGGTCCGGCAACCGCCGGCCGACCTGACCGTCACCGCCGACTACGACGACCCGGTCGACCGGGTCGACGCCGCGGCGTTCGCCGCCCGCACCCTGGCCGAGCAACTGCACGAGCGGCTCGCCGCGTACGGGCTGGCCTGCACCCGGCTCGGCATCGAGGCGGTCACCGCGCACGGCCAGGAACTGCACCGGGTCTGGCGGCACGACGGTCTGCTCACCGCCGCGGCCATCGCCGACCGGGTGCGCTGGCAGCTGGACGGCTGGCTCTCCGGCAGCAACGGTCGGGGCGGCGCCCGCCCGGCCCGGCCCACCGCCGGCATCATCCGGCTGCGGCTGGTGCCGGACGGGGTGCTCGCCCAGGCCGGCCTGCAGTCCGGGTTGTGGGGGGAGACCGGCGAGGAGCGGGAGCGGGCGCACCGCGCATTGAGCCGGGTGCAGGGCATCCTCGGCCCTGAGGCGGTGGTCACCGCCGTGCTCGGCGGCGGCCGTTCCCCGGCCGACCAGGTACGCCTGGTCCCCTGGGGTGACGAACGCCGCCCCGCCCGCCCCGGCCCACCCGTCCCGCCCGTCCCGGCTGTCCCGGCTGTCCCGGCGGTCCCGCCCGCGGCCCTGGCTGTCCCGGCGGATCCGGGGGTTTCGGCGGTCCCTGCGGTCCTGGCTGTTCCGGATGTCCCGGCTGTCCCGCCCTCGGTGGTGTCCCGGGCTCCGGTGGCGCCCCCGGCGTCCCTGCCCTCGGTGGTGTCCCCCGCCTCGGCGGCGTCTCCCGTGTCCCTGCCCTCGGCGGTGTCCCCGGCCTCAGCGGCGTCCTCGGCCTCGGTGGCCGAGACGGCCCTGCCGGAAGGGCCGGAGTCGACCAGGCCCGGCAGGCAGCCCTTGATCCACACAGGATGGACGCAAACCGTGGCTTTTCCCGCTACGGAAGGCCCGACTTGCCGCATCCCGAGCGCAGCACCCGTGGCCGCGACGGGCGGCGTGGCGGGGGTGGGCCGTCCGGCCGGGTCAGGGGTGACGCGGTCGGGTGGGGTGGCGCGGTCGGGTGGCGTGGCTGGGTCGGGTGGCGTGGCTGGGTCGGGTGGTGTGGCCAGGACGGACGGCGCGCTGCGAGCGGGCGGCGGCGCGTCCGGCGGTGAGCGGGTCGGCGGCAATGAGCGGGTCGGGGGTGGTGGCTGGGTCGGCGGCGGTGAGCGGGCCGGTCGCGGTGAGCGGGTCGGGGGTGGTGAGCGGGTCGGCCGCGGTGGTGGGCGGACCGGTGGTGGTGGGCGGACCGGTGGGGTGCGGTCCACCGGGACACCGGTCGATCCGCCGTGGCCGGGGCGGATGCCGCCGCCCGCGCCGGCCGTGGTGCTGCCCACCCCGATCCTCGCCACCGTGCACGACGCCGCCGGGGAGCCGGTCGTGGTGAGTGCCCGGCTGGCGGTGAGCGCCCCGCCCGCGCGGCTGACCGTCGGCGCCGGCCGGCCAACCGAGATCGTCGGCTGGGCCGGCCCGTGGCCGGTGGACGAGCGCTGGTGGGCGCCGGGCGAGGCACGCCGTCGGGCCCGGTTCCAGGTCTCCCTGGCCGACGGCGCAGCCCTACTGCTCGCGGTAGGGGGCGGCCAGTGGCTGGTGGAGGCGATCTATGACTGAGCGACGTACGACCGGGCCCGAGCGGGCAGCGGGCGGGCTGTGGCCTGGTCGGATGGGCGGGCTGTGGCTTGGTCAGGTGGCCGGGCTGTGGCCTGGTCGGGTGGGCGGGCTGTGGTCCGGTCCGGTCGGCGGGCTGCGCCATGCAGGACCCTCCGGACGCTACCGACTTGATGACGCAAACGGATCGCCATGCTGGACCGCCACCGCCACCGCCACCGCCACCGCCACCGCCACCGCCACCGCCACCGCCACCGTCCTCGCCACCTCCACCTCCACCGCCACCTCCACCTCCACCTCCACCGTCCTCGCCACCTCCACCGCCACCTCCACCGCCACCTCCACCGCCACCTCCACCTCCACCGTCCTCGCCGCCGGTGCTGCCGCCCTGATTCATCCACGTCATCATGTTCGTAGGCGCTCGCGAGTCATCTGCCGTCCGGTCCGCGAGACCGCCGGGAAAGATCTTGGAAGATTTCGGCCCCGGGAAGGGCCGGAAGCTTCCAAGATCTCGACGAGAGTCGGGCGAGGGGTGGGGCGGTGAGCTTCCACAACCCGAAGATGCCCTGGTCGGAGCTGGAGCAGGTGCTCTCCGGGCGGCCGGGCGGCGGCGCTGGCACCGGGCGGGGCGGCACCGGGCAAGGCTGCGCCGGGCAAGGCGGCGTCGGGCAGGGCGACACCGGGCAAGGCGGCGTCGGGCGGGGCAGCGCCGGGCAAGGCAGCACCGCCCCACCCGGCACCGAGCGGGGCAGCGCCGGGCAAGGCAGCACCGCCCCACCCGGCACCGGGCGGGGCGGCATCGGGCGGGGCAGCGCCGCCCCACCCGGCTCCGGGCGGGGCGGTGCCGGGCGGAAGGCCGGGGGCGAGCGGCACCTGCACGTCGTCGACCCGCTCGCGGTCGACGCCGACGGTGGTGACTCCCCGGCGTGGAGCCGCAAGCGGCAGCAGTACGCGCCGCCCGAGCTGCCCCGGCCGGACGGCGCGGTGCCCTACGCGGAGCTGCACGCGCACTCCAACTTCAGCTTCCTCGACGGGGCCAGCCATCCGGAGGAGCTGGCCGAGGAGGCCGCCCGGCTGGGGCTCACCGCGCTCGCCGTCACCGACCACGACGGCTTCTACGGGGTGGTGCGCTTCGCTGAGGCGGCCCGCGCGCTGCACCTGCCGACGGTCTTCGGCGCGGAGCTGTCCCTCGGGCTGCCCGGCCCGCAGAACGGCGAGCCCGACCCGCTCGGCCGGCACCTGCTGGTGCTCGCCCACGGCCACGAGGGGTACGCCCGACTGGCCGCCACCATCTCCCGGGCCCAGCTGCGCGGCGGGGAGAAGGGCCGCCCGGTCTACGGCGAGCTGGAGGAGGTCGCGGAGGAGCTGCGCGACCACGTGCTGGTGTTGACCGGCTGCCGCAAGGGGCACGTGCCGGCCACGCTGCTCACCGAGGGGGTCGACGCGGCGGCCCGGGAACTGGATCGGCTCACCGCGCTGTTCGGCGCCGAGACGGTGGCGGTGGAGCTGACCGACCACGGCCACCCCGTCGACGCGGACCGCAACGACGCCCTGGCCGAGCTGGCCGCCGCGGCGGGACTGCCCACGGTGGCCACCAACAACGTGCACTACGCCACCCCGGCCCGCCGCCGGCTGGCCACCACCGTGGCGGCGGTGCGGGCCCGGCGCAGCCTCGACGAGATCGACGGCTGGCTGCCCGCCGCCGCCACTGCCCACCTGCGCAGCGGCGCGGAGATGGCGGCGCGGTTCGCCGCGTACCCGGGGGCGGTGGCCCGGGCGGCCGAGTTCGGCGCGGAGCTCGCCTTCGACCTGCACCTGGTGGCGCCGCAGCTGCCGGCGTACCCGGTGCCGTCGGGGCACACCGAGATGAGCTGGCTGCGCCACCTCACGATGGCCGGCGCCCGGGAACGCTACGGTCCGCCCGAGGCGCACCCGGAGGCGTACGCGCAGCTGGAGCACGAGCTGCGGATGATCGAGGAGCTGGGCTTCCCCGGCTACTTCCTGGTGGTCTACGACATCGTCGCGTTCTGCCGGGAACAGGACATCTACTGCCAGGGTCGGGGCTCGGCGGCCAACTCGGCGGTCTGCTACGCGCTGCGGATCACCAACGTGGACGCGGTACGGCACCGGCTGCTCTTCGAGCGGTTCCTCGCCCCCGAGCGGGACGGCCCGCCCGACATCGACGTGGACATCGAGTCCGACCGCCGGGAGGAGGTGATCCAGCACGTCTACGCCCGCTACGGCCGGGAGCACACCGCCCAGGTCGCCAACGTCATCTCGTACCGGCCGCGGTCGGCGGTGCGGGACGTGGCCAAGGCGTTCGGGTTCTCGCCCGGCCAGCAGGACGCCTGGAGCAAGCAGATCGACCGTTGGGGCTCGGTCGCCACCGTCGACGTCGAGGACATCCCCGAGCAGGTGGTGGCGTACGCCAACGAGCTGCAGACGTTCCCCCGGCACCTGGGCATCCACTCCGGCGGCATGGTGATCTGCGACCGGCCGGTGATCGAGGTGTGCCCGGTGGAGTGGGGCCGGATGCCCGGCCGCAGCGTGCTCCAGTGGGACAAGGACGACTGCGCCGCCGTCGGCCTGGTCAAGTTCGACCTGCTCGGCTTGGGCATGCTGTCGGCGCTGCACTACGGCTACGACCTGATCGGGTCCAGCCTGGACCTGGGGGACATGGACCTGGACGACCCCGAGGTCTACGACATGCTCTGCCGGGCCGACTCGGTCGGGGTGTTCCAGGTGGAGAGCCGGGCCCAGATGGCCACCCTGCCCCGGCTCAAGCCCCGCGAGTTCTACGACCTGGTGGTGGAGGTGGCGCTGATCCGTCCCGGCCCGATCCAGGGCGGCTCGGTGCACCCGTACATCCGGCGCAAGAACGGCCAGGAGCCGGTGACCTTCGCGCACCCGCTGATGCGCAACGCGCTGGAGAAGACCCTCGGGGTGCCGCTGTTCCAGGAGCAGCTCATGCAGCTCGCCATCGACCTGGCCGGCTTCGACGCGGCCGGGGCCGACCAGCTGCGCCGGGCCATGGGGGCGAAACGCTCGGTGGAGCGGATGGCGCAGATCGCCGACCGGCTCTACGCCGGGATGGCCGAGCGGGGCATCACCGGCGAGCTGGCCGACGACGTTTACCGCAAGCTCACCGCGTTCGCCAGCTACGGCTTCCCGGAGAGCCACGCGATGAGCTTCGCCTACCTGGTGTACGCCAGCTCGTGGCTCAAGCGCTACCACCCGGGCCCGTTCCTGGCCGCGCTGCTCAACGCCCAGCCGATGGGCTTCTACTCGCCGCAAACCCTGGTCGACGACGCCCGCCGGCACGGCGTCGAGGTGCGCCGGCCGGACATCAACGCCAGCGGGGCGAAGGCGGTGCTGGAGTCCACGGCGGAGACCCGGTGGGGCAGCGTGCCGGGGGAGCCACCGCACGCCTGGGGGCTGAACGGTCCGGCGGTGCGGCTCGGCCTGGGCAGCGTGCGTACGCTCGGCGACGAGGTGGCCGAGCGGATCGAGGCGGAGCGGGCCGCGCACGGGCCGTACGCCGACATGCCGGATCTGGCCCGGCGGGTCGGGCTGACGGCCGCGCAGCTGGAGGCGCTGGCCACCGCGGACGCGTTCGCCGGTTTCGGGCTGACCCGGCGGCAGGCGCTCTGGGCCGCCGGCGCGGCGGCCCAGGACCGGCCGGGCCGGCTGCCGGGCACGGTGACCGGTACGGCCCCGCCCACCCTGCCCGGGATGGAGGCGGTGGACCGGCTGGTCGCCGACGTCTGGGCCACCGGCCTGTCCCCGGAGAGCCACCCGGCCCGGTTCATCCGGGACCGGCTGGAGGCCCTCGGCGCGGTGCCGATCGCCCGGCTCGGGCGGGTGGAGCCCGGCCGGCGGATCCGGGTCGGCGGGATCGTCACCCACCGGCAGCGGCCGGCCACCGCGGGCGGGGTCACCTTCCTCAACCTGGAGGACGAGACCGGAATGCTGAATGTCACTTGCTCTCCGGGGCTCTGGCAGCGCTACCGTCGGATCGCCCGCACCAGCGGGGCACTGGTGGTGCGGGGCCGGTTGCAGCGGTACGAGGGCGTCATCACCCTCACCGCCGACCGGCTGGACGCGATCGAGCCCCCCGTCACGCCGGCGTCCCGGGATTTTCGTTGACCGTAGTGATCCACATTACGGTTTCCCGGGGCCGGAGGCGGGAGACTCCCGGCACGGGTGGGCAGAGTGGCCCACCCGGGTATGGGGGATGAACCGATGACCTTTCACAGCACGTACCCCGGTGGCGTGGCGAACGTCCGGCGGACCCGGCTGGGTGCCGGTTGGGCGCCCAACCACGAGGTGGAGCAGCGGGAATACCAGGTGACCGACGGGCCGGTGGCCAACGCCCAGCGCTCCCGCGCCGAGGAGGACCCGGCCGGCGGCGGCGAGTCCTGACCCCGGGCCCGGGGATGACTAGGCTCGGCGGGGTGGAGCAGACCCGAACCCTGACCCCCCGTACCGCCGTGATCTGGGCGGTGCTCCGGGCCGAGCTGAACCGGCGGGCCGGCGAGCAGCTCACCGTGCTCGACGTCGGCGGCGGGACCGGCGGCTTCGCCGTCCCGCTCGCCGAGGCCGGCCACCGGGTCACCGTGGTCGACGCCAGCCCCGACGCGCTCGCCGCGCTGACCCGCCGGGCCGCCGAGGCCGGCGTCGCCGATCGGGTACGCGCCGTGCAGGGCGACGGCGACGCGCTCGCCGGGCTGGTCGAGCCGGCCACCGTCGACCTGGTGCTCTGCCACTCGGTGCTGGAGGTCGTCGACGACCCGGCGCCGGTGGTGGCCGCCCTGGCCGCCGCGCTGCGCCCCGGTGGCGCGGCCAGCGTCCTGGTCGCCGGCCGGGCCGCCGCCGTGCTGGCCCGGGCGATGAACGGGCACCTGGACGTGGCGGCCACGCTCGCCGCCGACCCGGCCGGCGCCGCCGGCCCCCGGGACACGCTGCGCCGCCGGTACGACGTCGAGGCCGCCGCCGCCCTGCTCACCGCCGGTGGGCTCACCGTCGAGGAGATCCACGGGGTACGCGTGCTGGCCGACCTGTTGCCCGCCGCCGTGGCCGACGGCCAACCGGCCGCCCTCGTGGAGCTGGAGCGGGCCCTGGCGGCCCGCTCGCCGTACCGCGACCTCGCCGCCCAGCTGCACCTGTTCGCCCGCCGCCCGGCATGATCGGCCCGGTCCCCGGACCGCTCGAACCGGTCGCGCCCCGCTTCGGCGGCGGCAGCCTGGCCGACGTGCTGCCCAGCGCGTGCGCGCTGCTCGGCGTGTCCGGCGCGGTCGACCTGCTCGGCCTGCAGCCACGGCTGGCCGGGGTACGCCGGATCGCCGTGCTGCTGGTCGACGGGCTCGGCTGGTACCAGATCCCCACGGCCGCGCCGTACGCCCCGACGCTGGCCGGGCTGGCCGCCACCGCCGGCGTCCCGCTCACCGTCGGCTTCCCGTCCACCACCCCGACCAGCCTGGTCAGCCTCGGCACCGGCACCCCGTCGGGCCCGCACGGGGTGCTCGGCTTCACGGTCCGGGTGCCCGGCACCGACCGGGTGCTCAGCCACATCGAGTGGCGCGGCGACCCGGAGCCGCTGCGCTGGCAGCCCGTCGCGACCTGGTACGAGCGGGCCCGCGCGGCCGGGGTGGCGGTGACGGTGGTCAGCCGTCCCGAGTTCGCCGGCAGCGGCCTGACCCTGGCCGCGAACCGGGGCGGCGACTACCGGGGCGCCGCCGACGCGGACGCGCTCGCCGTCCGGATGCTCGCCGCGCTGGCGGCCGGCGCCGGGCCGACCCTGGTCTCCGGCTACCACCCCGACCTGGACCGGCACGGGCACCTCAGCGGCGTCGACTCGGCGCCGTGGCGGCTCGCCGCCGCCACCGTCGACTGGCTGCTCGCCCGGCTGGTCGACGGGCTGCCGCCGGACGCCGCGCTGCTGGTCACCGCCGACCACGGTCAGCTCAACGTGCCCGCCGGGCACCGGTTCGACCTGGACACCGACCCCCGGCTGCGGGCCGGCGTACGGGTGGTCGCCGGCGAGCCGCGGGTCCGCTACCTGCACGTCGAGCCGGGCGCTGAGGCCGACGTGGTGGCCGCCTGGTCGGCGGTGCTCGGCCCGGCGGCGTGGGTGGCCACCCGGGCCGAGGCGGTGGCCACCGGCTGGTTCGGTCCGGTGCCCGAGGAGCACCTGGCCCGCATCGGCGACGTGGTGGTGGTCTGCCGGGACACGTACGCGGTGCTCGCCACCCGTTCCGAACCGCCGATGGCGTCCCGGCTGGTGGCGTATCACGGCTCGGACACCGCGGCCGAGATGACCGTCCCGCTGCTGGTGCTGCGGGGCTGACCGGCCCGGTTGTCGGACCGGCCGGATAGCCTGCCGGCATGGGCCGCAGCCAGTCGTTGCCCCGGGGCGGTGATCCGCGCTTCGGGCCGGACGCCGACGACACCGGCTGCCCGATCCTGCACGTCGACATGGACGCCTTCTTCGCCTCGGTGGAGGTGCGCCGCCGTCCGGAGCTGCGCGGCCGGCCGGTCGTGGTGGGCGGTGTCGGCCCGCGCGGGGTGGTCAGCTCGGCCAGCTACGAGGCCCGCCGCTACGGGGTGCGCAGCGCCATGCCCACCGCCCGGGCCCGGGCGCTCTGCCCGGACGCGGTCTACCTGCCGCCGGACTTCACGCAATACTCGGCCGCCTCCCGCGCGGTGATGCGGATCTTCCGGGACGTCACCCCGCTGGTCGAGCCGCTCTCCCTGGACGAGGCGTTCCTCGACGTGGCCGGCGCCCGGCGGCTGTTCGGCGCGCCGGCCGAGATCGCCCGGCTGATCCGCCGCCGGGTCGCCGAGGAGCAGGGCCTGACCTGCTCGGTCGGGGTGGCGCCGAGCAAGTTCGTGGCCAAGCTGGGCTCGACCCGGGCCAAGCCGGACGGGCTGCTCGTGGTGCCCGCCGCCCGGGTGCTGGAGTTCCTGCACCCGCTGCCGGTGGCGGCGCTGTGGGGGGTGGGGGAGCGCTCCGCCGAGGCGTTGCAGCGGCTCGGGCTGCGTACCGTCGGCGACCTGGCCGAGGCACCGCCGGGCCTGCTGCGCCGGGCGGTCGGCGAGGCGTCCGCCACCCACCTGCACGAGCTGGCCTGGGGGCGGGATCCGCGCCCGGTCTCCCCGGAGCAGGTGGAGAAGTCGATCGGCGCCGAGGTGACCTTCGACGTCGACGTGACCGACCCGGTGGAAATCCGCCGGGCGCTGCTGGCCCTCGCCGAGAAGGTGGGCGCCCGGTTACGCGCCGCCGGCCAGGTCGGGCGGACCGTGGCGTTGAAGGTGCGGCTGGCCGACTTCCGCACCGTCAGCCGGTCCCGCACGCTGACCGTGCCCACCGACACCGCCCGGGAGATGTTCGACACGGCCTGGGCGCTCTGGACCGCCCTGGCGCCCGGTGAGCCGGTCCGGCTGGTCGGCGTGCGGATGGAGGGGTTGGCCGGGGTCGAGGAGACGCCCCAGCAGCTCACCCTGGGCGCGCCGGAGCGCGGCTGGCGGGAGGCGGAGATGGCGGCGGACGCCGCGGCCGCCCGATTCGGGCGGTCCGTCATAGGTCCGGCCAGTCTTCTCGGCCGGGCCGATCCGCGTCGCGTCGAAAAACCGACCCGGCCGTAGGTCGTCCCGCTTTCCGACGCGCGAGCCCCCTCGTAGACTTGCGGGTAAGCAGCCGGTTGGCTGCCACGGTCTGTCGGCCCGACCGGGCCGACCAACGTGACCGGGGAGGAGTGCCGTGCCGCTCTCGGAGCACGAGCAGCGGCTGTTCGAGCAGATCGAGCGGTCGCTTGCCGAGGACCCCAAATTCGCCTCGGCCGTGCGCGCCAGCGACCCGCGATTCCACGCGCGGCGTCGCGTGCTCGTCGCTGCCGGCGTGGTCATCGCTGGTCTGGCCCTGCTGATCTACGGGGCCGTGATCAAGCTTCCCGTGGTGGCCGTGGCGGGCTTCGTCGTCATGCTTGCCTCGCTGGGCTACGCCGTGCAGTCGCACCGGCGTTCCCAGTCGCCGGACCTGCACGTGGTGGGCGGCACGACCAGCCGTCGCCCCCGCGGCCGGTCCGGCCGGCGGGGCTCGTTCCTCGACCGGATGGAGGACCGTTGGCGGCATCGCCCGGAGGGGCACCGCTGACCACGTCCCACTGAGGGCCGGGGCCACGACGGGACGCCGGGACGGCCGGCGACCGTGGTGGCTGCCACGCGCCCCGAACAGCCCGCCGCCGATCTCAGGCGGTGGGCTTCACCAGTAGCTGCGCAGGCAGCGTGACCGGGAGCGGCCGGTGCTGACCGAGGGCGGCCGGTGCTGACCGAGGGCCGCCGGTCCTGACCGAGGGCGGCCGGTCCTGAGCGGCCGATCCTGACCGAGGGCGGCCGGTGCTGATCGGGGGCCGCCGGCGAGGGGCGGCCGGTCCGCCGGCGGGGAGCGCCGGCGGACCCGACGTCAGCGGGCCACCCGGCCCGCCAGCAGGCGGCGCGGGTTCCAGCGCAACAGCCGGTCGCGCACCCGCCCCGACGTGGCCACCAGCCCCATCGACCGGTCGGTGACCGCGGTGCGCCAGCGCAGCAGCACCGACGGTGGCAGCAGGGCCGCCATGATCCGGGTACGCCGGTCGGCCCGGGCCGCGAGCGCGCCGCGTACCGAACCCAGGGCCGGATGCAGCGGCTCCCCGGTCAGCGGGTCGCGGGCGTACCGGGCGCGCTCCTCGGCCCGCCCGAGCAGCCGGATGCCGGTGACCGCCCCGGCATCCTCGACCAGGGTCTCCCGGACCAGCCGCTCGGCCGTGGCCCGCGGGGTCTCCGTCCGGTCCACCCGGACGTGGTAGTCCACCAGCGTGTCCAGCAACTCGTCCCAGGCCGCGTGGGCGTCCGCCCGGGCCCGCTCGGGGTCCACCCCGACGGTGAGGTCCCGGACCGCACCCCGCGGACCGGGCACGGTCGCCACCGCGCTGGCCGCCGGTGCGACCGCCCGGACCCGGCGGCGCCGGCGCAACGCGGAGCGCCGCAGCGCCGGCAGGGCGAGCAGTACCAGCAGGACCAGCACCCCGGCCAGCCACCACGGCCAGACCGGGTTCTGCTGGGCCGCGTCGCCGCCGCCGACACTCAAACCCTGGTCGGCGTCCTTGTCCAGCCGGTCCGGGTCGTTGGCGCCGGCAGACGGGTCGGCCCCGCTCGGCGCGGCGGTGCTGCCCGGCAGCGGGGTGCTCTCCTCGGGCGCGTCGGTGTCCGGCGCCCAGGCGGACCGGACCGCCCCCGCGACGCTCGCCGCCGGAGTGGCGTCGAACGGCACCCAGCCGACCCCACCGAAGTAGACCTCGGTCCAGGCGTGCAGGTTCCGGTTGGTCAGCACGTACGTGCCGCCGTCGGAGTTGCTGCCGTTGGTGAAGCCGAACGCCACCCGGGCCGGGATGCCGGCGGCCCGGACCAGCCAGGCCATCGCGGCGGCGTACTGCTGGCAGAACCCGGCCTTGGTGGCGAGGAAGTCGGTGATGTCGTCGCCGCTGGTGCCGCCCCGGGTGGAGAGCGAGTAGGTGAAGCCGTTCTCCACCGAGAAGTAGTCGTAGATCGCCCGGACCTTGTCGTAGTCGTTCTGCTTGCCCTTGACCAGCTGGGCGACCAGCCGGTCGACGGCCCGGACCGCCGGCGTGACGGTCTGCTGGCGCAGCACCGGGTCGTCGGCCGGCAGCGACGGCGTCCCGCGCAGCAGCGCCGGGCTGTACGTCGAGCGGACGTAGTCGAACGCGTAGCGCTTGCCGCGGGAGTTCTCCCGGTTGGAGAAGAGGATCTGCAGGTTCGGGTCGTAGAGCCAGCTGTTGTTCAGGTCCTCCGTCTTCACCGGCTCGGCGTACACCGGCAGCAGCGGCATGTTGAGGTTCTTCACCTCGACGGTGGCCCGGTAACGGCGCTGGTCCACGGCCCGGCCGGTGCGTTCGGTCGGGTCGGGCAGGCCGCGGTTCACCGACCGGCCGGTCGGCACCCGCACCCGGAAACCGTCCGGGCGCAGCTCATCGGCCACGCCGAAGCGCAGGTAGAACGGGGTGGGCTCGTTGGTGCTGACCTTGACCATCTCGGCCACCTCGGACTGGTTGAGCTGGCCGCTGAGCGCGGCGAACAGGTCGATCCGGCCCGGGCTGCCGCCCTGGCCGGGCCGCCCGTTGCCGTCGCCCGTGCCGTTGCCGACGGCCTCCATCAGCCCACCGGTCATCCCGGGCACGGCCAGCGGCAGGGCGACCGCGAGCGCCACCCCGACCACGGCCAGCCGGCGGCCCGCCGCGGCCAGCGGCGACGCCTCCCAGACGTCGACGTCGCGGCCCTCGCCGGTGAACCGGCGGCCGAACCGGCGCACCCGGTCCACGTTGTCGGTGACCAGCAGCCACAGGTAGCCGCAGGCGCCCACCACGAACGGGGTGGCCGGCACGCTGTCGACGTAGACCGCCACCGGCACCGAGTAGATGGCCAGCATCGGCAGCCCGGCCAGCGCCGGCCGGCGCAGCCCGACGGCCAGCACGTCCACCACCACCGCGACGCCGCCGATGCCCAGCACGGTGAGGAAGAGCAGCGAGTCGACGTCCGGGACCTTCACGCCGTACGTCCGCATGTCCTGCAGCGAGGCGCCCATCAGGTCACGGAAGTGGGCGAACGTCCCCGGCGTGGGCACGAACGCCAGCAGCTCGGTGCCGCCCGGGAAGATCCAGGTCAGCCCGAGCAGAAGGCCGGTGAGCATGGCGAGGACCTGCCCCCACAGCGGGAAGCGGGCCAGCCGGCTCAGCGCGGCGGCCCCGGCCACCACGACGACCGCGATGGCCGCCTGGATCAGCCAGGTCCAGCGTTCGAAGATGGCCGACAGCGGTGCCGCGGCCAGCAGGGTCGCCGCCGCCGCGACGAAGCCGAGGTTGCGGGTCGGGGTCACGGGACCACCCTTCCGGTCATCGCACGCCTCCGGCCACCGTCTCGGCCAGCGCCGCGCGCAGCGCGAAGCCCTGTGAGCCGCGGGCCGCCTGCGGCCAGAGCACCGGCAGCCGGCCGCCGTGCGCCACCCCGATCACCCGCCACCCGTTCTGCAGCAGGGTGAGCGCCGCGGTGCCGTGCGCGTGCGCCGCCTCCGCCCGCGCCTTGTCCGGCAGGTTGAGCCAGGTGGTGCTGTCCAGCAGGAAGCCGACGCAGGTGGCGCCGTTGCCGCGCAGCCCGGCCAGCAGCTCCGCCTCGGCGGTGCTGAGCGTGCCGAACAGCGCGATGATCAGCCCGCCGTCGGCCCGCTGCCGGACCTGCTGCACCAGTGAGGTGATCTCGCCGCGTTTGTCCAGCCGTACCTCGGCGAGGTGGTCGAGGAGCAGCCCGTCGCCGCCCGCCTCGGTGGCGTCCACGTCCGCGCCGTCGCCGGTGACCAGGCGCAGCTTGTAGCCGGCCTGGCGCAGGTGCACGGCGATGCTGGCGGCGGCGGAGACCGCCCATTCGAAGCTGGCCGTCGGGCCGTCCCCCCGGTGGCCGAAGGCCCGGGTGTCCAGCACCACGGTGGCGCGGCTCTCCCAGGGCTGCTCCTCCCGGCGCACCATCAGCTCGCCGGTGCGCGCCGTCGACTTCCAGTGCACGCGGCGCAGGTCGTCGCCCATCCGGTACTCCCGGGTGGCGGCGTCGTCCTCGCCGTGCACCGCCACCGAGCGGGCCCGGCTGTCGCCGCTGCCGGCGTACTCGCCGGGCAGGCGCACCGGGGGCAGCGGGGTGACCTGCGGGATCACCGTCAGGTGGTCGGTGCTGGGGAAGGCCCGGCTGAGCTCGCAGAGCCCGAACGGGTCGGTCAGCCGAATCACCAGCGGCCCCACCTCGTACCGGCCGCGCACGTCGGCGCGGACCGTGTACGCCACCGAGCTGGCCTGGTGCGCGCCGAGCCGCTCCAGCACCACCCGGGGCCGGCTGCCCAGGGCGTAGGGGAGCCGGTCCTCCAGCAGCAGCGTGCCGGTGGGCAGCCGGGACAGGTTCTGCAGCCGCAGCACCACCCGGGAGCTGGCCCCGACCGGCACCCGGTGCGGCTCCAGCGAGCGGCTGCAGGCCAGCTTGTAGCGGCTGCGGCCGACGTAGGCCGCGGCGAGCAGGGGCAGGATGGCGAGCAGGATGGCCACCCGGAGCAGGTCCTTCTCGCCGAGGATGGCGGCGGAGATGGCGGCGGCGACCGCGGCCGCCAGGAAGGAGCGGCCGCGGGTGGTCAGCCCGCGCAGCCCGTCGCGCACGTCACGGCCTCCGCGGCTCGTACGGCCCGCGGCCGTTGTTCGGGGCGGGCCGGGTGTCGTACGGCGAGCGCTTGCGGTCGTGTGGCAGCGGCAGCCGGTGCACCAGCTCGGCGACGATCGCGTCGGTGGTGCGGCGGGCCAGCTGCGCGTCGGCGGTCGGGATGATCCGGTGCGCCAGCACCGGCACCGCGAGGGCCTGCAGGTCGTCCGGGAGGACGTAGTCCCGCCCTTCCAGGGCGGCCACCGCGCGGGCGGTGCGCAGCAGCTGGAGGGTGGCCCGTGGGGACGCGCCGAGGCGCAGGTCGTTGGCCTCGCGGGTGGCGGTGACCAGGTCGACGGCGTACTGCTTGACCGCGTCGGCGACGTGCACCTGCCGGACGTGGCCGATCAGCCGGCGCACGGTGGCCGCGTCGGAGACCGGGCGCAGCCCGTTCAGCGGGTCGGCGGCGCCGTGCCCGTCGAGCATGGCCAGCTCGGCGCCCGCGTCCGGGTAGCCCATCGCGATGCGGGCGGTGAACCGGTCGCGCTGCGCCTCCGGCAGCGGGTAGGTGCCCTCCATCTCGATCGGGTTCTGCGTCGCGATCACCATGAACGGGGTCTGCAGCTGGTAGGTCACCCCGTCGACGGTGACCTGCCGCTCCTCCATGCACTCCAGCAGCGCCGACTGGGTCTTCGGCGAGGCCCGGTTGATCTCGTCGCCGACGACCAGGTTGGCGAAGACCGCGCCCGGCCGGAACTCGAAGTCGTGCGTCTCCTGGTTGTAGACGCTGACCCCGGTGACGTCGCTGGGCAGCAGGTCGGGGGTGAACTGGATGCGGCGCACCGAGCAGTCGATGGAGCGCGCCAGGGCCTTGGCGAGCTTGGTCTTGCCGACGCCCGGCACGTCCTCGATGAGCAGGTGACCCTCGGCGAGCAGCACCGCCAGGGCGAGCCGGACGGTGGCCGTCTTGCCCTCGATGACCTGCTCGATGTTGGCCACGATGGCCTCGCTGGCGGCGCGGAACTCGTCGTGCGGCAGCAGACCGCCCACCTCGTCCCAGGTCTGTTGTGTCACGGGCCTCCTCCTCGTCGCCTGGACGGCAGCTCTTTATAGAGCACCTGGACCCGCCGTTGGGTTCGCGACGCCGAGCCTCGTCTGCCGCAAGAATCTCAAATCTCACTGGCCTCTCAGGCTAACCATGTTTCTCGTTGTCGCCGACCCCCGCAGGCGGTCGGTCGGTTACGCCCGGAATATTCGCCGGACCGGGGGAATGTCCCGACCGATGGTGCGGGCGGGATGGCCCACGGGTAGGCGGGGTACACTGCCGGTCATGGCCGGAGTCTTCCTGCTTCTTACCGAGCCGTGCTGATGCGCTGAGCGCGCGACAGCACGGCCGCCCCTCCTGCGCGAGGGGCTTTTTTGTGCCCGCAGCAGACCTCCCATTTCCGACCTGACCCGCGCCGAGGAGACACGCCATGAGTGAGGCAGCCGCACCGGCGACCGACATTCCCCCGTTCCGGTACACCGCGGCCCTGGCCGAGGAGATCGAGCACCGCTGGCAGGACAGCTGGGCGCGGGCGGGCACCTTCCACGCGCCGAACCCGACCGGCCCGCTGGCCGACCCGGACCACCCGCGGGCGGGCGCCGAGAAGCTGTACGTGCTGGACATGTTCCCCTACCCGTCGGGCGCCGGCCTGCACGTCGGGCACCCGCTGGGCTACATCGGCACCGACTGCTACGCCCGCTACCAGCGGATGGCCGGGCGCAACGTGCTGCACGCGATGGGCTTCGACGCGTTCGGCCTGCCCGCCGAGCAGTACGCGGTGCAGACCGGCACCCACCCGCGGACCACCACCGAGGCGAACATCGAGCGGTTCAAGGCGCAGCTGCGCCGGCTGGGCCTGGCCCACGACGAGCGGCGCTCGGTGGCCACCATCGACACCGCCTTCTACCGCTGGACCCAGTGGATCTTCCTGCAGATCTTCAACTCCTGGTACGACCCCCAGGCGAAGAAGGCCCGTCCGGTCGCCGAGCTGATCGCCGAGTTCGAGGGGGGCACCCGGCCCACCCCGGACGGCCGGCCGTGGGCCGAGCTGACCGTGGGTGAGCGGCGGAAGATCGTCGACGACCACCGGCTGGCGTACGTGTCCGAGGCGCCGGTGAACTGGTGCCCGGGGCTGGGCACGGTGGTGGCCAACGAGGAGGTCACCGCCGACGGTCGCTCCGAGCGGGGCAACTTCCCGGTCTTCAAGCGAAACCTGAAGCAGTGGATGATGCGGATCACCGCGTACGGGGACCGGCTGCTGGAGGACCTGGACGCCCTGGACTGGCCGGAGCCGATCAAGCTGCAGCAGCGCAACTGGATCGGCCGCTCGACCGGGGCGCACATCGACTTCCCGACCGTGGCCGGTCCGGTGCGGGTGTTCACGACCCGGCCGGACACCGTCTTCGGCGCCACCTACCTGGTGCTGGCCCCCGAGCACGAGCTGGTCGACGTGCTGGTGCCGGCCGCCTGGCCGGCCGGGACGAAGGACGCCTGGACCGGCGGGCACGCCAGCCCACGGGCTGCCGTCGACGCGTACCGGAAGGCCGCCGCGGCCAAGACGGACGTGGAGCGGCAGGCGGAGAGCAAGGAGAAGACCGGCGTCTTCGTCGGCGTCTACGCCACCAACCCGGCCACCGGCGGACCGGTCCCGGTCTTCATCGCCGACTACGTGCTGGCCGGCTACGGCACCGGCGCGATCATGGCGGTGCCCGCCCAGGACGAGCGGGACTGGGACTTCGCCGAGGTCTTCGACCTGCCGATCGTGCGGACCGTGCAGCCGCCGGCGGGCTTCGACGGCAAGGCGTACACCGGGGACGGCCCGGCGATCAACAGCGCCGCGCCCGACCGCGGCCTGGACCTGAACGGCCTGGGGGTGGCCGACGCCAAGGCGCGGATCATCGAGTGGCTGGAGGCCAACGGGCACGGTGCCGGCGCGGTCACCTGGCGGCTGCGGGACTGGCTGTTCTCCCGGCAGCGCTACTGGGGCGAGCCGTTCCCGATCGTGTACGACGAGACCGGGGCGCCGATCGCGCTGCCCGAGTCGATGCTGCCGGTCGAGCTGCCCGAGGTGGAGGATTTCTCGCCGAAGACGTTCGACCCGGACGACGCCGAGTCCGACCCGGAGACCCCGCTGTCCCGGCGGCGCGACTGGGTGGAGGTGGAGCTGGACCTGGGTGACGGCCCGAAGCGCTACACCCGGGAGACCAACGTGATGCCGCAGTGGGCCGGCTCCTGCTGGTACGAGCTGCGTTACCTGGACCCGACCGACGCGCAGCGCTTCGCCGAGCCGGAGAACGAGGCGTACTGGATGGGGCCGCGTTCCGCCGGCGACCCCGGTGGTACCGACCTGTACGTCGGCGGCGCCGAGCACGCCGTGCTGCACCTGCTGTACGCCCGCTTCTGGCACAAGGTGCTGTACGACCTGGGCCACGTCACGTCGTTCGAGCCGTTCCGCCGGCTGTTCAACCAGGGCTACATCCAGGCGTACGCGTTCACCGACCCGCGCGGCGCGTACGTGCCGGCCGAGGAGGTCGTCGAGGTCGACGGCCGCTACTTCCACGGCGAGACCGAGGTTCGGCGCGAGTACGGCAAGATGGGCAAGTCGCTGAAGAACGTGGTCACCCCGGACGAGATGTGCGCGGCGTACGGGGCGGACACCTTCCGGGTGTACGAGATGTCGATGGGCCCGCTGGAGGTCTCCCGCCCCTGGGAAACCCGGGCGGTCGTCGGCTCGTACCGGTTCCTGCAGCGGGTCTGGCGCGCGGTCGTCGACGAGCAGACCGGCCAGCTGCGGGTCACCGACGCCCCGGCCGACGAGGCGACCCGACGGCTGCTGCACAAGGTCATCGACGGGGTCCGCGCCGACATGGAGGCGATCCGGTTCAACACCGCGATCGCCAAGCTGATCGAGCTGACCAACGCGCTGACCCGGCTGGCGGAGACGCCGCGCGAGGTGGCCGAGCCGCTGGTGCTGATGGTCGCCCCGTTCGCCCCGCACGTCGCCGAGGAGCTGTGGCGCAAGCTGGGCCACGACGCCTCGCTGGCGTACGCGGACTTCCCGACCGCCGACCCGGCCCTGCTGGTCGCCGAGACCGTCACCTACCCGGTGCAGGTCAACGGCAAGGTCCGTGGCCGGGTGGAGGTGGCCGCCGACGCGTCCGAGGACGACGTCCGGTCGGCCGCGCTGGCGGCGGTGGCCGGGGTGCTGGGCGACAGGGAGCCCCGGAAGGTGATCGTGGTGAAGGGCCGGATGGTCTCGGTCGTCGTCTGAGCAGTGGCGCGGGCGCGCTCGGGTGAGCGCGCCCGCGCCCCGTCAGCGCGCCGGGGCGAGTTTGCCGCGGAGGGTCTCGGCCGCCGGATGCGCGATCTCGGTGAGGATCTCCAGCGCGTCCCGCCAGCAGCGGCGAGCGGTCACCGGGTCACCGAGGGCCGCGTGGTTGTCCCCGAGGTGCTGCAGCGCCTCGGCCTCGTTGTAGCGGTGCCCCAGCTCGCGGCTGAGCGCCAGGGCCCGCCGGAAGCAGCGGGCCGCCGTCCGGTGGTGACCGAGGTGGTGCAGGGCATAGCCCAGGCTGTCCCAGCTGTTCGCCTCGCCGACCGCGTCGGCGAGGCGTCGTTGCAGCATCAGCGCCCGCTGGCAGTGCCGGACCGTCTCCGGGTAGTCGCCCAGCACGGCGTGGTCCCAGCCGACCGCGTTCAGCGCCCGCGCCTCACCTGCCTCGTCGCCGGCGGCCTGAAAGAGTCGCAGCGCGAGCTGGTCGTGGCCCAGCGCCGTCGCCTGGTCGCCCTCCTTCTCGCTGACCCAGCCCAGGCTCAGCAGGGTGTGCGCCTGGCCGACCCGGTCGGCCTGCCCGTCGAGCAGCAGCAGCGCCGACTTCAGGTGGGCCCGGGCTGCCGGCAGCCGGGCCGTCTCCGAGTAGGCGGCGGCGATGTCGCGGTGCGCCTGGGCCGACGCCGCTGGGTCGCCGGCCCGCTCGGCCGCGGCCAGCGCGTGGTTCTGGACGACGATCAGATCCTCCCAGTAGCCGCGGCGGCTCAGGAACGTGGTGAGCGAGGACGCCAGTTGCCAGACGTGTCGGTGCAGGCCGTGCCGCCCGGCCATGCCGACCGCCCGGACGAGGACCTCGTGTTCCTCGGCGAACCAGGCCAGCGCCGCCGCGTTGTCCGCGGGTTCTTCAGGCGTCACCCCCGACGGCGGCGGCGACGGCGCGGTCGGCTCGCGCAGCGGGGACAGCTGCTCGTCGGCGGCGCGGGCGCTGTGCAGGTAGTGGTCCACGATCCGCAGCCGGCTGGCCTGGCGGATCTCCGCGGGCTCCGACTCCACCAGCTCGGTCGCGTACGCGCGCAGCAGGTCGTGGCAGGTGTACCGGCCGGGCTCCCGTTCCGTCACCAGTTGCGCGCGGGCCAGCTCGGCCAGGGCGGCTCGCGCCTGCCGTTCGGGCCGGGCGACGAGGCTGGCCGCGGCCGGCACCGACAGGTCCGGGCCGGGGTGCAGCCCGAGCAGGCGGAACATCCGGGCCGCGGGCTCGCCGAGGGCGTGGTAGGACCAGGAGAAGACGGAGCGGAGGTCGGTGACGGGATCCCCGGCCGCGAAGCCGTCGAGGCTGCCCTGCGACGCCACGAGTTCCCGGGCGAGCGCGGTGAGGCAGAAGCCGGGGTGGGCGGCCGCACGGGCCGCGACGACGGCCAGCGCCAGGGGCAGCCGGGCGCACCGCTCGATGATGTCGTCGGCCGGGCCGGGCTCGGCCGCCACCCGGCCGTCGCGCAGTCGCGTCCGCAGCAGTTCGCGGGCCTCAGTCATGGTGAGCAGGCCGAGCGTGACCGGATGCGCGCCTTCGGCGGCCACCAGGCCGGGTAGCTGCGAGCGGCTGGTCACCACCACCGCGCAACCCGACGCGTCGGGCAGCAACGGGCGCACCTGCTCGGCGTCCCGGGCGTTGTCCAGCACGATCAGCATCCGTCGCGTCGACACCAGGGAGCGGAAGCGACCGGCCCGGCCCTCTTCGCTGGCGGGGATCCGGCCGGGTGACACGTGCAACGCGTCCAGGAAGAGGCGCACCGCCTCGTCGCCCGACAGCGCCGCGCCACCGGGGTCGAAGCCCCGGAGGTTGACGTACAGGCAGCCGTCCGGCAGGTCGCGGGCCAGCAGGTGCGCCAGCCGGACGGCGAAGCTGGTCTTGCCGACCCCGGCCGGTCCACTGACCAGCAGGATCCGGCGCCGGTCCGGGGCCACGCAGTGCCGCCGGGCGTCGTCCAGCTCGGCGGCCCGGCCGACGAAGTGCGGCGGGTCCGGCGGCAGCAGGTTCACCGGCGCCGCCGGCACCGGGCCGGCTGCCGGCGCGCGCACCGCGCCGGGCAGTTCCTCGCGACGCAGGATCGCGGCGTGCAGCCGCTGCAACTGGGGCGCGTCCATGCCCCGTTCCCGCAGCAGGGCGGTGCCCTGGCGGCACACCTCGGCGGCCTCGTCCACCCGCTGCTCGGCGTAGAGGGCCAGGGCGAGCAGGCGGCGCAGGCTCTCGTCGTACGGGAACTGGGCGACCGCGCCGGTCAGGTCGCCGATCGCCGCGCCGTGCCGCCCCAGCGCGATCAGCGCCTCGGCGGAGCCCCGCCGGGCGGTGCGGCAGAGCGCCTCCAGCCGGGCCACTTCGGACAGGGCGTACGGCCGGTCGGCGACGTTGGCGAAGGCCGGGCCCCGCCAGCGGGCCAGCGCGGCGGCGAACAGCTCCGCGGCGCGCGCGAAGCCCGCCGGATCACCGTCGTCGAGCAGCCGCCGCCCCTGCGTGATCTCCCGCTCGAAGTGGTGGGCGTCGAGCCCGTCGGGCGGGAGGTCCAGCCGGTACGCCAGGCCGGCGCCGGCACCGACGGTGGCCACGACCGGGTCCCGGTCGTCCGCGCACCGACCGCCGGCCAGGGTGCGGCGCAGGTGCGAGACGTGGCTGCGCAGGGTCGCCGCGGCGCCGTCGCCGGCCCGGGCGCCCCAGAGCAGGTCGACCAGGCGGCTGGCCAGCACGGGTCGGCCCAGCGTGAGGACCAGCACCGAGAGGAGTTCCGCCTGCCGAGGACCGAGCGGCAGGGCGGCGCCGTCGCGTTCGACCTCGAGCGGACCGAGTACGGCGATCCGCAACTGCGCCATCCGAGAGCCCTCCGTGCCCCTGAGCGTCGCTCCGGCCACCCAGCTTATCGATCCGGGCCGATCGCCGGGGAACCCGGTCTGCACCCGTCTTCCACGCCGGTTCCACCGGTTGCCGGGACGGTGGTTGCACGGGGGCGGCAGAGGGTCGCCACATTCCCACGGGAGGACCAGTGTGAGCAGTACCTGGCACCGCGGCCTGCGGATCGCCGTCGCCACCGGACTCGTCGGATCCGCCGCGGTGGTCCTGTCGCCGACGGCGGCCTCGGCGGCGGCCTGCCGCGGCGGCACGGACAGCATCTCCGGCGCGCGCCTGCAGTATCAGATCTGTCCCGAGGCGTACACCACGGGACTCAGCTACTTCCTGGAGGACACCGTCAAGGACGGCCGCCGTGCCGAGGTGTGGATCCGCACGCCGAGCACCTCGTCCAGCGGCATCAAGCTCGACGAGGCGACCGGCGGTGTCGGCGACTGGGCCGAGGACGAGTGGTACGGCCCGTTCAGCTCCGGCGTCTACCTCAAGGTCTGCACGAGTAACGCCAACACCAACCGACGTTGCGGTTCCTGGTTGTGAACCGCGGACTGGAGATTCGAACCCCTATGAAGACCATCCGTACGGCGCTGACGGCCCTGGTCGTCGTCGCCGCCGGCCTCGTCGCCGTCCCCGGCGTCGCGCAGGCTGCCGACACCCAGCTCGGCATCGACGTCGGGAACATCGCCTGGGAGCAGTTCACCTCCACCAACTCCGACGTGGTCTACCGGCGGGAGGAGCGCAGCGGCGCGGACTGCAACTTCTACACCGGCTTCTGGGCCGACCCGATCAACGACCGGTACGACGGTCTGGCCAGCCAGTACAAGCCCTGCGGGCCGGTGAGCCCGGGCTACATGTACCGGAACGGGTCGAAGACCTGGGACGACGTGCAGTGGCGCCCCCGGGCGTGGTGCGCCGACTTCGCGAAGTTCGCCTTCTACTGGGGCGGCGCGAAGTACACCGGGCTCAACGCCGCCGCCGCCAGCTTCCGCACCTACGGCATCAACAACGGCACCTGGCACGGCCGCGGCAGCGGTTACATCCCCCGCAAGGGGGACGCGGCGGTCTTCGACTGGGACGGCAACGGGTCCATGGACCACGTGGCGATCGTGACCTCCTACTACGACACCACCACCGACGGCGACTACTACGTGGTCGGTGGTAACCAGTCGAACGCGGTGACGCACCTCCTGCACCGCAACTGGGAGTCGAGCGTCGTCGGCTACGCCTCGCCGGCGAAGAAGTAGCACCCGCTCCGAACGCGCGACCGGTCCGGTGCCTGGTGGCCCGGGCCGGTCCCGCGTGGGTGGCGCGCCGGCCGGGACGCCGCCGGCCGGCCGCTGCCCGGCGCCGGTCGCCTCAGCTCGTCCCGGCCCGCCGCTGGCGTTCGGCCCGCCACCAGCGGTGAATGATGATCGCGCTGGCGATCAGGCCGAGGCTGGCCGGCGCGGCGGCGTACCAGTTGATCGAGTCGGGGGAGCTGACCGCCGCGCCGATCGCCGCGTAACCGATAGCAGTGGGGGCGGCGGCGATCACGCTGCCGGCCAGGAACGGCAGCACCCGCGCCCCGGTGGTGCCGTAGCCGTAGCTGACCAGGCCGAACCCGGCGATGGGCAGCAGCCGGACGGTCATCACGCCGAACACGCTCTGCCGGGCGAACCAGCCGTCGAGGCGGGCCAGCCGGCCGCGGACCCGTTCGGCGACGAACTGGCGGCCCAGCAGGCGGCCGACCGCGAAGCCGAGGGCCGCCGCGAGCAGCGCGGCACCGAGAGCGTACGCGGCGCCCTGCACCGGACCGAAGATCGCCCCGGCCGCGAGGGTGACGAAGGTACGCGGGACCAGCGCCACGAGCAGCAGCGCGCCGCCCACCACGGCGGCCACCGGCGCGTACCCGCCGAGCGAGTCGGCCAGCCGGGGCAGCTCGCCCGGGTCCGGGCGGGGAGCCAGCAGCAGCGCGACGCCGAACCCGGCGAGCAGCAGGAGCAGCAGCGCGAACCGGCGCGCGGACGGCTGCCGGAGCAGCCGGACGCATCGGCGCAGGCCCGGTGGTCGCCGCCGCAGTCGGGCGGCGCGGGTCATGCCCTCGCGGCCGCGGCCACCGCGGTGCGGCGCTCCGAGCGGAGCCGGTCGGCCCAGGTGTCGTCGAGCGCGGGGAGCTGGTGGATGCCGGTCGCCCAGCGCAGCAGCAGGTCGGCCAGGGCCGGGTTGCGGGCCAGCGCCGGGCCGTGCGAGTAGGTGCCGAGCAGCTTGCCCCGCCAGGCGCCCTCGGTGACCCCGTCGTTGCCCACCCCGGCGGTCACCCGGGCCAGCGGCGACACGCCGGCGCCGAGCCGGGTCCGCCCGCCGTGGTTCTCGAAGCCGGTCAGGTGCGGGATGCCCAGCCGGGGGTCGACCTCGCCGGCCAGTTCGCCGACGGCGCGGGTGGGGCCCCGGTCGGAGGAGATGTCCAGCAGCTCCAACCCCGCGTACCGGGTGCCCTTGGCGAAGAAGGAGGTGCCGAGGAGCTGGTAGCCGGCGCAGACGCCGAAGACCACCGAGCCCTGGGCCACCGCCCGGTGCAGGCCGCCGTCGGCAATCAGCCGCTGGGCGCCGAGCGCCTGCGGGCCGTCCTCGCCGCCGCCGAGCAGGTAGATGTCGGCGGTGGCCGGCAGCCGCTGGTCGGAGCGGACCTCCAGCACCTCGACCGGCATGCCGCGCAGCTGGGCCCGGCGGGCCAAGATCAGCGCGTTGCCGCGGTCGCCGTAGGTGGAGAGCAGGTCGGGGTAGATCCAGACGATGCGCAGGCTCTCAGTTGACACGGTCCAGCTCCGCTCGGATGTCCTGGAAGGCGGTGTAGTTGGCGATGACCTCCAGCCGGCCCGGCGGCACCGCGCGGACCGCCTCGTCGAAGCTGCGCACGTGCTGGAACGGGACGGCGTTGACGTCCAGCCGGACGGCCAGGTCGTAGGCCCGGTCGCCGGTGATCAGCACCTGCCGGCCGCGCAGCGGCGAGAAGTCGACGTCGAAGAGCCAGGAGGTGTCCAACCCGTCGGGGTCGCGGGCGTTGATGGAGAGCAGGGTGGGCGCCTCGTCGGCCATGTCGAACGCCTCCAACCAACTCGCCGGGTTCTTGGCCAGCAGCAGCCGGATGTTGCGCCCGTCCCGGTCGACCTGCGCGTAACGGCCGGCGACCGAGGTGACCACGCCGAGCCGGGAGACCGCGTCCACCGGGCGTACGCCGAACTCGGCGGCCACGGCGAGCGCGGTGGCCGCGTTGCCGAGGTTGACCTTGCCGGGGAGCTGGAGCTGCACCTTGTGCCAGGCGCCGGTGGGGTCGAGCACGCCGTCGTCCTCGACGGTCCACTGCGGCTCGGGGCGGTGTAGCGGGCAGCCGGTGCACCGCCACTGCTCGCCGGAGCGTTCGATGGTGGAGCCGCACTCGGGGCAGACCCACGAGTCGTCGTGCCAGCGCTGGCCGGCGCTGAACCAGGTGACGTGCGGCGGGACGTGGCCGTGCGCCGGGTCGGCCGGCGGGCTGGCCGCCCAGACCACCATGGGGTCGTCGGCGTTGGCGACCACCCGCACGTCCGGGTGCCGGACCAGCGCGGCGCGCCAGAGCTGCGCCATCATGGCGACCTCCTTGGCCCGGTCGAGCTGGTCGCGGGAGAGGTTGAGCAGCGCCACCACGTGCGGCTCGGTGGCCTCGAGGACCTGGGCGAGGTAGTGCTCGTCGACCTCCAGCACCGCGTACGGGGTGCTGCCGGCCTTGGCCAGGGCGGAGGTGTGGCCGGTGGGCATGTTCGCGCCGAAGGAGTTGGTGGCGACCCGGCCGAGCACGCCGACGGCGGCGGTGGTGAGCCGGGTGGTGGTGGTCTTGCCGTTGGTGCCGGACACCAGGGCGATGGCCCGGCCCGACGAGAGGTGGGCGAGCAGGTCCGGGTCGATCTTGAGGCCGATCCATCCGCCGATCACCGAGCCGTCGCCACGGCCCGCGGCCCGCGACAGCGCCGCGGCGGTCCGCGACACGGAGCTGGCCACCTTTGCCCGCAGGGGCATCTTCGCGTCCGTCACCCGAGCGAGGTTACCGGACCTCGGGGCCCACCAGACCGCCGCCGACGGCGAACCGTTCGGCCGGGGCGGCTCGGCGGACGGCCAGCGGGCGGTCCGCCGGATGGAGTCGATCAATGTCGGGTAGCGGACCGGCGCGCCGCGCCGCCGCGGCCCTCCACTCCGCTCCACCCCTTCTGACGTGCTCTTTTGCGCGCGGAAACGGCGCGCCACGCGGGCGTTTCTGGTTGCGGGTGGAGGGAAGTGGAGTAGAGTGGGGCGCGATGGTGAGGCCGGGAGGGCCACACCGGCCCGGGGGGTCAGCGGCGCCGCGAACGCCGCTCAGGGCGAGGGGGTTGGGCCGATGTTCCTCGGCACCCACACTCCGCGCCTGGACGACAAAGGCCGGTTGATCCTGCCGGCCAAGTTCCGGGACGAGCTGGCGGGGGGTGTCGTGATCACCAAAGGGCAGGAGCGCTGCCTCTACGTCTTCCCGATGCCCGAGTTCCAGCGGATCGCCGAGCAGTTGCGCGCGCAGCCGATGACGAGCAAGGCGGCCCGCGCCTACAGCCGGGTCTTCTTCGCCGGCGCGCACGACGAGGTGCCGGACAAGCAGGGCCGGGTGACCATTCCCGCGCACCTGCGGTCCTACGCCGCGCTCGACCGGGAGCTGGTCGTGATCGGGGCGAGCACCCGGGTGGAGATCTGGGACAAGGCGGCCTGGGAGGCCTACCTCACCGACAGCGAAGACGACTTCGCCGACATCGAGGAGGGGGTGCTGCCCGGCGGTCTGTAGGGCGTGACGGCGCCCGACGTACTGCGAGATCTCCAGCCGCTTTCGAGTTCCTGGCACCCCTTCCCCGGTGCCAGGCGCACGATCCGTAACGGAGGGCCGCGGCCTCCGGCGGGCGGGAGCGGATGGGGATCTGGCGGTATGACGAGGCGCCGTGACGAGTACGGACGCGAGATGGACGGAAGCGGGTTTCAACCAGTGGGGGTCGAGATGGGGGAGCTACGCGGCACGCACGTGCCGGTGCTGCTCGAGCGGTGTCTCGAGTTGCTGGCCCCCGCGCTGGGTCGGAACGGCCGCACCGTCCATGTCGACGCCACGCTCGGCCTGGCCGGGCACGCCGAGGCGGTGCTCGCCGCGCATCCGCAGACGGTCCTGGTGGGCCTGGACCGGGACACCGAGGCCCTGGCCCACGCGCGGGTCCGGCTGGCCCGGTTCGCCGACCGGATCCACCTCGAGCACGCCGTCTACGACGAGTTGCCCGAGGTGCTGGACCGGCTCGGCTACCCGACGGTCGACGGGGTGCTGTTCGACCTCGGCGTGTCGTCGCTGCAACTGGACGCGCCCGACCGCGGGTTCGCGTACGCGCAGGACGCGCCGCTGGACATGCGGATGGACCAGACCCGGGGGGTGACCGCCGAGGAGGTGGTCAACACCTATGCCCACCCGGACCTGGCCCGGGTGCTGCGGGTGTACGGCGAGGAGAAGTTCGCCGGGCGGATCGCCTCGGCGATCATCCGCGAGCGCGAGCGGGCGCCGATCACGTCGTCGGCGCGACTGGCCGAGCTGGTCCGGGAGAGCATTCCGGCACCAGCCCGACGAACCGGGGGACACCCGGCAAAGAGAACGTTTCAGGCTTTACGGATCGAGGTAAACAGAGAACTGGCAGCGCTGGAGACGGCGCTGCCGGCCGCTCTGGACAAGCTCACCGTGGGCGGTCGCATGGTGGTCCTGTCCTACCACTCGCTGGAGGACCGGCTCACCAAGCAGGCGCTCGCCGACCGGGTCCGCAGTAAGGGCCCGGTCGACCTCCCGGTCGAACTGCCCGGGTCGGGTCCGACGTTCCGGCTGCTCAGCCGGGGCGCGGAGCTGCCCGGGGAGGCCGAGGTCGCGGCGAACCCGCGAGCCGCCTCGGTGCGGCTGCGGGCCGCGGAACGGCTCGACCCGGAGGCGGCCCGGCAGGGGCGTACCGACCGCGAACGGTACCGCCGCCGGGTCAAGGCGATGCACCAACCGGGGACGGGGTCACCGGGGTCCGAACGGGACCCGGGGGCGGCCCCGAGGGACGGGACGGACGAAGAGGGGGAGGGGACATGAACGTTGACCAGCGCGACGGCCGGGACGCCGTCGGGCAGCGCGCACCGCGGTCGGGGGGCCGGACCACGGCGCAGCGCACCACACGTACGACGACGGGGGCCGACCGGCTCGACCGCCGGGGGGAGGCTCGCGCCCGGGGGGCGCGCGAGTTCCCCACCCAGGGCAGCGCCGCCCTGCGGCCGGCCGAGCGGACCCGCCCCGCCGGTGCCTCGGCGCCCCGGCTGCGGGTCGCCCCGCCGCCGCCGGTCCGGGTGCCCCGGGCGCCGTTCGTCGGGCTGATCCTGGTGCTCGTGGTCGGCGGGGTGCTCGGCATCCTGGCGGTCAACACCAAGATCAACGAGAACGCCTTCAAGCTGGAGAAGCTCCAGCAGCAGCAGGCCAAGCTCGACGTCGACCAGCAGCAGCTGGAGAAGGAGATCGCCGACCAGAAGGCACCCGGCAACCTGACCGCCAACGCCCGCAAGCTGGGCCTGGTGGAGTCGGACGACCCGGCGTACATCCGGCTGCCGGACGGCAAGACGATCGGCATCCCGCACCCGGCGGAGGGTGCGCCGGCCATCACCAGCCAGCAGGGCAACGGAGGCTGAACGATGCCGCCGAGATCGGAGGATCCGCGCCGGGACGCCACAGGCTCCCGGCGCGGATCGTCGCGGGGTGGCGAGCCGCGGGAACCGGGCGTCGGCGGCATCTCCGACGCCCGGGCGTACACCCCGCGGGGCCGGACCATCCGCGAGGGCGGCGCGACCGCCCGCACCGGCAGCGGCGCCGAACAGCGCCGTACCCCGCGCAGCACCCGCTCCGGGGACCCGTTCCGGCCGGCGCTGCAGGTGCTCGACGGCGGCCGGGCCGGGGCCGCCCGCGCCGGCCGCCGGGAGACCGCCGCGGGCGGCCGGGCCGGCGTGGTGCGGACCGTCTCCGCCCGGCCCGCCCGGGAGCCCTTCGACGACGACGTCGCGCCGCCGCCGCGCCGCCGGCCCGGCCCGCGCCGCCCGGCGCGCCCGGCCGCCGCCCGGCGACCGTCCCGCAAGCCACCGCGCCCGCCGAAGCTCGCCGACCCGCGCCGCCGGCTGCGGCTGGGCACCCTGCTCGTGCTGGCGCTCTTCACCAGCATCGGCATCCGGCTGGTCGTCCTGCAGACCGTCAACACCCCGGCGTACGCCGACGGCGGGCTGGACAGCCGGCTGGCCGTGGTCGAGCTGCCCGCCCCGCGCGGGGCCATCTACGACCGCACCGGCGCCCCGCTGGCGCACAGCGTCGAGGCCCGGTACGTCTTCGCCGACCCGACCCGGGTGAAGGACCGCCGCACCACCGCGAAGCTGCTCTCCCCGCTGCTCGGCGTGCCCGCCAGCGAGCTGGCCGACCGGATGAAGCCCCGCAAGCTGCCCACCGGCGTCCCGTCCCAGTTCGAGTACCTGGCCCGCGGCGTCGACATCGACAAGGCCAAGCAGATCATGGCGCTGGAGCTCCCCGGCATCAACGTGCACCGGGACGAGCGGCGCGAGGTGCCCGGCGGCGACCTGGCCGCCAACCTGATCGGCTTCGTGAGTCAGGACCTGGTCGGCCTGGAGGGCCTGGAGGCCAAGTACGACGACCTGCTGGAGGGCAAGGCCGGCAAGAAGCGCTACGAGATCGGGCAGGGCGACCTGGCCGCGCCGATCCCCGGCGGCTACAGCGAGACTACCCCGGCCAAGCCGGGCGGCTCGCTGGAGTTGACCGTCGACCGGGACCTGCAGTTCCAGGCGCAGCGCATGCTGTCCACCCGGATGGCCCAGACCCGGGACAGCGTCGGCGCCGCGGTGATCATCGACGTGCCGACCGGCGAGGTGCTGGCCCAGGCCAGCTACCCCGGCTACAACGCCGCCGCCCCGCAGAAGGTCGCCTCGCCGCGGGACCGGGAGGACGCGGCCACCAGCTTCGTCGTCGACCCGGGCTCGATCCACAAGGCGATCACCTACGGTGCCGCCCTGCAGGAGGGCGTGATCACCCCGGACACCGCGTTCCCGGTCGCCAACACCCTCACCCTCGGTGGCGTCCCGTTCAGCGACACCCACCCGGCGAACGGGCGGACGATGAGCATTCCCGGCATGCTGGCCTTCTCGTCCAACATCGGCACCATCAAGATCGCCGAGAAGCTGGGCAAGGAGCGGCTGATCGACTACCAGAAGCGGTTCGGGCTCGGGCAGGCCACCGGGGAGGGCATGCCGGGGGAGGCCCCCGGCCGGCTGCTCCCCGCCGACCAGTGGAGCGGGTCGTCGTACGGGTCGGTGCCGATCGGGCACAGCGTGGACGCCACCCCGCTGCAGATGGCCGCCGCGTACAACGCGATCGCCAACAACGGCACGTACGTGCAGCCGCACCTGATCCGGAACGTGATCAGCCCGGACGGGAAGAAGACGACCCCGGCGAAGCCGGTCACCCGCTCGGTGCTCAGCCCGGCCAACGCCGCCGCGCTGCGCACCATGCTGGAGGCGGTCACCACGGTCGACGGCCCCGACGGGCGGGCCACCGGCCTGGCCGCCGCCGTCCCCGGCTACCGGGTGGCCGGCAAGACCGGCACCGGCCTGCGGTACGACAACGGAAAGCGCCAGCCCGGCGACGTGGCCTCGTTCATCGGGATGGCCCCGGCGGAGAAGCCCCGGTACGTGGTGGCGGTCTTCGTCTGGAGCCCGGGCGGCGAGGGCGGCGCGCTGGCCTCGCCGACCTTCCGCGACATCATGGGCTTCACCCTGCGCCACTACCGGGTGCCGCCGTCCGCGACCGACCGGTCGCCCAAGTTCGAGGTCTTTCCGCGCTGAGCGGGCACGGCGGGACATCATCGGTGAGTGGGGACGAACCACCGGGGCGGGCTGTGCGCCCGGAACCGGACGACCGGGTAGGGTCTGACGCCGTGTCCGGCAATCCACGCCCCCGTACCGTGAATCCCGTCCGGCTCGGTGACCTCGCCGTCCGGTTGCCGGCGAGCGCGCGGAGCGGCCTCGCGGGCGACCCGGCGGCGGTCGAGGTCACCGGGGTGACCCACGCCAGCCAGGAGGTCCGCCCCGGCGACCTGTACGCGGCCCTGCCCGGTGCCCGCCGGCACGGCGCGGAGTTCGCCGCCGGCGTGGCCGAGGCCGGCGCGGTGGCCGTGCTGACCGACCCGGCCGGCGCCGAGCGGGCCGCCGCGGCGGGCCTGCCGGTGCTGGTGGTGGACGATCCGCGGGCGGTGCTCGGCGACGTCGCGGCCGGCGTCTACGGCGACCCCACCGCCGGGCTGACCATGATCGGGGTCACCGGCACCGCCGGCAAGACCTCCACCAGCTACCTGATCGAGTCCGGGCTGCGCGCCGCCGGGCGCACCACCGGGCTGATCGGCACCGTGGAGACCCGGCTCGGCGAGCTGGTGATCGACAGCGTGCGGACCACCCCGGAGGCGACCGACCTGCACGCGATGCTGGCCGTGGCCCGCGAGCGGGGGGTCGACACCGTGGTCATGGAGGTGTCCAGCCACGCCCTGGCCATGGGCCGGGTCGGCGGGGTGCGGTTCGACGTCGGCGGCTACACCAACTTCGGCTCCGATCACCTGGACTTCCACGCCGACGAGGCGGAGTACTTCGCGGCCAAGGCGAAGCTCTTCGACGGGCGCTGCGCGGTCGAGGTGCTCAACTACGACGACCCGGCGCTGCGGCCGCTGCGGAAACCGGCCACCGTCACCTACTCGGCGGCCGGCGACCCGGCCGCCACCTGGTGGGCCGACGGGATCGAGGGCGAGGGCTACGCCCAGCGCTTCACCGTGCACGGCCCGGGCGGGCTGGCCCTGCCCACCGGCGTGGCGCTGCCCGGCCGGCACAACGTGGCCAACGCGCTGCTGGCGATCGCCGTGCTGGTGGCCACCGGCGTCGACCCGGCCACCGCGGCGGCCGGGGTGGCCGCCTGCGGCGGGGTGCCCGGCCGGCTGGAACTGGTCAGCGGGGACGCCCCGGTACGCGGCGTGGTCGACTACGCGCACAAGGCCAACGCGATCGAGGCGGTCCTGGTCGCGCTGCGCGGGCTGAGCGCCGGCCGGCTGGTCTGCGTGCTCGGCGCCGGGGGCGACCGGGACCGGGGCAAGCGGCCGGTGATGGGCGCCGCCGCGGTCAGCGGGGCGGACGTGGTGCTGGTGACCGACGACAACCCGCGCACCGAGGACCCGGCCGCGATCCGGGCCGAGGTGCTGGCCGGGGCGTACGCCGCGAACGCGAGCGCGCGGATCATCGAGGTGCCCGGCCGGCGGGCCGCGATCGAGGAGGCGGTCCGGTTGGCCGAGCCGGGGGACGTGGTGGCGGTGCTGGGCAAGGGGCAGGAACGCGGGCAGGAGGTCAACGGCGAGGTGCTGCCGTTCGACGACCGGGTGGAGCTGGCGGAGGCGCTGCGGGCCCGCTTCGGTGACCGGGTGGGGCAGCGGTGATCCCGCTGAGCCTGGCCGAGGTGGCCGCCGCCGTCGACGGCCGGCTGGTCGCCGCCGACCCGGCGGCCCGGGTCACCGGCACCGTGGAGTTCGACTCGCGCAAGGTCACCCCGGGTGGGCTCTTCGTGGCCTTCCCCGGCGAGCAGGTGGACGGGCACGACTACGCCGCCGCCGCCGTCACCGCGGGAGCCGTGGCGGTGCTCGGCACCCGCGAGGTGCCCGGCGTGCCGATGGTGCTGGTCGCCGACGCGCTCGCCGCGATGGGGCGGCTGGCCCGCGCGGTGGTCGACCGGCTGCCCGGGCTCACCGTGATCGGGCTGACCGGCTCCTCCGGCAAGACCACCACCAAGGACCTGATCGCCCAGCTCACCACGCGGCTCGGCTCCACCGTGGCGCCGCCCGGCTCGTTCAACAACGAGCTGGGTCACCCGTACACGGCGTTGCAGGCCGGCCCGGAGACCCGGTACCTGGTCATGGAGAAGGGCGCCCGCGGGGTGGGGCACGTGCGCTACCTGTGCGACGTGGTGCCGCCGCGGATCTCGGTGGTGCTCAACGTCGGTGTGGCGCACCTCGGCGAGTTCGGCTCGCGGGAGACCATCGCGCTGGCCAAGGGGGAGCTGGTCGAGGCGCTGCCCGCCGACGGGCTGGCCGTGCTGAACGCCGACGACCCGCTGGTCGACGCGATGGCCGCGCGCACCGAGGCCCGGGTGGTCCGGTACGGCGAGTCGGAGCGGGCCCAGGTGCGCGCCACCGAGGTGACCCTGGACGAGCGGGGTCGCCCGTCGTACACCCTGGTCACGCCGGAGGGGAGCGCGCCGGTGCGGCTCGGGCTGACCGGGCGGCACCAGGTCTCCAACTCGCTCGCCGCCGCGGCGGTCGCCCGGGAACTGGGCATGCCCCTGGCCGAGCTGGCCGGCGCGCTGGGTGAGCTGGGCCTGGTCTCGACCCGACGGATGGACGTCTTCGAGCGCGCCGACGGGGTCACCGTGATCGACGACTCGTACAACGCCAACCCGGCCTCGATGAGCGCCGCGCTGCGGGCGCTGGCGAGCATGCGGGGGCGGGGGCGTACCGTCGCGGTCCTCGGCTACATGGCCGAGTTGGGCGACTTCGAGGCGGAGGGGCACCAGCAGGTGGGCCGGCTCGCGGCCGAGCTGGGGGTCGACCGGCTGCTCGTGGTGGGCGAGCCGGCGGCGCCGATCCACGAGGGCGCCACAGCGGTAGGCAACTGGGGAGGAGAGTCGGTGCTGCTCACCGATCAGGCGGCGGCCGTCGAGGTGCTGCGGGGCGACCTGCGTCCGGGTGACGTGGTCCTGGTGAAGGGCTCCCGGTACCGCACCTGGGAGGTGGTCGACGCGCTGCGTGAGGAGGCCGGGAAGAACAGCCCTCAGCGCGCGGGGAGCCCGGCGGCCGGGACCGAGGGCGGCGCTGCATGAGGGCGGTCATCGTCGCCATCGGCGTCGCGTTCCTCGTCTCCCTGCTCGGCACCCCGATCGCGATCAAGGTGTTCGCCCGGCTGAAGGCCGGCCAGCCGATCCGATCGAACCTCGGGCTCGCCAGCAACGAGGGCAAGAAGGGCACGCCGACGATGGGCGGCGTGGTCTTCATCCTGGCCACGGTGATCGCGTACGTCGCCGGCCACCTGGCGCTGACCACCCTGCCGGACGCGCAGATCGCCCAGGTCGAGCCGACCATCACGGCGCTGGTGCTGCTGGGGCTGATGGTGTTCTCCGGCGCGGTCGGCTTCATCGACGACTTCCTGAAGGTCCGTAAGCGGCACAGCGGCGGCCTGAACAAGCGCGGCAAGCTCGCCGGCCAGATCCTGGTCGGCGCGATCTTCGGCGTGGTGGCGCTCTACTTCCCGAGCAGCATGACCGACGCCAGCGGCGCGGCCACCAACACCGAGACCGTCGGCAGCACGACGCTGAGCTTCATCCGGGACATCCCGTTCCTGGAGATCGGCAAGATCGGCTCGGTGATCGTGATCATCATGGTGGTGATGGCGGCCACCAACGGCGTCAACCTCACCGACGGACTGGACGGCCTGGCCACCGGCGCCTCGGTGATGGTGCTCGCGGCGTACGCGCTGATCGCGTTCTGGCAGTACCGGCACTGGTGCGCGGACCCGAACTACCCGGCCGGGGAGTACTGCTACACCGTGCGGGACCCGCTGGAGATCGCGTTGATCGCCGGGGCCGCGGCCGGGGCCTGTGTCGGCTTCCTCTGGTGGAACACCTCGCCCGCCCGGATCTTCATGGGCGACACCGGTGCGCTCGGCCTGGGTGGCCTGATCGCCGGCATGGCGATGTCCACCCGGACCATCCTGCTGCTGCCCATCCTGGGCGGCCTCTTCGTGATCATCACGATGTCGGTGGTCATCCAGATCATCTCGTTCCGGACCACCGGCAAACGGGTGTTCCGGATGTCGCCGTTGCAGCACCACTTCGAGTTGGCCGGGTGGAGTGAGGTCAACATCGTGGTCCGGTTCTGGATCATCGCGGGCATCGGGGTGGCCATCGCGCTCGGCCTGTTCTACAGCGAGTTCCTCGCCGCGGTCACCTGAGCCGGCGCGTCCGCATCGTGATGGCGGGGCTCCCCGGCGTTACCAGGGGGCCCCTCCGTTCGCGCCGACACGCCGAGGCGGCCGGTTGCGCCACGGGCGGGCCGGCGCAGCCAGCATGATGGGCACGTGGGGGAGGGACGAGACACCGACGGCACGACCGACACGCCGCCCCGGCGGCCACCCGCGGAGGACCGGCCGGCGGAGCCGGCGGCCCCGCCGCCGCGCTTCGACCCGGCGGGCGGGCTGGCCGCGCTGCAGGGCCTGCTGGCCCGGCCGCTGGCCTCCTACTACCTGCTGCTCTCCAGCGCCGGCCTGCTGCTGCTGATCGGCCTCACGATGGTCTTCTCGGCGACCAGCGTGAAGGACTACGCCGACCGCGGCGACGCCTCCGCCTCGCTGGTGAAGCAGACCATCTTCGCGGTGATCGGCATCGTGGCGTTCTGGGCCTGCCAGCGGCTGCCCGCCCGCACCTTCCGGGCGGTGAGCCGCCCCTTCCTGGGCGTGGCCGTGGTGCTGCTGCTCGTGCTCAACCTGCTGGTCGCGCTGGAGTCGCTGTTCCGGGTGAAGGCGATCGGCCCGCTCAAGGCCGAACTGCTCTGGCTCTACCTCGGCCCGGTCTCGGTGCAGCCGGTCGAGGTGGCCAAGTTCGCCCTGGTGCTCTGGGGCGCGCACGTGCTGGCCCGCAAGGGCGCCGCGCTGGGCTGGTGGAAGGAGCTGGCCACCCCGCTGTTCCCGGTGGTCGGCCTGCTCTTCGTGCTGGTCGGCTACAACGACCTGGGCAGCATGCTCTGCCTGCTGGCGCTGGTGGTCGGGATACTCTGGGCGGCCGGGGTGCGGATGCGGGTCTTCGCCACCCTCACCGCGGTCGGCCTGGCCGGCGTCGGCCTGCTGGTCGCGGCCGCCTCCCTCGGGGCCGGTTCCGGCTCCCGGGACGCCGAGAACTACCGGTTGGGCCGGCTCACCTCCTTCCTCGACCCGCCCGACCCGAAGACCTGCTTCGAGGAGCAGCTCGAGGGTTGCTACCAGCTCGTCCAGGCCCGGTACGCGGTCGAGCACGGCGGCTGGTTCGGGGTCGGGCTGGGCAAGAGCAGCTTCAAGTTCGGCTGGCTGCCCGAGGCGCACAACGACTTCATCTTCGCGATCATCGCCGAGGAGCTGGGCGTGGTCGGCTGCACCGTGGTGCTGGTGCTCTTCGCCGTGCTCGCGTACACCGGGCTGCGGATCGCCCGGCGGGTGGAGGATCCGTTCCGCCGGCTCGCCGCCGCCGGGGCGACCGGCTGGCTGGTCGGCCAGGCCGTGATCAACATCGGCGGGGTGACCGGGCTGCTGCCGCTGACCGGCGTGCCGCTGCCGTTCATCTCCGACGGCGGCAGCGCCCTGGTGGTGACCCTGGCCGCGGTCGGCATGCTCGCCTCCTTCGCCCGCGCCGAGCCGGACGCGGCCCGAGCCCTGCATGCCCGTCCCCCGGCGCGCTGGGTCCGACTAGTGTGGGCCCCGTTGCCGCCGCTACCCGGCCGGCGTCGCCGCCCGGCGTCGCCACCGCCGGACCGTGGGTCCGTACCCCGGTCCCGGACGCGGCGGTCCGACGACCAGGCCGCGGCGCGCGGCGCCCGGCCGGGCCGGGCCCGCGCCGGCACGGCGAGCGAGAGGAGACGCTGATGGGTCCGCTGCGTTCGGTGGTGCTCTGCGGAGGGGGTACGGGTGGACACATCTATCCGCTGCTGGCCTTCGCCGACTGCCTGCGCCGACACGACCCCAGCGTGCGGATCACCTGCCTGGGCACCCCGAAGGGCCTGGAGAACGAGCTGATCCCGCCGGCCGGCTACGACCTGCGCCAGATCCCCGCCTACCAACTGCCCCGGTCGGTCAACATGAGCCTGGTCCGCACCCCGGACCGGATGTGGAAGGCGGCCCGCGCGGCGGGCAAGGTGATCGACGAGGTGCAGGCCGACGCCGTGGTCGGCTTCGGCGGGTACGTCTCGGTGCCCGGCTACCTGGCCGCGTGGCGGCGCGAGCTGCCGATCGTCATCCACGAGGTGAACGTGCCGCCGGGGGTGGCCAACCGGCTCGGGATGAAGTTCACCAAGCACGTCGCGGTGGGCTTCCCGCACCAGCCGGCGCAGGCCGAGTCGCTGCGCGACGCCGAGGTGGTCGGGGTGCCGCTGCGCCGGGGCATCGCCGGGCTGGACCGGGCCGCCATGCGGGACGCCGCCCGGGCCCACTTCGGCCTCCGGCCCGACCTGCCGGTGCTCTTCGTCGCCGGCGGCTCGCAGGGCGCCCGCTCGATCAACCTGGCGGTGGCCGGGGCGGCCAAGGAACTGGCCCGCAACGGCGTGCAGGTGCTGCACGTCATCGGCGCCCGCAACGAGCCGATCTCCGTCCCCACCGATCTGCCGGTGCCGTACGTGACCCTGCCCTACCTGTCCGAGATGGAGCTGGGCTACGCGGCCGCCGACCTGATGCTGGGCCGGGGCGGCGCGATGACCTGCGCCGAGGTGGCGGCCATCGGGTTGCCCACCATCTACGTGCCCTACCCGCACAGCAACCAGGAGCAGAAGCGCAACGCGCTGCCCGTGGTGGAGGCCGGCGGCGGGTTGCTCGTCGACGACGCCGAGGTGACCCCGGACTGGCTGGAGCGTACGGTCATCCCGCTGATCCGGGACCCGCAACGGCTCGCCGCGATGAGCGCCGCCGCGGCCGGATACGGCCGGCGCGACGGCGACGTCGCCCTGCTGAACTTCGTCTACCAGGCGGTGGCCCGATGACGCCGGACACCGCGACCGGAAGGTACCGCTGATGAACACCGCGCAGTTCACCCCCGCCGGCACGATGACCGCGGAGGACCTGGGCCGGATCCACCTGATCGGGGTCGGCGGGGTCGGCATGAGCGGCCTGGCCCGGCTCTTCCTCACCCGCGGCCTGCCGGTCTCCGGCAGCGAACTGCGGGAGTGGCCGTCCCTGGCCGGTCTGCGCGCGCTCGGCGGGACCATCCACTCCAGCCACGAGGCGTCGAACCTCGACGGGGTGGACACCGTGGTCTACTCCTCGGCGATCCCGCAGGACCACCTGGAGCTGGTCGAGGCGCGCCGGCGCGGGCTGCGGGTGCTGCACCGCTCCGAGGCGCTCGCCGCGGCGATGACCGGCCGGCGGACCGTGGCGGTGGCCGGCACGCACGGCAAGACCACCACCACCTCGATGGTCACCATGGTGCTCCAGCAGGCCGGCACCGATCCGTCCTTCGTGATCGGTGGCGAGATCTCCGAGGTCGGCTCGGGCGCGCACCACGGCACCGGCGAGTACTTCGTGGTCGAGGCCGACGAGAGCGACCGTTCCTTCCTCATCTACCGGCCGTTCGTGTCGGTCATCACCAACATCGAGGCGGACCACCTCAACACCTACGGCGACCTGGCCACGCTGGAGGCGGCCTTCGCCGAGTTCGCCCGGCTGACCGACCCGGAGGGGTTCATCGTCACCTGCGCCGACGACCCGGGCGGCCGGCGGCTGGCCGAGACGCTGCGGGCCGAGGGGCGCCTGGTCTGGACGTACGGCGAGGCGCCCGACGCCGACCTGCGGCTGAGCGGGATGGCCTCCTCCGCCCGCGGGGTGCGCTACCTGGCCGAGATCGAGGGCCGGTCGCTGGGCGAGATCCGGCTGCCGGTGCCCGGCCGGCACATGGGGCTGAACAGCGCCTCGGCGGTGCTCACCGCGTACCTGCTCGGGCTGCCGGTCGAGGCGGCCGAGGCGGCGCTCGGCGCGTTCCCCGGGGTGCGCCGGCGCTTCGAGCGCAAGGGCGTCGCCGACGGCGTGCTGGTCTACGACGAGTACGCGTACCACCCGACCTCGATGAGCCTGGCGCTGCAGACGTTGCGCGAGGTGGCCGGCGAGGGCCGGCTGATCGTGGTCTTCCAGCCGTACCGGCTCTACCGCACCCGGGACCTGCAGGCGGAGATCGCCGCGGCCCTGGCCATCGCCGACGAGCTGGTGCTGCTGGAGGTCTTCGGCCCCGGCGAGCTGCGCCAGCCGGGGGAGGGCGCGGCCGCGCTGATCGAGGCGGTGCCGCTGCCGGCCGACCGGAAGGTCTTCGTCGAGGCGTGGGACGACGTGCCGGCCGAGGTGGCCCGCCGGGCCCGTACCGGCGACGTGGTGGTCACCATGGGCGCGCCGCCGATCTCGCTGCTGGGCGACCAGCTCCTGGACGCCCTGCTGGCCCGCGCCGGTGCCGCGGGAGGCGCGGCGCTCGGCACCGGCGTCGACCCGGACGGCGCGCCCGCCACGGCCGGATGAGCCCCGGCCCGGCCCGCGGCCGGACTCCCGGCCAGGAGGGCGGGGGTGGCCGGCGCAACCCGGTCCGGCAGTGGCAGCTGGTCCGGGCCGGCGCGGACGCCGTACCCCCGTCGACCCGGCGGTTCATGGCCCGGGCCCGGCGTCGCCGGATGCGGGCGGCGCTGCCCTGGGCGGTGGCCGCCGGGGTGCTCGCGCTGGCCGGGCTGGTCGCCTGGACCGTCCTCGGCACCGGCCTGTTCGGGGTCCGCGAGGTGCGGGTGGTCGGCGCGCACCTGGTCACCCCGGTCGAGGTACGGGACGCCGCGGCGGTGCCCGACGGCGCGCCACTGGCCCGGGTGGACCTGTCCGCGACCGCCCGTCGGGTCCGGGCCCTCGCCCCGGTGGAGCGGGTCACGGTGGAGCGGGACTGGCCGGGGACGCTGGTCGTCCGGGTGGTGGAGCGGACCCCGGTGGCGGTGGTGCCGCAGGGCGAGCGGTTCGTCGTGCTGGACCGCGCCGGGGTGGTCTTCCAGGACCTGCCCCAGGCCCCCGCCGGGCTGCCGGTGATCCGGGTGGGCGCGCCGGCCCCGGACGACCCGGGCACCCGGGCCGGGCTGGCGGTGCTCGCCGCGCTCAGCCCGCGGCTGCGCGCCGAGCTGGTCTCGGTGGACGTGGCCGGGCTGGCCCGGATCACCCTGCGGCTGCGCGGTGACCGGACGGTGTTCTGGGGCGACGCGACCCGGGGCGCGGACAAGTCCACTGTGGCCACCGCCCTGCTCGGTCGGAAGGCCGACACGATCGACGTCAGCGCGCCGGACGTGGTCACGTACCGGTGAGCCGGCCGCCCGGAACGTGAGTCGGCCCGCTCCGGCCGGCGACACGCCGGAGAGGTCCTTGGCTCATCGGGCGGTGGCGCATACGTTGCCCCGAAGAGATCAGTGGTTGACATAACTCTAAGCCTCTAGTAGAGGGTGAGGGTTTCAGGACCCGCAGGGGCGTGCTCCGCCGCTGGTCCGGCCAAGCCGTGTGGGGTCGGCCCATGCCAATCTCGAAGGGAAAGGACCGGAGATGACACCTCCGCACAACTACCTGGCGGTCATCAAGGTCGTCGGCATCGGGGGCGGCGGCGTCAACGCCGTCAACCGGATGATCGAGGTTGGGCTCAAGGGCGTCGAGTTCATCGCGATCAACACCGATGCGCAGGCGCTGCTGATGAGCGACGCCGACGTCAAGCTCGACGTCGGCCGGGAGCTGACCCGAGGGCTGGGCGCGGGCGCGAACCCGGACGTCGGCAAGAACGCCGCCGAGGACCACCGCGACGAGATCGAGGAGGTGCTCAAGGGCGCCGACATGGTCTTCGTGACCTGCGGCGAGGGCGGCGGCACCGGCACCGGCGGCGCGCCGGTGGTGGCGAACATCGCCCGCAAGCTCGGCGCGCTCACCATCGGCGTGGTCACCCGGCCGTTCTCGTTCGAGGGCAAGCGGCGCCAGGTGCAGGCCGAGGCCGGCATCGAGGAGCTGCGCAACCAGTGCGACACGCTCATCGTGATCCCGAACGACCGGCTGCTCGCCCTCGGTGACCGCAACATCTCCATGATGGACGCCTTCCGGACCGCCGACCAGGTGCTCCTCTCCGGTGTCCAGGGCATCACCGACCTGATCACCACCCCGGGTCTGATCAACCTGGACTTCGCCGACGTCAAGAGCGTGATGAGCGGCGCGGGCAGCGCGCTCATGGGCATCGGCAGCGCCCGCGGCGAGAACCGGGCGGTGGAGGCGGCCCAGGCGGCCATCTCCAGCCCGCTGCTGGAGCAGAGCATGGACGGCGCGCGCGGCGTGCTGCTCTCCATCGCCGGCGGCTCCGACCTGGGCCTGTTCGAGATCAACGACGCCGCGCAGCTGGTCACCGACGCGGCCCACCCGGACGCCAACATCATCTTCGGCGCGGTCATCGACGACGCGCTCGGTGACGAGGTGCGGGTGACCGTGATCGCCGCCGGTTTCGACGGGGGCGCGCCGGCGTACAAGGCGGTGGAGCCGACCCGCAAGACCAACCAGAACCAGCCGGCCCAGCCGAGCACGCCGGTCAGCCCGCCGACCACCATGCCGGCGCCGCAGCAGTCGCCCCGGCGGGTGCTCTTCGACGACGTCGACGTGCCCGACTTCCTCAAGAACGGATCCTGAGCGGCACCGATGACCGACATCCCAGGCGCGGTGCGACCGGACCGGCGCGCCGAGCTCGCGGCCGGGCTGACTCAGGTCCGGGCCCGGATCGCGGACGCCTGCGCGGCCGCCGGCCGGGACCGGGGCGAGGTCACCCTGATCGCGGTGACCAAGACGTACCCGGCCGGCGACGTGGTGGCGCTCACCGGGCTCGGGGTGACCGACGTGGGGGAGAACCGGGACCAGGAGGCCGCCCCGAAGGCGGCCGAGGCGGCGGCGGCCGGGGCCGCGCCGCGCTGGCACTTCATCGGGCAGTTGCAGCGCAACAAGGCCCGCTCGGTGGTCCGGTACGCCGACGTGGTCCAGTCGGTGGACAGCGTCCGGCTGGCCGTCGCCCTGGATGCCGCCGCGGCGGCGGTCCGGGACCGGCCGTTGGACGTGCTGGTGCAGGTGAGCATCGACGGCGACGCGGCGCGGGGCGGGGCGCTGCCCGGGGTCGGGGACCCGGACCGCGGGCTGGATCCGGTCGCCGAGGCGGTGGCGGGCTCGGCCGGGCTGCGGCTGGCCGGCCTGATGGCGGTGGCGCCGTTGGGCTGGGAGCCGGAGCGGGCCTTCGCCCGGCTGGCCGAGGTGGCGGAGCGGTTCCGGGCCCGGCATCCGGGCGCGACCGTGTTGTCGGCCGGGATGAGTGGGGATCTGGAAAGTGCGATCGGGTACGGCGCGACACATGTCCGCGTCGGCAGCGCGTTGCTCGGAATGCGCCCCACGCTGCGGTAGCCTGACCGCGAAAGAAGCAAATTACATCAGTGTTGTTCAGGACGGCGTTTCCCGTAGCCGGGGGCCGTGGCGGGCGGACCGCGAAACCGCCCGTCGGGGGATTGCCGATCCGGTCCGGTGGGCATTGCGTTGTCCACTCGTGATCAAGCGACACGGCACGGGGGCGCGTGCCGCACGGCGGACGGAAGGGCGCGGGGATGGGTGCACTGCGCAAGGCGGGGGTCTGGCTCGGACTCGTCGAGGAGGATGACGAGCGGGCGTACGACGACGCTGCCTACGACAAGGGCGGCTACCGCGAGTCGCGCTACCGGTCCAGCCGGTACGCGGAGGAGTTCGCCGACGACGAGGACGAGGAGTCCGAGGAGCCGCCGGCGACCCGCGGCCGGGCGGGTGACCGGGGCCGGCTGAGCGAGCGCGCCTCGAGCCGTGCCGTCGACACCGAGCGGGCCGACCTCGACCGTCCGGAGCGGACCGAGCGCTCCAGCGTGCGGTCGATCACCCGGTCGGGTGGCGCGGAGTCGTCGGGTGCGCTGACGTACCACACCCGGGACAACCTGGCCCTGGCGCCGCAGGTGCAGCCACGGGAGCGGGTCGCCGCGCCGGAGGACGAGCAGCGCTACCAGATCACCACGCTGCACCCGACCACCTACCGGGAGGCGCGCACCATCGGTGAGCACTTCCGGGACGGCGTGCCGGTGATCATCAACCTCACCGAGATGGACGAGGCGGACGCGCGCCGGCTGGTGGACTTCGCCGCCGGGCTCGCGTTCGGGCTGCGCGGTACGATCGAGCGCGTGACCAACCGGGTGTTCCTGCTCTCACCGGCCAATGTCCAGGTCACCGCGGAGGACAAGGCCAAGATCGCTGAGGGCGGCTTTTTCAGCCTGAGCTAGCCCGCACGACCGAGGGGCGTCGCCTGCCGTGTTGTCGATCCTGTTCCAGGTGCTCTACCTGGTCCTCTACCTGTTCCTGCTTGTGCTCTTGGCCCGATTTGTCCTCAGCGCCGTCCTGGCCTACGGTCGGCGCTGGCAACCCGGGCGCGGAGCATCGGCCGGATTGGAACTCGTGTGGAGCGTCACTGATCCGCCCCTGCGCGCGTTGAGGCGTGTGATTCCACCACTGCGAATTGGTAGCGTGAGCATCGACCTGGCCTCTCTTGTGCTCCTGGTTATCCTGTTCGTGCTGATGGAGTTCGTGTTAGGGCAGCTGATCCAGGCGTTTGCCTGATCAGGCTGCTTTCGCGGCCGCAACTGACCCGAGGAGTTTCGATGCCGCTGACCCCGGCCGACGTCCACAACGTCGCCTTCAAAAAGCCGCCGATCGGCAAGCGGGGCTATGACGAGGAGGAGGTCGACGCTTTCCTGGACGAGGTCGAGCGCGAGCTCGCCCGTCTCATCGAGGAGAACAACGAGCTGCGCGCCCAGGTGGAGCGCGGCGGTCGGGGTGGCGCGCCCGCCGGCCCCGGCGGCGACGCCCGGCTCGCGGCGGAGCTCAACGACGTCAAGGCCCAGCTCGACCGGGTGCAGCGCGACAAGGCGGCCGCCGAGCAGGCGGCCCGCGCGATGCAGGCCGAGCTGGAGCAGGTCCGCACCCAGGGCGTCCCGGCCACCGGCCCGGACGGCGAGCAGCAGGCGCTGCGGGTGCTCATGATGGCCCAGCGCACCGCCGACGACCACGTGTCCGACGCCCGCCGCGAGGCCGACCAGCTCCTCTCCGAGGCCCGTTCCAAGGCCGAGGAGGTCACCCGGGAGGCCCGCGCCAAGGCCGACGCCCTCGAGCGGGACGCCCGCCAGCGGCACCAGGAGGCGATGGGCGGCCTGGACGCCAAGCGCACCGCGCTGCAGAAGCACATCGAGGAGCTCAAGCAGTTCGAGCGCGAGTACCGCACCCGCCTCAAGGCGTACCTGGAGAGCCAGCTGCGTGACCTCGACGGTCGCGGCCAGGGTCTCGAGGTCGAGATGAACCGCGAGGGCAACCGTGCCGCCGGTGGCAGCAACGGCCTCGCCGCCGCCGGCCTCGCCGGCTCCTACGGCGGCGGCGGTCGCGCCGGCTCGCTCGAGTCCGGCCGCTGATCCCGCCCGTCGGCGGCCGCCCCCGGGCGGCCGCCGGCACGGCGCAGACCGACACGAGGCGGCGAGGGGTGGGCCGTGATAGTCGCCAGCATCCTGCTCATCGTCGTGGCGGTCGTGCTCCTGGTGGCCGGGCTGGCCGGTGGCTCCAGCCCGCTGCTGATCACCTCCATCGCGGCCAGCGTGCTGGCCGCCGTGGCTCTCGTCGCGGGTGCCCGCCAGGCGGCCGCCACCCGGGCCACGGCCGGCCGGGCGCGCGAGCGCACCGGCCCCGGTGATCCCGGGTACGGGCCCCCGCCGGGGGAGCCGGAGATCCCGCTCCAGCACATGCCGTCGACGGTCGGCACCGGCACGTCGGGGTGGCGGCAACCACCCGAGGCGCCGGAGCCGGCGTACTCCCCACGCGAGCCGGTCCTCGACGACGCCGGCCTGGCGTCGGACGCCCCGGCGCCCACCTCACCGGCCGCCGGGGGCGGGTTCGAGGGCGAGCCGCCCGCGCAGCCGCTCTCGCCGACCCAGGCCGAACGCCTGGCCGGGGTCCTCGCCGACGTCCAGGTGGTCGACGGCCACCCGCGGTTCCACCTGCCCGACTGTCCCCACCTGATCGGCCGTGACGACGAGCCGTTGCCGGTCGGCGAGGCGGTGCAGTTGGGCTTCACCCCGTGTGCCGACTGCGCGCCGGCCACCGCGCTGCTGCCCGACCCGCCGCGGGACCGGTCCTGGTGAGCGGGGAGCCGCTCACCGTCGCCGTCCGGGTGAAGCCCGGCGCGTCCCGGGCCCGGGTCGGTGGCCGCTTCGACGGTCCACACGGGCCGGCCCTGGTGATCGCCGTGCACGCTCCCGCGGTGGACGGGCGGGCCACCGAGGCGGCCCGCCGGGCGCTGGCCGACGCCCTCGGCGTCCGACCGGCGGCGGTCTCGCTGCGCGCCGGCGCGGCCAGCCGCGACAAACTCTTCCTGGTCGAGCCGGCGGCGCCCGGGGTGCCCGACGCGCTGCGCCGGCTGCGCGACGGATCGGCCGAGTGAGGCCCGCGCGGGCCGCTGGTCGATGACGGCCGGGCTCGACGTCGCGCTGCTGGTCGGCGCGACCGTGCTGCTCGTGGCGGTGGGCGCGGTGCGCTTCTCCACCCGGCTCGGCGTGCCGAGTCTCCTGGTCTACCTGGCGCTCGGGGTGGCCATCGGCGAAGGCGGGCTGGGCATCCGCTTCGACGACGTCGAACTGACCCGGGTGCTCGGCTTCTGCGCGCTGATCGTGATCATCGCCGAGGGCGGGTTGAGCGCCCGGTGGAGCACGCTGCGCCCGGTGCTCGGCATGGCCGCCGCGCTCTCCACGGTGGGCGTGGTGGTCAGCATCGTGGTGGTCGGGGTGGTGGTGCACCTGCTGCTCGGCCTGGACTGGCGGCTGGCGCTGCTCTACGGCGCGGTGCTCTCCTCGACCGACGCGGCGGCGGTCTTCGCCACCCTGCGCCGGCTTCGGCTGCCACCGCGACTGGTGGCCACCCTGGAGGCCGAGTCGGGCATCAACGACGCGCCCGTGGTGATCCTGGTGCTGCTGCTGTCCCGGGACCTCACCGCCCACCCGTGGTGGTACGAGGTCGCCCTGGTCGGCTACGAGCTGGGGATCGGGGCGGCGGTCGGGGTGGCCGCCGGGCTCACCGGCCGGTACGCGCTGCGCCGCGCCGCGCTGCCCTCGGCCGGGCTCTATCCGATCGCGGTGGTGGGCTTCACGGTGCTGGCGTACGCGGCCGGCTCGGTGCTGCACGCCTCCGGCTTCCTCGCCGTCTACGTCGCCGGGGTGCTGCTCGGCAACGCCCGGCTGCCGCACCGGCAGGCCATCCTGGGCTTCGCCGACGGGCTGGCCTGGCTGGCCCAGATCGGGCTCTTCGTGCTGCTGGGCCTGCTGGTGTCGCCGAGCCGGCTGGACGCCGCCCTGCTGCCGGCCGTGGTGACCGGGCTGGCCCTGCTGCTGCTGGCCCGGCCGCTGTCGGTGATGGTCTCCGCGCTGCCGTTCCGGTTCGCGCTGCGCGAGCAGCTCTTCCTCTCCTGGGCGGGGCTGCGCGGGGCGGTGCCGATCGTGCTGGCCACCATCCCGCTCTCGTTGCGGGTGCCGGGCGCGGACCGGCTCTTCGACGCGGTCTTCGTGCTGGTGGTGATCTTCACGCTGCTCCAGGCGGGGACGCTCGCCCCGGCGGCCCGCCGGCTCCGGGTGACCGCGCCCGCCGAGGCGGCGGAGATCCGGGTCGACGTCGCGCCGCTGGAGCGGATGCGCGCCGACCTGCTCCAGGTCGAGGTGCCGCCGGGCTCCCGGCTGGGCGGCGTGCACGTGGACGAGCTGCGGCTGCCGGTGGGCGCCTCGGTGACCCTGGTGCTGCGCGACGGCACCGGCTTCGTGCCGGGCCCGGACACCCGGCTCAAGGTGGGCGACAGCCTGCTCATCGTGGCGACCGCCGAGGTGCGCGACGAGGCGGAGCGGCGGTTGCGGGCGGTGAGTCGCCGGGGCCGGTTGGCCCGCTGGTTTGGCGAGTACGGGGAGGATCAGGACGCCTGATCTGCTAGCGTTCCTTTTGCCCCAATTGGTGGCTGTTCGGGGCTGAAACGCGGTGCGACGGTGCGGCACGTTGTCGGACGCCTGTACGTTCCGTATTCTTGCCACCCTCCGGAGTGCGCGGCCGTCCTTGCCGCGCGCCCGTTCCGTACGTGGGGACCGCCCCGGCAGGTGACCCCTGCCCGGGCACCGCCGACCGCCGCGGCAAGCGGCCGAGGGAGCTGACGATGGCGAAGCCAGCCGACACCAAGACCGCCGGCCGCAAGCCGGTGGCGAAGGCCACCCGCAGCGCGGCGGAGACCGAGAAGATCCGGGCCGCCCTGGCGGCACGGCGGGACGAGCTGAATGCCGAGTACGATCAGACGCTGAGCGAGATCACCGAGCTGCAGCGCGATCGGCTGACCGACTCGGCCGGGGACGACCAGGCCGACACCGGCACCAAGACGTTCGAGCGGGAGCAGGAGATCTCTCTCGCGAACAGCATCAAGGAGCGGATCACGCAGGTCGAGCGCGCCCTCGAGCGGCTCGACGAGGGCGGGTACGGCTGGTGCGAGCGGTGCGGCAACCCGATCCCGGTGGAGCGGCTCGCCGCCTTCCCGTCGGCCACCCTCTGCGTGACCTGCAAGCAGCTGGAGGAGCGGCGCTGACATCCGCTCCCCGGCGGCCGTACCGCAGGCGGTGAGGACCACCGTCGGAGAGCGTCGATGGGGAGCAGATGACCGCAGCACCGCCCGCCGGGTCCGGCACCGTGGAATCAGGGGGCCGTACCCCCCGCCGTAAGGCGGTCGGCATCCTTGTCGGCGTCGCCGTGGTCGCGCTCCTCGCCGACCTGGGCACCAAGCAGCTCGCGCTCAGCTCGCTCAGCGGGCGGGGCCCGGTGTCCCTGCTCGGCGGCGCGGTCTATCTCACCCTGACCCGCAACAGCGGCGCGGCGTGGAGCATCGGCTCCGACCACACCTGGGTGTTCCCGCTGATCACCATCGGGGTGGTCGGCTGGATCGCCTGGATGGCGCTGCGGCTGCGCTCGCTGCCGTGGGCCGTCTCGCTGGGCCTGGTGCTGGGCGGGGCGCTGGGCAACCTGACCGACCGGATCTTCCGCGCCCCCGGCCACTTCGTCGGCCACGTGGTCGACATGGTCAGCCTCTTCGACCCGTACGGGCAGGTCTGGCCGGTGTTCAACCTGGCCGACAGCTCACTGGTCTGCGGCGTGCTGCTGGCGATCTTCCTGGAGTTGACCGGCCGGCAGCGGGACGGCTCCCGGGCCACCGCCGAGCAGCCGGCCGGCGACGCCCCGGCCGACCGGCGGGAGGTCGCGTGACCTCCGCCTTCGCCGCCGGCGGCGACCACCGCTCGCTGCCCGTGCCCGACGGTCTCGACGGGATGCGCCTGGACCAGGCCGTGTCCCGGCTCTTCGGGCTCTCCCGCACCGCCGCGGCCGGCCTGATCGACGCCGGCGACGCGCTGGTCGACGGGATCGCGAGGCCCAACTCGCACAAGGTCAAGGCGGGCTCCTGGCTGGAGGTGACGCTGCCCGCGCCGGCCGCCCCGCCGACCGTGGTGCCGCAGGCCGTGCCGGGGCTGACCGTGGTCTACGCCGACGACGACATCGTGGTGGTGGACAAGCCGGTCGGGGTGGCCGCCCACCCCAGCCCCGGCTGGACCGGCCCCACGGTGATCGGCGGGCTGGCCGGGATCGGCCACCGGATCTCCACCAGCGGGGCCGCCGAACGGCAGGGCGTGGTGCACCGGCTCGACGTCGGCACCACCGGGATCATGGCGGTGGCCAAGAGCGAGCAGGCGTACACCGCGTTGAAGCGCGCCTTCAAGTACCGCGAGGTCGAGAAGCGCTACCACGCCGTGGTGCAGGGCCACCCGGACCCGCTGCGCGGCACCATCGACGCGCCGATCGACCGGCACCCGCACCACGACTACCGCTGGGCGGTGGTCTCCGGCGGCAAGCCGAGCATCACCCACTACGACACCATCGAGGCGTTCCCCTCGGCCAGCCTGCTCGACGTACGGCTGGAGACCGGTCGGACCCATCAGATCCGGGTGCACTTCTCCACGCTGCGGCACCCCTGCGTGGGCGACCTGACCTACGGCGCCGACCCCACCCTCTCGGCCCGGCTCGGGCTCGCCCGGCAGTGGCTGCACGCCCGCTCGCTGAGCTTCCTGCACCCGCGCACCGGCGAGGAGGTCACCTTCGTCAGCGAGTACCCGGACGACCTGGCCCGGGCGCTGGAGATCCTGCGCGACTGACCGGCCCGGCCGATGACCCGCCACCCACCGCCCCCCGAACCGCCGGCGTCCCCGACCCGGCGCCCCGCCGTACTCACCTGGATCGCGCTGGCCTGCGCGTTCGCCGTGCTGCTGGTCGCGGTCGCGCAGCGGCGGGACGCGCCGGCCGGCGACCGTACCGTGGGCGAGGTGACCCGGGTCGGCGTGGCCGACGGCGGCTCGGTCCCGGACTACCTGCGGGCCGCCGCCGCCGAGCTGGCCGGGCTGGCCGCCCCGGCCACCCCCGGCCCGGGCGACTACGCCCTGGTCTCGTTCGGCACGTACCTGACACCGGCGCGGGCGGCCGCCGCGCTCGGCGACACCCCGGTCGCCGCCGTGCTGGCCCGGGTGCCGCTGGCCGGCCGGCAGACCGAGATCGTCCGGATCGCCGCCCTGCGGCTGCCCGACGACGTGGTCGCCGGGATGGCCGAGGTGGCCACCCGCAAGGACCGGGAGGCCGCCGACTACCGGGCCCGCGCCGCCGCCCCGGCGGCCTCCGCCGACCCCGAGGCGGGCCGGGTGTACGCGACCGGCGCCGCGGTCGCGGCCCGCGAGGCGGCCGCCTACCGGGCCGGCTGCGCGTGCGTGTACGCGGCCGTGGTGCGGGCCGCCCCGGACGTGCTGCGCGCCCTCGCCGGCCAGCCCGGCGTACGGGCGGTCGACCCGGCGCCCGAGGTGATCCGGCTGGACCGCGCGGTCTTCACCCCGCCGCTGCCCGAGCAGCGGGACGTGGCCCGACCCCCGGTCGACAGCGGGCTGGCCGCCCCCGCGGTGGGCGATTCGTCGGAAGCCGCACCGACGGTGAGCGGATTCTCACCGCCCTCCGGCGCGACGCCGACCGGCCGCGACCGGCCGAATCCGGCTCCCACCTCCTGAGACATGCCTGCTCGGGGCCGGCCACCGGGGACGCCGGTGTGCTGACCCCCCGGGGGATGTGCGGATAGGGGTGTGGTCCGAATAGGGTTTCGTTCGTAGCCTGTCAGGCGGAGATCGATGGGCTGGGGGAGGACGGAGCCTTGGACGGCAGCGAAACCGGCTGGGGTCGGCAAACTGAGCCGGCACCGCGGTGGCGGGCGCTGTTGGACCGGGCCCGGCTCGGCGGCCGCGGCGCGGAGCACAGCGAGGCCGAGCGGCACCCCGACGAGACCCCGCCCCGCCCACCGGCCGCGCCGCTGCCCCGGCGGCCCGCCGGCAGCGGCTGGACCGGCCGGGCGTCGGCCGCCCCGCCCGGTGAGCTGCCGTACGACGCCGAGCCGGCGTACCGGGCCGAGCCGGCGTACCGGGCGGAGCCGGCGTACCGGGCCGAGGCCAGCTACCGGGTCGAGCCGGCCTACCGGGTCGAGCCCGGGTACGCCGGGGAACCGGCCTACCGGGCCGAGCCGGCCTACCGCCCTCCGGGACCGGAACACCGCCCCGAGCCGGCCTGGCGGCCCGAGCCGGCGTACCGGGCCGAGCCGGTGCAGCCGGAGCCGGCGTACCGGGCCGAGCCGGCGCAGCCCGAGCCGGCGTACCGGGCCGAGCCCGCGCAGCCCGAGCCGGCCTACCGGGCCGAGCCCGCGCAGCCGGAGCCGCGCGGTCGGGCCAGCGCCCCGGTCGAGTCCCGCTACTCGCTGCTCGACGACGGCGGCTACCGGCCCGCGCCGCCGCCCCCGGCCGAGTCCCGGTACGCGCTGCTGGAGCGCGGCCGCTACCGGCCGACCGAACCGTCCTATCCGGAGCCGGCGGCCCCCACCCCGGGCTACCCGGGCGCGGCCCGGGTCGAGTGGCGCGCCCCCGAACCGGACGCCGAGCTGGAGCGGGCCACCGCGGTGCTCCGCCGCGAGCTGGGCACCCCCCGGGTGCTCGCCTTCGCCAACCCCAAGGGCGGCGTACACAAGACCACCGCCACCGTGCTCGGCGCGGCCACCGTCGGCAGCGTGCGCGGGCGGGGCGTGCTCGCCTGGGACGACAACGAGCTGCGTGGCACCCTCGGCCTGCGCGCCGGCAGCGCCCGGCACGCCCGTACCATCCGGCACCTGGTCCAGGATCTCGCCCAGATCGAGATCCTGGAGGGCAACACGCTGCTGTCGCACCTCGACGACTACCTGCGGCACGCCTCCGACGGCTCCTACGACGTGCTCGCCGGCGAGGAGAGCCCGCGCTTCGCCCAGCGGCTGGACCAGTTCACCGTCAAGCGGGTGCTGGAGCTGCTGCGGCGTACCCACGAGGTGGTCTGCGTGGACACCGGCAACAACGTGGAGAGCGCGAACTGGCGCACCGTCATGCAGGCCGCCGATCAGCTCGTGGTGACCACCGTGCCGCGTGAGGACGCCGCGTTCAGCGCGGACTGGATGCTCGACCTGCTGCACGAGGTGGGCATGGGCGAGCTGGCCGACAACGCGGTCACCCTGATCTCCTGCCCGACGCCGGGGCGCAGCCCGCTCCAGGACGACCTGGAGCGGCACTTCGCCACCCGGACCCGGGCCGTCGCCGTGGTGCCCTACGACCCGGCGTTGGAGACCGGCTCCTCGATCGAGTACCACCAGCTCCAGGCGGAGACCCGGCAGGCGTGGCTGAAGGCGGCCGCCGTGATGCTGGAACCCTTCGCCCGCTGATCCGCTGACCCGCTGCGCGCCGCTCGGCCGGCCTGCCGGCCTGTCGCCGGCGGGAACCGGCGTGATCAACTCCGGTTGCGGCAAGTCGGGGTATCCGTCCCGCCCGAAGCCACGACCTGCCGCAACCCGCGCCGCTTCCCGCCCGGGACGCCGCCGCCCGCGCCGGCGCCGCCACCGCGGCCCCGCGGCGGGCGCTCGCCTGAGAGGATCACCCGGTGAGTCCGGACACCCCTGATCCCGAGCGGCCCGCCGACCGTACCGGTGGACCCGGCGCCGCTGACCGTGCCGCCGCGTCGGGCGAGACTGATCGTGTCGCCGCGTCGGGCGAGGCTGATCGTGTCGCCGCGTCGGGCGAGGCTGATCGTGTCGCCGCGTCGGGCGAGGCTGATCGTGTCGCCGCGCCCGGCGAGACTTATCGTGCCGCTGCGCCGGGCGAGGCTGACCGTGTCGCCGCGTCGGGCGAGGCTGACCGTGCCGCGGCAGCCGGTGCCGCCGAGCGGCCCGAGCTGTCGCCGGGGCGCGGCCCGGAGGCCGAGCGCCTCGGGACCGCGTCGCCCGAGCTGCCCGACTGGCCGGCCGGCCTGCCGGTGGCCGCCGGCACCCCGGTGACCGCGCCCGGGGCCGACCCGCTCGCCGGCCATCCCGGGGTCGCCGGCCTGGTGACCGGGGCGCCGACCACCAGCCGCCGCACCGGCCGGCTGCGGGCGGTCGCCACCACCGTCCTGGCCGCGCTGCTGGTGAGCGTGCTCGGGGCGCCGCTGGGGCTGCTCTGGGCGGCCGTCGCGCCGGACACCCCGGTACGCAAGACCGCCGAGGGCGCGGTCTACGCCACCAGCCAGCCCGAGCAGCCGATCGCCGCCGACGGCTGGTTCAGCCTGCTCGGCCTCGGCTTCGGGGTGCTCGTCGCGATCGCGCTCTGGATCCTGCTGCGCCGCCGGCGCGGCCCGGTCGGCCTGTTCGCCGGGGTGCTGGGTGGGCTCGGCGCGGCCGTGCTGGCCTGGCAGGTCGGCCGCCGGATCGGGCTCGGCACCTACCAGCGGCTGCTCGCCGGCGCGCCGGACGGGACGGACTTCACCAAGCCGGCCGACCTGCGCGCCGGCGGCGTGGACTGGTATCTCGGGCTGCTCCCCGTGCCGCACGGCGACCTGCTGCTGGCGGCGTTCGGCGCGGCCGTGACGTACACCCTGCTGGCCGGCTGGTCGCGGTGGCCGTCGCTGCGGCCGGAGCCGGCTGCCACCTGGCCGTTGGCCGGCGCGGATCCGGCGACCGGCTGGCCGCCGCCCGGGCCGGATCCGGCGACCGGTCGGCCGCCGACGGGACCGGGCCCGGACGCCGGATGGCCCGGGATCAGTTCGGGGCCGGAGGACCGGCCAGCTCACTGAGCGGTACCGGCACCGCCCGTACGTGGCGCAGCAGCGCCGTCTCCCGGTGCAGCAGCCGCAGCTCGGCGCGGAGCCGGGCGGCGGTGTCGTCGATGGCGAGCAGCCCCTGCCGGTCGTCAACGGTCAGCGCCGCGGTCGCGGCGACCAGGTGCGAGAGCACGGTCGGGTCCTCCGGCAGCTGCTCGGAGATCTCCTGCGGGTCGGGCCGGACCAGGCCGAGGTACTGCCGGAACACCGAGATCACCCGGGCGGCCAGCAGGCCGGCGCCCTCGTCCGGGCCGGCCGGCTCGGGCAGCCATTCCACCGCGGCGGTCAGGTAGGGCGCGGCGTCGGAGTCCACGTCGGCGATCCGGAACCGCCGCCGTCCCACGGTCACGATGTCGAACCCACCGTCGGCCAGCTCGGTGACCTGCCGCAGCTCGGCGGTGCAGCCGACCTCGTGCAGGGTCACCTCGCCGTCGAGCGCCGGCCCGCCCGGCGACCCGGTCGGGGCGACCTCCCAGCCGGCCCGGATCGCCACCACCCCGAACTCCCGGGGCGCCCCCTCCGGCAGGCCGACCAGGTGGCGCACCAGCGCCCGGTAGCGCTCCTCGAAGATGTGCAGCGGGAGGACCAACCCGGGGAACAGGACCGTCCCCAACGGGAACACCGGCAGCCGTGCGGTCACGTGATCGAGGGTATCCCGCGCGCGCCGCGCGGGCGTGTCCCGGCTCACCGTCCCGCCGTGCGGGCGGCGTGGGCGGGGCCGGCGGCGGGCCGCCTAGACTCGCAAGGGTGCTGAACCGGATCGACCTGCGCGGCGGGTTCCGTGACCCGCGCCACCTGCTGCCCCGTGCCCAGCTCGACGTCTCCGTGGCCGTCGAGCGGATCCGCCCCCTCGTGGAGGCGGTCCGGGCGCATGGGTACCCGGCGATCCGCGAGGCGAGCGAACGGTTCGACGGCGTCTCCCCCGAGCACCTGCGGGTGCCGGCCGAGACGATCCGCGCCGCTGAGGGCAGCCTCGATCCGCAGGTCCGCGCCGCGCTGCTGGAGTCGATCACCCGGGCCCGCCGGGTGCACGCCGACCAGCGGCGCACCGACCACACCACCCAGGTGGTGCCGGGCGGCACGGTGACCGAGCGTTGGGTGCCGGTCGACCGGGTCGGTCTCTACGTCCCCGGCGGCCTGGCCATGTACCCGTCGACCGTGGTGATGAACGTGGTCCCCGCCCAGGCGGCCGGGGTGCGCTCGCTGGTGGTGGTCAGCCCGCCGCAGAAGGAGAACGGCGGCCTGCCCGACCAGCGGGTCCTCGCGGCCTGCGCGCTGCTCGGCGTCGACGAGGTGTACGCCGTCGGCGGCGCCCAGGCGGTGGCCATGCTGGCCTACGGTGCCGACGTCGACCCGGACGGCGCCCAGCGCTGCGAGCCGGTCGACATGATCACCGGTCCGGGCAACATCTGGGTCACCGCCGCGAAGCGGCTGCTGCGCGGCGTGGTCGGCATCGACGCCGAGGCCGGCCCCACCGAGATCGCCATCCTGGCCGACGACACCGCCGACCCGGTGCACGTGGCCGCCGATCTGATCAGCCAGGCCGAGCACGACCCGCTCGCCGCCAGCGTGCTGGTCACCCCGTCGGTGGCGCTCGCCGACGCGGTCGACGTCGAGCTGGCCCGGCAGGTGCCGGCCGCCAAGCACGCCGAGCGGATCGGCACCGCGCTGGGCGGCGAGCAGAGCGGCGTGGTCCTCGTCGCCGACCTCGAGGCGGGGCTGCGGGTGGTCGACGCGTACGCGGCCGAGCACCTGGAGATCCAGACCGTGGACGCCCGCGAGTGGGCGCTGCGGGTCCGCAACGCAGGGGCGATCTTCGTGGGCGCGTGGTCGCCGGTGTCGCTCGGTGACTACTGCGCCGGCTCCAACCACGTGCTGCCCACCGGCGGCTGCGCCCGGCACTCCTCGGGGCTGTCGGTGCAGTCCTTCCTGCGCGGCATCCACCTGGTCGAATACAGCCAGGAGGCGCTGCGTGAGGTGGCCCCGCACGTGGTCACCCTGGCCGGGGTCGAGGACCTGCCGGCGCACGGCCAGGCGGTCAGCGCGCGCTTCCCGGGGGCCGGCTCGTGACCGGGCGTACCCGCCGGCCCGGCCCGTGCCGGCCGCCGGGCGTCCCGTACCGGAGCGAGGTGGCGGCATGACCGCCCTGGAGGACCTGCCGATCCGGGACGACCTGCGCGGCCTGAGGCCGTACGGGGCGCCGCAGCTGGACGTGCCGGTGCGGCTGAACACCAACGAGAACTCGTATCCGGTGCCGGAGCCGGTGGTGGAGGCGATCGGCAAGGCCCTCGCCGCCGAGCTGCGCGACCTCAACCGCTACCCGGACCGCGACGCCGTGGCGCTCCGCGCCGACCTGGCGGAGTACCTCGGCCACGGGCTCACCGTCGACCACGTCTGGGCGGCCAACGGCTCCAACGAGATCCAGCAGCAGCTGCTCCAGGCGTTCGGCGGGCCGGGGCGCACCGCGCTCGGCTTCACCCCGGCGTATTCGATGCACCCGCTGCTGGCGCTCGGCACCGGCACCGGCTGGATCCCGGCCGCCCGCGACGCCGACTTCGGGCTGACCGCCGACGCGGCCGCGGCCCAGGTCCGGGCGCACCGGCCGGACGTGGTCTTCCTCTGCTCGCCGAACAACCCGACCGGCACCGCGCTCGACCCCGCGGTGGTCGCCGCAGTGCTGGCCGAGGCGCCCGGCATGGTGATCGTGGACGAGGCGTACGCCGAGTTCGCCCGGCCGGGCACGGTCAGCGCGCTCGCCGTGCTGCCCGGCCACCCGCGGCTGGTGGTCACCCGCACCATGAGCAAGGCGTTCGGGTTCGCCGGCGGCCGGCTGGGTTACCTGGCCGCCGACCCGGCGGTGGTGGCCGCGGTGCAGCTGGTCCGGCTGCCGTACCACCTCTCCGCGCTCACCCAGGCCGCCGCGCGGGCGGCGCTGGCGCACCGGGACGCCCTGCTCGGCACCGTCACCGCGATCATGCGGCAGCGGGACCGGATCGTGGCCGAGCTGCGCGCCCGCGGGCACCGGGTCGCCGACAGCGACGCCAACTTCGTCCTCTTCGAGGTCGGCGGCGACCGGCAACTGCGCGGCCCGTCTGAGGCCGCGCCCCGACCCGGAGTCGTCGACCAGGCCGCCGCCTGGCGTACCCTGCTCGACGCCGGTGTGCTGGTCCGCGACGTCGGCCTGCCCGGCTGGCTGCGGGTCACCGCCGGCACCCCTGCCGAGACCGACGCCTTCCTGTCGGCCATGGAGGAGCTGTAGTGGGAGCGCGAGGAGTGAGCGCGGGCCCCGCAGTCGCGACCGAAAGGCGAGCAATGAGCCGGACCGCCCGGGTGGAGCGGATCACCAAGGAGACCAAGGTCCTCGTCGAGATCGACCTCGACGGCACCGGCAAGGCCGACATCGAGACGGGCGTCGGCTTCTACGACCACATGCTGCACCAGATCGCCCGGCACGGCGGCTTCGACCTGACCGTGCACACCCTCGGCGACCTGGAGATCGACGCCCACCACACGATGGAGGACACCGCGCTGGCCCTGGGCGCCGCGTTCGACCAGGCGTTGGGGGACAAGGCCGGCATCCGGCGGTACGGCTCGGCCACCGTCCCGATGGACGAGGTGCTGGTCCGGGCCGCGGTCGATCTCTCCGGCCGGCCGTACGTGCTGCACGACGAGCCGGTGCTCGCGCCGTACATCGGGCCGGTCTATCCGACCAGCATGACCCGGCACATCTGGGAGTCGTTCGGCCAGGCGGCCCGGATCACCCTGCACGTGGACGTGCTGCGGGCGGCCCGGCCGGGCGGCCACCCGGACGCCCACCACGTGGTCGAGGCGCAGTTCAAGGCGGTCTCCCGGGCGCTGCGCGAGGCGACCGGGATCGACCCGCGCAACGCCGGCGCGATCCCCAGCACGAAGGGCGCGCTCTGATGAGCGCGAGGAGTG
>NZ_KQ058873.1 GCF_000982955.1 Micromonospora sp. HK10 | reverse complement strand
CGCCCGCCGCGCCGGCCACCAGGAGCGCCCGGTGCCGGGCCGCCGCGCGACGCGCCTGCCGGGCCAGGGTGGCCGGGTCGTCCCGGTCGAGTGGCAGCGCCGCCACCCGGTCCGGTCGGGCGGCCGCCGGCCCGGTCGACTCGGTCACGGCCCGATACGGGTTGAGCACCCCCGCCCCGTAGCCCTCCCCGGGGCCGGGCGCCGGATCGGCACCGGCCAGGATCCGCCGGCTCACCTCCGCCGCGCTCAGTTCGGGGCGATACTGCCGCAGCAGCGCGGCGGTGGCCGCCACGAACGGGGTGGCGTAACTCGTGCCCTCGGCCCGGTGGTGCCCCCGCCCCGGGGCGGCCATCAGCACGTCGCTGCCGGGCGCCACCACGTCGACGTACGGGCCGGTCTGGGAGAAGGGGGAGCGCACCCCGTCCGCCCCGATCGCGCCCACCCCGAGCACCCCGTCGTACCCGGCCGGGTACGGCCACGGATCGCCGTTGTCGTGCAGGTTGCCGACGGCGGCCACCACCACGACCTCCCGGCGTTGCGCGTAGGCGATCGCGGCCCGCACTGCGGGGTGGTCCGCGTACAGCACCACGGAGAGGTTGAGCACGTCGGCGTCGTGGTCCACCGCCCACCGGATGGCCCGGGCGAAGCCGGCCGGGCCGACCGTCCGCCCCGCCTCCCGCCCGTCGACGACCTGCTGCTCGCTGACCCGTACCGGGAGGATGCGGACGCCCGGCGCCAGGCCCCGGAACGCCACCCCGGCCTGCGGCGCCGCCGCGATGATGCTGGCCACCCCGGTGCCGTGTCCGGCGCAGTCCCGGGTGCCGTCGCCACCCGGGTCGAGGAAGTCGGCGCCGGCCAGCACCCGCCCGGCGAGTTGGGGATGCGCCCGGTCCACGCCCGAGTCGACGACCGCGACCACCACCCCGGCGCCGGTGGCGAGCGGGGCGAGGCGGTCGGGCGCGTACCGTTGCTGGGGCCACGGCCGGCCGGTCACCGGGCGCGCCGGTGCGGGTGCCGTGGCGCACGTGGCGGGCCTCCGGGCGGACGCCGGGGTGGCCGCCGGCAGCACGGTGCCGAGAACGGCCGCCAGGAGAGCCAGGGCCGGGCGTGCGATGGGCCGGGACATCGACCGCCTCCGTATCGTGTCGACTGCGGAACGGGATGTTAGCGCCCCGCCGCGTCGCCGGCGGCCAGCCATTGTGATCTTGTTCCCACCTTGTAGGTTGTAGGCGATACCTGTGGCCGGTGCACGGAAGGAGAGGTGGCCGTGACCGGATGGGAGCCGGCCACCGAGGCCGAGGTGGCGCTGCGGGATGCCCTCCGCGCCCAGGACCAGCAGCTTTACTTCCGCATCCTGACCAGGACGGATCTCCTGCTGCCGATCTCCGCCGAGGCGGTCGGCGGGCGGTCCCCGGCGGGCTGGGGCACCTGGACGACCGGCGGCCGGACGCACGTGCTGGCATTTACCTCGGTCGACGCGATGCGGGCCTGCCTGGGCGGGAACGCCGGTGCCACCCGGCGCGTCCCGTACGCCGAACTGGCCGCCGGCTGGCCCAACCACGAGTGGTGGCTCGCGGTCAATCCGGGCCTGCCCATCGAGGGCTACCTGCCGGCCTGGTACGTGGCCCAACTGTCCCGGGGGGACGTCCGGCTGCCGGGGCGCACCATGGGAGCCCGGGCCCGCCTGGAACGGGTGGAGAAGGCGACCCGCGCCCGCGCCGCCGCCGGCCGGGAGACGCCGGCCGGCGTGACCCCGCCGACCGGCGGCGCCGGCTCGCCGCCGGCCGGGTGGCCGACGGGGCCCGCCGCGCCGGTGTCGGGGACGCCGGTCGCGCCGGCCACCTCCGGCCCGGCCCCTGCCCCCGCCGTGCCGGTGCCGGGGACGCCGGTCACGCCCGGCCCGGTCCCTGCCGCCGCCCCGGCTCCGGTCGCCCCGCCCCTGCCGCGCTCCGGGTTCCCCGGCCAACCGACCAGACCTGACGGTCCGGCCGCCGGCGTACCCACGGCCGGCCGCACCACGCCGGCCCGCCCGGCGGAACCGGCGTCGTCCGGCTTCCCCGCCGCGGCGTCGCCGACCGCGCCCTGGGAGCAGACCGCGACTGACCTCCGGGGCGCCGTCCCGCCGGTCGAGCCGGCGACCGGGTCACTCCCGGCACCGCCCGTCCCGCCGGGCCGCCCCGCCGCGCCGGGCGCGGCCGACCCACCGCTGCCGCCGATTCCCCGCCGCCCCGGACCGCCCGGCTTCCTGGCGGCGAGCCGCCTCGGGTCGCCGGGCCGACCGCCGGAGGCCGACCCGACGGCCCGCGACGGGTGGCCCCGGCCGGGCAACGGCCTGGCCGACCGGGCCCCCGCCAACCCCTCCGACGACACCGCCGACAGCCTCTCCGGCTGGGTGAACGACCTGCGCCGGCGGCCCGACGAGCCGGATCCCTTCGCCGACGCCGGCCGGGTCGGCGCTTCCCGGAGCCGCTCCGGCGAGCCCGCGCCCCCGCCGCCGGCCCGTTCGTTCTTCGAGTCACCCGCCGGTCCGTCCCCGGTGGAGCCGGCGGGCCGGGGTGCCGAGCGCCCCGCACCGCCGTCCCGGTTCGCCGGTGGCGGGCGGCCGTTCCCGCGCCGCCGGCCGCTGAACGAGCCGGTGCCCGCGGACCCGACCCGGGCGTTCGGCGCTACCGAGGCCACTCCGACCGCCCGTCTGGGTGCCGACGACGAGCCGCCGCGCCCCTTCCGTCCGGCGGTACCGCCCGACTCCGGGGAGGAGACGACCCAGGCCCTGCCCCGGCGCCGTCCCCGTCCCGCCGACCTGGCCGACGTCGGCGAGCGCACCGAGCCCATCCCGAAGCCGGGGGAGGCGGGATTCGCCGTACCGGCGGAGGCGGAGGAGCTACCCCCGTCGCTCGCCGAGCCAGTGTCCGCCCCGCCCGCGTCTCGGCGGGGGTTTACCCCGATCGTCATCGAGGGCACCGTCATCGAAGCCCGGGACCTCACCGTTCCCGAGCCGTACACCGTGCCCACCATTCCCGTCGCCGCCCCGGCGATGACCGAGCCGAGGGTGCCGTCGGCGCACCCGGTGGGCGGTGCCGAGCCGGCCGCGCCCTGGACCGGCGCCCCGGCGCAGGCCGTGCCGTCGGTGCATCCGGCGGGCGGTGGCGAGCCCGTCGCGCCCTGGCGCGGGTTGAGCGAGCCGACGCCGCCGTCGGGGCACCCGGTGGTCGGCGGCGAGCCGGTCGCGCCCTGGTCCGGTGCCAGCGAGGCGACCGTGCCGCTCACCCTCGACCCAGCCGGCGGCGTCGAGCCGGCCGGTGCGGCGGCCCGCCCGGCCGAGCCGGACGGGGAATTCCTCGGCCGCCCGGGCCGGAACGGCCGGCCGGTTGACGAGCCGCCCGGCCCGACCCGCCCGCCCGTCACCGGATCCCTGTTCGAGCCGACAATGCCGCCGGCCGAGCCGAAAATGCCGCTGGCCGAGCCGGCGGTGCCGGCGCACGACCCGCCTGCCGAGGCGACGGTGCCGCTGTTCGGTCCGCCGGCCGAGGCGACGGTGCCGCTGTTCGGTCCGCCGGCTGAGGCGACGGTGCCGACGTATGACCCGCCTGCCGAGGCGACGGTGCCGCTGTTCGGTCCGCCGGCTGAGGCGGCGGTGCCGGCGTATGACCCGTCCGCCGAGGCGACGGTGCCGCTGTTCGCTCCGCCCGCCGAGCCCACTGTGCCGCTGTTCGACCCGCCCGCCGTGCCGGGCGGGTCGCCGGTCACCGGGGAGACCACGGGGGCGGACTCGTTCTTCGCGGCGTCCGGGAGCCGGCCGGTGCGGGCGGGTGAGGAGACCGCCCCGCCGGTCACTCCCGCCGACGGATCCCCCGGCTCACCGCACGCCCCGGGAGCCGCGTCGCTGTTCACCCCCGTCGGCCAGCCGCCAGGACCGCTCGCCGAGCCCGCCGAACCGGCCTCCGGCGCCGCCGGGACGCCCCGCAGTGCCACCGGGATGTCCGACGCCGCCGGGATGTCCGACGCCGCCGGGACGCCTCCCGCCGCCAGGACGGCCGCGCCGACCGGCGCCGCGGTGGAGCCGGCGGCACCGGTCACCGCGGCAACCGCCGGTCCGAACCCGGCGACCGGTGGCGCGCCGGCGGCACCGGCCGACTTCGTTCCGGCGAACGAGGTCGAGGAGGAGCTGCTGGCCGCGACGAGCAGCGGCAGCACCGACGGGTTCCTCACCACGCTGCTGCTGGCCCGGGTGTTGCTGCCGGTGGCCCCCGACTCCGCATCGGGTAGCCGCCCCGGCGACCCGGGTTTCGTGTGGCGGACCGAGCAGCTCGACGGCGGGACGTACGTGGTGGTGCACACCTCGCCCGAGCGGCTCGCCGAGCGCTCCGGCGGCCCGGTCGCGACGGTACGGGTGAAGTTCGTCCGGCTGATCCGGAGCTGGCCCGACGTGAGCTGGTCGTTCGCGGTGAACCCGGGCAGCCCGGTCGGCGCCACCTACCCGGGTGAGCAGGTCCTCGCGCTGGCCAACTGGGCCGCCGAGGTGGGGCTCGGCGACGACCCGGACGGCGAGGCGGAGGCCTCCGCCGCCGATGCCGAGCCGGCGTCCACCAGCCGGCCGGCTGCGCCCCCGGTGGACCGCACCCGCCCGGTGACCATGCAGAAGGCCGTCGCGCCGAGCCAACTCGCCTACTACCTGGAGCGCGGCTACGACCGGGTGTCCGGCTTCGTGCACCGGGCCAGCGAGCTGTCGCACCTGCGTACCCCGGCGGAGCTCTTCGACACGCTCGGCCTCGGGCACCCGGACTCGCCGTTCCGGCGGGACGCCGAGGAGATCTATCTGCTGCGCTGGCCGGCGTACCGGCCCAGCCTCTACCGCATCCCGTACGGGGGGCAGAACGAGGCCGCCATGCGGGCCATGGAGGGCTGGGTCATCGAGCGTCCGCCGTTCCGCGGCAACGGCTTCGCGCCGGGGGAGACCAGCGACGTGGTCGCCGAGTTCAAGGTGGACAGCGCCCGGCTGCCGCACGGCGCGGAGCTGTGGCGGGTCGGCGCGGACGGCAGCGAGCGGGTGGTGGCGGTGCTGGACACCGACGTGCTGCTCTGGCGACCGGTGGACGCGGCATGAACCGGGACGGCTACGTGGCCCGCTGGCAGGGCCGGGAGTACCAGGCCAGCCCGGACGGCGACGACGTCCGCCTCTACCAGCCCGAGCCGGGCGAGGGCTTCGAGGAGGTACGCCCCGGCCGGTACGTGCGGGTGGTGCCGGCCGTCGAGGTGGAGGATCTCGCGTACCTGCGGACCACCTGCACCTGGCAGGGCCAGCCGTTCATCGTGCTGGCCGAGCACGAGGGCTGGCTGCGGGTCGAGTACACCGGTGGGCGCTGGCCGGTGGCGCAGGCGATGGGGCTGGAGGCTTTCGACTTCGGCGTCTACCAGGGGTGGGCGCCGGCGCGTGAGGTCACCGACCTGCGCGAGCAGCGGGTCTGAGTCAGGACTTCGTCCAGCGCAGCACCTCGCCGAGGACCAGGTCGCGGGCCTCGACGTGCGGGAAGTGGCCGACCCCGTCGAGCAGCCGCCACTCGTACGGTGCGCTGACGTAGCGGCCGGAGCCCTGGGCGGTGCGCGGCAGGGAGGCCCGGTCGAGCGCGCCGTGCAGCTGGAGGGTCGGCGTGACGAGCGGCTTCTGCATCAGCTTGACGAACCGGTAGCCGTGCAGCCGCAGCACCGACCGGAACGCCCAGCGGTAGCCCTCCAGGGCGCAGAAGGCCGCCTGCGGGATCTGCATGGCCACCCGGCAGCACCGGGCGTACGCCTCGAACTCCGGACCGTTCACCCAGGCCGGTCCGCCCCAGCGGCGCAGCATCCGCTCGACCTCGACGGCACCGTCGCGGGTCAGCACGTGTTCGTAGCGGGGGAGCTGGAACTTCAGCGTCGGCGTGGAGGCGGTGAACTGGCCGCGCGGGTCGGCGAAGATGGCGGCCCGTAGGCGCAGCGGGTGCGGCGCGCCGAGCACCACCAGCCGCCGGACCAGGGTCGGGTGGAACGAGGCGGCGGTCCAGCCGATGAGGCCGCCGGCGCCGCTGCCCACCACGGTGGCCGACCGTTCGCCGAGGGCGCGGATCAGGCCGGCCACGTCGGCGGCGAGCGTGTAGCCGTCGTACCCCCGGGGTGGCTTGTCGCTCGCGCCGTAGCCGCGCAGGTCGACGGCGACCGCCCGGAAGCCCGCGTCGGCGACCGCGGGCAGCAGGTCCTTCCAGGCGTACCAGTATTCGGGGAAGCCGTGCAGGAAGAGCACCATCGGGCCGGTGCCGGCCTCGACGACGTGGAAGCGGCTCCCGTTGGCGCCGACGAAGCGGTGCGTCCAGGGCCCCTCGGGGAGGACGCAGGACTCGTCGACGGGTCCGCCTCGCTGGTCGGTCATGGGGCACAGCCTAGGGCGGTACGCCGGGGAGCGGCCGCGCAGGTGGTCAGGATCAGGGGATTCTCCGGGGCGCCCCGGGGCCGCGGTGGTCGGCTGACAGGGCGATGCCCGGGCAGCGGTGCTGCCCGGGCATCGCGGGTGTCGCGTCGGTCGGACCGGTCAGGAGATGCGGATCTTCATCTGGGTGCCGTCCTGCTCCAAGACCTTGATCTTGACGCCGGCGGCCGGGAGCTTGACGCCGTGGTTCGGCAGCTCCGGGTACCAGTACTTCTTGGTGTCGTCGAACAGCGGCTGCGCGTTCTGGCCCCGCACGTACTGCGGCTGGCCGTTGATGTGCAGCGTGAACGAGTCCGCCTTGTTCAGGCTGAACGGCGCGTCGTACACCTGGACGCGGGCTCGCCACGGGGCGCCGGTCAGGTTGTACAGCGGCTCCGGGTGCGCGTCGATGATCATGTTTCGACCCTCGCCCGGGTGCTCGAACGTGTCGTTGTCCGTCCAGCGCAGGTTCCAGTAGGAGACCAGTAGGCCCGTCTGGTACGCGTAGTGGTCCACGTAGTCCGGTCGGGTGTTCGCGTAGCCGAAGTAGTACGGGCCGGTCTTCAGGTACTTGTCGTACGAGACGTACGACCGGTTGCCCGCGATGTAGTAGTTGGCGAACTGCTTGGTGTAGGTCGCCGCCTGGATGCTGAAGCCGTTGAGGGCCCAGGCACCCGCGCCCGCCTCCGCGCCGTCGCTGAACAGGGTCGCCCCGTCGGCGGTCACGGTGATCGCGTCACCGTAGAAGCCACCGGCGGAGAGGCCGCCGTCGGTCTGGTAGCGGAGCCGGAACTGCACGGTCTTGCCGGCCAGCGAGTCGAGCGGGATGGTGACGTCGGCCCACTTGTTGTCGGTGGAGCCGTCCAGGGCAAAGCGTCCGGGCGAGATCTCCTTGAGCGCCTTGCCGTTGGCCGTGCCCGGCAGCGTGGACCAGTTCTGGCCACCGTCGGTGGAGGCCTCGAAGAAGAGGTAGTCGTAGTCCTCTTCGATGTTGTAGCGACCCTTCATGGTGAGCGCGGCGCTGGTCTTCCCGGTGAGGTCGATCGTCCGCGTCATCGTGGTGTTCAGGTCGTCGTCGTTGCCCGAGAACCACTGCTTCGTACCCTCGAACGGCTGGCCGTTGTCGAAGGTGTAGGTGCGCGGGGGCAGCACGACGACCACGCCCTGCGCCTCCTTGCTGTGGTATTCCTGCGGGCCGAGCTTCAGCGTCTTGGTCTGGCCCGCGACGACGGTTTCGTAGTCGAGCCAGCCGAGCTGGAGCTTGTTCCAGGCGCCGAGGTCGCCGCCCCGCTCACCGATGCCACCGTCGTTCTTGTCACCGAGGCGGCTCTGGGCCATCAGGGTCCAGTGCTCGTTGTTGTTGTCGCCGCCGTTGATGTTGTTGTAGTCGTCCGGCAGGCCGAGGTCGTGGCCGAACTCGTGGTAGAAGACGCTACGGCCGCCGTTCTCCGGCTGGACGGTGTAGTCGCCGATCCAGACGCCGGTGTTGCCGATCTGGGTGCCGCCGGCCGGGAAGTTGGCCGGGCCGGTGTTGCCCTGGTCGGACGCGTAGGCGTACCAGCGGTGGCTCCAGATGGCGTCCTCACCCTGGTACGGGTCGCCGTCGGCCTCGTCACCGCCGGCGTGGACGATCTGGAAGTGGTCGATGTAGCCGTCCGGCTCGTTGAAGTTGCCGTCGCCGTCGTAGTCGTACCGGTCCCACTCGTCCATCGACCGGACGTCGGCGGCGATCTGCTCGTCGGTGCGGCCCTGGGCCTTCTGGTCGGCGACCCACTGGTTCGCCGCGTCGCGGACCAGCGCCCAGGTGTTGGTGCAGACGTTCGACGCGCACGGGTAGCCGCCGGAGCGGCCGTACCGCGCCTCGTTGTAGCGCACCTTGACCCAGTTGGTGACCTCACCGTCGACGCTGTACCGGCCCGAGGACTGCGCCTCGTAGTACTGCTTCAGCGACTCGTCACCGGGGGCGGTGCCGAAGTAGAGCTGCCGGTAGTGGTCGGCGTCGAAGTTCGGCTGCCAGACGGTCGAGTTGTCCACCGCCCGGTTGGGCTTGGGGATCTCGTTGTTCCGCGGGCCGTCGAAGCGGGTCGGGCCCGGGGTGTCGGGGTCGGTGTCCTGGTCCGGGTAGGACGGGTGCCGCTCGTCGCCGAACTCGGCGAGGATCACGAAGATCTTGTCGGTCCGCTCGCGCGACAGCTCGACGTACTGGTCCTTGACCGGGCCCTTGCCGGCCTTGGTGCTCTTGGCCTGCTTGCCGGCCGCCGGGCCCTTGGCCGCCTTCTCGCCCACCTTGACGACCGTGCTGCCGTTGATCTTCTGCGGCGCGGCCTTGCCGGAGAGGACCTCGCTCAAGCCCTCCTGGCGCAGTGCCCGACGCTTGCTCTCGAGCGGGTTCGGCAGATCGTGATCAGTCTGCGCGGGCTCGGCGACCGACGGAGCGGCGGCCGGCAGCTTCGGCGCCGGCGCGGCACTGGCGGCCGTGCCTGCCACCAGTCCGGTCGCCGTCAGCGAGAGCCCGAGCAGACCCACTGCGACTTTGCGCACGTGGATACCTCCGGTGTGAGGGAACCGGCCCAACGGGGGTAGGGGCCGGTGGAGACGTCCCACTAGTGGGACCAATGGTGAACATAGACATTCCTGTGACCGGTGGGAAGACAGCTGCGTCGATTTGTAGCAACTTTTTGTTGGGATCGCTCCACACCGTCACATCTCGGCCGGCCGATCTGGCGGGATGACCAGGGCGAATGCCATCGGGGTACGCGAAAGGGGCCGGTGGCGTCGCCGCCACCGGCCCCTCCGGACGTACGCAGCCGATCAGTTGCTGACGTTCACGATCATCAGGTCGTTCGGCTTGAGGCCCTGCCACAGAATCTGGATCTTGGTGCCGGTGCCGGCCACCTTCACCGAGTTCTGCGGGTTGTCAGCGCTCCAGTACCGGTTGACGTTGCTGTCGTTGAAGGCCGGGTTCGGCGCCAGCTTCGGCACCTTCACGGCGACCCCGTTGAGGTGGAACGTCTGCGCCGGCTTCGGGAACCAGCTGAACGTGGCGTCGTAACCGTTACGCCGGTTGGTGATGTTGCCCTGCCCCTTGACGGTGATCGGGCCCGGGCGCACGTCGACCGGCAGGTTCAACCCGTAGCCCGGGTGCTCCGACGTGTTGTTGTCCCCGTACGCGTAGTTCACGTACCAGACCAGCAGGCCGGGCTGGTTCGAGAACCGCTCCACGAAGTTCGGCCGGGTGTTGGCGAACCCGAAGTTGTACCCGCCGGTCCGCAGCGTGTCGTCGTAACCGACGTAGGTCCGGTTCTCGGCGATGTAGAAGCGGGGGTAGCTGGCGGTCACCGAGCCACCCATCCGGGTCCACCCCTTGGCGGTCCACTCCGCGGCCAGGGTCTCCGCGTCGTCGGTCCAGGCCACCGTGCCGTTCTTGGTCAGCGCGATGTTGTCCAGGAACGGGCCGGCCAGGTGCACGCCGCCGTCGGTGGCGTAGCGGTAGCGGAAGGTCACCGTCTTGCCGGCGTACGCCGACAGGTCGTAGCTCAGGTCGACCCAGCTACCGCTGGTGGAGCCGTCGACCCCGGTCTCGCCGGCGTCGATGACGGAGTTGGACAGGGCGGCCCAGGTGGCGCCGCCGTCGGTCGACACCTCGGCGTAGAGGAAGTCGTAGTCCTCCTCGATGTCCCACTGGGCCTTCGCGGTGATCGACGCGGAGGTCGCGCCGGTCAGGTCCAGGGTGCGGGTCAGCGTCGTGTTCAGGTCGTCCGCGCTGCCGCCCCACCACTCGTACGACCCGCCGAACGGCGTGTTGTAGTTCGTGGTCTGGGTCTGGGCGGGCAGGTTCACCACGACCGCCTGAGCGCGCGGTCCGTCGCTGTCGCCGGCCGGGCCCAGGGTCACCACGGTGTTGCCCTTGCCGTACTCGACCGTCGAGTGGTTCAGCCAGCCCAGGTAGAGCTTCGACCACGGGTCCATGTAACCCGGGGTCGAGCCGATGTCGTCGGTGCCGTGGCTGAGCCACGAACCGGAGGACATCAGCGTCCAGAAGCCCGTGCCGTTGTCGCCGCCCGCGGTGTCGTACAGGTCCGGCAGACCGAGGTCGTGACCGTACTCGTGGGCGAAGACCCCGAGACCACCGTTCTCCGGCTCCGTGGTGTAGTCACGGATCCACATCCCGGTGTCGCCGATCTGGACACCACCGGCGAGGTTGCCGGACGGGCCGGCCTTGCCCTCGAGGTTGGGGAACGCGGCCCAGCGGTGCGACCAGATGGCGTCCTCGCCCTGGGCGCCGCCGCCGGCCTCCTCGCCCTCACCGGCGTGCACCGCCTGGAAGTGGTCGATGTAGCCGTCGGGCTCGTTGAAGTTGCCGTCGCCGTCGAAGTCGTACCTGTCCCAGATGTCGAACTGCTTCAGGTAGTCCTTGATCTGCTGGGGCGTCTTGCCGGCCTTGACCTGGGCCTCGTACCAGGAGGTGGCGCTGTCCTTGACGAAGTTCCAGTAGCCGTCGGCCTCGGAGATGGCGTTGCTGCCGTACCGGGCCTCGTTGAACGGGACGGTGACCCAGTCGCTGACGTCGCCGCCCACCGTGTACCGGCCGCCGGACTGCTTCAGGTAGAAGTCCCGGAACGACTCGCCCTCGCCGTAGAACATGTCCATGTAGTGCTCGCGGTGGAAGTCGGAGCGCCACAGGGTGCTGTTGTCGTCGGTGGGGCTGCCGTCCCAGTTGCGGTCCGGCTCGGGGATCTGGTTGACCACCGGGCCGGCGCTGCCGCCGGTACGGGGGTCGGTCTGGTCGCCGAAGTTGACCAGCATGGTGAAGATCGGGTCGACCTTCGCCGGCTGCTGGTACTCGACGAACTTGTCGTTCTTGATCTGGATGACCTTGGAGCCGTTACGCGTCTGGAGCTTGGCCTTGCCGCTGAGCAGCTCGGCGATGGCCTGCTTGCGAAGCTCCTGGTGCTGCTCGGCCACCGGATCCGGCAGGTTGTCCTTGCGGGCCTGCTTGGACTTGTCGGCGCTGGGGGTGTTTGCCGCGGCCGGGGCGGCGGACGCCGGTGCCGTGACGACACCGGCCGCCAGCAGCGCGGCCGCGGCCGAGGCCAGGCCGGCTGTGACTCGTCTCCTCAAAGGTTCCTCCTCCTTTGTGGATCTGTAACACGGCAGCGTCGGCCCAGGCCGGCACTGTCATGAATGCGCCCATCACCTTTGCAGAGCTTTGCATCGTTGTCACGAGTCAATAGGTGACCCGGGCACCTAATTTCTTCCGGCAAATATGGCCGAAACGGCGCACCCCACCGGCGCTGTTCACGTCACGATTTGGCCACGATCATCTGCCGTGATGGGCATTATGAGGGCCCTGAAGGGGGAGCGACCGATTCCACAAAAGCGTCACGCCGGCCACCGGACGGGTGATGCCGGCGGCAACGACGAGGGCCCGCCCGGAGCAGTGCGCTCCGGACGGGCCCCGCCGGGGTGATCCGACCCGCGTGGGCCGGACCGGTCAGCTCACGGTCGCGCCGAGGTCACGTACACGGTCGCGTACGAGTTGTCCTTGGCGGCCCGCTTGATGGTGATCGAGACGCCGTAGGCGACGCCCGCGTCACCGGGGTTGCCGGTGCCCAGCACGGTGGCCCCGACAGGCGTCCCGTAGAGCGACGTCGCCGGCGTGCCGTCCGGGTTGGTGATCCGGGTCGTGTACGGCGCGTTCTGCCGCGACGGCACCACCACGGAGGCGTCCGCGTCGCGGTAGTACAGGCTGCTGCCGCGGATCTCCAGGCCCGGGTACCAGCCCTTGGCGTCGCTGAACGCCGACACCGGGCCCTGCGTGCCGAAGGCGGTGCAGTACTCGCTGTACGGCTCGTCCGCCGCCTCCAGGCACTCGTTGAACGGGTACGTCTTCTGCAGCCCGAAGGCCGCGTTCGACGACTGCGGGCGGCTGGGCAGGTTGTCCTGCAGCGACGGGTCCTTGACCGCCGCCTCGCCCTGCCGGCGCAGCGGGTCGTTGTGCGAGTCGACGATCAGCAGACCACCCTTGGCCCCGTAGCTGGGCAGCGAGGTCAGCTGGGCGGTGGTGTGGTTGACGTCGCCCAACGTGGTGTCCCGGTACCAGACCAGCATGCCCGGCGCGTTGTAGGCGACCTTCTCCACCTTCCAGGCATCGCGCGAGTAGGTGGTGTCGTAGGTGTACTTCAGGCCGTTGTCGAAGCCGTCGAAGTTACGCCACTCGGCCAGGTAGTAGTGCGACTTGACCTGGGTGCCCGAGTCGGTGTGCCAGCCGGCGCCGGTGGTGTCGGTGAAGGTGCCGAGCACCTGGCTCCAACCGTTGGCACCGCCCTCGACGTCGTCGCTCCAGGTGGTGGCGCCGCCACCGGTGACCGAGAAGTCGTCGGCGAACCAGCCCCGCTCCTGGAACGCCTCGTCGGTGGCGTACCGCAGCCGCAGCTGGACCGTCTGGCCGGCGAAGCCGGACAGGTCCACGTAGTCGTGCCGCCAGCCGTTCGTGCTGCCGGTCAGGCCGTACTTCTTGCCGCCGAAGTCGACCATGCGGCCGTTCGGGTCGGCGTAGCCGTCGTTGGTGCTGACCAGCTTGCCGCTGGCGTCGTAGACCTTCTGCTCGGTCCAGGTGTTGCCGCCGTCGGTGGAGACCTCGAGGAAGCCGTAGTCCCAGTCCGCCTCGATGACGTAGTTGTTCCACATCCAGAACTTCGCGTCGGCGGCGTTCGGTACGGTCACCGTCCGGCTCAGCTTGACGTCGGCCCATCCCTGGTCGGCACCGGAGTACCACATGTTGGCGCCGCTGTGCGGCTGGGCCAGCGTGATCACCTTGTCCGGCAGGTTGACCTTGATGCCGTCCTTGGTGCCCACCGGGGTGTTCGAGGTCTGCCCGAGCTGCACCGCGCGGGCGTCGTCACCGGGGTTGATCTCGAGCGGCTCGGCCCAGCCGAGCACCCACTTGTCCCAGATGCCCATGTGGGTGGGGAGCGCCTGGAAGACCTCACCGGAGTGCGAGCCCGAGGCCATCAGGTCCCAGAAGTCGACGTCCGAGTCGGCCGCGCCGGAGGTGTCGTACAGGTCCGGCAGGCCGAGGTCGTGGCCGTACTCGTGGGCGAAGACGCCGACGCCGGAGTCCTCCGGCTGCACGATGTAGTTCGACACCTTGATGTTGGTGCCCGGCACGGTGTAGCCGCCGGTCACCGTCGAGGAGTGCGCCCAGATCGAGTACGAGCCCTGCGCGCCCCCGCCACCGGACTTGTCCTCACCCGCGTGCACGAGCACCAGGTGGTCGATCACGCCGTCCGGCTCGTTGTAGTTGCCGTCGCCGTCGGCGTCGCCCTGGTCCTCGATGTCGTAGTCCGCCCAGGGGAAGTTCGGGTCCATCTTGGCCAGCGTCGCCACCGCGTCGGTGGCGAGCCGGCCGGCGCCCTGCGGGTTGTCCGGGTGGCCGTTCATCGACTGCTCACGGCCCGCGGTCCAGGTGCCGTCCTCGTTCTGGAAGCAACGGGACGCGGCGTACCAGGCCTCCGAGTGCGGCACGGTGATCCACGGGCTGGCCTGCCCGTCCACCGTGTACGCACCCTTGGACATCTCCAGGTACATGTTGTGCATGGTGCGCCCGGAGATGTCGATGCCCGGCTTGCCGTCCGGCCCCTTCAGGTCGGTACGGATCCGCTCGGTGATGCCCTTCTTGCTGTAGAGCATCTTGTCGAAGTGCTCGGGCGAGAAGTCCGGCACCCACATGGAGTTGTTGTCCTTGTGGGGCAGCGAGGCCGGGTTCGGGATGTTGTTGTGCTTCGGGCCGTTCTGGACGGTGCCGAGGACACAGCTCCGGTCCTCGAAGACCGTCTTCGGCACGTACACGTTGGTGAAGTCGTCGTTCGCCTTGTCGTTGAACTCGACCAGCAGGGTCAGCAGCTTGGCCGTCTGGGTGCTCTTGGCCTTCTTGATCTTCCGCGGGCTCTTGCCCGTCTTGATCGACTTGGCCTCGAGCTTGGCCAGCTCGCGCGCCGCCACCGGGTTGCCACCCGCGAACTTCCGGTCGTAGGCCCGCGCCTTGTCGACCGGTGAGGTGTAGATGCCGTCCTTGCCCTTGACCTCCTTGCCCGCCGTGTCCGGCTGCACCTGCGGCTCGGCGTAGTTGATGTAGTACTCGTCCGCGCCGATCGTCCGGCTGAACCCGGACTCCTGGGCGGCCGCGCTGCCGGTCACCGTCAATGACGCGGCGGCGAGGGCGATGGCGGGCAGCGCGACGAGTAGCCGTCGGCGTGACCCGGACTGCGAAAAGGTGTTCATGCCGCTCCTCGTGGGGCATGGGAAAGAGAACCGGCCGGTCGAGCGGGACAGTCATGCCCGTCGAACCGGCCCGGTGTGGCTGAACCTAGATGAGAGACGTCTGCCACTGACAGGGGTGACAGGTTCCTTTGGCCCGTTCAGCCTGCCGGGCCTCCACCGATCCGCCGATGCGTACCCACCGGAAAAGACGACGGCGGGTGACGGTCCGCCCGGACCGTCACCCGCCTGTTCGCTGACCGGCTCGTCAGTCCTCGTCGGACTTCCCGCCGCTCATACCGCTGGAGATCAGCTCCATCACCGAGGAGTCCTGGAGCGTGGTGACGTCGCCGAGCGACCGGTGCTCCGCCACGTCCCGCAGCAGCCGCCGCATGATCTTGCCGGAGCGGGTCTTCGGCAGCTCCGGCACCAGCATGATCTGCCGCGGCTTGGCGATCGGGCCGAGCGTCTTCGCCACGTGGTTGCGCAGCTCGGCGATGAGCTGCTCGCCGGCGTCGCCGGAGGTCTCGGCGTTGCCACGCGGGATGGCGAACGCCACGATCGCCTGGCCGGTGGTCGGGTCGGTCGCCCCGACCACCGCGGCCTCGGCCACCGCCGGGTGGCTGACCAGCGCCGACTCGACCTCGGTGGTGGAGATGTTGTGGCCGGACACCAGCATCACGTCGTCGACCCGGCCGAGCAGCCAGACGTGGCCGTCGTCGTCCTTCTTCGCGCCGTCGCCGGCGAAGTAGACCCACTCGTCACCGCTGTTGGCACCGGCCCCGAAGCGCGACCAGTACGTGTCGAGGAACCGGTTGTCGTCGCCCCAGACGGTACGCAGCATCGACGGCCACGGCTCCTTGAGCACCAGGTAACCGCCGCCCCCGTTCGGCACCGACTGGCCCTGGTCGTCCACCACATCGGCGACGATGCCCGGCAGCGCGGTCATCGCCGAGCCCGGCTTGGCCGCCGTGACCCCCGGCAGCGGGGAGATCATGATGGCCCCGGTCTCGGTCTGCCACCAGGTGTCCACCACCGGCAGCTCGCCCCGGCCGACATGCTGGCGGTACCAGATCCACGCCTCCGGGTTGATCGGCTCACCGACGCTGCCGAGCAGGCGCAGCGAGGAGAGGTCGTACCCGGCCGGGATGTCCTCGCCCCACTTCATCATGGTGCGGATCAGCGTCGGTGCGGTGTACAGGATGGTGACCTGGTACTTGTCGACGATCTCCCAGAACCGGCCCTTGTGCGGGGTGTCCGGGGTGCCCTCGTACATGACCTGGGTGGCGCCGTTGGAGAGCGGGCCGTAGACGATGTAGGAGTGGCCGGTGACCCAGCCGATGTCGGCCGTGCACCAGTAGACGTCGGTCTCCGGCTTCAGGTCGAAGACCGCGTGCGTGGTGTACGACGTCTGGGTGAGGTAGCCGCCGGTGGTGTGCAGGATGCCCTTCGGCCGGGCGGTGGTGCCACTGGTGTAGAGGATGTAGAGCGGGTGCTCGGCGTCGAACGGCTGCGCGTCGTGCTCGGTCGAGGCGGTCTCCACCGTCTCGTGCCACCAGTGGTCCTTCCCCGACCAGGCGACCTCCTCACCGGTGCGGCGGACCACCAGCACGTGCTCCACCGACGGGCACTTCGCCACCGCCTCGTCCACGGTGGGCTTGAGCGCCGACGGCTTGCCCCGGCGGAAGCCGCCGTCCGCGGTGATCACCACCTTGGCGCTGGCGTCCTGGATCCGGTTGGTCAGCGCGTCGGCCGAGAAGCCGCCGAAGACCACGCTGTGCGTCGCGCCGATCCGGGCACAGGCCAGCATGGCGACCGCCGCCTCCGGGATCATCGGCAGGTAGATCGCGACCCGGTCGCCGGCGGTCACGCCCAGGTCGGTCAGCGCGTTCGCCGCCTGGCAGGTGAGCTGGTGCAGGTCGGCGTAGGTGAGGGTGCGGGTGTCCCCGGGCTCACCCTCCCAGTGGATCGCCACCTTGTCGCCCCGGCCGGCCGCCACGTGCCGGTCCAGGCAGTTGTACGCCACGTTGAGCTGGCCGCCCACGAACCACTTCGCGAACGGCGCGTTCGACCAGTCGAGCACCTGGTCCCACTTCTTCGCCCAGGTCAGCCGCTCGGCCTGCCGCTCCCAGAAGGCGAGTCGGTCACCGGCCGCCTCGGCGTACGCCTCGGCCTTGACGTTGGCGTTCGCGGCGAGCTCGGCCGGCGGCGGGAACTGGCGCGTCTCGTTCAGCAAGTTGGCCAATGCCTCGCTCATGCGATGACTCCTTCGTCGCGTGACCTGCGTCTCCTACCCGGGAGAGGTTAGTCGCGGCGCACCCCCGCCGCGACCGCCCGGTCGGCCCCGACGCGCCCAGCGGCCCTCCCACCGCGCCGGGTGGTGTCGCGACCACCCGGCCTGGCGCGGCGCGCTGCGGATTGCGGCAAGCTGTTGCTTCCCGGCGTCGGGTCGCACCGGTTTGCCGCAAGCCGGTGTCAGGCACCGTGGCCCGGGTCGCCTTCCCGCCGGGTGGCGCCCGGTAGGCCCGCCGGGCTGGATAGCGTGGCGGGGTGACCACCGACCCGCTCGCCCCGCTGCTCGCGCTCGCCGACGTCGCGCCCGCCGTCGAGGCCGCCCGCGACCGGGTGGACCAGGCCCACCGGCACCGTGCGCTGCGCCGGCACGGCGGGCAGGTGGCCGCCGAGGTCAGCCTCCGCTCGGCGGTGGCCAGCGCCGCGTTGGAGGGCCGTGGGCACGACCGCGAGGAGGTACGCGCCGGAACGGTCACCGATCCGGTGCTCCAGGGCGCGCTGCGGGTGGCCGGCGCGCTGCCCGGGCTCAGCGACCTCTGGCCCCGGGCGCCCCGCCAGGTCCTCGCCCGGCTGCACGTGCTCGCCGCCCGGGACGTCCTGGCCGAGGCCGAGCTGGGCCGGCCGGTGGCCGACCCGGTGGTCGCCGCCCGCCTCGACGGGCTGGCCGGCCTGGTGGCCGGTGGCACCAAGGTGCCGCCGCTGGTGCTCGCCGCCGTGGTGCACGGCGAACTGCTCAACCTGCGCCCGTTCCCCGGCCCGTCCGGGGTGGTGGCCCGGGCGGCGGCCCGGCTGGTGCTGATCTCGACCGGGTTCGACCCGCGTGGCCTGGTCGCCGTCGACGTCGGGCATCGCGAGCGGGAGCCCGAGTACGTCGGCGCGGCCGGTGCCTTCGCCACCGGCACGCCCGACGGGTTGCGCTCCTGGCTCCGCCACTACATGACCGCCGTGGAGGTCGGCGCGGATCAGATCACCGTGATCGGCGACGAGGTCCTCGCCGCCGCGTCCTGAGCGGGAGGCAGTTGCTTCCCGCAACGCGCTGCTACGAGCCGGCCCTGGAGTGCGGTCAGGCGGTCGGGGTGGTGGCGGCGCGGGTGCGGCGGTGCCGGCCGTACCAGGCGATGCCGATGGCGACCCCGACGCCCACGCCGAGGGCCGCGGCGGCGACCGGGACGGCGGGGCGGTCGCGCAGCCGCCGGCCCAGCGGGACCGGGTGCCGGAACTCCAGCACCGGCCAGGAGTTCTCCACGGCCAGCTTGCGTAGCGCCCGGTCCGGGTTGACCACGGTGGGGTGACCCACGCACTCCAGCAGCGGACGGTCGCTGTACGAGTCGGAGTAGGCGTACGAGTCGGCCAGGTCGTAACCGCGCGCCGTGGCCAGCTCGCTGACGGCGTCGACCTTGCTCGGGCCGGCCGCGTAGAACTCCACCTCGCCGCTGTACCGGCCGTCCTCGACGGCCATCCGGGTGGCGATCACGTCGGTCACGCCGAGCAGCTCGCCGATCGGTCGCACCATCTCCTCGCCGGAGGCGGAGACCAGCACGACGTCCCGGCCGGCGGCCTGATGCTCCTCGATGAGGGCGGCGGCTTCGGCGTACACGTAGGGGTTGATCAGCTCGTGCAGCGTCTCGGCGACGATCTGCCGAACCTGGTTCACCTGCCAGCCCTTGCAGAGCGCGGCGAGGTAGTCCCGGGTGCGGGCCATGGTCTGCTCGTCGGTGCCGCCCAGCCGGAACATCAGCTGGGCGTACGCCGACTTGACGACGTCACGCCGGGTGATCAGCCCGTCCCGGTAGAAGGGCCGGCCGAACGCCAGAGCGCTCGACTTGGCGATGACGGTCTTGTCGAGATCGAAGAAAGCGGCGCTTCGGCCCACGGCGCGAAAGTCTAGCCGTACGACCGGCGTTCGGCGGGTGCCCGGGGACTCCCGAAGGTGAGGATCTATCGCCACTCTGTGCATAGAGTGACCGCAGTCACACTATCTGGACATGAATTAGCGGTGGGTGGACCGAACACCACTCGACGTATAAGGGGTTGCTGCGGCATGCTAGTCCGCGACGAGATTTCACTTCTCGTCGCGGCGAGGCCCTCGGCGGTTGCACCCCCCGTAACCGCTGAGTTGGTTCGGCTCGACCCCCCCGGAGCCGAACCTCCGACGACCCCCGTCTCCCCCCGACGGGGGTCGTCCCTATCTGGGAGCGCTACCCGGCAGCGCTCACCGCACTGGTCGGGACCGGGGCGAACGGAGCACACCGGACGACGGGTCGAGAACCTGGAAGCGGGGGGGCGGCAGCGGGGCGCCCGGGTCAGTCGCCCGACCGGACATCGGGCGCACCGGACCGATCCGCAGCGTCCAGGTCGTCGCCGTAGGCGGTGGCTTCGAGCTCCTGACGTTCTTCCGGGTCCAGCTGGCTGTAGTAGGCCCAGAAGCTGCCGAAGGCTTCGCCGACCGCGCCACCGTACGTGCTGGTGAGGCCGGCGGTCCGGAGCGGCATGTCGCCCTTGAGGATGCCGTGCGCCAGCTCGCGGAGTTCCGGTTGTGGACTGTCGGCAAGCCGGTGGAGGCTGTCCCGCAGGGCCTTGAGTCGTCGCGGGTCGTTGCCGGCGATGTCGGCGATGTCGCTCATCGGGCAGCACCGGCCCCGACCAGGGGATGGTCATAGCCGTTGCTGCCGGGCAACGCGGGCAGCTTGACGGATTCGAGGTCACTGAGCCGGTGCGTCAGCGCGGACCGGAACGCGAGGACGGCGGCGCTGGCGTGCTGGTAGAGCTGGGTGGCCTGGCCCCACAGCCGGAGCATGTTGGCGACTTCCACGGCGGCCACGCCGTACCCGACGATGGCGCCGACGCCGGTGGCGGCGGTGACGGTCCCGGCGGCGGCGGAGATGCCGGCGATGATGGCCGCGTCGATGAGGCCCTTGATGATGCCGCCGATCGATTCGCCGATCGACCAGACGGAGTCCGCCATGGTCTTGTACTCGTTGCCGATGTCGTTGAGCGGTCCCCCCAGGGCGGCGGTGGCGCCGGCCAGCTGGGTGAAGTAGCTGTGCGCGGCGTCTCCCGCCTGGCCCTGCCACGTCTGGTGCAGCGTCGCGGCGCCAGTCTGGACGTTGAGGGCCAGGTCGTGCAGGGCGTTGCCGGCGTTGGCGAGCACGGGCTGCATGGTGGCGAGGGCTTCCCAGTTGCCGAACAGGCGTTCCTGGAGCCAGGAGACCGGGTCGAAGCCGAAGACGGCGTCGAAGCCTTTCATGGCCCAGGACGCCGGGCTGATGTAGTCCATCCAGCCGAGGGCGTTCGGGGGTGAGTCGGGCTCCGGGGGCGGGGTGAGACTGCCGGTCACATCGCGCAGGTCGACGAAGGGCGGTGGGGGACAGGTGAGGGTGGTGAGTTCCTGCTCCAGTGCGGTCGGCGGCTGGCAGGGGACCGCACCCGGCAGGGTGCGGTCCAGCTCGGACGCCGCCCCGAGGTCGGTCTTCCGGTAATAGCCGGCGGCGGCCGACAACTCCGGGCCGGAGGCGTCGAGCAGGATGGTCAACCGCTTCATCGTGTCCGCGATGACGGTGCTGGCGTGCCGGTGACCGTCGGCGGCGATGGCGATCAGCTCGCCGCCGCTGGCCTCTTTCGTGTGGTTGGCGATGTAGCCCGAGATGGCGGTCGCGTCGCCGCTCGCGCGGTCCACCTGACGGGCGTAATTGACCAGCGCCGCTGGTTCGACGTGGAAGCTCATGAGGCGAGCACCGTGCCGACGAGAACCAGACCGGCCAGCCCGAGCAGCACGAGGGCGCTCGACGCCAGCAGCAGTCTGACCGCCAGTTTGTGCTGGTGGCGGGCCGGATAGTAGGCGGCCCCGACCAGGCCGCCGAGGACAAGGACGAGCATCGGGACGAGTCGCCGCCCGTCCGCCTCGCCGATGACCATGGCGAACACGCCGACGAAACCGAAGAAGATGGCCACGTTGGCGATGGCGTTCCGGAGGTTGGCGTACGCCGTGACCTGCAGGTCGGCGACCGCACCCCGGATGTCCTGTTCGGCCTGCGCTCGCTCCTCTGGAGACATGGACCTGTGCGGCTTCCGCCGGCTCTTGTTACTCCCCGTCACGGCAGCGACGATAGCAACATCAGCCGGTACGGACTGTCCCCGCGACTCGTGCACCAGGGCGGCCCGGGAGGCCCTCTTCGGCGGCGATGCCCGGCCGGCATTCCTGAGTCGCGGCCCGGCCATCGGGAGCCCGGAACGCGGCCCCCCACGACCCGATCGCCGCCGGGTGCCCGGCTCGCGCGGTGGCGGCCCGGGCACCCGGCGGGGCAGGTCAGGCGTTGAGCTTGCCGGCGATCCGGACGACCCGCTCGGCCATGTGGTCGAGGGCGGCGAACTGCGCGTCGCCCAGCGGCGCGTCGTTGCTTCCGCCGGTGACGTGCGAGACGCCGTACGGGTTGCCGTCGGCGAACTTCAGCGGGTCGGTGTAGCCCGGAGCGACGACGAGGCCGCCGAAGTGGTGGATCGTGTTGTAGAGCGCGAGCAGCGTGGACTCCTGGCCGCCGTGGGCGGTCATGGACGCGGTGAAGCCCGCGTACACCTTGTCGGCCAGCAGGCCCTGCGCCCACTGCGGGCCGAGGGTGTCGATGAACTGCTTGAGCTGGCTGGCCACGTTGCCGTAGCGGGTGGGCGTGCCGAACAGCACCGCGTCGGCCCAGACGATGTCGTCGGCGGTGGCTTTCGGCTCGTTCCGGGTGGCGTCGAAGTGCTGGCTCCAGGCGGCGTTGGCGGCGATGGCCTCCTCGGGGGCGAGCTCCGGAACCTGGCGCAGCCGCACCTCGGCGCCGGCCTTTTCGCCGGCCTCGGCGAGTCGCTTGGCCATCGCGTGGATCGTGCCGGTGGAGGAGTAGTAGATGACGGCGAGCTTGGTCGGTGCCATCGGGGCGTCCCTTCGGAAAGATAGTTGCTAGCGATAAATTTGCTCTGTCAACAATCAGTGTAACCCCTGGTCGGGCCGGCGTTCATCAGGGGCCGACCACCCATAGCAGATCCACTCCGTCGGTGGCGGGCCGTCCACAGCCGCTCCCGTCGTCCACAGGCGCGGGCGGCGCGACGGCAGCCCGCCGCCCGGCCCGCCAGGCTTCCCCCAGCACCCGAGCCCGACCGCTGGAGGCCGCCCATGCCGCCCCGTACCCCGCTTCCGCCGCACCGCCGTCTTCCCCTGCTCGTCACCGCCGACGATGACCTCCTCGACGAACTGCTCCGGCTCGCCGCAGCGGGCGGCACGGAGGTCGAGCTGGCCGCCGACCCGGCCGGTGCCCGGGCCCGGTGGACCCCGGCCCCGCTGGTGCTCGTCGGTGCCGACCAGGCCCAGGCCTGCCTGCGGGCCCGCCTGCCGCGGCGACCCCGGACCGTGCTGGTCGGCCGCTCCGGCCACCTCGATCCGGGTACGCAGATCGCCGAGCTGATCGGCGCCGAGCACGTCGCCACCCTGCCGGCCGCCGAGCCCTGGCTGGTCGACCGGTTCGCCGAGTGCGCCACCGACCCGTCCGACAGCGGGCTCGCCCGGGTGGTGGCGGTCATCGGCGGCCGGGGCGGCGCCGGCGCCAGCGTGCTCGCCGGTGGCCTCGCGATCACCGCGGCCCGGGCCCGGCGGCGCACCCTCCTGGTGGACGCCGACCCGCTCGGCGGCGGCCTCGACCTGGTGCTCGGCTGGGAGCAACTGGAAGGGCTGCGCTGGCCCAGCCTCACCGGCACCGACGGCCGGGTCGACCCGCCGTCACTGGTCCGCGCCCTGCCGAGCCGGGGTGACCTCGTCGTCGTCTCCTGGGATCGGGGCGACCTGCTGTCCCTGCCCGCCGAGGCGATGGCCGCCACCATCGACGCCGGCCGCCGGGGTCGCGACGTGGTGGTGCTCGACCTGCCCCGGCACCTGGACGACGCGGCGGTCGTCGCGTTGCAGTCGGCGGACCGCGCCCTGGTGGTCGTACCCGCCGAGCTGCGGGCCACCGCGGCCGCCGCCCGGGTGGTCGCCGAGGCGGCCCCGCACTGCGCCGCGCTCTCCGTGGTGGTGCGGGGTCCCGCCCCCGGCCGGCTCAAGGCCACCGAGGTGGCCCGGGCGCTCGGCCTGCCCCTGGCCGGCACGCTCCGCCCGGAGCCGGGACTGTGCCGCGGGCTCGAACGCGGCGAGGCGCCGGCCGCCGCCGGCAAGGGCCCGCTCGCCGTGCTCTGCCAACGCCTCCTCGGCGAGCTGACCGGGTCGCCCGTGACGGGAGCGGCGTGACCGGCCCGGCCGACTCCGGGGAGCTGGCGGTCCGGGTGCGGCACCGCTTCGCCGCCGCGGCCACCCCGGTCACCCCCGCCGCGATCGTCACCGCCGTACGCGCCGAGTCGGGTGCCGCCGTGCTCGGCGACACCGCCCTGCTGCGCATCGCCGACCGGGTGCACGACGACCTCGTCGGAGCCGGGCCGCTCGCCCCGCTGCTCACCGACCCGCAGGTCACCGACGTCCTGGTGAACGGCACCCGGGTGTGGGTCGACCGCGGGCGAGGGCTGCACCAGGTGGCCGTGCCGCTCGGCACCGTCGACGACGTACGCCGGCTGGCCCAGCGGCTGGTGGCTGCCGCCGGACGGCGGCTCGACGACGGTTCCCCGTACGCCGACGCCCGGCTGCCCGACGGCACCCGGCTGCACGCGGTGCTGCCGCCGGTCGCGACCGACGGGCCCTACCTGTCCCTGCGTACCTTCCGGCAGCGACCGTTCAGCCTCGACGAACTGGTCGACCGGGGCACCGTGCCGCGCCCGGTGGCGCCGGTGCTCGCCGCCCTCGTGGCGGCCCGGCTGGCGTACCTGGTCACCGGCGGCACCGGATCCGGCAAGACCACCCTGCTCAACACGCTGCTGGGGCTGGTTCCCGGCACCGAGCGGATCGTCCTCGTCGAGGACGCCGCCGAGCTGCGCCCGGTCCACCCGCACGTGATCGGTCTGCAGGCGCGTACGTCGAACGTGGAGGGTGCCGGCGCGGTGGGTCTGAGCGACCTGGTCCGGCAGGCGCTCCGGATGCGGCCGGACCGGCTGGTGGTGGGCGAGTGCCGGGGCGCGGAGGTGGTCGACCTGCTCGCCGCCCTGAACACCGGCCATGACGGCGGCGCGGGGACACTGCACGCCAACACCCCGACCGACGTCCCGGCCCGGCTCGAAGCGCTCGGGCTGCTCGGCGGCCTGCCTAGGGCCGCCCTGCACGCCCAGGTCACCGCGGCCCTTCAGGTGCTCCTCCACCTGCGCCGCACCACCCAGGGGCGGGTGCTCGAGTCGATCGGCCTGTTGCTTCCCGAAGGCCCGGACCGGCTCGCCACGGTGGTCCCCGCCTGGTTACGCGGACGCGGCCTCGGCCTCGCCGCCCGGCCGCTCGGCGCGCTGCTGCGGGAGCGCGGCGTCGCGGTGCCGCCCCTGCTCGGTGCGGCCTGGCCCGGCCCGGCAGGCCCGGCAGGTCCGGCAGGCCCGGCGGGCCCGGCAAGCCCGGCGGGCCCGGCGGGCCCCGCAGCCCCGGCAGGCCCGGCGTGACCGGGATGGCCTGGCTGGTGACCGCGTTCCTGATCGGCGCCGCAGCGATCGTCGCCTGGCCGGTACGCACCGCCCGGGCCCGCCGCCGCGCCGTCCTCGCCCCCTCGTACCGGCCCGGGACGGGCCGGACGGCCCCACTGCTCCGCGCCCGGCCGCCGGCCGTTCCCCGCGTCCCGGCCGTCATGTCCACGCCGGACCGGCCGCCGGCCGGCCGGCCACCGAACCGGCGAGACCCGGGGCACCCGGTCGCCGCGCTCCGGCCGGCGCCCGGGCCGGGCCGGTCGTGGACCGCGCGTGATCTGGCCGGTGCCCCGTTGTCGCACGGCTGGATGGGCGCGCCGGCCGTCGGGCGGGCCCCGGCGTTCCGGTCCAGCGCACACCCGGGGGACCGCGCAGGTTGGCCGGCCGTGGGCATCCGGCGGGACGAGCGGAGCGGTGACGTCCCGCGCGCCTCGGCGTCGGGCGCCGGTCCCGACGGAGCCGGCTGGGCGGCAACGAGCGCGGCCACTGCCAGGTGGTGCATGCCGGACCGGGTGGCTGCCCTTCCCGCCCGGCCGGTCCTGCTGGTGGTGGCCCTGCTGGGCGGGACGACCGGCACGGTGCTCGGCGGCCCGGTGGGCGCGGTGGTGCTGGCCGCCTACGCCGTCCTGGGCGCCCGGGCCGTCCGGCGCCGGCATGCCGGAGCGGCGGCCGACCGGGCCCGACGGGGTGAGCTGGACCGGCTCTGCGCCCTCGCCGCCGACCTGCGGGCCGGCCTGCCGGCGGCGTTCGAGCCGCCCGACGGTCCGACCCGGCTGGCCAGTCTGGGGCGGGCCGCCGTGCGGCTGGCCGACCGCACCGGGGCGCCCCTGGCCGAGCTGCTCGAACGGGTCGAGGCGGATGCCCGCGCCACCGACCGTGGCCTGGCCGCGGCCGACGCCCAGGCGGCCGGCGCCCGCGCCACGGCCTGGCTGCTCGCCGCGCTGCCGCTGGGTGGCATCGGGCTCGGCTACGCCATCGGCGTCGACCCCGTGGACGTGCTGCTGCACAGCGCGATCGGCGGCGGCAGCGCGCTCGCCGCCGTCGCCCTCCAGATCGGTGGGTTGCTCTGGGCGGAACGCCTCGGCGCGGCCTCCGGGCGGGCAGCCTGATGTCGGGCCGGGCGGTGGCCGCCGGCTGCCTCGCCGGAGCGGCGTTGCTCCTGGTCGTGCCGGGCCCGGTGACCGGACCGGGACGGCGGCTGCGCCGACTGGCACCACGGATGGGGCACGGGTGGCGGTCCGGTTCGACGGGCGGGCGGCCTCGGCCGGGGTGGTGGCCGGATGCGATCCGGCTCGCCTCCGTGGCGGCCGGCGTGGCGGCCCTCGTGCTGGTCGGCGGTGGGCCCGGGCTGGTCGCCGGGGCGCTGACGGTCGTGCTCGCCGACCGGCTGCTCCGGCGGGTCGAGCCACCCGCCGTGCGGGACCGCCGCCGGCGCGAGGCGGCGGAGCTTCCGTTGGCCGCCGACCTGCTCGCGGCCGCGCTGCGAGCCGGGGCCCCGGTCGACCGGTCGGTGCTGGCGGTCGCCGAGGCGCTCGGCGGCCCGCTCGCGGACCGGCTCGGCCGGGTGGGCCGGACGTTGGAGTTGGGCGGCACGGCGGCCGAGGCGTGGCACCACCTCGGCCCGGTGGCCGGGGCCGACCGGCTGGTGGCCGCCGCGATCCGCTCGGCCGACAGCGGCGCCGCACTGGCCGGCGCGCTCGTCCGACTCGCCGACGATCTGCGGGCAGACCGGTCGACGGCGGCCGAGGCGGCGGCCCGCCGGGCCGGGGTCCTCATCGTGCTGCCGCTGGGGCTCTGCTTCCTGCCCGCCTTCATACTCGCCGGTCTGGTGCCGGTGATCGTCGCCGTCCTCGGCGACGTGCTGTGATCCCCTGAGACAAGGAGTACGACATGCGGAAACTCCTCACCCGCCTGCGCGGTGACGCCGGGATGAACACCGCCGAGTACGCCGTCGGCACCCTCGCCGCGGTGGCCTTCGCCGGCATCCTGCTGAAGGTGCTCACCTCCGGCAACGTGCAGTCCGCCCTCACCGCCGTCATCGACCGGGCGTTGAAGTGACGGAACGCCGGTGGGCCGGAACCGTCCGCCATGGACGGCAGGCCCGGTTCGACGCGGAGCGGGGCTCCTTCACCGCCGAGATGGCGGCCGGCCTGCCGGCGCTCCTGCTGCTGCTCCTCACCGGCCTCACCGCGGTCGACGCGGTGACCACACGGGCCGGCTGCCTCGACGCGGCCCGGGAGGCGGCGCTCGCCGCCTCCCGGGGCGAGTCCGGCGCGGCCGCCGGAGCGCGGCACGCCCCCTCCGGCGCCGAGGTCTCGGTCACCGTCTCGGGCGAGCAGGTCACCGCCACGGTCCGCGCCCCGGTCCGGGCGCTCGGCGCGCGCCTGCCCCGGCTCGCCGTCTCGGCCACTGCGGTGGCGGTCGTCGAACCCGGCACCCCAGGGCCGCGACCGTGACGGATGGGGTCGTCTGGTCGGGCTCACGGCGCCCGGCCGGGCGCGACCGGGCGGCGACCGTGACGGATGGGGTCGTCTGGTCGGGCTCACGTCGCCCGGCCGGGCGCGACCGGGCGGCGACCGGGACGGATGGAGTCGTCTGGTCGGGCTCGCGCCGACCGGCCCGGCGCGACCGGGCCGCGGAGCGGGGTGGGGCGACCCTCTGCCTGCTCGCGGTCGGGTTGGTCTTCGTGCTGGTCGGGCTCTTCGGCGCGGCGGTCGGTGCCGCCCGGCTGGCGCGCCAGCAGGCCCGTGTCGCGGCGGACTTCGGCGCGCTGGCGGGCGCCGGCCAGGTGCTGGACGGGGACGTCGCGGCGTGCGCCCGGGCCGGCGAGGTGACCAGGGCCAACGGCGGGCGACTGGTGGCCTGCCGGCTCGACGGGCTCGACGTCCTGATCACGGCACAGGTCGAGGTTTCTCCGCTGCCCGGGTTGCGCCGCACCGCCACGGTCACCGCCCGGGCCGGCCCGGTCCGCGGCTGACCCGCGGGGTCAGGGCTGGACAATGCTGAACGTCCGCCCCGACCCCGTCACGTGACGTCGGCTCGGGTTCACCGACGGGCCGCCGGGGAATCCTGCCGGACGGGTCAGCGGCCCTGAAGGGCGTCCAGGCCGATGGCCATCGCGATCACCAGGCGCCGGTCGATGTGCGGGCTCTGGATCTCCACCACGTAGCGGTCACGCAGGCCCCACTTCTTGACGACCGAGAACACCGGCTGGCCGCCCGCGACGAAGTCGAAGTGGTACGGCAGCCAGGAGAGCGAGTCGACGAACCGCCGCAGCAGCGCCACCGGCATGCTGCGCTCCTGCCCGGTGACCTGCGGCAGGCCGGCCTGCTCGACGTGCCACGTCGACCGCAGCAGCGACTGGGCGAAGTCCTTGCGAAACAGGCCGATCGGGGTGCCGGCGTGGTCGGTCACGTCGTACGTGGCGCCGAGGTCGAGCCGCTGGCGGGCCTTGAAGCCGAGCAGCGGGTACTGCTTGGAGTCATCGGTGTAGATGGTCACCTGCTCCTTGAACGCGAGCCGCTTCTGCTGCGCGAACGCGAGCATCGGGCCCTCGGTGCCGTCCGGAGCGACCGCGCGGACCTCGTACTGGTTGACCATCATCCGGATCCGCTGCCGGATGAAGAACTGGTGCTGGGCCTGCAGGCTGTCGAGCTGCATGGGATCTCCTTAGAGGGGCGAACGCCGGAGTCTCGCACAGCCTGGCTCTCGACGTCCGCCCCGCCACGCCACCGGTCCGCGCGGCTGGCCGGCCGCTCTCAGCGGACGCCGTCGACCGTGGCCTTCATCGCCCAGGCGTTCAACACCTGGTGGATGCCGCGCAGACGCTCGTTGATCTGTTCCAGGCGTTCCGCCTGGGCCAGGTGGGCCATCGCGCTGGCCAGGGCGATCTGCTGATCGGCGGTGAGGTGCTCCTGGTCGATCGTGTAGAGCAGGTCGACGGTCTCGGCGATGGTGTCGGCCATGGCATCTCCTCCGGCGGGGAAGAATTTCAGCTCGGTCGGGGAGCGCCCAGCACGGCCAGGAAGCCATGGAAGCGCTCCCATACGTCAATGCCCACCCGATCACCCGCTCAACCACGCATCCCACCACCCAGACGCCGGCCACCCGGACGACCCGGCCACCCGGACGACCCGGCCACCCGGACGACCCGGCCACCCGGACGACCTGGCCCCCGGACGACCTGGGCACCCAGACGACCTGGCCCACCGGGACGACCTGCCCCGGATGACCCGGCCCCCCGGGACGACCTGACCCCCCGGATGACCCGACCACCCAGACCGCCGGGGCCCGACGGACCCCCACCACGCGGCGGGCGGCGGGCTCAGACCACTCGCGCACCCGGGGCTGGCCCATGACACCGGGCACCGAGCCGGCTCACTCGGGCGTCGTGCGCTCGGTCACCCGTTCATCCTGCCGAGGAAGCAACCGACCAGCACCGACGCCGGCCGATGCCCCACCGCTCAAGTCGCCCGTCCCGCGGGCCGGGACCGTCGCGCCGTCCGCAGCGGCCTTGGCCAGGTTGGCCAGGACCACGTCGAGGACCTTGACGGCATCCGGCTTGGAGAGCGGGTTGTTGCCGTTGCCGCACTTCGGGGACTGGACGCAGGAGGGGCACCCCGACTCGCAGCCACACTCGGCGATGGCGTCGCGGGTGGCCCGCAGCCATCCCGCCGCCGTCGCGTACGCCCGCTCGGCGAAGCCGGCGCCGCCGGGGTGGCCGTCGTACACGAAGACGGTAGGGGCCTCGGTGTCCGGGTGCAGGGCGGTGGAGAGGCCGCCGATGTCCCAGCGGTCGCAGGTCGCCATCAGCGGCAGCAGGCCGATCCCCGCGTGCTCGGCGGCGTGCAACGCGCCCGGGATGTCGGCCGCCTCGACGCCGGCGAGCGCCAGCGACTCCGGGGAGAGGGTGAACCACACCGCGACGGTGCGCAGTTCCCGCGCCGGCAGGTCCAGCGGCCGGGTGTCGATCACTTCGCCGGTGGCGATCCGCCGCCGCTGGTACGACACCACCTGGCTGGTCACGTCCACCTCGCCGAGGAAGAGCCCGACCGGGCCGGCGTCCACGTACGACCGGACGGACACCACCGACAGCGAGGTGACGTCCCGGGCGTGGGTGGACCAGTCCGGCTCCTCGGCGTGCACCAGCGCGCACCCGTCGGCCAGGTCGAGCGAGTCGACCACGTACGAGACGCCCTGGTGCAGGTAGACCGCGCCGCTGTGGAGCAGGAAGTGTGCGGAGCCGCCGTCGACGGTGCCGAGCAGCCGCCCGGTGGACTCCTCGACCACGCAGACCGGGGCCCCACCCTCACCGCGCAGGTCGACCTCGGGCCGTTCCCGGTGCCGCCAGTACCAGCCGGTGGGGCGCTGGCGCAGGGCGCCCGTCTCGACCAGCGAGTCGACCGCCTCCTTCGCGCCCTCGCCGAAGAGTTCCAGGTCGGCGGGGGTGAGTGGGGCCTCGTGCGCGGCGCAGGCCAGTTGCGGGGCGAGCACGTACGGGTTGGCCGGGTCGAGCACGGTCGCCTCGACGGGCCGCCCGAACAGCGCCTCCGGATGGTGCACCAGGTAGGTGTCGAGCGGGTCGTCGCGGGCCACCAGCACCGCGAGGGCCTCGTCGCCGGAGCGGCCGGCCCGACCCGCCTGCTGCCACAGCGACGCCCGGGTGCCCGGCCAGCCGCAGATCAGCACGGCGTCCAGCCCGACCAGGTCGACGCCGAGTTCGAGGGCGTTGGTGGAGGCGAGCCCGAGCAGGTCGCCGTGGAGCAGCGCGCGTTCCAACTCGCGCCGCTCCTCGCGCAGGTAGCCGGCCCGGTAGGCGGCCACCCGGTCACCGAGCCCGGGCACCGCCTCGTCGAGCGCCCGCCGCGCGTTGGCGGCGACCACCTCGGCGCCGCGGCGGGACCGGACGAAGGCGAGCGTGCGTACCCCCTCGATGACGCTGTCGGTCAGCAGGTCGGCGGTCTCCCGCAGCGCCGACCGCCGCACCTGGCGAAGGTCGGCCTCCGGGGACGAGGCGTCGGAGGAAGGCAGCAGCGGCGGCTCCCAGAGCGCGAAGGTCACCCCGCCGCGCGGCGAGGTGTCCTCGGTGACGGCCGCGACGGGCAGGCCGGTGAGCCGCCCGGCCGCCGTCGCCGGGTCGCCCGACGTGGCCGAGGCCAGCACGAAAACCGGGGTGCTGCGCGGTCCGGCGAGCCCTTGGCCGGGGGTACGCCCGTAGCGGGCGCACTGCCGGCGCAGCCGCCGCAGCACGTGCGCCACGTGCGAGCCGAACACGCCGCGGTAGGTGTGGCACTCGTCGACCACCACGTAGGCGAGCCGGCGCAGGAAGCCCGACCAGTGCGCGTGCCCGGGCAGGATGCCGTGGTGCAGCATGTCGGGGTTGGTCAGCACGAACCGGGAGTGCCGGCGGATCCATTCGCGTTCGGCGCGCGGGGTGTCCCCGTCGTAGGTGGCGGGGCGTACCCCGTCGAGCTCCAGGGCGGCGACGGCGCGCAGCTGGTCGGCGGCGAGCGCCTTGGTCGGCGCCAGGTAGAGCACCGTGGCGCGCGGGTCGGCGAGCAGCGTGGCCAGCGCCGGCAGCTGGTACGCCAGGGACTTGCCGGACGCCGTCCCGGTGGCCACCACGACGTGCCGGCCCGCGTACGCCAGCTCGGCGGCCTCGGCCTGGTGCCGCCACGGGGCGACCACGCCGCGCCCGGCGAACGCCGCCCGCAGCTCCGTCGGCGCCCAGTCGGGCCATGGCGCGGGCTCGCCGGCGCGGGCCGGCACCCGTTCGACGTGGGTGACCGGGTCGGTGGCGTGCCGGAGCCGCAGCCGGCGCAGCAGCTCGGCCGGTGGGCGGCCGGCGCCGGCACGCCCCGGCCCGGGGGCGGTGGACGACGCCCCCTGGCCGGCGACCGGCGGCGTGGGGACGGTGGACG
>NZ_KQ058872.1 GCF_000982955.1 Micromonospora sp. HK10 | reverse complement strand
CACTCGCGCGGACGCGACCCCGGTTTTCGACACAGGCGCCCTCTCTGCCAGGCCAGCACGCCATTCGCACCAGCTCCACGCCCAGGTCGCGTGCGATCCGCTAACGTCGAATCGCCGTGCGTCGGGGCGCCGCAACAGTCGGCTCGACGCAGGTCGATGCGAACGGAAAGGCGAGCCCATGATTGATCGCCAGGATCTTCAACAGGCCAGGGACGATCTCGGCCGTAAGCTCGCCGCCCTGCGTAGGTCGAGGGGACTCATTCAGGAAGCCCTCGCACGCCAGGTGCACACGACGCGCAGCACCCTGGGAATGGTCGAGCGGGGCCGGCAGGTCGTGGACCGGATCTTCTGGCTGCAGTGCGACACCCTGCTGGACGCCCAGGGCGAGCTACTCGCCGCCTACGACGCCTACCGACACCTCCAGTCCCGGTTCCAGGCACAGCAGGCCGAGGCGGCACAGCGGGCGCGGTGGGGAGCGGTACCCGAGGCGGTGATGGCAGCCGGCGAGGCCACAGGCGAAAGGTACGGCGAAGTCGGCGACAATCGACGCCCGCCGGACCGGTTCCACGGCGAGCGCCCGGAGGCGGGCCGCACCACACGAACCGGGCAGGTCTCAGTCGTCAACGCGGTAGCAGGCCGTGGCGAGGAAGCCGACCACGATGCCAGGTCGCGACTGCTGGCCGAGCTGCGCCGGCACCTGCTCGCACCTGCCGCACCGAAACAGCCGGTCGAGCCTCTCACGCTTTCGGAGGTCCGTCAGCGGGTGGCCCATCTCCATAGCCTTTACCAGCGTGGCAACTATGCCGAGGCGGTCCGGGCGTTGCCCGACACGTTCGAGCAGGCGAACCTGTTGACCCGGACCTGCACCGGCACGCAGCGCGCCCTGGCCGTCGGGTCGCTGGCGGCGGCGAATCTCGCCGCCGCCAAACTCACCGTGAAACTCGGCGATCCCAGCCTTGCCTGGGTGGCGGCGGACCGTGCCGCTCGTGTCGCCGCCGAGCAGGCCGAGGATGTTGCGCTCGTCGCTGCGGCGGCGTTCTCGGTGGGTACTGCGCTGCTGGCGATGCCGGACCGCGTCGGCGATGCCGAGGAGGTGGTGCTGGCCGCTCTCGATGGTGTGACGGACACGAGGGACTCCGCGTCGACGGGTCCGCGTGTCCTGTCGGCCCACGGGGCGTTGACTCTGCTCGCGGCGCTGATCGCCGCCCGGCAGGCCCAGCCCGCCGCTGTCGAGCGGCACCTCGACGACGCGAACGCCCTGGCCCGGCGGCTCGGCGCCGATCGTAACGACCTGTGGACCGGGTTCGGTCCGACGAACGTGATGATCCACCGCATCAGCATCGCCGCCCGAACGGACCAGCCTCAGCTGGCGATCCACCTTGGAGAACAGCTCGACACCTCGTCGCTGCCGGCGGCCCTGGTGAGCCGCCGCGCCCGGGTCCACCTCGACCTCGCCGCCGCCTACGCCTGCTCGCCCGGCAACGATCCCGCAGCCGTGCTGCACCTGCTCGAAGCCGAACGCATCGCGCCGCAGACGGTGCACGTGCACGGCCGGACGCGCCATCTGATCGGCGACCTGCTCACCCGTGAGCGGCGCGCCGTCACCCCCGGCCTGCGGGCACTCGCCGAACGCGCCGGAATCGCCGCGTGACGTCCGGATCCGCGAATGCCCGTCTGCTCTACCTGGTGGTCTGTGCCGCGCCACCGGCCCGCCGCATCGTCGAGCTGGTCGAGGCGGTGCGGCGCGACGGCTGGGATGTGTACGTCATCGCGACCGAAACCGCGCACACCTGGCTTCCCAACGATCGGCTGGCCGCCGTTACGGGCAGGCCCGTCAGCTACCGGCAGCGGCATCCTGACGAACCGAGCGTCCTGCCACGCGCCGATGCCGTCGCGGTCGTTCCGGCGACGTTCAACACCATCAACAAGTGGGCCACCGGCATCAACGACAGTCTGGCCCTCGGCATCCTCAACGAAGCTCTCGGCGCAGGCATGCCGATCATCGTCTCCCCGTACGTCAAACCCACCCTCGCCCGCCACCCCGCGTTCGACGCCCACCTGCGGCTCCTCGCCGACCACGGCGTACGCCTCACCGCCACCGAGGCGCTGCGACCAGCTCACGACGATCAGCCCTTCCGCTGGAACGTGATCCTCGACGAACTCCACAGGCTGTCCGCCCGCCTGTCGTAGTCGGCCCCCGAGAGGCGCTGGGGCCGGTCTGACCGTGTCGAAATCCCGTGTCGAGGGTGTTCGACACGGTCAGACCGGCGTTGAGTGGTGGACATGACCGCTCGGCGCCCGCCGCTCAGGGGTCCCCGGCACCGCCCAACCCGAGGGGAGTTGATCCGTGTGACCCTGTACCGCAGTTTCTCGCCGCTGCCGAGGAATCCGGGACCGCTGGTGGCCGGGACGGCTCGGACCTCACGTTGACTGCGGCTTGATCGAACCCGGGCCGCCTTGCGTCGCCTTGCCGGTTGGGCACCCGGTGAGTTCGGCCTGCGTCCTGCCCAGCAGGGGAACAGTCCTCGGGCGTCTGAGGCCGTGTTCGTCCTTGGCGGATAACGGAAAGTGCGGGCCGTCCGCAACGGCGGCGGTCCTGACGAACAGGAGAGTGACGCGCACATGAGCGTCGACACGATGAGCAGCGACGACCTCCGTGACGCGATGGTCGACCAGCTGGTCGCTGACCATGCGGCCAAGGGGCTGACGATGCGGCCCGAGGTCGAGGCGGCACTGCGGGTGGTTCCCCGCGAGCTGTACACGCCGGGTGTCCCGATGGAGGAGGCGTACCGCAGCGACACCGCGGTCGTCACCAAGCGGCTCGGTGATGAGACCGTCAGTTCGGTGTCCGCGCCGTGGCTGATCGCGGAGATGCTCGGGCAGGCGGCTGACGCCCTCACCGGTGGCCTGCACGGCCGGCACGTGCTGGAGATCGGATCGGGCGGCTACAACGCGTCGCTGCTGCGCGAGCTGGTCGGGCCGTCGGGTTCGGTCACGACCGTGGACATCGACCCGGAGGTGACCGAGCGGGCGGTGGCGTGTCTGGCGGTGGCAGGTTACGGCGATGTCAGCGTGGTGTGCGCGGACGCGGAGCAGCCGATCGACCTGGGGCGCTGCTACGACCTGATCATCGTGACGGCCGGGGCGTGGGACATCCCCGCGGCGTGGATCGCGCAGCTCGCCGAGGACGGCGTGCTGGTGGTGCCGCTACGGACGTTCGGGATGACCCGGTCGTGGGCGCTGCGCCGGGTCGGTGACCGGCTGGTCAGCCACAGCCAGCGCCTCTGCGGGTTCGTGGCGATGCGGGGCACCGGAGCCCACGAGATGCGGTATGTCGACATCGCCGCCGGTGTCCACCTGCGGCTGGATGAGGGCCAGCAGGTCGACCCGGAATCGGTCGGTGGGCTGCTGTCGCAGCCGCAGGAGCAGGCATGGGCAGGGGTGGGCCTGCCGCCTCGTAGCGTCCTGGCCGACCTGGACCTGTGGCTGGCGGCCCGCCTCGCCGATGAGGTCGACCAGTTCGTGGTGCTCTCGGCGCAGCAGGAGGCCGTCGACGCCGGCATCGTCGCCCCTGCCTGGCGGTTCGGTACGCCCGCCGCCCTGCACGAGGGGACGTTCTCCTACCGGTCGACGCTGCGCTGGACCGACGACACGTTCGACCTCGGCGCCTGCGCTCACGGGCCCGACGCCGCCGCGGCGGCGGGACGGATGGCCGGGCACATGCGCGCGTGGGTGGACGCTGGCGAGCCCTCTCCGGTGCTGCACGTCCTACCCGCAGGTACTCCCGACGGCGCCCTGCCGGCCGGGACGGTGCTGGACAAGCGACACAGTCGCCTCGTCCTCACCTTCACCTCCGCATAGGAAGGAACACGCGAGTGGAGACCATGGAACTCGAGGAGTTCGACCTGGACATCACCCTGGTGGACGCCGGCCCCGCTGCCAGCGGGTACGCCACCAGCACCGACGACGGCTGCGGCTCGGGCAACACGGGCTCGAACGCCTGTTCCGGCGGCAGCAAGTAACCGTCCCTGACGATCCACCCCGGGCCCGGCGTCTCCAGCGCCGGGCCCCCGTCTTCGAGGGTGCGTTCATGTTCCCCACGGCCGGTGCGGCGCTGATCAGAGTTGCCGCCTACCCCAGCGGTCTGACCCTGCCCGCGTGGCCCGACCTGACGACGGATCAGCCCGAGCAGTGGCGGCAGTGGCTGGCCGCAGTGTGGGCGCTGCCGGGATTCGCCACCGCCGTCGCCGCTGCCACACCCCAGTTGGCCGAACAGATCACCCGGACCGTGGCCAGTGCGCCGACCACCGACCGCCGGTTCGGGCGCATGGTCGACTCGACGGTCCGGTACCTGCTGAGGTGGACCACCCGGGCGACACCGTTCGGCACCTTCGCCGGGGTGGCTCCGGTCGAGTTCGGCGCCCGCGCATCGGTTCGGTGGGGCGAGGCGCATCAGGTGGTGACCCGCCCTGACGGGACGTTCGTCGCCGAGCACACCGGGCGCGCCGAGCAGGACCTGGCGGCGCTGCGCGACGTCGCGGTGGTGACGAACTCGGTGGGGTACCAGCGCGGCGAGGTGTGGGTGCTGCCCTGCCTGCGCGGCGGCGGCGACCGCAGGTGGGACATAGAGATCCGTCTGACCAGGCCGGTGCGGGCGGCGATCCGCGCGGCGCGTTCCCCGGTCATGTTCGGTGACCTCGCCGCCCGGGTCGCCGGGCCGCTGCCCGCCGCTACCGGGGCGGCCGAACGGATGTTGGCGTCGCTCGTCCAGGCGGGTGTCCTGCTGTCGGCGCTGCGGCCGGCGACGACTGTCACCGACCCGGCCTCCCACCTGGCCCGTCACGTCCCGATGCCCGATCCCGGCGACCGGGTCGCGGTCGACCTGCGTGTCGACGCCTCGGTGACGCTGCCACCGGCGGTGCTCCACGAGGCGGCCCGTGCCGCGTCGACGCTGGTGGCGGTGGCAGCGCCCCTGCCGGGATGGGCGGAATACCACGGCGCGTTCATTCAGCGGTGGGGCCCGGGCGCGGCCGTGCCGTTACGCGACGTCCTGAACGTTCTGGGCTTTCCCGCCGGATACCGGGGTTCCACCCGGCGTGTACCTGCGGTGTTCACCGCCCGCGACCGGCTCCTCGCGCAGCTCGCCCAGCAGTCGGCGCTGAACGACTGTACGGAGGTGATCCTCGACGACGAGCTGACAGGCCGCCTACGAGGAGATGACGACCGGCCGCCGATCCCACACACCGAACTACGGTTCACCCTCGCCGCCGCGACCCCACAGGACCTGGACCGAGGCGCGTTCACGTTGACGGTGGTCAGCGGAGCCCGCCACGCCGGGGTCGCCGCCGGCCGGTTCCTGCACCTGCTTTCTCCCGCCGAGCTGGCGTCGTTCCAGCACGTCTACCGGAACCTGCCGACCGCCCTGCCCGGCGCGGACACGGTGCAACTGTCCGGCCCGCCGCTGGATGCCCGCTTGGCCGCGGTCGCCCGGACACCTGCGGTGCTGCCCGTCCTGCCCGTCGGCGACTTCCACCCGGACCCGCCGTGGACGCTCGCGGACCTCGCGGTGACCGGCGACGGCCAGCGGCTGTGGCTGGTGTCGCGGACCTCCGGGCGACCGGTCGAGCCGCTGCTGCTCAACAGCGTGCTGCTACCCGACCTCCAGCAGCCCCTGATGCGGTTCCTGACCGAGATCTGGACGGCGTGGACGGCTCCGTGCAGCCGATTCGACTGGGGGCACGCGCGTAGCCTGCCGTTCCTGCCACGCCTGCGACGCGGACGCAGCATCGTGCACCCCGCCCGCTGGACCATCGACCGGACCGCGCTCCCCGCCCGCACCCTGGCATGGTCCCACTGGCGCGACGCCTGGCAGCGATACCGTGAACAGCACCGGCTCCCGGACGAGGTCCTGGTCGGCGCCGACGACGTGCAGGTACGTCTGGACCTGAACGACAACACCCACCTGGCAGTGCTGCGCCGGCACGTCGACCGGCACGCCCGCACCACCCTCACCGAGGCTCCCGGCCCGGCCGGCTGGATCGGCGGCCGACCCGCCGAACTCCTCCTCACCCTCGCGCACACCCGTCCGGCCACCCACCCGAGCCGACCAGCGCGGGCCGTGACCGCACAACAGCATCGGCCCGGCCAGTCACCGTGGTTGGAGGCCCGCCTGTACGGCCGGGCCGACGACATCCTCACCGACCTCGCCCACCGGACCGGCAACCTCCCGGCGGCGGGCTGGTGGTTCCTCCGGTACCCGGACCCCGAGCCCCACCTGCGGCTACGCATCCCACTCCAGGACACCACCTTCGCTGCCACCGCCGCATGCCTCGCCGAATGGGCGCAACAACTGGAGCACAAACGCGTCCTGCACGACTACAGCCTGCGCACCTACCGGCCCGAGACCCGCCACGGCACCGGCCCCACCCTCACCGCCGCCGAAGCGGTCTTCGCCGCTGACTCCCGCGCCACCCTGCAGCGGCTGACCGGCGACCGCCAGGCCAGCACCGCCGCCACGATGATCGCCATCGCGGACGCCTTCACCGGCGACGGGCCGCGTTGGCTCGCCGAACACGTCCCCCACCACCGCGGCCCCCGACTCGAACCCGTCCAGCTCGACCTCGCCCGCACCCCCTACCGCGACGACGACCTGGACAAGGCACTGGCCACCTACCGGACACTGGCCCACGCCGACAACCTCGACCTCGACCAGGTACTGACCGACATTCTGCACCTGCACCACGCCCGCATGATCGGCGTCGACCCCGCCTCCGAACGGCACTGCCTCCGCCTGGCCCGCGCCGTCGCCCGCACCCGCCAGGCGACGCCGTGACCGCAGCACAGTCCCTCGCCGAAGGGGCGGCCGGCGTCGCCCTTCTACACCTGGAAACCGGCAACCGGCCCGCCGCCCACGCGGCACTGCGGGCCGCCACCGCCAACGGCGTCAGCATCGCCGCAGGCGCCAGCCTCTTCTACGGCGCACCCGCACTCGCCTTCGTCCTCGCCACCCCCAACCAACCCGGCCTCACCCGAGCACGATCGATCGCCGCCACCGGGACCGCCACGGTCACCCGCCGACGGCTGCACGCCGCCCACCGCCGCATCGACTCCCACCAGCGGCCCCACTACGCCGAGTACGACCTCATCCGCGGCCTGACCGGCCTCGGCGTCGCCCTGCACCGCCTCGGCGACCACGACCTGCTCCGCCAGGTACTCACCTACCTGGTCCGGCTCACCGAACCGGTCAACGACCTCCCCGGCTGGTGGTGCGCGAACGGACCCGACCGACACCAGCCACCACCACCAGGAGGCCACGCCAACCACGGGATCGCCCACGGCATCACCGGCCCACTCGCGCTACTCGCCCTCACCCACCGCGCCGGCATCACCGTCGACGGACACACCGAGGCGATCCTGCGGATATGCCGATGGCTGGACACCTGGCAGCAGCACACCGCCGACACCATCTGGTGGCCGCAGACCCTCACCCTCGACGACCTGCACCACGGCGCACCCGCACAACAACACCCACTACGCCCCTCCTGGTGCTACGGCACCCCCGGAATCGCCCGCGCCCAACAACTGGCCGCCCTCGCCCTGCACGACACCGCCCGGCAGCTCCTCGCCGAGACGGCGTTCACCACCTGCGTGAACGACCCCGCACAGATCCGCCGTCTCACCGACCGCAGCCTCTGCCACGGCACCGCCGGCCTCCTCGCCACCGGCCGGCGCATCGCCGCCGACGCACTCACCCCGACACCCCTCGCCCCACTGACCCGCCTCCACCTGCACGCCACCCCCGCCGCGGACGAACCCACCGGACTACTTGACGGCACAGCCGGTCACGCCCTGGCCGCAGCCTCCACAACCTCAACCTCGTGGGACGCCTGCCTCCTACTCAGCTGACGAAAGGCCCGCCATGAAGGAGACCCCCTGGCAACAGGTGAACATCACCTACCCTGGCCAGAGCCGCCACGAACGCGAACAACACGCGATACCCCACCTCCACCGCGTCCTACCCGCCGCCGAGACCGCCGGCCTCATCACCTCCTGGTGGTTCATCCGCAAAGGACCGTGGCGCATCCGCTACCTGCCCACCACGCCCGACACCGACCCCGGCCCGGTACACGACCTGCTCACCGGAACGCGCGCCTGGACCAGCGACATCTACGAACCCGAGATCCACGCCTTCGGCGGCCCCGACGCGATGGACACCGCACACACCCTGTTCCACCACGACAGCCGCCACCTCCTCACCTACCTTCACCATCAGCCGGCAGACCGACGGGAACGCTCCCTCATCCTGTGCACGGCACTCATGCGCGCCACCGGACTCGACCTCAACGAACAAGGCGACGTATGGGCGCGAGTCGCCCGACACCGCCTGGAACATCGCACCTGGCCCCCCGCCGCCGACCCCGCCACCTGGGAAGCCTTCACCGGCAAGGTCCGTCACCTGCAACTCGGCACCACCCGCACCACCAGCGACTGGCAGACCGCCTTCGAGAACGCCGGCACAGCCCTCCGCCACCTACGCGACACAGGAAAACTCACCCGTGGGCTACGCGCCGTGATCGCAGAGCACGTGATCTTCCACTGGAACCGGATCGGGATACCCGCCACAACCCAGGCCGTCCTCGCCCAAGCAGCCGCGGAAGCCATCTTCGGCCGTGCCCCCGTGCCGCCAGGCGAGCAGTGGCCACGCCCGGTCGAACCCGTACCACCATCTGCGGTACCGCCAACAGAGGTCGATGCGCCCAGTCGCGCGGCGCTTGCAAGTTCAAGACACAGCAGACTCCTCACAGAGGGGGCTAGTGCCCAATGGTCGTGAAGCGCTGGCGGGGCCGGACACATCGTCCGGCCCCAAGTAAAGTGCTGGTGCGTGATGGTTGAACCGCTTCGGTCGATCCTGGCCTTGGCGTCCGAAGTGTGCAGTCGGGCCAGTTATCGCCGACCTTTCGTCACGATTGCCCTAACTGCTAGAAGGATCAACGGGACCAGTATCGGTGTAGGCACGGAAATGGCGTCGGGAATTTCATTCACCGAAGCGGCAACCCATGTAACCGCTGCGGCGATTGCGGCTACCAGTAGCCCGGATAGGGTTAGGGCGTGTCGAGCCGTTCGCTTCGAAGGCAGAAACTTTATCTCAATGGCGAATCGCCACCAGGTTGCGAAGAAATTCCCTTCCGTTGATCTTTCTGTTCGGTGCTGCGCCCAGACGCGTGCCTTGTCCGACGGTTCGGACTCGATGGGGTCAGTGTGATCGGCCAGGTTGAGCTCTTGGTCAATCTGCTGGGACGGGCAACGCCCCTGGTTCACTGCATAACCCCAATCGTGCAAGCGAACAAGCTTCACTTCCTTCCTGCGTGTTGGATCGGGTGCGGTCGCTGTGCATAAAGACTGACCGACATGGGTCGTAGGACGAGACTCCTAGGCCCATTGTCATGGTCTCAACGTGCATCGCAAGACCCGTCGCACATGGTGTGCGATGTTCCAGCTTGGAGGGACGGTTGACTAGCAGCCCTGAACCCGTGAGTCTGTTGACGGGCGCCCATTGGTAACGCGAAGTGTCTTAAATTTTCCTGGGAACTGTCAGCAGCGATAAAGAGTACCGGGCATGGGAGAAGGGGATATATATGCCAGCGAAGGGGTCTGTTGAAGCGGGCAATGGCGGCGTTCCGAAACGGCGTGAGTCCGATGGCGGCATCACCCCTCCGGCAGTTGCGTCTGGAGGTGCGAGTGGGAGCAGCGGGCCGCTAACCCGTGTAACCGTCAATTTTACTCAAAGGTCAATGTTGGCGCTCGATAGTGCCGTCCGGAAGTCGGGAGATACCAGAACGGACACCATCAACCGCGCAATTCAAGTATATGATCTAGTGCAAGATGTCCTAAAGCGCGGCGATGGCCGAAGCCTGCTGATCAAGTATCCGAATGGCGAATGCGAGCGCCTGCTAATGATGTGACTAGCCGCTCGGCTCTTAACGCATTCGGGCAGATGTTGGACTTGAATGGCACCAATTCTTCCCAAGGGTAGAGCAGGAGCAGTCACCGCCGGGTATAGAAAGTAGGCAGGGCTGACCATCTCGCGGCGGCGGCCATTGGCGACACGGCTGCTGGGGAAAGTCCATTCCGTCTGTCCGTTGTAGTCGTGGCCGCGCGCAGCGCTGCATTATCCTGCCTTGGAGGCCCTCTTGCCGGCGAGACCCCTTGCGGCATCGTTGTAAACCCCTGTGCTCGTAATCGACGGAGCGTCGCTCGTCGACTTTGCCGGCTTCGTCTACGAGTTCTCGCAGCTGCTCTGTCACGCAACCCGAGCGGAAGCCTCGATGCCTTCAGCGACATCCTCTTCGAGCAGGACCCTGGGAGGCTGGCCGTTCTGCTGACCGCAGTCGGTGTGCCAGGCATGCCGCTGCCAGAGGCCTTGTCGGATACGCACTCGAGTTCGAACCGATCGTCCCTCGCGATCTTGTGGAGACTCGGATCAGTGCGGGCGTCTGGCAACCATGAAGGCCAGCGATGTCACCGTCGTCCCGACCTAGTCGCCTAGCGTCTGTCGAGCTGCACGAAGGTTGTTGCGGCGGCGACGCCTTTGGCGACTGCGTGGGGTAGCGGCACGTTGTGAGCGAGTCGTGCGGCGAGGGTGCCGAGGAAGGCGTCACCGGCCCCGCTGGTGTTGATGGCCTTGACGTGTGATGCGGGGACGAGTGCGGTGTGGTCGGCATCGCTGTAGGCGGCGCCGCGAGCGCCAGCGGTCACCACCACCGCTCGTGGGCCCAGCTTGCGGAGTTCCTGCGCTGCGATCGACGGATTGGCATGGTGGCGGCCCAGTATCGCTGCCGCTTCGGCCTCGTTCGAAACGAACAGGTCGAGTGGGGCCAGGGCGGTCAGACCGAGCGAGGGATGTGGCACGAGGTTGCCGATGAGCGTCTCTGCGTGGTGATGCCGGAAGACGGCGTCAACGGCATCGGGCTGGAGATCGAGCTGGGTTACCACGATCGGAGCTCGTAGCTGCTGAAGTGCGTTGCGCACATGCTCGCTGGCGAGCTCAGTCTCTGTGGAGTGTGCGAGGACGATGTAGTTCTCGCCGTCGGGGGTGATCTCGATGATCGCGGTACCGGTCGGAGCCGATGGCACGACTTGAAGGAAGGACATGTCGATGGCCGCGTTGGTGAGGGCTCGGCTCAGGGAGGCGCCCCATTCGTCGTCGCCGACGTTGGTGATCAGGCTGGCGCGGACGCCCGCTTGTCGTGCGGCCAAAGCCTGGTTGAGGCTCTTGCCGCCCGGTGTGGTCGTCGCGGGTGACGAGGCGAACGTCGTCCGGCCAGCGACGGGCCGTTGGGGGATCCGCACGGTGATGTCGATGTTGGCGCGGCCGACGAAGGCGACATGCGGCGTACGGACCTGATCGGGTAGTTGGTGACTCATCCGCTGGTGGCCAGCTGGTCGAGGAGCTGTCGCACTTCCGGCTGGCTGGAGAAGGGTTCGAGTCGCCGGGCCAGGGTGGTGACGTTTCGGCGGACCCGAACCGAGCCCGTCGTGGTAGCCGTGGTCAACGCTTCAGCCGCGACGGTGGCGGCCTGGCCTGGTTCCGAAGCCGCCAGGTAGGCGTGCGCCGTGCGGGAGAGGTACACGCCCCGTTCGCGTCGGTAGCGGTCGGGCCACGTGTTGACGGCGTTGGTGAAGCTGTCGATGGCCCGACGCGGTTGGTTGAGGCGGAGCCATCCCTCGCCCTCCTGCGCCGCAAGGTACGGCCGGGTGCAGAACGAACCGAGGGCACTGCTTCCCCCGCTCGGCGGCCTGGCGGTCGCCACGAGTGTGTGGGCACGCTCGACCGCGGCCTGGAAAGCGGAGGCGTCCTGCGCGATGGCGCTGCCGTGCGCCTGCTGGATGGCGGCGAAGGCGTGCAGGAGCGGGGGCGTGTCGGGCAGGCGGGAAGCGGCACGGGCCAGCCCGACGACACAGTCCTCGTCCCCGGTTCCCACCATCCGCTGTGCCTTACGGGTCAGGACGTACGCCCAGAACTCCTGATCGTCGGCTTCCTGCGCCATGCTTCCCGCGCGGTCCAGCCAGCGGTCGCCCGCGGCCCGGTCGCCGAGATCGTCGCTGAGCCAACCCGCGAACTCGCTCCACCGTGCCTCGGTGCTGAGAAGCCGGTTACGAAGCTGTCCACGTGTCTGCCGACGCAGGGCGGCGATCAGCGCGATCTGCTGTTCGACGGTCGACAGGATGGTGAGGCCACCCAGCAGGTCGTCCGCTTGTACGAGGAGCGCGCGAAGCTCCGCGAAGTGATCGACAACGGCAGGGTCGACGGACCGTGGGTGAGAAACGCCTGTGGTGGTGACAACCGGCACGGCGGTGAGGCCAGCGGCCAGTTCCAGCAGAGCCCTCCGGCTTACCCGCAATGACATCGCCTGCCCATCGGACATGACCGCAAGCGTAACCGCGTCACCATCGTGAAAGTCCGTCTCACCTGCCACCGCGGCACCGGCGACCCGCGCGAGTGGTGCCGTCAGGCCGTTCGGACCACCGGCCGTCAGATCCGTGGCGGCGAGGTCGCGCAACGACTCCCGTGCCGGATCCGTCACCGGGACACCGTGAGTGCCAGCCGGTAGTGAGCGGTCCTCGACTTCGCCCCACCGCATGCGTTGTGCCGCTTCGACTTTCTCCTGATCAAGCTGCTGCTTCAGGCGCCGATAGTCGTCGTAGTCGGCCAGCAACTCTCCACCAGCGGCTAGGGCCGCTTCACAGCGCTGCCAGAAGATCCGGTCCGGGCATTGCTGCCCGCGCTCGACGCCCGCGATCGTGGTCCGGGAAACCGGCACCCGCCTCGCCAATGCCAACTGGGTCAGCCCACGCACGTTGCGCCAGGCGGCAAGCCTTGCACCCAGTGCCCGCTTCGCATCGTCTACCCGCTGCGGATCGATCATGACGCCCGTCCCTTCACAACCCCGTACGGACACGACGGCTGCATTGACGCAAAGCGACGTTACCGTAACCGATCTCCGCCAGAACCGGCCAGCGCCTCAACAACCCCGGCGCCGACGTCCTTGTCCGCGCCGAGCAACGTCTATCGGCGGGCGACCCGAGACCCGACTCCGGACCTTCGATGATGTGCGCGGTGTGTGCTCGAGAGCGGATGCCACCGTGGGGCAACCGGTGCCACCGGATGCCACGGCGGGTCAACGGGCCGGGTCGCTGCCGGGGTCCGTGTGCTCGGGGTGTGGTCATCGGTCGGCCCTGACCAGGGCGACGACGTGGGTGAACGTGGGCCACTCCCTGCCACCCCAGGTGAACCGGCAGGCCGCTAGACTGGGCACTCGCGCCCTCGTAGCTCAGGGGATAGAGCAACGGTTTCCTAAGACGACGCTCTATCTGTACCCATAGCTGGATGACCTGCGGGTTTCTATTTTGTTTTCACATTGGTGGGTCGCACGCGCCCGTCGCTGTGCTCGCTTGCTGAAGATCAGCAGAACAGGTGTAAGTCCTGCTCAGGCCCTTGTTAGGTCGGTTCGACGCGTCCTTGCGGGATCCGGTGAAGTTGCCGTGCCGCGTCAGTTTACGGTGCCGCGAGAGCGTGGGCCAGCAGCGCGGCGAGTTTGGCTGCGCGTGCCGGGTGGTGATGACTGATCCAGGTAACTCGTCCGATGAGGTATTGAGCGAAGTCGGGGTGGCCGGTCCGGTTCTGCGCGGCGAGGCCGGTGCGGGCGGCGTTGTGGAGGATGGCGCGGAGCTGGTCGTATTCGTCGCGTGGTGTGGCGGGGTGTTGGTTGACGACGAGTCCAGCGAGGAGTTGCCGGTCCGCGCGCCCGCGGACGCGGGTCTTGGCTGGATGGACTTGGAAGCCCTCGTCGCGGGCGATGTCGGTGACGTCGGCGATCAGGTCGTCGATGCGGCGGGTGGTGAGGTCGCCGGAGAAGGCGAGGTCGTCGGCGTACCGGCTGTAGGTGATGGCGAAGGCGTCGGCGAGGCCGGTGAGGCGTCGGTCGAGTCGGTAGGCGCACAGGTTGGCCAGTGCGGGTGAGGTGGGCGCGCCTTGGGGCAGATGGCCGGTGCGGAGCGCGGCGAGCCGGGCCGCTCGGTGCGGCAGCTCGGTCGGTGCGCGGCGCAGGACTGGGTGCGGGGTGCGGTTGGTGCAGAGTCCGGTGAGGGTGTGGGCGACGGATTCGGGGTAGCCGGCGGTGCGGAACAGGCCGTGGACGCGGGTGGCGGGGATGTGGGTGAAGAAGGCGAGCAGGTCGATCCGGACGACGACCGGCTGTGCGGTGTGGATGCCGGCGAAGGTGTGCGCGGAGCGGCCGGGGACGAATCCGTGGGCGGCGGGGTGGACCGGGATGGGGCCGAGGACCTCGGTGAGGAGCCGGCGTTGCAGGGCGCGCAGCCGGGACTTCGGTGCCTCGATCAGCCGGCCGCCCGCGGTCCACCGGTAGTGGTAATGGTGCAGGCGGTGGGCGGTGGCGCGGCGGTTCATGGCGCGTCGGTCGGCGTACCAGTCGAGGTGCTCGATGCTCAGGTCGAGCATCGCGGCCAGGTCATCGACGGTGTCTATGACTGGGGTGTGCCAGGGGCGGCGGATGGTGCGGGTCGGTGTCACGGGTCGGGCGCGGATGGCGATCGGTCGCTGGTGCTGGCGGGCGGTGGCGACTGCCGCGCGCAGTGGGTCGACGTTGCTCAGGAACGTGGCCAGTTCGCGTGGCCGGTCGGTGGGTGGGCGCGGGTAGGCGACCAGCACCGCGTCGGCGACCGGCCACAGCCAGCGCCGTCGTACTCCGAGGACGAGCCCACCCTGGTCGATGAGATCGGCGCGGCGCCAGCTGTCGCCGGCGAGGAACGCGTCGGCGAGCGCGGTGGCGAGGGCGTGAATGGTGGTCACGATCGGGCCGGTGGTGGCAGCGCGTCCCGACGATGCCCGGTCGTGCGGGTGCACAGGCTCGCGGAGCGTGCCGACGCACCTGTGGTGTGGTGCCGAGGTGAGTAGTCCGTCCCCGGGGTTGCCCCGGAGAGACCATGACCGGACCCCACGTGGGGGGCCGGCCTGGTCAGCTCGGGACACGCTGCCATGGGAGCAGCGTAGGGAACGGAGACCGTCATCGGTGTCCGCAGTGTGTGGGGCGGCGAGGAATACCGATGAGAGAGGCGGCGCCCGATGAGCTGGCCTCAACCATGACGGTCTCCTGATCGGTGTGCGATTGCTATTCGTGGCGCAAGAGTGCGGGGGTGGGGCGGCCGGCGGACGTGGTGGCCAGGATGGTGATCAGGGTGCCGAGGACGACCCCGGCGGCGGCAAGAGTGAGCATGGGCCTGATGGTGTGGAGCAGGTCGGCGAAGCTCGCAGTGCGCAGTACGGCTGCTGCCGTCCCGGCGGTGAGGATGACGGCCGCGGCGGTGATGAGTTGACCGAGGATCAGACCACTGACTGACTCGGTGAGGTCCGCGGCCGTGAGGGTTCGCCGGGGCGCGCCGATCACCGCGAGGGGGACGTTCGCGCGTCGGGTGGCGATCCTGCGGTCGACGGTGGACATGGCGAAGGCGATGAAGCCCATGGCGGCAGTGATGAGCAGCCCGGCGGTGACGAGGACGATGACGGCGCCGGCGTCGAAGCCGGTCGGGATCTCGCGGTATCCCTGCACCACTGCGGTGGGGGCGAGGGCGGCGGTGACGGCGTACCAGTCCTCGAGCTTGCCCTGGTCGGCGGTGACCTTCGCGACGATGGTCCCCTGCCGGGGCGTCTCGGCGACGACGATGTCGGTGCCTTGCCCGAACGGTGAGGTGTTCAGCGGGGCGGTGTCGGCAGGAATCGTGAAGGCCGTGACCGCGGCATCTCCGTCGTCGGCTGGCCTCAGGGTGGTCCCGGGCGGTAGCTGGTCGGACCACTTCGCCCGGTACGCCTTTCCCGGTGTGCAGGTCCAGGTGGTGTCGAACAGCACGGCGAGGCTGGCGCAACTGCCCCGGACGACAGAGACCTGTTGCTGCTGCCCGGCGACCGTGGCGATGCCGCTGAGGCTCTCGTAGTAGGCGATATTGTCGGTGCCGACGACGGGAGTCAGCTTGTCGGCGAGGGCTTGGTCACCAGTCAGGATCGTCTGCGGCAACCACCCGGTGTCGGACACCTGCCGGGCGGTGTTCGCCGCCTGATAGGCGGCGGTGCCGATGGTGCCCACGCCACCGATGAACAGAGCGACCATCAGCGCGCCGACCAGACGCGAGGCCAGGTTGGGCGCCTGCAGGACGCGACGTGCGGCGAGGGTCACCCACACCGGTCGGGCGGTCCACCGCAGCAGAGGTGCCCAGAGGCGGGTGAGCAGCGCTGGAAGAACGAGCGGCAGGGTGAGCGCCACGCCCAGCATCCCGGCGGCGAGCAACGCCAGTGCTGGCATCGTCGTGTCACCGAGCCACATCGCCGCCAGCAGCGCCATGACCGATGCGATGAAGGCGAGCAGCCGCCACGCTCGAGGTGCCGGGGTCGCGGTTCTACGGCGGGTGGTCACCGGGCGCAGAACAGCAGGCGTTGCCCCTGCCACGGCCACTATGACCGCGAACACCGCGATTATCGCTCCGGCGGTGGCGGCTCGACCGGCGCCGACGTGCACGTCCGTGGCGTACCAGCGGAAACGGCCCAACGACCAGTCGGCGCTGATTGCCCGTAGCAGCGGGAACGCCGCATAGCCGAGTGCGACGCCGATGGTGGCGGCGACACCGGTCTCGACCGCGTTGACCGCCTGTGCCTGTCGCGCCGACGCCCCGAGTAGCCGGAGCGCGGCCAGCCGCTGCTCCCGCGCGGAGGCCGACAGCCCGGCGGCGGTGGACAGCAGTACCGCCAGTGGTGCGAGGAGGAAGAACGCGAACGCGAACGCGACCATCCGTCCGGGAGTGAGCAGTCGCTCCAGATCAGAAGTGCCTCGCTGCACCGCCAACCGCCGGTTGGCATCGGAATCGCCGAAGCCCACCACCGGAACGGCGTCCGCCGGCATTCGAGCCGCGTCCACACCCACGTACGCGATCAGCTCGTCCGGCGCGGTCAGGCCCGCAGCGCCGATCGTGCCGACCACCCGCTGCGGGAAGCGCTGCCGCGCGTGCGGGTTGGCGGCGATGAGCTCACGCAGCGCCGGGGAAACCACCACCTCGCCGGCGGCCGGCAATTGCCCGACTCCGGGCGGAACGGGAGCACCACCGCTGGCCCCACTGACATTCACCCGACGTAGCAGGCGACCGGCGACCGCGTCATCGATCGTCAGGACCCGCAACCCCTGATCTGCGCCGGGTTGCGTCACCGGGGTCCGGGAGATGACCCGCAGGTCCTGGGCGTCCACCACGGTCGGCACCGCGAGCGCGCCGAGGACCAGCACGATGCCGACCGCCGCCCCGGCGCCGAGCAGCACCGTGCGCACCAGCGCCCGGCGTCCACCGCGCACCGTCAGCCGCAGTCCCAACCACATCCATGGCAGATAGCGACCTACGGCACTCATCGCGCAGCCACCGTCTCCAGCACGCGGCCATCGCGCATGCGCACCACCCGGTCTGCTCGCTGCGCCACCTCCGCGGCGTGCGTCACCACGACCACGGCGGCATGTCGTTGCCTCGCCGCGGCGAACAAGCAGTCCAGGACCGCCTCACCGCTGGTGGAATCCAGCGCGCCAGTCGGCTCGTCGGCGAAAACCACCTGTGGCTCGTGCACCAGTGCCCGAGCCACCGCGGCCCGCTGCGCCTGCCCACCCGACACCGCGCCCGCCTGCCGCGACGCCAGGTCTCCGATACCTAACTCCTCGAGCAGATGCAGCGCCCGTCGGTGAGCCACCGCTGCCCGTACCCCGGTCATCCGCAGCGGCAACTCCACGTTCTCGCCGAGTGTCAACTCCGGCACCAGGTCACCGAACTGCAACACAAACCCGAAGGAGGTCAATCGAAGGCGGCTGCGCGCCGCGTCCGACTCGGCCGACAGCTCCCGCGACCCGAAGTACACCTCGCCGGCGTCGGGACGCAGCAGGCCCGACAGCACATGCAGCAGGGATGTCTTGCCGCAGCCGGAGGGACCGGTGATCGCCACCGTCTCGCCCTTCTCGACGGCGAACGAGAGATCGTCGAGCGCGACGGTCCGGCCGAAGCGCAGCCGGACGCCTCGACAGCCAGCGAGACCGGGAAACGTCGTACGAGGCACCTTCATAGATGAACCCTATAGCCCTTGGGGTGTGCTCCTGGGCTGCGAGAACGGCGGTGCGGGGAACGTGGGTGAACGTGGGCGACTCCCTGCCACCCCAGGTGAACCCCCAGGTCGCTAGACTGGGCCCTCGCGCCCCCGTAGCTCAGGGGATAGAGCATCGGTTTCCTAAACCGTGTGTCGCAGGTTCGAATCCTGCCGGGGGCACCTCGATACGCTGCAGAAACGTTGCCTGAGCTGGCAATACGCACGTCGTTCAATTAGCACAGGTGTGCAGTCATAGGCCACCGGAAGCCGCGGTTTGTCGCAGGTCGCGGAACAGACGCGGAATGACCTTGAAATGATCTGCCCAGGTCAGCCGACGTGATCGGGGAAGGATCCGGAACGACGGCGATCATACGGGCCACGTCACGCCGGTCAGAGCCTCAGCGATCCGGTCGTTGACGGTGGCCTCCGCGCCGTCGATGCACGTGGCGTAGACCTTCAGCAGCACGTCAACGGAGTGTCCGGCCCGGTCGGCCACCTCGGTCGCCGGCACACCAGCGTTGAGCCACAGCGACACGGCAGCGTGCCGCAGGTCGTACGGGCGACCAGCGAGCGGAGAGTCAACCTGGCGCGGCGTCAACGCCAGTCGACGCGCTTCATCCCGGACGCGGAAGTACGTCGAGGCCGCAACCACGTTGCCCCGCTCGCTCTGGAACAGCCGGCCGTGCTTGGCGACCCCGAACCGCTCGATGTGCGCGCGCAGGATCGCTACGAGCGCGGGCGGGACCGGCATGCTACGCGGCTCATCCTCGGCGCGGTGAACTGAAGTCGGTGCTGCTTCAGGCGCGGTTCGCCAACGGGCCGGAATCGCGGTGTAGGTTGGGCGGCTTGGGTGCGGGTGACGTGATCATGTAGCTGATCGATCCCAGTAGCAGCCCGAGGACCAGGCCGGCGAAGGCTATCGAAAGATCGGTGTCGGCAGCGTTGATCGGTGGATTGTCGGCCAAGGAGGTCATCGCGCTGCCGACCGCCGACCCCGTGAGGTAAAGGATGATCATCGCCGGGAGTTGAGCCAGACAGCAGGCCATCGCAACCGCCAGTAGCCGGATCAGGTTCACCTCCCGAGCTGCGGCCACGGCGAGCGTTGCAGCGACAGACATGCCGATCAGACCGACAGCCGACAGCGGTCCGTAACTGGCAGTGGCAATCCAGGATGCCATTGCAGCCACCACAATGAAAGCGGCCACCCGCCGGGCGCGGACAGCGGTAAGCCGATCCGCGATCAGCCCGATCGCCGTAGCGATGAACATCGCTACCAATCCTGCTCTAAGCACCGAGAGCGCGTTTTCGACCGCGACCTGGTCCGGGTTGGTGACCGGCTCGTCCCAAGGGGTCGTGACCATCATCGTCACAACCGCGAGTATCGCGAGGACGACAGCGGACACATGACGAACGATTGGAGGTCCGCCGTGACCCGCCGAAACCCGGACAGCGACGACGGCGGTTGTCGAGAACATGGCAATACCGCCGATCGCGAGCCACATCACGGTAGTGCCCCCGGCCACGTCGACCCGGTCCAGCCAGATGTCCACACCGAGCCAGATGGTTATGGCGATCGAGCCGGCCTCGACGCCGCGGATGTTCGCGCGGCAGATCAGGATCACTCCGCCTAAGGCCAGTAAGATCGCTAACTGGCGGATGTCACGAGGCCAGTAGGTGTTGTTACCGCCTACCTCCGGAAAGACCTGCCCAGTGCTGCTATCGGTCCAGAACCCATCGGGCTGCATGAACGGCTGGTAGATCGCTGCGGCCAGCGCCCAGGTCACCAGCCCGACGACTCCCGACAGCGCACCAAGGACCGTCTGCCAGCTTTTCTGCATGCTGCATCTTCTCGTTCGCCCACGGCGCTGGGAAGTGCCAACCGCAGGCTGGCCGGTCTGCGACTGCCCGACGAGGAGATCCGCACAGCCAGGTAGCTCAGCTGCCAAAGCGACGCCAAGCATCTTCGGCTACCGCGTTGACACTCTCACCTGCGGCAACAAGGTCGGTAGCCGTGAACCGTACCGCTTCACCCAGACGCCAGCGGACCGCTCGGTGAGCGAGATCGGCGTACTCAGGGAACAGTTGCGCGAGGTAGTCGCCCGCTGTTGCCTTCGAAATGATGTCACCGTGGGCCAGCGTGTAGTGCAGTCGCGCGGGTCCGAGCACGAACCAGGCCACCGTCTCGGCGTCCATCGCTGCGTCGGGCGCCACGTCGGCTAGCTCCGCCGGGAACGTCGAAATCGCCGACTGCCAGTATTCACGCAGGTTGTCGAGGTTGTAGCGGCGTAGCTGCTCCGGATCGACTCGCACCCCCAGGTCTACGACGGCCGGACCGCGAACCGGGATGCCGTACCGCTGCAAGGTCAGCCACAGCACTGGGGTGAGCTCCCCGCAGGGCACGTCGGTCCTCAATTCACCGTTGACCACGAACGGCACGACCTGCCTGTCGCTCGGCCAGGACTTCGCCAGCGCAGGCTCCAGGTAGACCCCGTCAAGATGAGGTGACCGAGGCATCCCGGCATGAATCTTCGTGAGCCGGGCGACGTCGTCGCCCGTTGCCCGACGCGACGTCATGATCACGGTGTCGACGTCACTGACACCGGGTTGCCAGGCACCGAGCGCGGCGGACCCGACGACGTAGAGGCGCTGCGCATAGCCAGGCAGTGCCTGATCGACCGCTTGGAGATAGGCCCTCGTCAGCTCATCGATCACGAGATCGACCGTAGCAACTCGACGTCGACGCCGGGGTTCGGTGGCTGGGCCATCCCGGGCCGGGAACCGTGGCGCGCAGCGGTCATGAGCGGGCACGAGGGGCAGGTGGCGCCGCCGCCGACCGCAGGCGTTGCGGACAACTGGACAGGCCGCACGGAACGCTGCGGGCCCGGCTGACCGTCGGGCAGCAGCGGTGCACGGCATCACTTTCGTCGGCGGCCTCGGCTGCTCCGCGGATGATGTGGCCGGTGCGGCCCGATTCCTTGACGCCGCTTCGTTCGCGTCTCCCGCCGAGCATGACGACTGAGATGATCTCGGCCGGGGTCTACCGTGGCCCTGTGCCACGCATCGAGCTGACCACGGAGGTCCAGGCGGTCCCGGAAACCGTCTTCGACGCCTGCCTCGACGTCGGTATGCATACCAGGTCCATGGGGACCAGCGCCGAACGGGCGGTCGGCGGCGTGACGACCGGACGGTTGACGGCCGGCGATGCCGTCACCTGGGAAGCCAGGCACTTCGGCCTGACCTGGCGGATGACCGTTCGGATCACTGACTACCGGCGGCCGTACGGGTTCACGGACGAGCAGATCAGTGGCCCGTTCGCCCGCTGGCGTCACGAGCACAGCTTCGTGCCGGACCCGGCGGACTCCTCGGCAGCCCTCATGCGCGACGTCATCGACTTCACTGCACCGATGGGACTCGTCGGCGGTCTCGTGGCCAGCATCGTCCTGCGGCCGTACCTGCGACGCCTCATCGCGCGCCGCAACGCCTATCTTGCTGCGAGCCTGGCCGAGCCCGCGCCTGGCGGCCGCTCCTCGCGGCGACCACAACTCCCTTCCTGACCGTGCCGCAGCGCGAATCGGCCGGTGCCCGGCGGCTGCCCCTCGATGGTTTCGGTGTCCACCGAATCAGTCGATCCACCAGTGGGCAGCCGCCGTTACCTGCAGGGACGCGTGAGCAGAGGGGACCCGTTCGCGCATGGCGAAGGACCGCCGAGCGCGGCAGGAGTCCCCAATCCATGGGCGGGACGGGCGTCAACTGAGCCGGTCGAGCACCTCGTCAGTGGTGACGACCTCGCCGAACCGCGGCAGGACCACCGTCAGTGCGTGGTCGTGCTCCGCCGCCGTCATACCGCTCATCGCGTCGGCAACGAAGATGACCTCGAACCCGTGATCGGACGCGGCGCGCGCAGTGGACTCGACGCCCATGGTCGTGGCCAGGCCGGTCATGACCACTGAGCGCACGCCGCGCGTGCGCAGTTCGTCGGCCAGGCCGGTGCCGTAGAACGCGCCGATGGTCTGCTTCACCACGACGATGTCGCCGGGCTGCGGCTCCATTTCCGGGACGAACCCGCTGCCCGGCGGCTGCTCGGCAACGCCCGGCCGATCCACCCGGACCAGCACCACGGTGCCGCCTGCCCGGCGGAACGCGGTCACCAGGCGGCTTGCCCGCGCCACCACGTCGGCCCCCTTGTGGGGACCCATGTCCTGCTCGACGATGCGCGGCATCAGGTCCACGACGATCAACGCGGTGCGTCCGGCGGGACATGGATTGGTAAGGAGTGCAGGCATCCTGTGATCCTAACGTTCGGTCGACGCGGCATGACCGCCGTAGACAGCGCCCCGCCACCGTCGATCGCGCATCGTCGCGACCTGGCCGACCGGAACATCCGCCCCCGCCACCCGGCCGCCGCCGGCGAGTTGACGTGGCGGCACGCCTGCCGCCCGGATCAGTCGGCGGCGCGTTCGGCGAGCGGGCGGCGACGCAGGGCCGGGTCGGTCAGCGCGCGCGGCGACGAGGCGGCGTTGGGGGTGAACAGGTTGGTCCCGGGCGGCACGATCTCGTCGATCCGGTCGAGTGTCGCGTCGTCCAGGGTGAGCGCGGACCCCTTGAGGAGGTCCTCCAGCTGTTGCCCGGTACGCGGTCCGATGATCGCCGAGGTGACGGCCGGGTGGGCCACGGTGAACGCGACGGCGAGTTGGGGGAGGGAACAGCCGAGGGTTTCCGCGACTTCGATGAGTTGTTCGACGGCGTCCAGCTTGCGGGCGTTTTCCGGGTTCGTGGGATCGAACAGTTCCGGTCGGATCGTGGGACGGCCGGTGGCCAGGTCGACGGGCTGGTTCCTGCGGTACCGGCCGGTGAGAAAGCCGAAGGCCAGTGGGCTCCACACCAGTACGCCCATTCCGTAGCGCTGGCAGACCGGGAGGAGGGCGGCCTCGATTCCGCGGGCCAGGATCGAGTAGGGCGGCTGCTCGGTGCGGAACCGTCCGAGGCTGCGCCGCTCGGAGACGTGCTGCGCCTCGACGATCTCCTCGGCGGGGAAGGTAGAGCAGCCGAAGGCCCGGATCTTGCCCTGGTGCACGAGGTCGCTGAGCACCGAGAGCGTCTCCTCGATGTCGGTCGAGGGGTCGGGGCGGTGGACCTGGTAAAGGTCGATCCAGTCGGTGTCGAGTCGCCGGAGGCTGTCCTCGACCGCCTTGATGATCCAGCGCCGTGAGTTGCCACCGCGGTTGCGACCCTCGCCCATGGGGAAATGCACCTTGGTGGCGAGCACGACGTCGTCGCGACGCCCGCGCAGTGCCTTTCCGACAATCTGCTCGGACTCGCCCTGCCCGTACATGTCGGCCGTGTCGACGAAATTGATGCCCTGGTCGAGGGCGGTATGGATGATGCGGACGCAATCGTCATGGTCGGAGTTGCCGACCGCCTGGAACATCATGGTCCCGAGGCAGTAGACGCTGACCTCCATGCCGGTTCCGCCGAGGGTGCGATAGCGCATCGAAATGGTTCCTCACTGGTTCAGCCGTGATGAGCGGGAGCGACCCGGACGTCTCGGATCAGCGGCGAGCCTAGGAGTTCGAGTCGGCTCTAGGTCAACTCGTCACGACGGGCGGCGTGGGGAGGGCTTGACGGGGTTACTACGTACTGCGATGCTACGCGGGACGTAGTAAGGGGGTCTTCATGGCCGGGCTCGCCGACCTCGGCCGGTTCTCCGAACCGGCCCTGCACATCCTGATCAGCCTCGCCGCGGGGCCCAAGCACGGGTACGCCATGCAGGACGACATCGGTGAGCTCACCGGCACCCGTCCCGGCCCGGGCACGCTCTACGGCGCGATCCGGCGCCTGGAGGAGCACGCGTACATCGAGGCCCTGCCCGAGCGGGACCGGCGCAAGCCGTACCGGCTGACCGATGCCGGCCGCGCCGCCCTCGGCGCCGAGCTGCAGCGGATGCGGTCCCTCGCCGCGACCGGGCTGCGCCGGCTGGCGGTCGCCTGATGCGCGCCCGGCTCATCCGCGCCGTGCTGGCGCTGTATCCGGCCGCGATCCGCGAACGCTACGGCGACGAGATCGCGGAGCTGCTCGCGGCCAGTGACACCCCCGTCCGGGATCTGGCCGACACCGCCCGGTGCGCGGTCCACGACCGGCTCAGCCGGCGGGCGGGCACGATCACCGTGGCGCGGGCGCGCACCGCGGCGTTCACCGTGATCAAGCTGGTCGTCGCGCCGCTCGCCTTCGGCGTGCTGCTCCTGCTGCTGCTGACCACGGCAGGTCTGCTGGCCGACGCGACCGGGGCCCACGAAGCCGCGCCCTACGGGTACGCGCTGGCCGTGGCCCTCGCCGCGGCCTCGGTGTGGTGGTTCGGCCGGTGGCTGGCCGGCTCGGAGCCGATCGTCGCGGCCGCCGTCGTGGTCCCGGCGGCGCTCGCGCTGGGGCTCGCGGGCATCAGTGCGGTACGGCCCGTCGGCGATGTGCTCGGCGAGGTGCGGGTCGGATCGCTGGCGGCCGTGGCCTGCTGGGCGCTCGGCGCCATCGCTCTCGGCTCGGCGGTGCGCGTCCTGTTGCGCCGTGGCCGCCGCGCCGTTGCCTGGCTCAGCAGCGGGATCGGAGGGCTGCTGCTGCTCGACGCGGTCACCGCCGTGTACGTGTTCACCGCGCTGCCGGCGGAGCGCGCCCCGCGGCACAACGCGCCGCTGTGGTACCCGTCCGCGATGAGCTGGTGGGATCCGGGCCTGGTCGACGGCGCGTACCGGCAGCTCGAGGACTCGATCAAGATGCTGCCGCCGATGCTCACCATGTGCACGGTCTTCCTGCTCGCCGTGGTCGGTGTGACCGCGCGCCGGTCGGCCCCGCTCCCCGGTCGTGCACGCGGTCGGGCGGCCGGGCGGGAGCCGGCACCGTGACCCGGCCGAGGACGGGTCAGCCGGGCAGGCGGTAGACGGAGACGTGGGAGCGGGACTCCTCGGTGAACGCGGCCCCGGACCAGTCCGCGTGCCGGGATTCCAGCTCGAAGCCGGCCAGCTGGGCCATCAGGTCCAGCTCGGCCGGCCAGATGTAGCGGTGCGGGCTGCGGGACAACCGCGCCTCGCGGCCCTCGCCGAACCGGAAGTGGTGCGACACGACCTGCTGGCGCAGCACGTCGTAGGTGTCCAGGCCGAGGTAGCCGGGCTCGGCGTGCCACACCGTCGCCTGCGTGCCCGGGGGCAGCTTGCGCAGCTCGGGCACCCACAGCTCGATGACGAACCGTCCGCCGGGCCGGAGGTGGCGGGCCGCGTTGCGGAAGCAGGCGACCTGCTCCGCCTGCTCCAGCAGGTTGGAGATGGTGTTGTAGACCAGGTAGACGAGGCTGTACTCACCGGGGGCCGTGGCGGTGGCCATGTCGCCGACGACCACCGGGATGGTGGCCTCGTCGGCCTTCGTCCGGAGCTGCTCGATCATGGGCAGGGACAGCTCGATCCCGGTGACCGGCACGCCGTGCCGGGCCAGCGGGACGGCTACCCGCCCGGTGCCGACGGCGAATTCGAGGGCGCGTCCGTCGCCGGCGAGCGCGGCGAGGCGGTCCACGGCCGGCCCGAGGACCTCCGGCGCGAACATCCCGGTGCCTGGTGTGTCGTAGCGTCGGGCCGCCTCGGCGTCCCAGATCTCGTCCTGGCGCACGGTGCCACGATCGCCGCCGGTACGCGCCCGGTGCAACGGGTTTACCGGGTTCGCGCGAGGCCGCGGCGGTGCGGGACGGGCCTGCGGAACCGGCCGATGTCCTCTGCTCCGCGCTGTTAACCTGCGTGCGTGGGGCTGCGCCGGGTGGTCGGCGGCCCCGACCGGGCGCCAGCCCCGGGCCATCGGGGTGGCAGTGGGTGAGTCGGTACCCTGCTAGTCCTGGCCTGCCCGCGACGACATGGTGGTACTTCGTGAACGATCTTCGAGTGGTGGCGTTCGACCTGGACGACACGCTGGCGGTTTCCAAGTCCCAGGTCGATCGTCGGATGGCGGAACTCCTCGGCCACCTGCTCACCGAGGTGGATGTGCTGGTCATCTCCGGTGGTCGGTTCGAACAGTTCGTGGCGCAGTTGCTGGCCCACCTCGACCTCACCGAGGAGCAGCGCGGCCGGCTGCACCTGATGCCGACCTGCGGCACCCGCTACTACCGCTGGCTCGACGGGGACTGGCGGCAGGTCTACGCCGAGGACCTCAGCGAGGCCGACAAGGCCCGGGTCGTTGCCGCGCTCACCGAGTCGGCGCAGGCGCTGGACCTCTGGGAGCCGAAGCCCTGGGGCGACATCATCGAGGACCGGGGCAGCCAGATCACCTTCTCGGCGCTGGGCCAGTCCGCGCCCCCGGCGGAGAAGTACGGCTGGGACCCGGACGGGAGCAAGAAGCAGCGGCTGCGGGACGCGGTGGCCGCGAAGCTGCCCGACCTGGAGGTGCGGGGCGGCGGCTCGACCTCGATCGACGTCACCCGCAAGGGCGTGGACAAGGCGTACGGCATGCGCAAGCTGCTGGAGTGCCTGGATCTGAAGATCGACAACGTGCTCTTTGTCGGTGACCGGCTCGACGTGGGTGGCAACGACTACCCGGTCAAGGCCATGGGCATCCGGTGCGTCGCCGTCACCCGCTGGGAGGAGACGGCCGACTACGTGGCGACCCTCGTCGACGACCTGGTGAAGCTGCGGTCCGAGCCGGCCTGACCGCCGCCCGTCCCCGGGCGGGGCCCGGGGACGACCCTGCCGGCGGGACGGCCGGCAGGGGTGGGCGGCCGAGGATGCCGCGTACCCCTGGGCGGGTGTGGTGGGGTTGCGTCCTGCCTCCGGCGATCCGCGCCGTGGGCGGTTCCGGAACCGGCGGAGGCTGGCGGGATCGGTGTCGATGCGGTAGGAACGCGCTGAGAGCGCTCTCCCGTACCCTCACCGAACAGGCAGGCAGATGAGCTCAATGAATCCCTCCCGCCGCCGCTTCCTCGCCGCCACCGCCACCGCCGCGTCCGCGGCCTCGCTCACCGCCCTCGGCCTGCCGGCGCTGCCGGCCGCCGCGTCCCCGGCCGGCCACGACCACGACCACGGCGCCGAGCCCGACTTCGGCCCCAACGTCTTCGTGTACGACCCGAGCAGCCCGGTCGAGGAGATCCAGTCCACCCTGGACCGGCTCTTCGCCGCGCAGGAGCACAACGAGATGGGCGGCGACCGGTACGCCGTGCTCTTCAAGCCCGGCCGGTACGAGGTGAACGCCCGGCTCGGCTACTACACCACCGTCGCCGGACTCGGCGCGCACCCCGACGACGTGGAGATCCACGGTGCGGTCCGGGTGATCGGCCAACCGGACCCGAACTCCGAGGCCGGGATCTCCGCGCTGACCAACTTCTGGCGCTCGGTGGAGAACCTCGCGGTCACCCCGACCGACTGGTCGAACCAGTGGGCGGTCTCCCAGGCGTCGCCGATGCGCCGGGTGCACATCAAGGGCATCCTCTGGCTGGAGCCCGGCAACGGCGGCTACTCCAGCGGCGGGTACATCGCCGACTCCAAGGTGGACGGCATCACCATCAACGGCTCCCAGCAGCAGTGGCTCACGCGGGACAGCGAGCTGGGCGGGGACTGGACCAACGGGGTCTGGAACCAGGTCTTCTCCGGGGTGGTCGGCGCGCCCGCGCAGGGCTTCCCCGACCCGCCGTACACCACCCTGCCGACCAGCCCGGTGACCCGGGAGAAGCCGTACCTCCTGGTGGACGCCCAGGGCGGCTGGCGGGTGGCGGTGCCCCGGCTGCGCCGGGACACCGCCGGCACCACCTGGGGCGCCGGTGCCGCGCCGGTACCGTCGCTGCCGCTGGCCGACTTCTTCATCGCCCGGCCCACCGACTCCGCGAAGCGGATCAACCAGGAACTCTCCCGGGGCCGGCACCTGCTGCTCACCCCGGGCGTCTACCGGCTGGACCGCGCGCTGCGGGTGAAGCACCCGGACACCGTCGTGCTCGGCCTCGGCATGCCCAGCCTCGCCCCGACCACCGGCGACGCGGTCCTGCGGATCGAGGACGTCGACGGGGTACGGATCGCCGGGGTGCTGGTCGACGCCGGGCCGGTCGAGTCCGAGGTGCTGGTCGAGGTCGGCAAGCGGCACAGCCACCGGTCGCACGCGACCAACCCGATCTCGCTGCAGGACGTCTTCTTCCGGATCGGCGGCCCGCAGGTCGGCCGGGCGGCGACCAGCCTGGTGGTGAACAGCCGGCACACGATCATCGACAACATCTGGGCGTGGCGCGGCGACCACGGCAAGCCGGGCACCATCGGCTGGACCGTCAACACCGCCGCCACCGGCGTGGTGGTGAACGGCGACGACGTGACCGCGTACGGGCTCTTCGTCGAGCATTACCAGCGCTGGCAGACCATCTGGAACGGCGAGCGCGGCCGGACCGTCTTCTACCAGAGCGAGCTGCCCTACGACCCGCCGAGCCAGGCCGCCTGGCGCAGCCCCACCGGCAACGGCTGGGCCTCCTACAAGGTCGCCGGTGACGTACGCGAGCACGAGGCCTGGGGGCTCGGCGTCTACTCGTACTTCAACCAGCAGGTGGACATCCGCTGCGACCGGGCGATCGAGGCGCCCCGCCGGGCCGGTGTCCGGTTCCACGACGCGATCACCGTCTTCCTCGACGGCGACGGCGGCATCGAGCGCACCATCAACGAGGCCGGCACCCCGGTCGTCGGCTCCTACGGCACCAGCCCGGTGGTCAGCTACCCCTGACCCGGGCACCGGTCCCGGCCGGCCGGCGATCGCGGCCGGCCGGGCCGCCCCCGTGACCCGGGACGCCCCGGTCTCACCCGGCCCAGCTGCTCGGCCCGGGTGAGCGACCCGCGCCGCCCCGGTCTCACCCGGGCAGCTGCTCGGCCCGGGTGACCACCTGATCGATCAGGCCGTACTCGCGGGCCTGCTCGGCGGTGAACCAGCGGTCCCGGTCCCAGTCGCGCTGGATCTCGTCCACGGTGCGCCCGCTGTGCCGGGCCGTCAGCTCCTGCATGGTCCGCTTCACGTGCAGCATGTTCTCCGCCTGGATGGTGATGTCGGCGGCCGTGCCGCCCATCCCCCCGGACGGCTGGTGCATCATGATCCGCGAGTGCGGCAGGGCGAAGCGTTTCCCGGCCGCGCCCGCGCAGAGCAGGAACTGACCCATCGAGCCGGCCAGCCCGAGCGCCAGGGTCGCCACGTCGTTCTTCACGTACCGCATGGTGTCGTAGACCGCCATCCCGGCGCTGACCGAGCCGCCCGGCGAGTTGATGTAGAGGAAGATGTCCCGCTCCGGATCCTCGGCCGCCAGCAGCAGGATCTGCGCGCAGATCTGGTTGGCCGAGGCGTCGGTGACCTCGGTGCCGAGGAAGATGATGCGTTCGGCGAGCAGCTTCTCGAAGACCCGGTCGCCGAGGGCCGGCTGTCCCTCGTCCAGCATCCAGATGCCGTACCCCATGATCTGACCCCCTCCATGTGCCGGCGGGCGGGACCGCCCGGGACACCGGCGGTCTCCAGCCTGCGGCGGGCGGAGGTGGACGGCCTAGCGTTTCTGCCGGCGGCAGATCCGCCGTCGGCAGAACGGCTCAGCCGGCCGGCGCGCCCGCCCCGGCCGTCGCGGTCACGAAGTCGACGCCCCCGGCCCAGATCGTCTCGTACGCCTGGATCAGCAGTTGGGCGAGCGCCGGGTGCTCGATCAGCAGCGAGGTGCTCGACGCCTCGTCCGCCCGCGGGTCGCGCATCGACATGAGGACCCGGGCGCCGTCGGCGATGCAGAGCCGCATCGGCACCTCGGGCACCAGCCGGGCGCGCTCACCGGCGCCGACGAACCCCCGGACGTGGGCGACCTTCGCCGGGTCACCGAGCATGGCGTGCTCGTAGACGCAGCGCACGTCGCCGCCGGCGCGGGAGAGCCGACGCGCCACCTCCAGGCCGGTCGGGTTCTCCGCCACCAGGTACGGCAGCTTGGCGAGCGTGAGCAGTTGGTGCCGGGCGCCGGCCTGGAGTTCGGCGAAGCGCTCGGCGAGCAGCTCCCGGTCGCGGATGACCTCCACATAGTCCAGTGGATCGTCCTCGGCGCGCCCGCGTGTCCACAGCGGAGTGAGCTGGTCGACCAGCTCCGCGCCGGTCCGCTCGCGCCGCTCGTACGCGCTGCGGTGCACGGCCATCATCCGGTTGACCGCGGCCTCCGGGTCCACGGCCGCGTAGCGCACCACCGGGCCGGGGCGGACCCGGACCAGGCCCCGCTCGCTGAGCGAGTTCAGCACGTCGTAGATCCGTTGCCGAGGTACGCCGGAGGCGCGGGCGAGCTCGGCGGCGGTGTACCGCTCGCGGGTCACCAGGGCGAGGTACGCGCGCGCCGCGTACTGGGTGAGACCCAGCCCGATGAGGGCGTCGACGAGGGGCGTCAGGCCGGTCATGGCACACACCGTAGCTGCCGGGGCAGCGGTACGGGAGATCAATCACAGGCATCGACGGCGGTCAGGGCTTTACCGGCCATCGGCGGCTGTATATCGTCTGCCCCAGTGGGCACCACTGCCGGTGGTGACTACCCGTGCCGAGCGTCACCCCGTCCGGGTGGCCGGGCGGCAGCGTGGGCGCGCTGGCTTCCTCCCAGCGTGCCCGGTGCAGGTCCCCTTCCGGGGCCGCAGCCCGGTGCCGGCCGCCTGACCGGCCGGCACCGGGCCGCCACGGGTCGAGCGTCCAGCCCGGCCCCGGCCCGGGTCAGCTCCCGGTGCGACGAGGGGAACAGCACCGGGCCCTGCCCCCGCGCCGCGGGCACCCACAGCTCCCGGTCGTCGCCGTCGGCTTGCGCGTGGTTGGCGCGCCGGGGTTGCCGGTCCGTGCCGTGGGGTCAGACGCCCGCGGTCCGCCGCCGGATGATCTGCCGGCGCGGTCGGCGGCGGGGCGGCGGGGGGAGCAGCCAGAACCGGGTGCCCGCGCCCAGCGTGGGCGTGGCGTACCCGCCGGGTCCGCCCGGGGCCGGCCCGAACGACGGCCGGAGCATGCCCCGGGTGCCGAGCAGCGGGGTGCCCAGCCCGCCGGCCGGAGCCGCCGGCCGGCACACCACGTGCGCCGACGGCCGGGAGCGCCGCGACCCGACCTGGAGGCGTACGCCGTCCCGGCCGGTGGGGGCGCGCTCCAGCCGGACCAGGCCCGACCCGGAGGTCACCGGCGCCCGCCGCTCCGCCCGGCGCAACTCGTCGCGGGCCTCCTCCAGCAGGTCCGACAGGTGGATGCCGAGGGCACGGCAGATCGCCGCCAGCACCTCGGACGAGGCCTCCTTGCGCCCGCGCTCGACCTCCGACAGGTACGGCAGCGACACCCCGGCCACCTGGGCGACCTCGCGCAACGTGCGGCCCTGCCGCAGCCGTACCCGGCGCAGCACCCCGCCGATCACCCGGCGTAGCAACGACATGCGGGCCTCCTCGCGGTCGTCGTTCGGGGACGCCCCCATCATGCCCCGTCCGGGCCGCCGGCACCGGCCCGGCCGGTCGCGCGCCCGCTGGTCCCGCCTCCGGCCGGGCCGGCCGGGTCGGCGCCGGACGGCCGGGCGGGGATGCCGGCTCGACACGACGTGGTCGGCGCTGTGACGAGGTCCTCACCGCCGGTGCGGGGGCCGTGGAGATCCTGGCCCGGGAGGCCGGGTGGCGGCGCACCGGCTATCTTGTGCCAGTGCAGGCGACGGCGGCGGAGCGGGACCGACAGTGATCCATTTTCCCGCGCAACGGCGGGGGCCGCTGAGCGCCTTGAGTCTGCGCCTGCTCGCCGCCCTGGGCCTGGTGTTCGCCGTGGTGTTCGTGGTCTGGCTCGACCGGGACGGCTACCGCGACGTCAACGAGGACGGGCTCACCGTGCTCGACTGCTTCTACTACGCGGTGGTGTCGCTCTCCACCACCGGGTACGGCGACATCACCCCGTCCGCTCAGTCGGCGCGCCTGGTCAACGTCCTCTTCGTGACCCCGGCCCGGGTGCTCTTCCTGATCATCCTGGTCGGCACCACGCTGGAAGTTCTGACCGAGCAGTACCGGACCGGCCGTCGCCTGTCGCACTGGAGGAGGACCGTGAAGGACCACGTGATCATCTGCGGCTACGGCACCAAGGGCCGCAGCGCGGTCTCCGCCCTCCTGGAGAACGGTGCGGACAAGTCCAAGATCGTGGTGGTGGAGCGGAGCGGACCGGCGCTGCGGCAGGCCACCTCGGCCGGCCTGGTCGCGATCGAGGGCTCGGCCACCCGCTCGTCGGTGCTGGAGCAGGCCCACGTCCGGACCGCCAAGGCGGTGATCATCGCGACCGACAGCGATGACGCCTCGGTGCTGGTCGCGCTGACCGTCCGCCAGCTCACCGCCGGCCAGGTGCGGATCATCGCGGCGGCCCGCGAGGCGGAGAACGCGCCCCTGCTCAAGCAGAGCGGCGCGCATCACGTGATCGTCTCCTCGGCGACCGCCGGCCGGCTGCTCGGCCTCTCCACCTCCGCCCCGCCGCTGATCGACGTGGTGGAGGACCTGCTCACCCCGGGGCAGGGCATGGCGCTGGCCATGCGGTCCGCCGAGCGCAGCGAGGTGGGCAAGTCGCCCCGGGAGTTGGAGTCGCTGGTCATCGCGCTGGTACGCCGGGGCAAGGTGGTCACGCTGAACGACCGGGCGGCCGCGGTGATCGAGACCGGCGACATGCTGGTGCACGTCCGCGACGACCGCCCACACTCGGCCACGGTCAGCTGACCGGGCCGGTCCGGTCGACGCCCGCGCCGGCCCTCAGCACGTCGGCGCCCCTCAGCAGGCGGTGTCCGGCTCCCCGCCGTCCGTCAAGGCGTCGGTGCAGGTGACCGGGGCGCCGCTGGCCGCGCGCCGGAGCAACTCGTAGAGCGTGTCGCGCTCGGCCGGTTCCAGCGCGCCGAGCACCTCGGCCTCGGCGGCGGCGAGGGCACATTCCGCCTCCCGGAGGCGTTTTCCGCCGGTTTCGGTGAGGCGTACCACGTGCCGGCGCCGGTCGGCCGCTGAGCGCCGCCGCTCGACCAGGTCCGCCGCCTCCAGGTCGTTGAGCAGGCCGACCACGTTCGTGCCGTCGATCTGCAACGTGCTGGCCAGGCCCTGCTGGCTGATGTCCCCGGCGTCGCGCAGCACGGTGAGCGCGACGAGGTGCCGGGGCCGCAGGCCGAGCGGCGCGAGCACCGACTCCGACCGCAGCCGCATCCGCCGGGCCAGGTGGTCCAGGAGCGCACCGGAGCGGCGCTCCGACTCGTCGACCGGCACGGCAGGCATGTGACCCAGTTTACCGAGCCACCAGACGGTCTGCCTGCTATAAATAGTTCGTGCTTCACAAACGATCCTTGGAGGGTTAGCCAAATGGCACAGCTGTTGCACATCGACTCGAGCATCCGGGGCGAGCACTCGATCAGCCGGCGGCTCACCGCCCGGGCCGCCGCGGCCTGGCGCGCCGCCCATCCCGACGGCACCGTGACCTACCGGGACCTGGGCCGGAACCCGCTGCCCCACCTCGACGAGGCCGGCGGCCTCGCCCGGATGGTGCCGGCCGAGCAGCACAGCCCGGAACAGCGCGCGTCGTGGGCGCTCTCCGAGGAACTGGTGGCCGAGGTGAAGCGGGCCGACACCGTCCTGCTCGGGTTGCCGCTCTACAACTACGGGGCACCCAGCAGTGTGAAGACCTGGGTGGACCACCTCATCGCGCCGGGCATCGCGTACGACCCGGTTAGCAACGCCGGCCTGCTGGGCGACCGGGAGTTCATCGTGCTGGCCAGCCGGGGCGGCGGCTACGGCCCGGGCACGCCGCGGGCGGGCTGGGACCACGCCGAGCCCTGGCTGCCGCACGGCCTCTCGCTGACCGGGATCCAGCCGCGCTTCATCACCGCCGAGCTGACGCTGGCCCCGGTGAACCCGGCCATGGCCGAGCTGATCCCGCTGCACGAGGCGAGCCTGGCCACCGCGGAGCGGGAGATCGACGAGCTCTGGCTGCCCGCCTCGGCCGCGGCCTGACCGGAGCCGTCCGGCAGACGAAGAGGGTGGCGCTCCCTCGGGAACGCCACCCTCATCCGGTCAGTACCGGCCGGTCAGAGAATCGTCCAGGTGTCGCCACCGGCGAGCAGGCCGGCGAGCTGCTCCTCCGGGGTCTCGCTGACCGCGGCCCGGGCGGCGGCCACCTGCTCCTGCACGACGCTGTCGTACGACGCCCGCTGCACCGAGCGGAACACGCCGATCGGGGTGTTGCGCAGGTCCAGGCCGGGCAGGCGGGACAGCGCGAAGGCGTACGCGGGGTCGTTGACCGTCGCGTCATGCACCACGATCTCCTCGGCCGGGGTGGCCGCGGTCTCGCGCACCTCCAGCCCGAAACCGCCCGGCGGGTGGACGACGCAGAACTGCCCGTCCTTGCCGAACGTGATCGGCTGCCCGTGCTCCAGCCGGATCAGCGCGTCGTCCCGGGTCGCCGGCTCCTTGAGCTGATCGAAGGCGCCGTCGTTGAAGATGTTGCAGTTCTGGTAGATCTCCACGAACGCGGAACCCTGGTGGGCGGCGGCGGCCCGCAGCACCGACTGGAGGTGCTTGCGGTCGGAGTCGATGGTCCGGGCCACGAAGGTGGCCTCCGCGCCGAGGGCCAGCGACAGCGGGTTGAACGGCGCGTCCGCCGAGCCGACCGGCGTCGACTTCGTGATCTTGCCGACCTCGGAGGTCGGCGAGTACTGCCCCTTGGTCAGGCCGTAGATCCGGTTGTTGAAGAGCAGGATCTTGAGGTTGACGTTGCGGCGCAGCGCGTGGATCAGGTGGTTGCCGCCGATGGAGAGCGCGTCGCCGTCCCCGGTGACCACCCAGACCGACAGGTCGGGCCGGGTCGCGGAGAGGCCGGTGGCGATCGCCGGGGCGCGGCCGTGGATCGAGTGCATCCCGTACGTGTTCATGTAGTACGGGAAGCGCGAGGAGCAGCCGATGCCCGAGATGAAGACGATGTTCTCCCGGGGGACGTTCAGCTCCGGCATGAACCCCTGCACGGCGGCCAAGATGGCGTAGTCACCGCAGCCGGGGCACCAGCGCACCTCCTGGTCGGACTTGAAGTCCTTGGCGGTGAGCTTGAGGGCGACGGGCTCAGACATTCTTCACGACCTCTTCCAGCATCGTCTCCAGCTCGGCGGCGGTGAACGGCAGACCGCGGACCTGGTTGTAGCCGACCGCGTCGACCAGGTACTTCGCCCGGATCACGTGGGCGAGCTGGCCGAGGTTCATCTCCGGGATGACCACCCGCTGATAGGAGCGGAGCACCTCACCGAGGTTGGCCGGCATCGGGGCCAGGTGGCGCAGGTGCGCCTGGGCGACGGAGAGCCCGCGCTGCCGCAGCCCCCGACACGCGGCGCCGATCGGGCCGTACGTGGAGCCCCAGCCGAGCACCAGCACCCGCGCGTCGCCGTCCGGGTCCTCCACCTCGACGTCCGGCACCGGGATCGTCTCGATCCGGGCCGCCCGGGTCCGCACCATGAAGTCGTGGTTGGCCGGGTCGTACGAGATGTCGCCGGTCTTGTCGGCCTTCTCCAGGCCGCCGATCCGGTGCTCCAGGCCCGGCGTGCCGGGCACCGCCCACGGCCGCGCCAGGGTCTCCGGGTCCCGCAGGTACGGCAGGAAGGTGGTGCCGTCCTCGCCGTTGGGCCGGGTGGCGAACTCCACCCGCAGATCGGGCAGGCTGGCCACGTCCGGCAGCAGCCACGGCTCGGAGCCGTTGGCCACGTAGTTGTCGGAGAGCAGAATGACCGGCGTGCGGTAGGTCAGCGCGATCCGGGCCGCCTCCAGGGCGGCGTAGAAGCAGTCCGCCGGCGACTTCGGCGCGATCACCGCGACCGGGGCCTCGCCGTGCCGGCCGTACAGCGCCATGTTGAGGTCGGCCTGCTCGGTCTTGGTCGGCATGCCGGTGGACGGCCCGGCGCGCTGCACGTCGACGATGACCAGGGGCAGCTCCAGCGCCACCGCCAGGGAGATCGTCTCGCTCTTCAACGCCACCCCGGGACCGCTGGTCGTGGTCACTCCGAGCGAGCCGCCGTAGGACGCGCCCAGCGCCGCGCCGACCGCCGCGATCTCGTCCTCGGCCTGCATGGTCACCACACCGAGCTTCTTGTGCTTGCTCAGCTCGTGCAGGATGTCCGACGCCGGCGTGATCGGGTACGCCCCGAGGAAGACCGGCAGCCCCGAGCGGACGCCGGCGGCGACCAGACCGAGCGAGAGCGCCGCGTTGCCGGTGATGTTCCGGTAGGTGCCCGGCAGCATCCTGGCCGGCTTGACCTCGTACCGGACGGAGAAGTCCTCGGTGGTCTCGCCGAAGTTCCAGCCGGCCCGGAAGGCCGCGATGTTCGCCGCGACCAGCTCGGGACGGGCCGCGAACTTGCGCTCCAGGAAGCGCAGCGTCGACTCGTACGGGCGGGAGTACATCCAGCTCAGCAGGCCGAGAGCGAACATGTTCTTGGCCCGCTCGGCGTCCTTCTTGGACACGTCGTGCTCGGCCAGCGCGCCGACCGTCATCGAGGTCAGCGCCACCGGGTGCAGCTGGTAGCCGGCCAGCGAGCCGTCCTCCAGCGGGCTGGTGGTGTAGCCCACCTTGGCCAGGTTGCGCCGGTTGAACTCGTCGGTGTTGACGATGATGTCCGCGCCGCGCGGCAGCTCGGCCAGGTTGGCCTTGAGCGCCGCCGGGTTCATCGCCACCAGCACGTTCGGGGCGTCACCGGGGGTCAGGATGTCGTAGTCGGCGAAGTGCACCTGGAAGCTCGACACGCCCGGCAGGGTGCCGGCGGGTGCCCGGATCTCGGCCGGGAAGTTGGGCAACGTGGAGATGTCGTTGCCCAGCTGGGCCGTCTCAGAGGTGAACCGGTCACCGGTGAGCTGCATGCCATCACCCGAGTCACCGGCGAACCGGATCACCACCCGGTCCAGTTGACGGATCTGCTTGGTCACGCCCGCACCTCGCTTCGCTCAGCGCCGTCGCAGGGGCGGCTGAACATGTTGGTGACCCCGCCTTGCCCCGCCACGTGCCCTCCTCGACGCGCCGCTGCCGCCGGCCGTCCGTCGCCGGTGCGGCCCGCTCCGATTCTCACGTCAGAGCGTACGTCGACCGCTTAGGGCAACCTTGGTGGAGGTCCGACGTATGGGAACTGATCGGGCCGGTGTATGCCCGGCTATGGACCGTTTAGTACCGCCACCCGTAATCCAGATCACCGAGTTCGGCTGCCGTTCCCGCCGTCCCCGCCGGGCGGATCGCTCAGCCGGCGGCGCAGCGACGTGGTCGCCAGGGCGAGCGCGAGGACCACCAGGAGCCCGGAGACCACGATCAGGGCGACCGCGGTCTGCCGCGCCGTGCCGTCACGGTCCCGCCCGGTGTCCTGCTCGGCGGCGGCCAGCACGCCCTGGGAGCCGGTCGCCGTGGGCGAGGTGACCGGCGGGGTGCTCAGCGCGGCGGCGGCGGCGATCCGGAAGCTCATCTGCACCTGACGGTCCCGGCCGCTGCGCGGGTCCAGCCACCCGATCACGGCGCCGGCCAGCGGGGCCCGGCGCTGGGCCTCCGCCGTGGCGCTCACCGGCAGCCGCAGGTCGACGCCGCGGCCGGCGGCCACCCTGCCCAGGTCGCAGCGGGTCCGGTCGCCGCTCGCGGCGGTGCAGCCGGGTGGCGGGTCGGTGACGGTCACCCCGTCGGGGAGCACCACCTCGATCCGGCCGGCGGCGTCGACCTGGCCGGTGTTGCCGAGGTGTACGGAGAGGGTGGTCGGGGCGCCGGTGATGTCGAAGACCACCTCGTCGGCGCGGAGCGCGATACCGGGGACCGGCGGGCCGGGCGGGAAGAGGACCGCGAAGCCCTCGTCGTCGCCGGCCGTGCCGGTGACCCCCGCCGCGCCGGCGGTCACCCGGACGGTTCCGCTCAGCGGCATGGACCGCCAGGCCGTACCGGAGACCCGGAGCCGGATCCGGCTGCTGAACCGGCTGCCGGGAGCGGCGGTCCACTCGCCGCAGCGGTAGGCGCCGCCACCGGCCGGCGCGCAGCCCGGCGTACCGGCGTCGGTGAGCCCGGCCGGCAGGGTGTAGCCCAGGCCGATGCGCTCCGCCACCCGGCCGGTGTTCGTGACGGTCACCTGCAGCGTGGCGAGGGTGCTGTCCGCGTTCCAGTACCCCGACGTCAGGGTGACGTCGCCGGTGCTGACGTGCACTCCGAGCGGGCTTCCCGGGGGCCCGGGCTGGCCGGGCGGAGGCGGGAGCGGGGCGGGCGTGCCAGGCCTCGGCTTGGTGGTGGTCGGGACCGGCTCACCCGGGGCGCTGGTGGTCGGCGGCGCCGGCTCGGTGGTCGGCGGGGCCGGTGACGTGGTCTCCGGCGGGGCGCTCTCGGTCGGCGGGGCGGTGGTGGGCGCCGGCCCGGTGTCGGTGGGGTCGGCCGTCGGCGTGCCGTCGGTCGGATCGGTGTCCGCGCCGCCGGCCGGATCGCTCGCCTCACCGGGCAGCGGTTCGGCGGCCATGGCCCGGACCGGGCCGGTCACGGTGGGCGAGGCAGCCGCGAAGCCGGGCGCCGCCGCGACGGCGGCCGCCAGTCCGGCCGCGAGGGCGCGCATGAGCAGGACGGACATTCGAGGCTGCGCGACCCGCCAGGCGGGGCGTACGCGGGGGCGGGCCATCTCTCCTCCGTGACGCTCAGTGAGTTGTCATTATTCGGCAACAGTTGCTGTCCGGCACTAGTCCCGCCAGGAAACAAAACCGTAACGTGTCCGGGGCGGTCCGGCCGGGTGGCCCGGTAGGCTCCCGAACGTGACCGGATACCTCGGCTCGTACGCCACGCTCGGTCTCCTGTTGCTCGCTGCCGTGCTCTTCTTCGTTACGGCGTTCTCGGCCAACCGGGTGTTACGTCCTGGCCGTCCGGCCGATCCGTGGGGCAAGCGGACCAGCTATGAGTGCGGCATCGACCCGGTGGGCGGCGACTGGGCGCAGATGCAGATCCGCTACTACGTCTACGCGTACCTCTACGTGCTCTTCGCGGTCGAGGCGGTCTTCCTCTTCCCCTGGGCGCTGATCTTCGACCGGCCCGGGTTCGGCGTGACGACCGTGGTGGAGATGGCGATCTTCGTGGCCGTGGTGGCGCTCGGCATCCTCTACGCCTGGCGCCGGAACATCCTCCGCTGGACCTGAGCCCCGCTCAGGCGAGGCCGCGCCGGGTCAACGCGGGCGGTCGGTCGCCCCGGATCGAGGCCACCATGTCGAGCACCCGGCGGGTCTGGCGTACCTGATGGGCGCGGAACACCCGGGCGCCCAGCCAGGCGGAGACGGCGGTGGCCGCGAGCGTGCCCTCCAGCCGCTCCGGCACCGGCAGGTCCAGCGTCTCGCCGATGAAGTCCTTGTTCGAGAGCGCGACCAGCACGGGCCAGCCGGTCCCGGTCAGCTCGCCCAGCCGCCGGGTGATCTCCAGCGAGTGGCGGGTGTTCTTGCCGAAGTCGTGCGCCGGGTCGATGAGGATCCCGTCCGGCCGTACGCCGAGGGAGACCGCACGGTCGGCGAGCCCGGTCACCGTGCTGAGCACGTCGGCCAGCACGTCGTCGAAGGCGGCCCGGTGCGGCCGGGTACGCGGGGCGAGCCCGCCGGCGTGCGAGCAAACCAGCCCGGCGCCGGTCGTGGCGGCGACCCGGGCCAGCGCCGGATCGGCCCCCGACCAGGTGTCGTTCAGCAGGTCGGCCCCGGCGGCCACCGCCTCCACCGCCACCTCGGCCCGCCAGGTGTCGATCGAGATGACCACGTCCGGAAAGGCGGCCCGGACCGCCGCGATGGTGTCCACCGTCCGGCGGATCTCCTCGGCCACGTCGACCTCGTCGCCCGGCCCGGCCTTCACCCCACCGATATCGATGATCTCCGCGCCCTCGGCGACCGCCCGCTCCACCGCCCGCAGCGCGCTGTCCTGGGCGAAGGTGGCACCCCGGTCGAAGAACGAGTCGGGCGTGCGATTGACGATCGCCATCACCACCAGCTCATCCGGGGAGAAGGTCCGTCCACCGAGCCGCAGCGCGCCGGCCATCCCGTCCTCCTGATCTCCGCTGGTCCGCCCCCGACGCTATCCCGCCGCCCCACGGCCGGCCCCGGCGGTACGCCGGGATCTTCCGACTGGAGGCGGCGGAGGGCTCGCCCCGCGCCGTCCCGCGTGCCACGATCTCCCCATGCGTGAGGTTCTGCTCCTCGTGGCCGTGGTGCTGACCGTGGCGGTGGTGGTGTTCGGGGTGACGATGCTGGTTTCCGGACGTGATCCGGGCCTGGCACCGGCCGAGCCGGACGGGCGGGCCGTGCCCCTGCCCGGCGGCCGTCCACTGGCCGAGACAGACGTGGCCGGGGTGCGCTTCGACACCGCGCTGCGGGGCTACCGGATGGCCCAGGTCGACCAGGCGATGCGCCGGGCCGCCTACGACATCGGCTACAAGTCGGAGCTGATCGGGGTGCTCGAGGCGGAGGTCGACGCGCTGCGCGAGGGGCGGATCGAGGAGGCCGACGCGCTGCGCCGGGCCCGGGAGGAGGCCGCCGCCACCGCCCCGGCCGACGACGCCCCGACCGGCGATGAGCCCGGCCCCGCGGTGGGCCCCGTCGAGGTGCTGCCGGCCGAGGCCGGCGTGGCGGAGGCGCCGGCCGCCGCCGCCGTCGAGGACGTGGCGGCCCGGCCGACCCCGGCCGGTCCGCAGCCGGCCGCCGGCCGACCGGCCCCGGTCGCCCCGGTCGCGGCTCCGGTCGCCCCGGTCGCGGCTCCGGTCGCCCCGGTTGCGGCTCCGGTCGGCCCGGCCGCCGCCGAGGTCAGCCTCCGGCCGCCGGTCGATCCCGCCGGCACCGAGCCGGAGCAGGGCTACGCCGCCGACCCCGAGCCCGCCCACGAGACGGACAGCGATGCCGCCGACCCGGTGACCGGGGCGGCCGATGCGGGCGGGACCGGGACCGGGCGGGCCGATGCGAGCGACGCTGGGACCGGGACAGCCGACGCCGGCGACGCCGGGACCGAGGAGAACGCCGACACCGAGGGGGACCGGGACCGCGGGCCGGTGGTCCGCTCGGAGTCCGCGTGACCAGCCCCGCTGGCCCGGCCGGCCCCGGCGGCCCCGACGGCGCTGACGGCCCCGGCGGCCCCGGCGGGTCGGACGGGCTCGCCGAGGCGGCCCAGCCCGGTGCCGGCGAGGTCACCGCGACCGTGGTGGTGAACGCGCCGGCCGAGCGGGTCTTCGCCGCGCTCACCGCCTGGGAGCGGCAGTCCGACTGGATCCCGCTCACCACCGTCCGGGTGGTCGAGGGCGACGGCGGCGAGGGAAGCCTGATCGAGGCGGTCACCGCGCTGGGCCCGGCCGCGCTGCGCGACGAGATGCGGGTGGTCCGGGTGGACGCCCCGTACGAGGTCGGCGTGGTGCACTGCGGCAAGCTGCTGCGCGGGCCGGGGGTGCTCCGGTGCACCCCGATGGACCGGGAGCGGACCCAGGTGGTCTGGCACGAGTGGTTCCACCTGCCCGGCGGGACGGCCGGCCGGGTGGCCTGGCCGGTGCTCTGGCCCGGGTCGAAGCTCAGCCTGACCCAGGCGTTGCGCAAGTTCGCCCGGCTGGTGGAGCAGGGCCGGCTGCCCTGACCCGCCGGCTGCGCTGACTTCGCCGGCTGCCCTGGCCCGTCGGCTGCGCTGACTTCGCCACCTGCCCTGGCCCGCCGGCTGCGCTGACCCGCCGGCGGTCGTCGACTGTCGGTGGGCCGGCCTACCGTGTACCGCGTGACTGACCTGGTGACCGGCGCCGACGGGCTGGCCCGCTGCGCCTGGGGAGCGAGCACCCCGGACTACGCCGTCTACCACGACGAGGAGTGGGGCCGGCCGCTGCGCGGCGACGACGCGCTCTACGAGCGGCTGACCCTGGAGGCGTTCCAGTCCGGGCTGTCCTGGCTGACCATCCTGCGCAAGCGCCCCGCGTTCCGGCTCGCCTTCGACGAGTTCCGGATCGAGAAGGTCGCCGGCTACGGCGAGGAAGACGTCGTCCGGCTGCTGGCCGACGCCGGGATCGTCCGCAACCGGGCCAAGATCGAGGCGGCTGTCGCCAACGCCCGCGCCGCCCTGGAGCTGCCCGACGGCCTCTCCGCCCTGCTCTGGTCGTATGCCCCGCCGGCCCGGGCGGCCCGGCCCGGCTCCTTCGCCGAGGTGCCGGCGGTCAGCCCCGAGTCCACCGCGCTGGCCAAGGCGCTCAAGAAACGCGGCTTCCGCTTCGTCGGCCCCACCACGGCGTACGCGCTGATGCAGGCCACCGGCATGGTGGACGACCACCTGGCCGGCTGCCACGTGAGCCGGCCCGCGTCCGGGGCCTGACCCGGGTCGCCCACCGCGGCGTGATGGGATTGGGACATGACCGACACCGAGCCGCGCACGAGCGGGACGATCGACGGCGGCCCCGACGGCTGGTCGCGGCGCACCGGGCCGGAGCAGCCGGAGGCCACCGGCGCCTGGGCGGTGCTCCTGCCCGCCGAGCGGTACGACGCCGAGCGGCTGGTCCACCACGACACGCTGGAACTGACCGGGCTGGACGGCGGGACCCGGCCGGGCCCCGGTGAGCCGGTCGCGGTGCTGGTCGACGAGCCGCTTCGGCTGGTGGCGCTCGGCCGGGTCGCCCCGACGACCGGCGAGACCCGGGAGGACCCGGATGACCCGCAGTCCGAGGCCGGCCCGGGGGCGCTCGTGGTCACGTACACCCGGCGCACGCTCGACGAGCCGGTGCCGGTCACCGACCTGACCCTGGCCGGGCCGGTGACCGCGCTCGACCCGGCCGTCTGGCGGTCGCTGGCGGACCGGATCGGCGCGCCGCCGGCCCGCCGGTCCTGGCTGGTCAGCCTCGACCTGCCGATCGAGGCGGCCTCGCCGGCCGAGGCGGTCCGGCTCTTCTGGGCGTACGTCCAGGAACTGGGCCCGCGCGAGCTGCCGGCCTTCGTCTCGCCGTCCGGGGACGAGCTGGCCATGCAGGCGTTCGTGCTCGGCGTCGAGGCGAACCAGGACCCCGAGGAGGACGACTGAGGCGGTCAGCGACCCTCGAAGACCGGCTTCTGCTTGTTGACGAAGGCCAGGGTGGCCGCCTTGTGGTCGGCGGTGGCGCCGCAGATCGCCTGGGCCTGCGCCTCGGCCGCGAGGGCGTCGGCCAGGGTGCCGGCGTCGGCGATGGAGAGCTGCCGCTTGATCGCCCCGTACGCGACGGTCGGGCCGGCGGCCAGCCGGGCGGCCAGCTCCTGCGCGGTCGGCAGCACCCGCTCGTCGTCCTCGACCAGCCTGGTGAGCAGGCCCAGCCGGCAGGCCTCCTCGGCGCCCACCGGCTCGGCGAGCATCAGTAGCTCGACCGCCTTGGCGTGGCCGACCAGCCGGGGCAGGGTCCAGGAGGCGCCGGTGTCCGCGGCGAGCCCGACGCCGGCGAAGGCCATCAGGAAGCGGGTCTTCGGACCGCCGATCCGGAAGTCGGCGAGGAACGCCAGCGACGCGCCGGCCCCGGCGGCCATCCCCCGGACCGCGGCGACCACCGGCTTGGGCAGGTTGGCCAGCCGGGCGGCGATCGGGTTGTAGTGGGCCCGCACGGTGCCGAGCGGGTCGGCGTCGGCGGATTCCAGCGTCTGCACGTGCTCCCGCAGGTCCTGCCCGGCGCTGAACGCGCCGCCCGCGCCGGCCAGCACGACCGCCCGGCACGAGCGGTCGGTCTCCAGCTCGGCCAGGGTGTCCCGGAGCGCCTCCTTGAGCGCCACGTCGAGCGAGTTCATCGCCGTCGGGCGGTTCAGCGTCAGGGTGACGACGGCGTCGGTGCGGTCGACGAGCAGCGGCTCGGTCACGTGTTCAACGACCCTTCTGTCGGGCGAGGCGGTTGCTGGCGTCGAGGCAGTGCTCGACGTACCGGTCGGCGGCCGGCCGGAGCCGGGCCGCGTGCCGGTCGAAGAAACTGGCCGCGCTGGTGCCCGGCCAGCGCTCGGGGAGCAGCGCGGGGGGCAGCTGCGGATCCCGGAAGAGGAAGGTACGCCACGCGTGCACCAGCCGGAACCGGGCCGCGTACGCCTCCTCGTCGGTGCTGCGCACGGTGATCCCGGAGAGCAGCGGCTTCTGCTCGGCCACGAACCGCTCGTACGCCCGGCCGATCTCGGCCAGGTCCCAGGCGCGGCGGACCACTCCCATCGCGCCCGGCGTGCCGGCGGCGTGCGCGGCGGTGAACCGCTCGTAGCGCACGCCCGCCTCGGCCAGCAGGACGTCGAGGTCCTCGCCGGGCCGGGTGGCCACCCAGGTGCAGTCGTCCAGCGTGCCGTACCCGAGGAAGGTCAGGTTGGCGGCCAGCCGCTGCCGGTCCCGCCGGGAGGGGGGCGCCTCCAGGACCAGCAGGTCGAAGCGGCCGTCCCAGCTGTGCCGGCCGGTGCGGTAGATGCGGGCGGCGGCCTCGTCCAGTCGGCGGGCCGCCTTCGGTGTGATCGAATAACCCGGCCCGGAGACGAGCCGGAGGGGTTCGAGCCAGCCCTGGCGGACCATCCGGGAGACCGCGGTGCGTACCGCCGGAGGGGCGATCCCGAGCGGCGCCAGCAGCTTGACCAGGGCGGCGACCGGTGCGCGCCCACCCCTCGCGCGGAGGTGGTCGCCGTACAGGTCGAAGAGTGCCGACCGTGCCTGCATGACCGCACATTGTGACAGGCCTATCCAAGATAAGCTAGATGCTGTTACATCAATGCTGCTTCGGTTTGGGTCCGGCGGTGTTCATCAGGGAAAATCGTTGGCGGCGACCCCCGCGAAGGCTGCGGGTGGTTATGACGAAGTGGCTGTGGGGCAACCCACCGACCCTGGCGTAGGTCTGAGGGGAGACAACATGGCGGCGATGAAGCCGCGGACGGGCGACGGTCCGCTGGAGGTCACCAAGGAGGGTCGGGGCATCGTCATGCGGGTCCCGCTGGAGGGTGGTGGCCGGCTCGTCGTCGAGATGACTCCCGACGAGGCCACCGCGCTGGGTGACGCGTTGAAGGCGGCCGCCGGCTGATCGAGAACGGTCCGCGTGGCGTGCGCCACGCGTACGGTTCGTGATTCCCTGAGCCACCGGCTCTCGCCGGTGGCTCAGGGCCTTCATCGGCTCACTGGCGGCGAATCATGCCGCTTTGCGAAGATTTCTCGGAGGTGCGGTCCAGCGTGCTGGCCATCCGTCTGGTGCCCGGGCCCGACCGGCCCGACACCCTCGTCCTGCCCGTTCAACCCGGAGGGCCGGACCGCCCGGCCGCCCTGGTGCCCACCGCCCCTCCGCCCGGCGACGAGGTGCGCGCCGAGGCCACCGCGCTGCTGCCGGTCGCCCGGCTCACCGGCGAGGCCGGCGAAGTACGTGAGCACCTGCGTCCGGGGGGCACGCCGGCCCGGCTGGTGCTGCTCGGCGTGGGGGCGGGGGACGAGCCCGACTGGCGCCGCGCCGGGGCCGCTCTGGCCCGGGCGGGCAAGGATGAGACACGGATCACAGTCGCGCTGCCGCCCGGTGGCGCGGTCGCGCTGCGCGGCCTCGTCGAAGGCCTGCTGCTCGGCTCGTACCGGTTCCGGATGACCGAGGCCGGCGGGGCGCCCGCCCTGGCCGAGGTGGATGTCGTGGTGGACGACCCGGACGGGCTCGCCGCCGTGCTGGCCACCGCGCGGACCACCGCCGAGATGACCCGGCTGGCCCGCGATCTCACCAACACCCCGTCGTCGGTGAAGAACCCGGAGTGGTTCGCCGGCCAGGTCGCCGCCGCCGCGGCCGACCATCCCGACCTGCACCTGCGGGTACGCGAACCCGAGGAACTGGCCGCCGAGGGCTTCGGCGGCATCCTCGCCGTCGGCGGCGGCTCCGCCAGCGGGCCCCGCCTGGTCGAGCTGGACTGGCGTCCCGCCGACGCCCGCACCCACGTGGTCCTGGTGGGCAAGGGGATCACCTTCGACACCGGCGGCATCTCGATCAAGCCGGTGCCCGCCATGAAACTGATGCGCAAGGACATGGCCGGGGCGGCCGCCGTGATCTCCGCCACGCTGGGCGCCGCCGCGCTGCGGCTGCCGGTCCGGGTCACCACGCTCGCCCCACTCGCCGAGAACATGGTCAGCGGTGCCGCCTTCCGCCCCGGCGACGTCATCCGCCACTACGGCGGCACGACCAGCGAGACCACCAACTCCGACGCCGAGGGGCGGCTGGTGCTCGCCGACGCGCTGGCGTACGCGGTGCGCGAGCTGAAGCCCGACCTGCTGGTCGACCTCGCCACCCTGACCGGCGCGAACGCGGTGGCGCTGGGCAAGCGGCACGGCGCCCTCTACAGCGACAACGACCAGCTCGCCGCCGACCTGCTCGCGGCCATCGAGGCGGCCGGCGAGCGGGCCTGGCGGATGCCGCTGCCCGCCGATTACGTCGAGTACCTCGGCAGCGACATCGCGGACCTGCACAGCTCCCCGGACCGGGGGGCCGGCTCGGTGGTCGCCGCGCTCTTCCTCCGCGAGTTCACCGGCGACCTGCGGGACCGCTGGGTGCACGTGGACATGTCCGCCCCCTCCTGGTCCGACGACGTGCACGCCGAGCTGACCAAGGGCGCCACCGGCTGGGGCGTACGCGGGCTGCTCCGCTGGCTGGCGACGCTGCGCTGACGCCGCTGCGCTCCGCGGGCCTCTCGGTCGCCGGCCCGGGTCAGCCCTTCACGGCGGCGAGCAGGCCGTGCCCGACCGGGAGCAACGCGGCGATCCAGTGCTCGGACTCGCGGATCGCCTTGATCGTCTCCCGGACGGTGACCGTCTCCACGTCGCGGGCGGCCGGGTCACCGATCCGGCCGCCGGCCAGCGCGCCGTTGAGCGCGAGCACCCCGCCCGGCCGCAGCAGCCGCAGCGCAGCGTCCACACAGGCGGTGAAACCCGCCGACTCGGCGTCGACGAAGACCAGGTCGTAGGCGCCGTCCGCGAGCCGCGGCAGCACGTCGAGGGCCCGGCCGGTGATGATCCGGGTACGCCCCGCGGGGAAGCCGGCCTCCAGAAAGATGCGCCGGGCGATGCGCTGGTGCTCCACCTCCACGTCGATGGTGGTGAGCACCCCGTCCGGGCGCATCCCGCGCAGCAGCCAGACGCCGCTGACGCCGGTGCCGGTGCCGATCTCCACCACCGCCCGGGCGTTGCCGGCGGCGGCGAGCAGCCGCAGCGCCGCGCCGGCGCCCGGGGTGACGGCCTCCAGGCCCACCTCCCGGGCGAGACTGCGGGCCGTGCGCAGCACGAGATCCTCCGTGACGTACGACTCGGCGAACTGGAGCGCCTGGGCCGTCGAGTTGCCGGAGCTGGCGACCGTGGCGATGGGACACCTCCGGGCGGCGGGAGTGGTGCGAGGGGTCGGTTGGCGCTATGAGCCTAGAGGCGTGCCCCGAGACGCGCAGCCGCGAGTCACCCTCGAGACGATCACGACCGGGCAACCCTGACCGGTTCCGGGGCATCCGTGCAATCCTGGACGTGTCCCTGTGCCCGGCCGGACGGCGCGGGTGCGGGGCACGCGGGACGGAGTGGGAGGCACGGACGTGACCGACGGCTGGGACTGGCGCCGGCCCGGCGGGACCCCGGTGCCCGGCGATCCGGCGCGGGG
>NZ_KQ058871.1 GCF_000982955.1 Micromonospora sp. HK10 | reverse complement strand
GGGGACGCTCCTATGACGCGTCAAGTGGTTGGGACGGGTTTTCGAGGCGTCGGTAGAGGTCTCGGGCAATGTAGCGCTTGAGGCAGCGTTTGATCTCGCGGTCGGTTTTGCCTTGGGCACGGCGGCGGTCGGCGTAGGCGCGGGTGGGTTGGTCGTAGCGCAGTCGGGACAGGGTGATGGTGTGCAGGGCGCGGTTGAGTTGGCGGTCGCCTGAGCGGTTGAGGCGGTAGCGGATGGTCTTGCCGGACGAGGCGGGAATCGGGGCGACGCCGGCGAGCATGGCGAAGGCGGCGTCGTTGCGGCAGCGGCCGGGGTGGGACCAGGCGGTCAGGACGGTGGCCGCGACGATCGGTCCGACGCCGGTGAGGGTGAGCAGGTCGGGACGCCAGGAACGGACGATGGTGAGGATTGCCGTTTCGTGGGCGGCGGCTTCGGTTTCGAGGGTGCGGATGCGCCGGGCGAGGTCGCGTAGCACCGTCAACGCGGTGGTGACCTCGACGTCGCCGCTGGCCGTGGTGGGTCGCAGCCGAGCGGCGGTGGTGATCATCGCGCGGGTGTTCTGTCCACGGAACCGGGATCGGACCGCCTCCGGGGCGGTAACGATCAGGGCGTGGAGTTGCCGTTGAGCGGTGGTGGCGGCCTCGACGGCTGCACGGCGGGCGGTCAGTCGCATTTGCAGTGCTGCGCGTTCGGGGCCGGTCTTGGGCTGCGCCAGCTGGGTGCGGGCCAGAGCGTC
>NZ_KQ058870.1 GCF_000982955.1 Micromonospora sp. HK10 | reverse complement strand
GTGGTGCGGTCCAGGACGGCACCGGTGCGGGCATCCAGGACCGCTGCGGTGTGGGTGTGCTTGTGCGTGTCGACGCCGATGACGACTTCGACCAGATCTGCCAGCATGGACATGCGTTCTCTCCTCACCGTGGGGACGCAAGGGTCCGGTCCGGTGCGGAGATGGCAGGACTGTGATGAGACACGCCAGCCACTAACTGGCGGTCAAGCTCCTGATCAGGCCAAACGTCTCCCGCCGGGCCGGCGCCGGCAGCAGCAGACGGACAAGTCCCCTCAAAGGCACAAAGCCAGTCAGACGAAGGGTCACGCCTGCGCTGCCAGCTATCAGCTCATCACTGCTGAGCCGACCCCGCCATGCTCACAGTCAGCGGAGGACGCGACCGCGCAGCACGATGCGGGACGGGGTGCGGACGACGCGGAGGTCGCGGCGGGGGTCCTCGGGGTAGACGGTCAGGTCGGCCAGGCCGCCCTCGACGAGGCCGGGGAAGCCGAGCCACTCCCGGGCCCGCCAGGAGGCGGCGGCGAGCACGTCCTCGGCGGACATGCCGGCCCGCTCGTGCAGCAGCAGCATCTCCTCGGCGGCCAGCCCGTGGTCGATGCCCCCGCCGGCGTCGGTGCCCACGTAGATCGGCACCCCCGCCTCGTGGGCGGCCCGGACCACCTCGGGGAAGCGGTCCCGCAGGGCGAGCATGTGGTCGGCGTACCCGGGGAACTTGGCGCGGGCCTGCTCGGCGATGCCGCCGAAGGTCTGAATGTTGATCATCGTGGGCACCAGCGCGGTGCCCTGCCGGGCCATCAGGTCGATCAGGTCGAGGCTCAGCCCGGTGCCGTGCTCCACCGAGTCCACCCCGGCCCGCACCATGATCTCCACGGCCGACTCGCTGAAGGTGTGCACCGCGGCGCGTGCCCCGGCGGCGTGCGCGGCGGCCACCGCCGCGGTCATGGTGTCCGCGTCCCAGGCCGGGGCCAGGTCGCCGACCCCCCGGTCGATCCAGTCGCCGACCAGCTTGACCCAGCCGTTGCCGGCGGCGGCCTGCGCGGTCACCGTCGCGGCCACCTCCGCCGCGCCCACCTCGATGCCGATGTCACGCAGGTAGCGCTTCGGCGGGGCGACGTGCCGGCCGGCGCGGGCCAGGCGCGGCAGCTCCGGGTCGTCGTCGAGTTCCGGGTACGGGTACGGGGAGCCGGCGTCGCGGATGGCGAGCACCCCGGCGTCCCGGTCGATCCGGGCCAGTTCGCGGGCCTGGTCGACGGCGGTGATCGGGGCGCCGCCGCGGGCGATGCCGAGGTGGCAGTGCGCGTCGGTCAGGCCGGGCAGCACGAACCCGCGGTCGATGACGGTCTCCGCGCCGGGCACCGGTTCGAAGGTGACCCGGTCGCCGACCAGCCAGACGTCCCGGACCTCGTCGTCGGGCAGGAGCACACCGCGCACATGCAGAGCCATGTGCACAGTCCTACCCGATCACTCCCCGTCGGGGGCGAGCAGGTCGTTCTTCCGGGCGGTGAGCGCCGGCAGATCCACGCTGACCTTCCACGGACGTTCGGTGACGAACAGGTCCTCCGTGTTCGCCACCTGCTCGTATTCGCGGTTGGCGCCGAGCGTGTACTCGGTGAGCGCGATCCGCTCCTGGATCGGGTCCACCAGCCAGTACGAGCGGACGCCGGCGTGCGCGTAGACCTTCGCCTTGTCGTACATGTCGCGGAAGGTGGAGGTCGGTGAGACGACCTCGACGGCGAGCAGCGCGTCCTCGACCGGCACCGGCGACTGCCCGGCGTGCTTGCGCCGGATGACCACCACGTCGGGGCGCGGCTCGTTGCGGCGGTCGACCCGCATCGACAGGTCGATGCTGACGAGGTATTCCGGCGGGCAGTTGACTTCGAGTGCGAGCAGTAGGCGGACACAGAGGTCCTGGTGCACGGCGGTCGGCGACGGCACGATCAACCTTCCGTTGATCAGTTCGTACGGAAGGTCCTTCGGCAGGTCGCCGAGGTCGTCGACCGTCCACTCGTGCCGCTCCGGCAGGATCGGGGCCGCGGTCATGACATCTCCTTCCAGGCGGCGACACGACCCTAGGTGATGATCGCGTCGCGCACCGTCACCGACACACGTCAACGCGGGCCCTTGTCACCGCCCTTGCCGAGCTTGTTGAAGTCGATCTTCGGGAGCTTGAAGCCCGGCGGCAGGCCCTGACCACCGGCCAGGTCGCCCGGGTCGAGGCCCGGCGGCAGCTGCGGCATGCCACCCGGGAAACCGCCCGGCATCCCGCCGGCGCCCACCCGGGGCCGGCCGCCGCCCTTGGTGCCCTTGCGCTTGTTCTTCGGCGACTTGGTCGCCTTGCGCCGGCCCCCGCCGGGCAGGCCCATCATGCCGCCCATCTGCTTCATCATCTTCTGCGCGTCGGCGAAGCGGTTGAGCAGCTGGTTGACGTCCATCACGGTGACCCCGGAGCCGTTGGCGATGCGGGCCCGGCGGGAGCCGTTGATGATCTTCGGGTTGGTGCGCTCGGTCGGGGTCATCGACCGGATGATCGCGGTCACCCGGTCGAAGTGCTTGTCGTCCAGCTCGGCGAGCTGGTCCTTCATCTGCCCCATGCCGGGCATCATGGCCAGCACGTTGGCGATCGGGCCCATCCGCCGCACGGCGATGAGCTGGTCGAGGAAGTCCTCCAGGGTGAAGGTTTCGCCGCCGACCAGCTTGGCGGTCATCTTCTCCTTCTGATCGGCGTCGAAGGCCGCCTCGGCCTGCTCGATCAGCGTGAGGACGTCGCCCATGCCGAGGATCCGGCTGGCCATCCGGTCGGGGTGGAAGACGTCGAAGTCCTCCAGCTTCTCGCCGGTGGAGGCGAACAGGATCGGCTGGCCGGTGACCTCCCGGACCGACAGCGCGGCACCACCACGGGCGTCGCCGTCGAGCTTGGAGAGGACCACGCCGGTGATGCCGACGCCGTCGCGGAACGCCTCGGCGGTACGGACCGCGTCCTGACCGACCATCGCGTCGATGACGAAGATGACCTCGTCGGGCTGGACCGCGTCCCGGATGTCGGCGGCCTGCTGCATCATCTCGGCGTCGATACCGAGCCGGCCGGCGGTGTCGACGATGACGATGTCCCGGGCGGCCCGCCGGGCGTGCTCGATCGAGTCCCGGGCCACCTGCACCGGGTTGCCCACGCCGTTGCCGGGCTCCGGCGCGTACACCTCGACGCCGGCCCGGCCACCGAGCACCTGGAGCTGCCCGACGGCGTTGGGACGCTGGAGGTCGGCGGCGACCAGCAGCGGCTGGTGGCCCTGGGCCTTGAGCCAGCGGGCCAGCTTGCCGGCCAGGGTGGTCTTGCCGGAGCCCTGGAGACCGGCCAGCATGATCACGGTCGGCGGGTTCTTGGCGAACTGGAGCCGCCGCCCCTCGCCACCGAGGACGTTGATCAGCTCCTCGTTGACGATCTTGACGATCTGCTGGGCCGGGTTGAGCGCCTGGGAGACCTCAGCGCTGCGCGCCCGCTCCTTGACGTTCGCGATGAAGCCCTTGACCACCGGCAGGGCGACGTCGGCCTCCAGCAGCGCCATCCGGATCTCGCGCGCGGTGGCGTCGATGTCGGCGTCGGTGAGCCGGCCCTTGCCGCGGAGCTTGGTGAAGATCCCGGAGAGGCGGTCACTCAAGGTGTCAAACACGCGAACATCCCGTTTGTCGTTTCGGCACGGAGCGGCCGGGCAGGGCGTCCAGCCACCGCTAGGGTAGCCCGCCGCCCGCACCCGCGCTCCGGACCGGCCCGCCCCTGGCTCACGCGCCCGGGACCGGCCGGAGGATGATCCACTCAGGTTGCGGCAATCCGGCCCCTCAGCGCCGCCGGATGCCCCCGTTTGCGGTATTCCGCTTCAAACAGCGCCGATGCGGGCGCCACCGGTGGCGACGGACGGCCGGTCAGGAGCCGACCAGCCCCGACTGGTACGCGAAGACCACCAGCTGCGCCCGGTCCCGGGCACCCAGCTTGACCATGGCCCGGCTGACGTGGGTACGCGCCGTGGCCGGGCTGACCACCAGCCGCTCGGCGATCTCGGCGTTGCTCAGCCCCTCGCCGACCAGCCCGACCACCTCCCGTTCCCGGTCGGTCAGGGCGCCGAGCCGGGGGTGCGGCCGGGGTACCCGGGCCGGCCGGTTGGCGAACTCCCGGACCACCCGCCGGGTCACCGACGGGGAGAGCAGCGCCTCCCCCTCGGCGACCAGCCGGACGGCCCGGAGCAGGTCCGCCGGGGCGGTGTCCTTGGTGAGGAAGCCGCTGGCGCCGTGCCGCAGCGCGTCGAAGACGTACTCGTCCAGCTCGAAGGTGGTGAGCACGACCACCCGGGTGCCGGTCAGGTCCGGATCGGCGACGATCCGCCGGGTCGCCTCGATGCCGTCCACGCCCGGCATCCGGACGTCCATCAGCACCACGTCGGGCCGTTCCCGGCGGGCCAGTTCGACCGCGGCGAGCCCGTCGGCCGCCTCTCCCGCCACCGCGAGGTCGTCCTCGCTCTCCAGCAGGGCGCGCAGCCCGATCCGGACCAGGTCCTGGTCGTCGGCGATCAGCACCCGGATCATCGAACCTCCTCCACGGGCAGGGTGGCGTGCACCCGGAAGCCCCCGGCCGGCGCCGGCCCGGCCGTGAACGACCCGCCCAGCGCGGTGACCCGTTCCCGCATGCCGGCCAGACCGTAGCCGCCCGCCCGGGGTCCACCGGCGACCGCGCCCCGCCCGGTGTCGGTCACCTCGACGGCCACCTCGGCGGGAGCGTAGCGGAGCCGGACGGCGGCGGTGGCCGGGCCGGCGTGCCGCAGCACGTTGGTCAGCGCCTCCTGCACCACCCGGTACGCGGCCAGGTCCACCGCCACCGGCAGCGCCCGCGGCTCCCCCTCGACCTCGACGCTCACCGGCACCCCGGCGCCGGCCAGCCGTTCCCGCAGCTGGGGCAGCTGGGCCAGGCCCGGCGCCGGGGACCGCTCGTCGGCCGCCTCGTCGCGCCGGACCACGGTCAGGGTGACCCGCAGCTCGTCCAGCGCCTCCTTGCTGGTGCGGCTGATCACGGTCAGCGCCGCCTCGGCCTGCTCGGGCCTGCGGCCCAGCAGGTGCAGGGCGATCTCGGCCTGCAGGTGGATCGCGGCCAGGCCGTGCCCCACCACGTCGTGCACCTCCCGGGCGACCCGCAGCCGCTCGGCATCGGCGAGCCGGCGGGCCTCGTCGGCCCGACCCCGGGCCGCGTTCTCCCGGCCGAGGCGCACCGTCGCGCCGACCGCGAACGGCACCACCACCCACGCGGCGGCCGGCATCAGCCCGACCAGGCCGGGCGGCCGCGGCCCGACGAAGACGTGGGTGAGCAGCGTCAGCAGTGCGACCCCGACGGCCACCGCGGCGGTCCGCGCCGGCCGCCGCGCGGCCACCGTGTAGACCGCCACGAAAAACGACAGCAGGATCGGCCCGTACGGGTAGCCGAGCACCAGGTACGCGGTGGCCGCGGCGGTGACCACCGCCAGGATCACCAGCGGCCAGCGCCGGCGCAGCGCCACCGCGAGCGCGGCCACCACGACCAGCGGGTAGGTGGCCCGGCCGGTGCCCAAGCCCTGGTTGGCGCCGGCCGGCGCGGTGCCGGCCAGGCCGATCACCAGCAGGGCGAGGGCGAGCAGGCCGTCGAAGAGCCACGGCCCCCAGTGCCGGCGGTCCCGCTGCACGTCGCCTCCCCCGCCCCGGCTCAGCCGATGTCCCGACGGTGCAGCAGCACCGCGCCGGCCGCCGCGAACCCGACCAGGTACGCCGCCACCACGACGGCCGCCTGGGCGCCGCCGACGGTCGCCGCCACCCCGGGCGTGCCGGGGTACGCCCCGAGCGCCGCGGCCAGCGACCCGGCGTTCGGGCCGGGCAGTGCCTGCTGCGCCCGCGCCACCCAGTCGAGCAGCGGTGCGGCGATCGCGGAGAGCAGGTTCTGCACCGCGAGCAGCCACACCAGGCCCAGCCCGACCGGCAGCGCCACCGCGCGCAGCGCGACGGCGAGCACGGCACCGAGCATGGCCCACATCGTCGCGATGAGCCAGCCCGCCCCCAGGCCGGTGAGCAGGTCGACCGGCGCGGGCCAGCGCACCGGCTGCGCCTCGGCGAGCGCGATGAGCACGCTGGCCAGCGCGCCGACCGCGAACACGGCGAGCACCACGGCCAAGGCGGCGACGGCGAGGGCGACGACTTTGCCGGCGTACACCTCCAACCGGCTGGGGCCCTGGGTGAGCACCGTCTTCCAGGTGCCCCAGCCGTACTCGCCGCCCACCGCGAGCACGCCCATGATCAGGACGATCGCGCCCAGGAAGACCGGCAGGCCGCCCAGCGAGTTACCGACCAGCTGGTCCGGGAGGAGCGTGGGCAGCGTCCGCTCGTCGTTCGGGCCCACCGTGTCGCCGGCGATGCTGGCGTACGGGAAGAGGTAGGTGAAGGTCAGCGCGAGGGCCAGCGTGATGGCCAGCAGCAGCCAGTTGGCCGGCCGGCGGACCAGCTTGACCAGCTCGGCGCGGCAGCTACCCGACATCGGCCGTTCCCTTCTCGACGAGGTCGAAGAAGACCTGTTCCAGATCGCGTTCCCGGGAACGCAGCTCGCGTACGGCCAGGCCGGCACCGACCAGCTCGGTGTTGAGCCAGGCCGCCCGGTCCGGCTCGACCGACAACTCCAGCCCACCGTCCACCACCCGGACCCGGTCGGCCCCGACCAGCGAGCGGACCCGGGCGGCCGCCTCCTCCAGCGGGTCGGCGAGCACCCGCAGCCCCGCCGCGCCGCGCAGCTCGGCGACGGTGCCCTCGGCGACCAGCCGGCCCCGGGAGATCACCCCGACCCGGTCGCAGACCTGCTCGACCTCGCCGAGCAGGTGGCTGGAGACGAGCACGGTGCAGCCGCCCGCCCCGAGCCGGCGGAGCAGCCGGCGCATGTCCGCCATGCCGGCCGGGTCGAGGCCGTTGGTCGGCTCGTCGAGGATCAGCAGGCGCGGGTCCTTGAGCAGCGCCGCGGCGACGCCGAGGCGCTGCTTCATGCCCAACGAGTAGCCGGCGTACCGGTCGCCGGCGCGGTCGGTGAGGTCGACCAGGTCGAGCACGAGCGCGACCCGGTCGGCGCCGACCCCGGCGTACCGGGCCAGCACGCCGAGGTTGTCCCGCCCGGAGAGGTACGGGTAGAAGGCCGGCCCCTCGATCAGCGCCCCGACCCCGGTCAGCCGGCCGGCGCCGGGTGACCGGCCGAGCAGCCGGACGGTGCCGGCGCTGGGCCGGACCAGTCCGAGCAGCATGCGCAGGGTGGTGGTCTTGCCGGCGCCGTTGGGGCCGAGGAAGCCGTACACCTCGCCGGCCCGTACCGCGAGGTCGAGGTCGTGCACGGCGGTCAGGCCGCCGTACCGTTTCGTGAGCCCTTCGGTCTGCACTGGCAGGTTCATGCCCCGACCCTGCCGCCGCGCGGCCGCCGGCGCGTCACCCCGGCGGCGGCTCCCTCGCTACGTCACCGGACGTAGCCCGGGTCGGGCCGCCGCTGCCCGGTCCGGTGGCGTCGGCCGGGGCGCCATCCTCACACCACGGCCAGCACGGCGGCCTCGATGCGGGCCCGGTCGGCGTCGGCCGGCCAGCCGCCGACCAGGTAGAAGGCGTCCACCACGTCGCCGCCGAGGGTGGAGATCCGGGCCGCCCGGACCTGGGCGCCGGCCTCGTCGAGGGCGCAGGTGACCCGGTAGAGCAGCCCGGCCGCGTCGGCGGCGCGCAGCTCCAGCAGGACGGCGTCGGTGGCCGCCTCGCGGTGCCAGACCACCCGGGGCGCGGCGCCCTGCCCGCGCCCGGCCAGGGCCCGGCCGCGCAGCCGCTGGATGACCGAGACGTCGCCGCTGACCGCCCGGCGCAGGTCGGCGCTGAGCGCGATCGGGTCGGGGGCCAGGCCGTAGCGGGGCTGCACCCGGCACTGCACGAGGGCCCGGCCGTCGACCGTGGCGGCGTCCGCGGAGATCACCTCCAGCCGGTGCAGGGCCAGGCAGCCGGCCACCGTCGCGAGCAGGCCGCGCCGGTCCGCCGCGGCCACCGACACCCGGTCCTCCCCCAGGTGTACGACCGGCAGCGGCCCGGCGACCAGGGCCGGGTCCGGGTCCGGCGGCGCGGGCACCTCCCCGGTGTCCAGGGCGGTACGCACCCGGGCCACCAGCTCGGCGACGAGCCGCCCCTTCCAGCCCGACCAGGCGGCCGGCCCGGTGGCGGCGGCGTCGGCCCGGGTCAGCGCGTGCAGCAGGTCCAGCGTGGTGGGGTCGCCGACCCGCTCGGCGACCCCGGCGACGGTCTTCGGGTCGGACAGGTCCCGCCGGGTGGCCACGTCGGGCAGCAGCAGGTGCAGCCGGACCAGCTTCGCGATCAGTGCCGCCTCGGCGGCGGGCAGCCCGATCCGGGTGGCCACCGCCTCGGCCAGCGGCGCGCCGGCGGTGCTGTGGTCGGCGGCCGCCCCGTCGGCCTCCCCGACCGGCACGCCCTTGCCGATGTCGTGCAGGAACGCGCCGAGCAGCAGCAGGTCCGGCCGGTCCACCTCGCGGGTGTGCCGGCTCGCCTCGTACGCGGTCTGCACCAGGTGCCGGTCCAGGGTGAACCGGTGCACCGGGTTGTGCTGCGGCAGGCTGCGCAGCCGGGTCCACTCGGGCAGCCAGCCGTCGATCAGCCCGTACCGGTCGCAGGTCTCCCAGGCGGGGACCAGGCCGGCACCGGCGCCGAGCAGGGTGATCAGCGCGGCGCGGGCGGCCGGCGGCCAGGGCGCGGGCAGCGGCGGGCAGTACGCGGCCAGCCACTCGCAGGTGGCCCGGGCGATGGGCAGCCGGGTGCTGGCCGCCGCGGCGGCGACCCGCAGCGACAGGCTGGGGTCGGGGCGCGCGCCGATGGCGGTGCGGGCGAGCACCAGCTCGCCGTCGTGTTCGACGACGTCCCGGGCGACCGGCCGGCGTACCGCCCGGCCCGGGGCGCCCCGGTGGCGGCCGGAGCGGAGCCGGTCGGCGGCCCGCCAGGCGTCGTCGAGCGCGTGGCTGACGGTCCGGGCGTCGCCGGCGACCCGGCGCAGCAGCGCGTCACCGTCGCCGAGGTCGCCGCTGGCGGCGGAGGCGCGCAGGCCGAGCAGCGCGGCCACCCCGTCGCGTTCCTGGGCGACCAGCCGGTCGACGCGGCGGCCCACCTGCTGGTGCAGCGCGTCGCGGGTGTCCAGCAGCCGCCGGTGGGCGGCGTGCACGGCGGGGCGCAGCGCGTCGGTGACCCCGGCGGTGGCGATGGCCCGCAGGATCCCGACGTCGCGCAGCCCGCCGGCGGCCTCCTTGAGGTCGCCCTCCAGGAGGAAGGCCAGTTCGCCGTGGCTCTCCCAGCGGGCCGCGGTGATCTCCCGCAGCCGGGGCAGCTGCCGTACGGCGGTGCGCCGCCAGTGGTCGGCGGCGGTGTGGATCAGCTGGTCGGCCAGGGCCGGGTCGCCGGCCAGGTGGCGGGCGTCGAGGAGGCCGAGGGCCACCTTGACGTCGTCCTGGGCGACCGACAGCGCCTCGGCGACGGTCCGCACCGAGTGGTCCAGCCGCAGCCCGGCGTCCCAGATCGGATACCAGAGCGCGGCGGCCAGCTCGTCGATGCCGGGCACCCCGGCGTGCAGCAGCACCAGGTCGAGGTCGCCGTGGGGGGCGCACTGCCGGCGCCCGAGCCCGCCGACGGCGACCAGCGCGATCCCGGGCCGGTCCGGGAAGAACCCGCGCAGCCAGGCGTCCAGGGCGTCGGCCCGTCGGGCCCGGGCGTCGGCGCCGATCCCGCCGGGAACGCCGGCGACCTCGTTGACCACGGGGTCGCCGGCCCCGGCGGGGTCGGTGGCCGTGGTCAACGAGGTCACGTCGGCGGGTCCGGCGCTCAGAGGGCGTCGAGGCCGCGCTCGCCGGTACGCACCCGGACGACCTCCTCGACCCCGGTCACCCAGACCTTGCCGTCGCCGATCTTGCCGGTCCGGGCGGCGCCCACGATGGCGTCGACGATCTTGTCGACGTCCATCTCGTCGGTGAGCACCTCGACCCGGATCTTGGGCAGGAACTCGACCGTGTACTCGGCACCCCGGTAGACCTCGGTGTGCCCCTTCTGCCGGCCGTAGCCCTGGACCTCGCTGACGGTCAGGCCGGCCACGCCGAGGGCGTGCAGGGCCTCCTTCACCGCGTCCAGCTGGTACGGCTTGATGACCGCGGTCACCAGCTTCATGTCCAACCCCTCCATCCCAGGAACGTTAACCGGCGACCTTCTCGCTGACCGGCTCGGCGGGCTCGTCCGCCTCGGTGCTGGCCGGCGCGGCCGGCTTGGTGCCGCCCAGCCCAGCCATCGCGAACGCGCCGCCGGCGCTGCTGCCCGTGGTGGGCGACAGGTCGTACGCGCTCTCCGCGTGCTCGGCGACGTCGATGCCCTCGATCTCCGCCTCGGAGGCGATCCGGAACCCGATCGTCTTGTCGATCACGAAGCCGAGCGCGTACGCGATCGCGAAGGAGTAGACCGTCACGATCAGCGCGCCCAACGCCTGCTTGCCGAGGAGCGTGGCGTCGCCACCGACCAGCAGGCCGTCGCTGGCCACCAGGGAGCTGACCGAGGCGGTGCCGAACAGGCCGATCCAGAGGCAGCCGATCCAGCCGCCGACGAAGTGCACGCCGACCACGTCCAGCGAGTCGTCGTAGCCGAGCCGGTACTTCAGGCCGACCGCCAGGGCGCAGACCGCGCCGGCGACCAGACCGAGCAGCACCGCCGCGGCGGGGGTGATGAACGCGCAGGCCGGGGTGATCGCGACCAGTCCGGCCACGGCGCCGGAGGAGGCGCCCACCAGCGTCGGCCGGCCGTCGCGCAGCCACTCCACCACGATCCAGCCGAGCAGGGCGCCGGCGGTGGCGACCTGGGTGTTGACGAAGGCCAGCGCGGTGACCCCGTCGGCGGTCAGCTCGGAGCCGGCGTTGAAGCCGAACCAGCCGAACCAGAGCAGCCCGGCGCCGAGCGCGACCAGCGGGATGTTGTGCGGCTTGGCGCTCTCCCGGGGCCAGCCGACCCGCTTGCCGAGCACCAGCACCAGGGCCAGCGCGGCCGCACCGGCGTTGATGTGCACCGCCGTACCACCGGCGAAGTCCAGCGCGCCGATGTCGCCGCCGATCAGGCCGCCGCCCCAGACCATGTGCGCGACCGGGAAGTAGACCAGGGTGGCCCAGCCGAACGCGAACAGCAGCCAACCGGCGAACTTCGTCCGGTCGGAGAGGGCACCGCTGATCAGGGCCACGGTGATGACCGCGAACATCATCTGGAAGGCGATGAAGACGTAGAGCGGGATACCGGTCTCGCCCCACAGGTCGCTCTCGCCGACGAACGTCTTGGTGCCCAGGTACTGGCCCAGGTCACCGATGAACTTGCCGCCCTCGCCGAAGGCGACGGTGAAGCCGTAGAAAAGCCACAGGATGCTGACGAGCCCGATGGACGAGAAGCTCATCATCATCATGTTCAGGGCGCCCTTGGACCGGTTCAGGCCGCCGTAGAACAGCGCGAGGCCGGGCGTCATGAGCAGTACGAGCGCAGTCGAAACAAGCAGCCAGGCAGTGTTCCCGGTATCGATCTCCACGCTGCCTCCTCTCGGTGTCGGAATTCCTCCCTCCGACTGAGTCCTGGCAGCGTCGCCCGTCAGCCGGTTGCGCGGAAGCTTTGTCGGCGGCTGTTTCCTGCACCGACACCGCTCGATTTCCGACGCGTGACGGGTTGTTTCCGGCGTGTGAAGAACGTCGATCTTGCAAGCGCCGGTACCGTCAGCGCGGCGCCCCGGCCGGGAACTCCTCGACCCCCAGCACGCGCAGCAGCTCGAGCTTCTCCCTGGCCTCGCCGTCGGCCGGGGTCAGCACCAGCAGTTGCTGGCCGAGGTCGGGGGTGACCAGGGTTTCGCAGTCCAGGGTGACGCGACCCACGCGGGGGTGGGTGAACGTCTTGCGGTCGGCCCGGCGCACCGCCACCTCGTGCTCGGCCCACAGCCGCCGGAAGTCGTCGCTCGCCGCCCGCAACCGCTCGATCAGGCCGGCCACGACCGGGTCGCCGGCCCGCCGGCCGGCCACCGCGCGCAGGTCGGCGACCTGCTGGCGGGCATGCCGCTGCCACTCCTCGGGGCCGTGCAGGTCGCGCACGACCGGGTCGGTGAAATGGCGGTAGGCGACGTAGCGGCGGTCTCCGGCCAGCCCGGTGTGGTCGCCGGTGAGCAGGATCGACATGCGGTTCTGCGCCAGGACCTCACCGAGGTCGGACAGGACCATGGCCGGGGTGTCGCCCACCAGGTCGAGCAGGCGGACCAAGCCGGCCCGGGCCAGGCGGGCGGTGCCGTCGGCGGGCGGCGGCTGGTGGCCGGCCAGGTGGAACAGGTGGTTGCGCTCGTCATCGGTCAGGCGCAGGGCCCGGGCCAGGGCGCCGAGCAACTGGGTCGACGGCTGGCTGCTGCGGCCCTGCTCCAGGCGCACGACGTAGTCCACGGACATGCCGGCGAGCATGGCGACCTCCTCGCGGCGCAGGCCGGCGGTGCGCCGGCGGGGGCCGGCGGCGATGCCCACCTCCGCGGGGCGGACGGCCGCGCGCCGGCGCCGCAGGAAGTCGGCGAGCTGCTCACGCTGCATGCCCCCATGCTGCCCCGGGGCCGTGCGGGGAGCCAGGGAGCGGCGCTCCCACGATAGGCGCTCCGCTGCCGGCCGGCCGGAGAGCGGCGCAGAGTGGAGCCGAGATCGACCGACGAGGGAGAGTTTCGATGCAGACACGCACGCTGGGCAACACCGGTCCCACGGTCTCCGCGCTGGGGCTGGGGGCGATGAGCATGTCGGGCGCGTACGGCCCGGCCGATCGCGAGGAGAGCATCGCCACCGTACGGGCCGCGTTGGACGCCGGGGTCACGCTTGTCGACACCGCCGACTTCTACGGCATGGGGCACAACGAACTGCTGCTGTCGGAGGCGTTGCGGGGACGCGACCGGGACAGCTATCTGCTGAGCGTGAAGTTCGGGCAGCAGGTGGGGCCGGGCCGGCGGTTCGCCGGTCAGGACTCCCGCCCGGACTCGGTGCGGAACTACCTGAGCTACTCGCTGACCCGGCTCGGCGTCGACCACGTGGACATCTACCGGCCGGCCCGGCTCGACCGCTCGGTGCCGATCGAGGACACGATCGGCGCGATCAAGGAGATGGTCGACGCCGGTTACGTGCGGTACGTGGGGCTCTCCGAGGTGGACGCGGAGACCGTCCGCCGGGCGCACGCCGTCCACCCGATCGCTGATCTTCAGATCGAGTACTCGCTGCTGTCGCGCGCGGTCGAGACCGACGTGCTGCCCGCGCTGCGGGAGCTGGGCATCGGGCTGACCGCGTACGGTGTGCTGGGCCGTGGCCTGCTCTCGGGCAACTGGGTGCCGGGGCGGGCGGACGACGCGCGTAACCAGAGTCCCCGCTTCTCCGGCGAGAACGCCTCGCACAACCTCGCCCTGGTGGAGGCGTTGCGCCGCGTCGCCGACGCGAAGGGGTGCACGGTGGCGCAGTTGGCGATCGCGTGGGTGGCGGCCCAGGACCCGTGCGTCGTCACGCTGGTCGGTGCGCGCACCCGGCAGCGGCTGGCCGAGGCGTTGCCGGCGCTGGAGGTGGAGCTGTCGGCCGGCGACCTCGAGGAGATCGAGGCGGCCGTGCCGAAGGGCGCCGCACGCGGCGACCGCTACCCGGCGGCGTTCATGTCCAGCCTCGGCGTCGGCAACTAGCGCAGCGCGTACTCCAGGGTGTTGCGCTCGTAGTCGAGCAGTCGCAGGTCGCGCATCGGCCGGCGCAGGTGGCCCTTGTGCACGATCCGGACGAAGGCCGGCTCCCCGGCCGCGGCCATCCGCCGGATCCCCTCGACGTGGTCGACGATGCGCTTGCGGATGGTCCGGATCAGCCGGTGCCGGTCCCGCGGGATCAGCCCGTACGCGTCGGCGAAGAGCCGCAGCCGGCGCGGCCGGTCCGGGTGCTTCCAGCCGAGCGTGATGGAGTCCCGGTCGGAGAAGATCGGCACCCAGGTCCAGGCCGCGTACGCCACGTCGTAGATCCGGGCGCCGGGCGAGGCCAGGTCGAAGTCGATCAGGCCGAGCGTGCCGTCCGGCCGCCAGATCACGTTGTGCGGGGCGGCGTCGTGGTGGCAGATCACCTCGGTGTCCGGCGGCGGCGGACCGAACGAGCGCCACACGGCGCCGGGCGGCGGGGTGAAGCCGTACTGGGCGTCGTGGAACATCCGCAGCATGGTCGCCACGGTGACCAGGGCCTCGTCGGTGACCCAGTGCGGGGCCAGCGGGTACTCCCCGCACTCCCCCTCCAGGTACGACAGGACCTCACGGTTCCGCTCGTCCATGCCGAGCGCGCGGGGTGCGCCGGTGAAGCCCACGTACTCCAGGTGACGCAGCAGGGCGTGCACGGAGGGCGTCCAGGGGCCGGCGTTGCGCCGGACCGTGTCGCCCACCCGGACCACGGTGCTCACGTTCCCGCCGTGCAGCGGGATCTCCTGCGAAGTCACGTACGGTCTCCCGAGGCGCGGCGACGGGTGGCTGGGGTCGCGCCACCCCGCGTAGGCGCGATCGTCAGTCGTCACGTCGAGGCTACGCGTCCCGGGCGAGCGGCTCGGTGCCGAGCAGCGCGTCGACGAACTGTGCGGGGTCGAACGGGGCCAGGTCGTCCGGGCCCTCGCCGAGGCCGACCAGCTTGACCGGGATGCCGAGCTTGCGCTGCACGGCGATCACGATGCCGCCCTTGGCGGTCCCGTCGAGCTTGGTCAGCACCACGCCGGTCACGTTGACCACCTCGGTGAATACCCGCGCCTGTTCCAGGCCGTTCTGGCCGGTGGTGGCGTCGAGCACGAGCAGGGTCTCGTCGATCGGGCCGTGCTTCTCCACCACCCGTTTGACCTTGCCCAGCTCGTCCATCAGACCGATCTTGTTCTGCAGCCGGCCGGCGGTGTCGACGAGCACGGCGTCGACCCCGGTGTCGATGCCCCGCTTGACCGCGTCGAAGGCGACGCTGGCCGGGTCGGCGGCCTCCGGGCCACGGACGGTCTCCGCGCCGACCCGGCCACCCCAGGTCTCCAGCTGGTCGGCGGCGGCGGCCCGGAAGGTGTCGGCGGCGCCGAGCAGCACGGTCCGGCCGTCGGCGATGAGCACCCGGGCGATCTTGCCGCAGGTGGTGGTCTTGCCGGCGCCGTTGACCCCGACGACCAGCACGACCGCCGGCACGCCCTCCTTCGGGACGGTCCGCAGCGACCGGTCCAGGGTGGGGTCGAGGGCGTTGACCAGTTCGGCGGCGAGCAGGGCGCGCAGCTCACCGACGGACCGGGTGCCGAGCACCCGGGTCTGCTCGCGGAGCCGGTCGACGATCTCCCGGGTCGAGTCGATGCCGACGTCCGCGGTGATCAGGCTGTCCTCGATCTCCTCCCAGGTGTCCTCGTCCAGGTGGTCCCGGCTGAGCAGGCCGAGCAGGCCCTTGCCGAAGACGCTCTGCGAGCGGGACAGCCGGGAGCGCAGCCGGACCAGCCGGCCGGCGGTGGGCTCGGGGACCTCGATGGTGGGTGGCGGCGCTTCGACCACCGGCGGCGGCTCGACCAGCACTCCGGTGGCGAGGTCCGACTCCGGGGCCGTCACCGGCGGGCCGGCCAGGTCCTCCTCGGCCCGGGTGTCGACCTCCGTCCTCGGCAGCGGCGGCTCCGGGCGTCGGCGCAGCCGGGGCACCACGAGGCTGAGGCCGCCGACGATCAGCGCCACGAGCAGGGCGAGGGCGACGAGGAGGTATTCCTTCATGCCCGAAATCCTGTCAGATGCCGGCGACGGCGTCCCAATCACCGCCGCCGGACGCGAGCGAGCTGCGGGTACGCTCGCCGCTGGAAGGCGTACCGCAACCGCCGGCCGGGTAGGGAAAGGTTCAAACGATCTTGTCGGAGGTGCGTCGTGCCCAGCTCCCGCCTGCTCATCGGCCCACTCCTGCGCCGGGTCGTCGGCACGCGGGCCACCGTCTGGGTGGAGACCAGCGGGCCGGCCGTGGTGACGGTCCGCACAGCCGACGGGGCCCGGGGCAGCGCGGCGACCTTCACGGCGTACGACCACCACTACGCGCTCGTGGTGGTGGAGGGGCTGACCCCGGCGAGCACCACCAGCTATGAGGTGCTGATCGACGACGAGCTCGCCTGGCCGGTGCCGGAGAGCGGCTTCCCGGCCAGCGTGATCCGGACCCGGGCGGCGGACGACCGGGAGCAGCCGGTCCGGCTGCTGTTCGGTTCGTGCCGGGAGACCACCCAGCACTCGACGGCCCGCCGGCTGCCGCCGGACGCGCTCGACGCGTACGCCCGGCGGATGATGGCCGACCCGGACCCGGCCACCTGGCCCGACCTGCTGGTGCTCCTCGGCGACCAGGTCTACGCCGACGTCACCTCGCCGACGGTGCGCAAGCTGCTCCGGCGGCGCCGGCGCCGGCCGAAGGACGCCCCGGCGACCCAGGTGGTGAGCTTCGACGAGTACACGAAGCTCTACCTGGAGTCGTGGCGCGATCCGGAGATCCGCTGGCTGCTCTCCACCGTGCCCAGCGTGATGATCTTCGACGACCACGAGGTGATCGACGACTGGAACACCTCGGCCTCGTGGCGGGCGGACATGCGCCGGCAGCCGTGGTGGGCCGAGCGGATCCGCAGCGGCCTCGCCTCCTACTGGGTCTACCAGCACCTGGGCAACCTGAGCCCGGACGAGATCGCCGCCGACCCGGTCTACGCCAAGGTGACGGCCGCCGAGGACGCCACGGGCGTGCTGCACGAGTTCGGCGAGCGGGTCGACACCGAGGCCGACGTGGCGCACGACACCGAGCGCTGGCGGGCCGTGCAGTACCAGTGGAGCTACGCCCTCGACCTGGGCCGGACCCGGCTGGTGATGCTGGACAACCGGTCCAGCCGGGTGCTGGAGGCGGGCAACCGGGCGATGCTGCCGGCGGGCGAGTGGTCCTGGTTCCTGGACCGGGCGCACGGCGTCTACGACCACCTCGTGGTCGGCGCCTCCCTGCCCTGGCTGCTGCCGCCCGGCATCCACCACGTGGAGGCGTGGAACGAGAAGCTGGCCGACTCCGGCCGCCCCTGGGTGGCGAGGGTCTCCGAGCGGCTGCGCCGGGGGTGGGACCTGGAGCACTGGGCGTCGTTCCGGCGCTCCTTCGACGCCCTCGGCGAACTCTTCGCCCGGCTGGGCAGCGGCCGGGCCGCCCGCCCCGGGGCGCGGGTGGGCGCCGGCCCGGCGTACCCGGCGCCGGCGTCGATCAGCGTGCTCTCCGGCGACGTGCACCACTCGTACGTGGCCCGGGCCCGCTTCGCCGACCGGGGCGTACGCACCCCGGTGCACCAGCTCACCTGCTCGCCGATCCACAACCAGGTGCCGGCCGCGATGCGCCCGCTGATGCGGCTGGGCTGGAACCCGGGTCCGGCCGCGGCCACCCGGGCCCTGGCCCGCTCGGCGGGGGTACGCAAGCCGAGTGTGCGCTGGAAGAAGCTGGCCGGCCCGTACTTCGGCAACGCGGTGGCCACGCTGACCCACCAGGGCCGGTCGGCCGACGTGGTGATCGAGGGCACCACCAGCGACGGGGACCTGCGCACGGTGGCGCGGCAGCGGCTCGCGGAGGGCTGAGTACGCTCTGCGGCGTGGAGGAGCACCGGCCCGAGACCCTGCGCGCGGTGGAGCACGAGCTGACCGCGCTGTTGCGCCGTGGGCGGGCGCTGTCCTGGGAGATCGCCCGGGAGGTCCACCCGAACCTGGAGCCGAACGCGTACGGCCTGCTGCTCTGGCTGCGCCGGTCGGGTTCGATCCGGCTGACCGACCTGGCCGTGCGGCTCGGCATCGGTAAGGGCACGCTGAGCCGGCAGATCAACGGCCTGGAGTCGCTGGGGCTGGTGCGCCGCGACCCGGACCCGACCGACCGGCGGGCGGCCCAGCTCAGCCTCACCGAGGAGGGCACCCGGCGGTTCGACTCGGCCCGGGCGGCCCGACTCGGACAGATCCGCCGTTCGCTGCAATCGTGGCCGGAACGGGACGTCGAGGACTTCGCCCGGCTGATGCACCGGTTCAACGAGACCTTCTGAGCAGCTCAGCGCCGGAATAAGACGTTCGCCACGCGCGGTTGTTGCTTCAGGCAACCAAGCCATACGGTTGCCCGAGTCAACCATTTGCCGTCTTCTCTCCGGAGGCATTCCACGATGACGCAGGCGACAGCGCCCACCCGGGCGACCGCCGTCGGCATGTCCCACCGGCAGATCCTGGAGGCCCTCTCCGGCCTGCTGCTGGGCATGTTCGTCGCGATCCTCTCCTCCACGGTCGTCTCCAACGCGCTGCCGCGGATCATCACCGACCTGCACGGCAGCCAGTCGGCGTACACCTGGGTGGTCACCTCGACGCTGCTGGCGACCACCGCCACCACCCCGATCTGGGGCAAGCTCGCGGACCTGACCAGCAAGAAGGTCCTGGTCCAGCTCGCCCTGGTGGTCTTCGTGCTGGGCTCGGTGCTCGCCGGGCAGGCCCAGTCCACCGGCGAGCTGATCGCCTGCCGCGTGGTGCAGGGCGTCGGCGCGGGCGGTCTCACCGCGCTGGCCCAGGTGATCATGGCGACGATGATCGCCCCGCGCGAGCGCGGCCGGTACAGCGGCTACCTCGGCGCCGTGATGGCCGTGGGCACCATCGGCGGCCCGCTGATCGGTGGCGTCATCGTCGACACCGACTGGCTCGGCTGGCGCTGGTGCTTCTACGTGGGCGTGCCGTTCGCCGTCCTCGCCCTGATCGTGCTCCAGAAGACCCTGCACCTGCCCGTGGTCAAGCGGGCGGTGAAGATCGACTGGTGGGGGGCCACCCTGATCACCGCGGCCGTCTCGATGCTGCTGATCTGGGTCACCCTGGCCGGTGACCGGTACGCCTGGCTCTCCTGGCAGAGCGGCGTCCTGGTGGTCGGCGCGGTGCTGCTCGGCGCCCTCGCCGTCCGGGTGGAGAGCCGGGCCAGCGAGCCGATGATCCCGCCGCGCCTGTTCCGCAACCGCACCATCACCCTCGCCGTGGTCGCCAGCATCGCGGTCGGCGTGGGCATGTTCGGCGCCTCGGTCTTCCTGGGCCAGTACTTCCAGATCAGCCGCGGCGAGAGCCCCACCATGTCCGGCCTGATGACCCTGCCGATGATCGGCGGCCTGCTGATCGCCTCGACCGTGGTCGGCCGGATCATCACCAACACCGGCCGCTGGAAGCGCTACCTGGTCGCCGGCTCGGCCCTGCTCACGGCCGGCTTCGCGCTGATGGGCACGATGCGCGCGGACACGCCGTACTGGCGGCTCGCCGTGTTCATGGCGCTGATCGGCCTCGGCCTGGGCATGACCATGCAGAACCTGGTCCTCGCGGTGCAGAACACCGTCGGCCCGCACGAGCTCGGCGCGGCCAGCTCGGTAGTGGCGTTCTTCCGCAGCCTCGGCGGCGCGATCGGCGTCAGCGCGCTCGGCGCGATCCTCGGCCACAAGGTCAAGGACTACCTGGCGGACGGGCTGGCCGGTCTCGGCATCCCGGCGTCCAGCTCGGGCAGCGGCGGTACCCTGCCGAACGTGCACACCCTGCCCGCCCCGATCCGCGCGGTCGTCGAGGCCGCGTACGGGCACGGCGCCGGGGACATCTTCCTAGCCGCCGCCCCGTTCGGGCTGATCGCCCTGATCGCGGTGCTGTTCATCAAGGAGGTACCGCTGCGGCGGCACAACGGCGACCCGGCGGCCACCGAGGTCGAGCGGGCGTCCACCGACGCCCCGGTGCTCCCCACGGGCGTACGGGGCTGACCCGATGAACGCACCCGAGCGCGAGAGGTACGGCCCGGAGGCCCGGCTGCTGCCGTTCGAACGCGGCACGGACGGGCCCCGGGTGGTGCTGGTCGGCGTCGACGGCAGCCGCACCTCGCTGCGCGCCGCCGCGTACGCGGCCGGGCTGGCCCGCCGGCAGGGCGCCGCCCTGGTGGTCGTCTTCGTCAGCTCGCCCCCGCCGTACACCGCGATCATCTCCGGGGTGGTGGCCGGGGCGGTCCAGCAGACCCAGGACGAGCTGGCCGCGGAGTTGCGCGAGGAGTGCCGGCGCGGCGCCGAGGAGCTGGGCCTGCCGGTGACCTTCCTGTGCCGGCGCGGGGACGCCTACGCGGAGCTGGCCCGGGCCGCCGACGAGCACCGGGCCGACCTCGTGGTGGTCGGCTCGTCCGAGCAGGCCGGCCACCGGCTGGTCGGCTCGGTGGCCACCCGGCTGGTCCGCACCGGCCGCTGGCCCGTCGTCGTGGTGCCCTGAGACCGGGGCGGGGACCCCGTTAACGCCTCGCGTGGACCAGGTCCCCCTCCTACCATCCCGGGATGACCTGGAGAGCACCCGAGATCGACCGCCGCCACGAGCCGTTCGTCGCCGACGAGCGCACCATACTGCAAGGCTGGCTCGACAACCACCGCGACACCCTGCTGCTCAAGTGCGCCGGCCTGACCGCCGAGCAGCTGCGGACGGCCAGCGTGCCGCCGTCCGGGCTGACCCTGCTCGGCCTGGTCCGGCACATGGCCGACGTCGAGCGGTGGTGGTTCCGGATCCGGTCCGCCGGCGAGGAGATCCCCGGCCTGTACGACGACGACGAGGACCCGGACGCCGATCTGAACGCCGTCGCGGACGCCGACCCGGAGGAGACCTTCGCCACCTACCGGGCCGAGGTCGCCGCAGCCGACCGCGCGGCCGCCGACCTGTCGCTGGAGCACACCTTCCGGCACTCCCGCCGCGACGGCAGCACCAACGAGATCAGCCTCCGCTGGGTCTACGTCCACATGATCGAGGAGTACGCCCGGCACAACGGCCACGCCGACCTGATCCGCGAGCGGATCGACGGCGTCACCGGCTCCTGAGGGCCCCTGATCGACCCCGGTTGCGGCAGCTCGCGGTCACCCCTGGACGGGGTACCCCGGTTTGCCGCAACCGGCGAACCAACCGGCAACCGGCGGGCCGGCCGCGACCGCCGAACCAGCCGACAACCGGCGCGACCGGCGAACCATCCGCACCGGGCACGACCGGCGGGCCCGCCTCAGGCGGCCGGGGCCAGCACGGCGCGCAGGTAGCGCAGGTCGCCCGGGCCGCTCCAGCGGTGCGCGGAGAGCCCAGCCACCCGGGCGCCGGCCACGGCCCGGTCCTCGTCGTCGACGAAGAGCACCCGCGCCGGCGGGGTCGCCAGCGCCACGCACGCCGCCTGGAAGTACTCCTTCGCCGGCTTGTGCACCCCGAGGGTCGAGGAGTTGACCACCACGTCCAGCTCGTCGGCGAGGCCCAGCGCGGCGAGGTCGGCGTCGAGCAGGTCGGTGGCGTTGGTGCCCAGCCCGACCCGGACGCCGGCCGCCCGCACCTCGCGGATGAACGCCAGCACCGCCGGGTCGACCTCGCCGCGGTAGCGCTGCCACTGCTGGACCGCCGCCCGGGCCCGTTCCGGGTCGCCGAGCGTCGGGGTCAGCGCGTCGGCCACGCTCGCCATCCACTGGTCGTGGCTGACCTTGCCGGTGAGCACCGGCTGGAGCAGCCCCCAGGACATGGCGATCTCACCGAGGACCCCCTCGGTCAGGCCGTACTCCCGCTCGACCCCGGCCGCGACCGTCGGGTCCCAGCGCCGCAGCACGCCGTCGAAGTCGATGAGGAGCGCCGTCGCGCGTTCCCGACTCACTCGTCGTTCTCCTGCCCGTCGTTCTCGGCCCGGTTGAGCCGCTGACTGATCACCTGGGTCACGCCGCTGCGCATGGTCACGCCGTAGAGCGCGTCGGCGATCTCCATGGTCCGCTTCTGGTGCGTGATCACGATGAGCTGGCTCTTCTCCCGCAGCTGGGCCAGCAGCGTGATCAGGCGTCCCAGGTTGACGTCGTCGAGGGCCGCCTCCACCTCGTCCATGATGTAGAACGGGCTGGGCCGGGCGCGGAAGATCGCCACCAGCATGGCCACCGCGGTCAGCGACCGCTCGCCGCCGGAGAGCAGCGACAGCCGCTTGATCTTCTTGCCCGGGGGTCGGGCCTCGACCTCGACGCCGGTGGTGAGCAGGTCCTCCGGGTCGGTGAGCACCAGCCGCCCCTCACCCCCGGGGAAGAGCACGGTGAAGACCTGCTCGAACTCGCGGGCGGTGTCTTCGAACGCGCTGGCGAAGACCTCCAGGATCCGGTCGTCGACGTCCTTGACGACGGTGAGCAGGTCCCGCCGGGTGGCCTTCAGGTCCTCCAACTGCTCGGAGAGGAACTTGTAGCGCTCCTCCAGGGCGGCGAACTCCTCCAGCGCGAGCGGGTTGACCTTGCCCAGCAGGGCCAGCTCCCGTTCCGCCTTGGCGGCCCGCTTCTCCTGCACCGGCCGCTCGTAGCGGACCGGTTCGGGCGCCGGCGCGCCCTCCTTCTCGGCCAGCGCCAGCTCGGCCTGGGTGGGCGGGACGAGCTGGTCCGGGCCGTACTCGGCGACCAGCGTCTCCACGTCCAGGCCGAAGTCCTCGGCGGCCTTGGCCTCCAGCTGCTCGATGCGCAGCCACTGCTCGGCGCGGGCCACCTCGTCCCGGTGCACCTGGCTGGTCAGCCGCTCCAGTTCGGCGCCGAGCCGCTTGGCCGCGCCGCGTACCTCGGAGAGCTCGGCCTCACGGGCGGCGCGCTCGCGGGCCACGGCGTCCCGGTGCTCCTCGGCCCGGGCCAGCGAGACGGTGAGCCGGGCCAGCGCCTCGCGGGCGCCGCCGACCACCGCCTGGGCGATCTCCGCGCCCCGGGTGCGGGCGGCGCGCCGGGCGGCCGCGCGCTCCCGCGCGGCCCGCTCGGCGTTCGCCTGCCGCGCGAGGGAGTCGGCCCGGCCGGCGATCGAGGAGACCCGCTCCTCGGCGGTACGCACGGCGAGCCGGACCTCCATCTCGTTCTGCCGGGCCTGCGGCACCATGGCGGCGAGCTGGTCGCGTTCCTCGGTGGACGGCTCGGCGTCGAGCGGGGTGGCCTCGGCCAGCCGAAGCCGCTCCTCCAGCTCGGCGAGGGCCTGAAGGTCGCGTTCCCGGGCCGCCTCGGCGCGGGCCCGGGACTCACCGAGCCGGTCGGTCTCCGCCTTGGCCGACCGGGCGGCCGCGCCCAGCTCGGCGAGCCGGCGGGCGGCGGCGTTGCGGTGGCTCTCCGCCTCCCGTTTGGCGGCGGCGGCGTGCTGCACGGCCTCCTTCGCGACGGCCACCTCGGCGCGCGCCTCGACCAGCTGTTCGCGCAGCTCCGCGCTGCTCCGCTCGGCGGCGGCCCGGTTCGTCCGTGCCTCCTCGACGGCCGCCTGCACCTCGATGAAGCTGGGTGCCTTGGCCGACCCGCCGGCCGCCGCGTACGCGCCGACCACGTCGCCGTCCGGGGTGACCGCGCGCAGCTCCGGATTGCCGGCGACCAGCTCGGCCGCGGCGGCCAGGTCGGGCACCAGCACCACGTCGCGCAGCGCCCGGTGCACCGCCGGACGGATCGGCGCCGCGCACTCCACCAGGTCCGGCGCCCACTGGGCGCCGTCGGGCAGCTTCGGGCGCAGCGCGTCGGCCGGACCCGCCATGCCGGGCCCGGCAGGGCTGCCGACCAGCAGTCCGGCCCGGCCGGCGTCAGAGATCTTGAGCAGCCGCATCGCCTCGACGGCCTCGTCGACCCCGGAGACCGCGACCGCGTCGGCGAGCCCGCCGAGCGCTGCGGCCAGCGCCGGCTCGTGGCCGGGCGCGACGGTGAGCAGCCCGGCGAGGCTGCCCAGCAGGCCCGGGACCTGGTCGGCCTTCGCCAGCAGGGCTCCGGCGCCGTCCTTGCGGCGCAGGCCGAGCGCGAGCGCCTCCTCGCGGGCCTTCCAGGTGGCCGCGTCCTTCTCGGCGGCCCGCTCGGCGTCGGAGAGGCTACGGACGGCGGCCTGCGCCTGCTCGTGCACGGCGACGGCCTCGGCGTGCCGGGCGTCCAGGTCGGCGTTGTCCCGGTCCGCCTCGGTGGACTGCTCGGCGACCGCATCCAGGTCGGCCTGCGCCCGCTCGGACCGGGCCAGCGCGTCGGCGTGCGCGGCGGCGAGCCGCTCGATCTCCTCACCGGCGCTGGTGGTCCGGGCCCGGGCCGAGTTGACCTGGCCGGTCAGCCGGGCCAGCCCTTCCCGCCGGTCGGCGATGGCCTTGGCGGCGGCGACCAGTTCCCGCTCGGCGGCGGCGAGCTGCCGTTCCAGCTCCTGGCGGTGCTCGACCGCCTCGGCCAGCCGGATCTGGTCCTCGGTGAGCGCCGCGCGCAGCTCCTCCTCCTGCTCGCGGACCCGCCGGGACTCGGCCTCCAGCTGCTCCGGGTCGCGGCCGGGGCGCTCGTCGTCCCCGCTGGCGCTGAGGTGACGCAGCCGTTCCCGGGCGAGCTGCTCGATCGAGCGGAACCGCTCCTGGAGCGCGGAGAGCTTGTACCAGGTGTCCTGCGCGGCGGCGAGCAGCGGCGCGTCCTCGGCTAGGGCGGCCTCCAGCTCGCCGAGGCGGCCCTGCACCTCGCCGTGCTCCGCCTCGATCTGCTCCCGCCGCTCGCGCAACGCCGTCTCGTCGGCGATCTCCTTGTCCAGCGTGGTACGCAGCGTGTGCAGGTCGTCGGCGAGCAGCCGCAGCCGGGCGTCGCGCAGGTTGGCCTGGATGGCGGCGGCGCGGCGGGCCACCTCGGCCTGCCGGCCCAGCGGCTTGAGCTGCCGGCGCAGCTCGGCGGTGAGGTCGGTGAGCCGGTTGAGGTTGGTCTGCATCGCGTCGAGCTTCCGCAGCGCCTTCTCCTTGCGCTTGCGGTGCTTGAGGACGCCGGCCGCCTCCTCGATGAACGCCCGCCGGTCCTCCGGCTTGGCGTGCAGCATGCCGTCGAGCCGGCCCTGCCCGACGATGATGTGCATCTCCCGGCCGATGCCGGAGTCCGAGAGCAGCTCCTGGATGTCCAGCAGCCGGCAGGAGTCGCCGTTGATCTCATACTCGCTCTCGCCGGAGCGGAACATCCGGCGGGTGATGGAGACCTCGGTGTACTCGATCGGCAGCGCGCCGTCGGTGTTGTCGATGGTGAGGGTGACCTCGGCCCGGCCCAACGGCGCCCGTCCGGCGGTGCCGGCGAAGATGACGTCCTCCATCTTGCCGCCGCGCAGCGCCTTGGCGCCCTGCTCGCCGAGCACCCAGGCGATCGCGTCGACGACGTTGGACTTGCCGGAGCCGTTCGGGCCCACCACGCAGGTGATCCCGGGCTCCAGCTTCAACGTCGTGGCGGAGGCGAAGGACTTGAAGCCCTTCACCGTCAGGCTCTTGAGATGCACCTTCTCGATCCTCGTCCGGTGGCCGCCGAACCGTCGCCGGCTGCGCGGACCTGGTGAACCCGCAGACTAACCCGTGGTCGGGGACACCTCGCTACGCGACCCACCCCACGCCGGGAGTGTCCGGATTCCGGCCGGCCGGCGGGGTGGCCGCCGGAAACTGCATGATCATAATTGCCGGGGCGCAATTCCAGGGCGTCCGCGGGATCGGGGAAGACGGCTCACAAAACAAAAAGCCGCGCACAAAGCTGCGCGCCGGCACTGGGTGTCGGCGCGCGTTTTCGCAGTGGTGCTATTCAGTTTTTCCGACGTTCGGAGATCAGGTCAGCGCCGGCTCGGCCAGTCGGAGGAGGTCGTCCGCCTCCGCCGCCGCCGCCGCGAGCCGATCGTTGTCGGCACGCAGACGCGTGATCTCGAACTCCAGTGCCTGAACCCTGGCACGCAGTCGGGTGACCTCGTCGAGCAGGCGCCGGTCGGGCGCTGCACCTACGTGGCCGTAGAGGGCCTTCGCCATGCTGACTCCTTGATATGCGCTGCCGGAATGGCCGGCCAACGCGCGCCCATGGTGTTCGCGGCTGCCATCCCGGCTATATCCGGGCATGGCTGGGCGCGACTGGCGACACCTCTATATTGGGCCGCACCCCCCTCTCTCGTCAAGTTCGCGAACGCCGTAGATCATCTCCACGTCGGCCGGTTCACTCCCGGGAGGGCTGCCAGAAGGCGCGGACACGCTCTGTCCGGACGACTTAACTGTACGCGCGGAAATGTGGGAACGCTTCAGCCTTGCGGTCCGCTTCCCCTTAACTCTCTCTTAGCCAGGTTGCCGCAGCTCATGGCGCGCCCGTAGCGTCGGCCGGGCCCGCAAGCTACCCGTGGAGGGGACAGGCGTGTACCGCAGGACCGACCCGACCGAACCGGATGGCGTCTCCCGACGCCCCGAGCCGCCGACCCCGGACGGGCCGGCGTGGCTCACGGACCGGCCCGAGCCACGGTCGTCCTACCTCTTCGGCGACGAGCCGGAGCAGCCCGGCCCGTACCCGTCCGACGCACCGACCGGGGACTGGCCCGCCGGCGCGTGGCACGCGCGAGCCGACCGGCGTCCGGCCGAACCGGCCGCCGACACCGAGTGGACCGGGTACGCCCCGACCTCCGACCGGACCGGCTTCACCGCGCCGGTCACCCGCGGCGGCTTCGACCCGGCCACCGAGCCCACCGCCCGCCAACCGGTCGTCGAGCCCGCCGATCACCACTGGACCGCCGAGCCCGACGGCTACCACCCGGACGGTTCACGGACGGGCGAGCACCCCGCCGCGCCCGTCGACCGGGCCTGGCGCGCCGACCAGGAGCCGGCCGCCGGCTGGCGGCCGGTGACGGACCCGCCGCCGGAGGAGGGCGGCCGGCACCGGCAGCGCCGGGGCCTGCCCCGCCCCCTGATCATCGGCGGGGCCGCCGCGGCGGCCACCCTCGTGGTGAGCCTCGGGGTGAGCGCCCTGCTGCTGCCCGGCGGCGGCGAGCGGACCGCCCCGACCGCCCAGGACGTGCCGGCCATCGCCCCGGCCGACCCGGGCGCACCGGAGAACACCGACGTCGCGCCCACCGATCCGGCCTCCCCCGCCGCCGCCCCGAGCAGCGCGCAGCCGAGCCCGACCCGGACCGCCACCCCGACGCCCAGCCGGACCACGGCCGCGTCCCGGCAGCTGGCGCGTACGCCCGCGGCGCGTACCACCGCTCCGCGGGCCGCCGTGGCGCCCGGAATCAGCGCCGAACTGCGGGAGGTCGTCGACCTGGTCAACCAGGAGCGGGCCAAGGCCGGTTGCAAGGCGCTGAGCATCGACGACAAGCTGATGCTGGCCGCCCAGCGGCACAGCCAGGACCAGGCCGACCACAAGACGATGACGCACGACGGCAGCGACGGCAGCGACCTGCGCGTCCGACTCAAGCGGGTCGGCTACGTCTACAGCCAGGCGGCGGAGAACGTGGCGTGGAACCAGCAGAGTCCCGCAGCGGTGATGACCGCCTGGATGAACAGCACCGACCACCGGAAGAACATCCTGAACTGCGCGTACACCGAGATCGGCGTGGGCGTGGCGCGCAGCAACGGGCCGTACTGGACGCAGGACTTCGGCACCCCGGCCTGAGCGGCGCGACGTGACCGGGTCCGCGCTCGTTGACCGGGTGAGGTACGCCAGGGTCGGCTGACCGTTCCGCCGGGCCCGGCACCACCGGGTCGGCCGGCGTACCGGCAGGGGCGGCGGGGTGCCGCCCCGGACCCGGGAGCTGTCGATGCGGATCCGGCCGGCCTGGCCCACAGCGCGTGTCCACGCGCTACCCGGCGGGCTGCGCCGTGGGCTGGCGGCGGCATTCGCAATGCTGCTGCTCGGCCCCCTGCCCGGCTGCCGCGAGCCGGTGGTGCCGCCCGGCGCGCCCACCCCGTGGCCGGCCGCGCTGGCCCGGACCTGGCAGTGGCAGTGGCAGCTCAGCGGCCCGCTGGACGTCACCGTCGAGGCGGACGTCTTCCTGCTCGACCCGGTGCGTACCACCTCCGCCGAGACGGCCGCGTTGCGCGCGCGGGACCGCCGGCTGGTCTGCCAGGTGCGGGTGGGCTCGTCCGCGGCCACCGACCCGGACGCCAGCCGCCTCCCGGCCGGGGTGCGCGGCGCCGAGGTGCCGGGCCGGCCGGGCACCCGCTGGCTGGACGTACGCCGGTGGGACACGGTGAGCCCGGTGCTGGCCGACCGGTTCCGGCTGTGCCGGGGCAAGGGCTTCGGCGCGGTCGCGTTCGACGACGCCGACGGGTACCTGCACCGGACCGGCTTCCCGCTCGCCTTCGACGACCAGTTGCTGTTCAACCGGCGGCTGGCCCGGCTGGCCCGCTCGCTCGACCTCTCCCCCGGGCTGGTGGACGACGTGCCGCAGGTCGCCGCGCTCGCCCCCGACTTCGACTTCGCCGTCAACCAGGAGTGCGTACGGCGGCGGGAGTGCGCGAAGCTGTTGCCCTTCGTCGACACCCGGAAACCGGTCTTCCACGTCGAGTACGCCGGCGACCCGGCGACGTTCTGCGTCACCACGGTCGGCTACGGCTTCGCCTCCATCCGCAAGGACCGCGCCCTCGACGCCTGGCGCGACCCGTGCCCGCTCCCCTGAGCCGGCTCGGACCGCGTACCCCGGGAGGGCGCGACCCCTGCCGCTCCGCTGAGCCGGCTCGGGCCGCGTACCCCCGGGAAAGGGTGACCCGTGCCGTTCCCCTGAGCCGGCTCGGGCCGCGTACCCCCGAAAAGGGTGACGCCGCCCCGGCCCGGGCGGGCGGGGGCGGCGTGGGTGGTGCGGTCAGCCGGCGGCGCCGGTGGCCGGGGCCGGCGTCCCGGCGCCGCCGTCGCGCTGCGCCGGGACGCCGGCGTGTTCGGCGCTGAGCGGGGTGGCCAGGTCCTCCAGCGACTTCCCCTCGGCCCGGACGCCGAGCACCAGCTCGACCAGACCGCCGATGATCATCACCGAGGCGCCGATGGCGAACGCGAGCACCGTGTCGCCGACCTGTCCGCTGCCGACCAGCTTGGCGAAGAGCAGCGGGCCGGTGATGCCACCGGCGGCGGTGCCGATCGCGTAGAAGAACGCGATGGCCATGGCCCGGGTCTCCATCGGGAAGATCTCGCTCACCGTCAGGTACGCGGCGCTGGCGCCGGCCGAGGCGAAGAAGAGCACCGCGCACCAGCAGGCGGTCATGGTCACCGCGTTGAGCACGCCGGCGTGGAACAGCCAGGCGGTGCCGAGCAGCAGCACGCCCGAGCCGAGGTACGAGCCGGCGATCATCGGCACCCGGCCGACCGAGTCGAAGAGCCGGCCCAGCAGCAGTGGGCCGAGCAGGTTACCGACCGCGATCACCGCGAAGTAGTAGCCGGCGTTGCCGGTCGGCACGTCGAAGAAGGTCTGCAGGATCTGGGCGAAACCGAAGGTGATCGCGTTGTAGAGGAACGCCTGCCCGATGAAGAGCGAGAAGCCCAGCACGGCGCGCTTGGGGTAGCGGGCGAAGAGGGTCCGGGCGATCTCCACGAAGTTGGTGCTCCGGCGCTGGCGGACCTCGATCCAGCTGTCCGCCTCGGTGAGCTCCGCGCCGGTCTCCCGCTTCACCTCGGCCTCGACCGAGTCGACGAGCTGGTTCGCCTCGTCGGCGCGCCCGTGGATGAACAACCACCGGGGACTCTCCGGGACGTGCCGGCGAACCAGCAGGATCACCACGCCCAGCACCGCGCCCACGCCGAACGCCACCCGCCAGCCGAGGTTGCTCGGCAGGCCGTTGAGCAGCGGTACGGTCAGCAGCGCGCCGACCGCCGCGCCGAGCCAGAAGGTGCCGTTGATGATGATGTCGATCCGGCCGCGGTGCCGGGCCGGGATCAGCTCGTCGATGGCCGAGTTGATCGCCGCGTACTCGCCGCCGATGCCCATGCCGGTCAGGAACCGGAACAGGAAGAACCACCAGGTGTCGAAGGAGAGCGCGGTCAGCGCGGTGGCCACCAGATAGAGCCCGAGGGTCAGCAGGAACAGCTTCTTGCGCCCGAACCGGTCGGTCAGCCAGCCGAAGAAGAGCGCACCGGTGCAGGCGCCGGCCACGTAGAGCGCGGCGGCCAGGCCGGTGACCTGGCTCTGGGTGATGTCCAGGCCGCTGCCCGGCTCGGCCAGCTTGCCGGAGAGGTTGCCGACGATGGTCACCTCGAGGCCGTCGAGGATCCACACCGTGCCGAGGCCGATCACGATCATCCAGTGCCAGCGGGACCACGGCAGCCGGTCGAGGCGGGCCGGGACGTTGGTGCGTACGGTGCCGGCGCGCACGTCGGTGCTCATGACGCGCTCCCGGGGGCTGCGGAGGCCGGGGCGCGACGAGGGGCCGCCGGCGTGAGCTGTTCGTCCATGGCGGCCCAGATGCCCCGCTCCCGTGCCGGTTAATCCTGCCCGTGACGCCCCGGTCACCGGGCCGGCGGGGCGGGCCCGGCGACGCCCGGCGCGGGGCGGCCTGATCGACACCGGTGGCGGAGAATCTGGCCTCCGGCGCCGCGGCCACCGCGACCCGTCGCGGACCGGGCCGGGGCCCGGTGGGCCGGGCCGCGAACGCGGCCCGGCCCACCGGCGGCTCAGTGCGCGCCGACCAGTTCCGGGGCCGGAGTCGGCGGGTCGGCCGGCGGGGTGAGCGCCGCCCGCCGGCGCAGGAAGCGCGGCGCCCACCAGTTCGCCTCGCCCAGCAGGGTCATCAGCGAGGGCAGCACCACCGCCCGGATGATCGTGGCGTCCAGCAGGATCGCCGCCGCCAGGCCGATGCCGAGCTGCTTGAAGTCGATCATGCTGAGCGTGGCGAAGATCGAGAAGACCCCGACCATCACGACCGCCGCGCTGGTCACCACCCCGGCCGAGGAGGTGATCCCGTACGCGACCGCCTCCCGGTTGGGCATGCCCCGGTCGACCGCCTCACGGATCCGGCTGACCACGAAGACGTGGTAATCCATCGACAACCCGAACAGCACCACGAACAGGAACAGCGGCAGCCAGGTGACGATCGCGTCCATCGAGGTGAAGCCGAGCAGGCCCGCCGCCCAGTCGCCCTGGAAGACCAGCACCAGCAGCCCGTACGCGGCGCCGGCGGAGAGCAGGTTCAGCAGGATCGAGGTGGCCGCGACCACCACCGACCGGAACGTCCAGGCCATCACGAGGAACGTGAGCGCCAGCACGAACGCCGCCACGATGGGCAGCTTCGCCCAGATGTGGTCCGCGTAGTCCTCGCTGGCCGCGACGCCGCCGCCGACCGCGTACTCGACGCCGGGGATGCCGCGCAGCGCGGCCGGCACCAGGTCCTGGCGCAGTTCGTGCAGCGACCGGGACGCCTCCTCGCTGCGGCTGGCGTACGGGGTGGCCACGTCCAGCACCGACACCCGGCGGTCGGCCGACACCTTGATCTTCGCGCCGTCCCCCTCGGCCGGCGCGAAGAGCGGGTCGGTGGCGGTCCGGCCGGCCAGGCCGGTCAGTGCGGCGTGCACCCGGTCGGCCTGGTCGGCGGGCGCCCGCACGGCCACCGTGTGGCTGGTGCCGTTGCTGGGGTACGCGGCGGTGAGCCGGTCGTACGCCTGCATGGCGGCGGTGCTGCGCGGCACGTCCTCGGCGCCGGGGAACTTGAGCTTCATGCCGAGCGCCGGCGCGGCCAGCGCGAGCAGCAGGGTGACCGAGATCAGCAGGGTGGCCACCGGCGCGCGCAGCGCGGGCCGGAGCACGGCCGGCCAGAACCGGGGCCTGGCCGGCTGGCCGTGCCGCCCGGTACGCGGGGCGGTGAGCCGCCACAGCAGCGGCACCCGGGGCCGGTCCACCCAGCGGCCCAGCTTGGCCAGCAGCGCCGGCAGCACGGTCAGCGAGCCGATCACCGCGACCGCCACCACCAGGATCGATCCGACCGCCAGCGACGAGAAGATGGCGTCCTGGGCCAGCAGCAGGCCGCCCATCGAGATGATCACTGCGGTGCCGGAGACCACCACGGCGTGCCCGGAGGTCTCCGCGGCGATCTCCACGGCATCCAGGCCGGACCGGCCCTTGGCCCGTTCCTCCCGCTCCCGCCGCACGTAGAACAGCGAGTAGTCCACCCCGACCGCCATGCCGATCAGCAGGATCACGCTGGCGGTGGTGTCGGTGGCGGGTACCAGGTGCGAGGCGAGCGTGGAGAGCCCCATCGCCGCGGCCACCGAGGAGAGCGCCAGCAGCACCGGCACGCCGGCCGCGATCAGCGCGCCGAACGCGATGATCAGGATGGCCAGGGTGACCGGCAGGCTGAGCAGCTCGGCCCGCTTGAAGTCCTTGCCGAGGGTGTCGTCGAGCGCCTTGTCGATCGACGGGCCGCCGACCTCCTCGACGCGCAGCGCCGGGTGCGCCTGCTGCACCTCGGCGGTCGCGTCGCGCAGCGGCTGCACCCGGTCGGACGCGGTCTCCGGGTCGCCGGCCATGGTGATCGGCAACAGCAGCGCGCTGCCGTCCCGGGACGGCAGCGGCGCGCCGACCGAGGCGACCCCCGTGACCTGCCGCAGCCGCGCGGTCGCGTCGTCGGCGGCCGCCTTCGCCGCCGCCGGGTCGAGCGCACCCGAGCGGGGCGTGATGAGGACGTTCTCCACGGCCGGCTCGTGGAAGCCCCCGCTGTCCACGATCAGCTCGGCCCGGCCGAACTCGCCGATGGCCTGGTCGGAGTCGGTCGCCTCGCTCAGCCCCGCGGCGTTGCCGCCGACGAAGCACACCGCCACGAAGACCACCCACAGCGCGATGGCCCGCCACGGGTGCTCCGCGCTCCACCGTGCCAACCGCACGGTCATCGGTCGCCTGCCCATATCCGGGTTCCCCCTCCAGATGCCGGCCCAGTGCCGACGCCTGCTGACGCTAGGCAGTGGGCGGCACCCGGACATCGGGGAACGGCCCCGGCTCGTCCCCCATCCGGCGCGACCCCGCCCGGCCGCCCGGAACCGGCTCGCCCACCCGGACAGAACGGGACTTTCCGGGTACGACCGGGGAACCTGCCGGGCATCGGCGGGTGCGGCACACCGGCGCAACCCCGAGCCGGCTCGGGGTCATCCCCGGAGGGCACCCCGGGGTCGGGGCTGGCAGCGCGGGCAGCTGTAGGACGACCGGTTCATGAACGCCTCGCGGCGGATCGGCGTCCCGCACCGCGGGCACGGCTCCCCCTCGCGGCCGTACGCGTTGAGCGACCGGTCGAAGTAGCCGCTCTCGCCGTTGACGTTGACGTACAGCTCGTCGAAGCTGGTGCCGCCCTGCTTGACCGCCTCGTCGAGCACGTCCCGGATGTGCCCGAGCAGCCGTGCGGCCGCCGGGCCGGTGAGCGCGTCGGTCGGCCGGACGCCGTGCAGCCGGGCCCGCCAGAGTGCCTCGTCGGCGTAGATGTTGCCGACGCCGGAGATCAACGTCTGGTCGAGCAGCGCCCGCTTCACCTCCGTCCGCCGCTTGCGCAGCGCCGCCACGAAACCGGCGTCGGAGAACTCCGGGTCCCTGGGGTCTCGGGCGATGTGCGCGATCTCGGCCGGCAGTTCCGCCCCGCCCTCGGAGACGGACAGCCCACCGAACGTGCGCTGGTCGACGAAGCGGAGCTCCGGGCCGTCGTCGGCGAACCGGAACCGGACCCGCAGGTGCAGCTCGTCGGCCGCGCCGACCGGCCGGAGCAGCAGCTGGCCGGACATGCCGAGGTGCCCGATGATGGCGTCACCGCTGTCCAGCGGCAGCCACAGGTACTTGCCCCGGCGCCGGACGTCGGTGACCGTCCGGCCGGTCAGCACGTCGGCGAAGTGCTGACCGCCCGGCTCGTGCCGGCGGACCGCCCGGGGGTGGCGCACCTCGACGGCGGTGATCCGCCGGCCGACGACCCACTGGGCCAGCCCCTGCCGGATGGTCTCGACCTCGGGCAGCTCAGGCACGGCCGGCGCCCGCCTCGGCCGCGTCACCGGCCGGCTCGGCGGCCGCCGCCTCGGCCTGCTCGGTCAGCGTCCGCCAGGCCGACTCGGCGGCCCGCTGCTCGGCCTCCTTCTTGCTGCGCCCCTCGGCGCCGCCGTACCGGTTGCCGGCCACCACCACCCAGGCCGTGAAGGTCTTCAGGTGATCCGGGCCGGTGCCCTCGATCCGGTACTCCGGCACGCCCAGCCCGAGCGCCGCGGTCAGCTCCTGGAGGCTGGTCTTCCAGTCCAGCGCGGCGCCCCGCCCGGCGGACTCGGCCATCAACGGATCGAAGAGCCGGTGGATCACCAGCGCCGCGGTGTCCAGCCCGTACTGGAGGTAGATCGCGCCCAGCAACGCCTCCAGGGTGTCCGCCAGGATGCTGGCCTTGTCCCGGCCGCCGGTGGCCTCCTCGCCCTTGCCCAGCAGCAGGTACGCGCCCAGCCCGTCCGGGCCGAGGCCGCGGGCCACGTCGGCGAGCGCCCGCATGTTGACCACGCTGGCGCGCAGCTTGGCCAGCTGCCCCTCGGGCAGGTCCGGATGGTTGTGGAAGAGCGCCGTGGTGATCACCACGCCGAGGACCGAGTCGCCCAGGAACTCCAACCGCTCGTTGGTGGGCAGGCCGCCGTTCTCGTACGCGTAGGAGCGGTGGGTCAGCGCCCGCTCCAGCAGCTCCGGGTCGAGCGACACGCCGAAGGCCGCCTCCAGGTGGCCGACGGGTGCGCGTCGCCGCTTGTCGTTGGTCATGGTGCTACCTCGGTGTCGTTGCGGTCAGGTGCGGGATCGTGCGGAACAGCGTCGAGCAGGCCGGCGACCGTGCCGGCGGCGCCGCGCCGCCACAGGTGGGCGGCGAGGGCGATGCCGGACGCGACGTCGTCGGGGCGGGCCGCCCCGTGGCAGACGACCACGGTGCCGGCGACCCCGAGCAGGGCCGCCGCGCGGGGGGCGCCACCGCTCGCCGGGGGCCCGCCCGCCATCGCGTACGCGCCCTCGATGGCCTTGAGCAGGACGTTGCCGGTGAAGCCGTCGGTGACGACGACGTCGGCGCGGGTGCCGACGGAGATGTCGTACCCCTCGACGAGGCCGACGTAGCGGGCGCCGCAGGGCAGCGCGACGGCCGCGAGCGCGTGATCGGCGGAGCGGCGCAGCCGGTCGCCCTTGCCCGCCTCGGTGCCGACGGAGAGCAGCCCGATCCGGGGCGCGGCCACGGCGTGCGCCACGGCGGCGTACGCGGCGCCGAGCACGGCGTGCCGGGCGAGCGTGGCGGGACCGGGTTCCAGGGTGCCGCCCACGTCCAGCAGCACCACCGGGCCGGCGACGGCGGGCAGGGTGGCGACCAGGGCCGGCCGGCGTACCCCGCTCCAGCGACCGAGACCGAGCGCGGCGGCGGTGACGGTCGCGCCGGTCGCGCCGGCGGAGACGAGCGCGTCGGCGACGCCGTCGCGGACGGCGGTGACCGCCGCGCGGACGGTGCTCTCCGCGCGGGCGGCGGTGGGGTGGTCGGCCATGCCGACCACGGTCCGCACCGGGCGGACGCTGACCCGGGCCCGCTGCTCCGGGGTGAGCGCACCGATCAGCCCGTCGGCGACCTCGGTCGGTCCGACGAGCAGCAGCTGCAGGTCAGGGTCGGTGCGCACTGCTCGCAGAGCGCCGTCAACCACGACGGCGGGAGCCTCGTCCCCGCCGAGGAGGTCAACGGCGATCCGCGCGGTGCCCGGCTCCACCGGTACGCCGGCCGAGGGCCGACCGGCGGTGGAGGGAGCCGGGACACCGGGCGAGAGCCGTGGTGCGCGCGCCACCCGACCGGTGGTCGGGGACGTCACTCGTCGTCAGACCTCGAGGACCTGACGGCCGTTGTAGGTGCCGCAGACCGAGCAGGCGGCGTGCGGGAGCTTCGCCGACTTGCACTGCGGGCAGGCCACGGTCGCGACCGCCGTGGCCTTCCAGTTCGCCCGGCGGGCGCGGGTGTTGCTGCGCGACATCTTGCGCTTGGGGACGGCCACGGTTCTTACTCCTCTGTACGGGTCAGTTGCGACAGGCCCGCCCAACGCGGGTCGATCTGCTGATGGCTGTGGTCGGCCGGCAGATCGTCCCAGTGCACCCCACACTCGGGGCACAACCCTGGGCAGTCCTCCCGGCAGAGCGGGTTCGTCGGCAGCGCGAGCACCACCGCGTCCCGCAGCGCCGGCTCCAGGTCGATCAGATCGCCCTGCATCCGGCCCACCTCGTCCTCGTCGGTCGTGTCGTCCGTGGTGCTGTTCTCGTACGCGTACAGCTCCTGGATCGTCACGGCCACCGAGTCGTCGATCTCGCGCAGGCAGCGGCCGCACTCGCCCTTGACGGGACCGGTCACGGTCCCGGAGACGAGCACGCCCTCGGACACCGACTCCATCCTCAGGTCGAGGTCGAGGTCCGCGCCCTCCGGCACGCTGATCAACTCCACGCCGAGGTCCGCCGGTGCCGGCACGACCCGCTTGTGCGTACGCAACGCACCAGGCCGGCGCGGCAGCTCCCTCGTGTCGAGGACCAGCGGCGACCTGGGGTTGAGTGGGCTTGGCGAGTGTTTGGGCATAGTCAGACTCCGGCCGGTGAGAGGCCGACAAAGAAGGTTACCTGGACGACCGGCGGACCGTCGAACCGGGGCGTCGCCCCTGGCCCGTCGGCTGCCGGCTGTCGGCCACCGGCCCGCGTCGCGCTGGCAAGGGTAGCTCGGTCGCGGGCCGCCGGCCCGGCTCACGAGGCGCGCCACCGGCCGCCGGCCGGCTCACCGGGCGCGGCCATAGGCCGCCGGCCCGGCGTTCAGAAAGGCAGCGGGCGGTCCGCCTCGTCGCCGGCGAAGGTGCCGATCTCGCGCAGCGCGTGCATCTTGTCCCGGCCCCGCTCTATCGAGGCGAGCGCCCGGGTGAGGAACTGCTCGAAGTTGGCCAGGGCGGTGTCGACGTAGTCGTCCACCTCCTCGCGGAGGCGCTGCGCCTCGGCGCGGGCCTCGGCGATGATCCGGGCGCCCTCGTGCTCGGCGGAGACCGTGATCTCGTTCACCGAGACCAGCCGGGCGTGTTCCGCCTCGCCCTCGCTGATGATCCGGTCGGCCTCGCGCTTGCCGGCCTCCATGATCTTGTCGCGCTCCTCGAGCAGCGCGGCGGCCCGGCGCAGGTCGGCGGGGAGCTCCGCGCGCAGCTCGTCGAGGGCGGCGATCATCTCGCCGCGGTCGACCATGCAGTTGTTGCGCGACATCGGCACGGAGCGGGCCTGCTCCACCATGGCGATGAGTTCGTCGATGCGATCGAGCGGGTCCACCGGTACCTCACTCCTGTCATTCGTCGGCCGACCTACATGATGCGGCCTGCGCCCGGTTTCGGCGCTGCACACATCATGTCGCGCCCGCTCCACCGTGCCCGGCTGCACCCCCGACCGGCGCGTCGCCCCGCGCGCCCGGCCGGCACGTCGCCTCCCACGCCCGACCGGCACGTCGCCCTCGCGCGTCCGACCGGCGCATTGCCCCGCGCGTCCGGCCGGCACGTCGCCTCCCGCGCCCGACCGGCGCGTCGCCCCGCTCGCCCGGCCGGCGTGCCTGCCCGCTCCCGCCCACCGGGGGCGGGGCGGGTCAGCGGTGCAGGCGGGCGACCAGCTGCTCGCGGACCACGTCGGGGACGTGCGCGGAGATGTCGCCGCCCCACTTGGCCACGTCCTTGACCAGGCTGGAGGAGAGGAAGGAGTAGAGCGGGTTGGTGGGCATGAAGAGCGTCTCCACGCCGGCCAGGCCGATGTTCATCTGGGCCATCTGCAGCTCGTAGTCGAAGTCGCTGACCGCCCGCAGGCCCTTGATCAGGACGCTCGCCTGCTGGGCCCGGCAGAAGTCCACCAGCAGGCCGCGGAACGACTCGACCCGGACGTTGTCGTACGAGCCGGTCACCTCGCGGAGCATGTCGATCCGCTCCTCGACGGTGAACAGCCCCTGCTTCGACTGGTTGACCAGCACGCCGACGATCACCTCGTCGAACAGCCGGCTGGCCCGGCCGATGATGTCGAGGTGTCCGTTGGTGACCGGGTCGAAGGAGCCCGGGCAGACCGCACGTCTCATGATCGGCGACCGTACCAAAGGGTGGTCTCGCCGTACCGGCGGCTGCGCTCGCCAGTGACGCCCTGCACCCAGCCGACCGGCCCGGTCCGGCTGGACCGCTCGACGACCACCAGGGCGTCCGGGGCCAGCCAGCCGCCGTCGACCAGCGCGGCCAGCAGCGCGCTGATCTCCTCGTCGGGTACGGCGTACGGCGGGTCGGCGAAGACCACGTCGTACGGGTCGCCGTCGGGGCCGGCGGCGAGCACCGTGGCCACCTTGCCGGTAACCAGACGCGCAGCCGGCGCGGCCCGCAGCGCGGCGATGTTCTCCCGGATCACCCGGGCCGCCCGGGCGTCGGACTCGACCAGCAGCACATGCGCGGCACCCCGGGACAGCGCCTCCAGCCCGACCGCCCCGGAGCCGGCGTAGAGGTCGGCGAAGCGGGCCCCGTCGAGGTCCAGCTCGGCCTGCACGGCGCTGAACAGCGCCTCGCGCACCCGGTCCGAGGTGGGCCGGGTGCCGGCGCCGGGGGGCGCGGCGATCCGCCGCCCGCCGTACGTGCCGGCCACGATCCGGGTCACCGGGTGCTCCTGCGCATGCCCAGACGCTAACCCACAACAAGACCGGCGAACGCGACACGGTGGGTACCGCGGCACACATCGATCGGTGACCGAGGGTGCATCAATGATCTCAGATTCATAACAGACTCTCACCGGACCGCCCATCGACGTAACGCCTTACGTACAGACCTCGCTAGGGTCTGCCCGGTGTCGGCCAGGGCGCGAGTCTCCGATCCGCCTGCCGTACCCTCCGATCCCCCTCATCAGGAGTAGACGTGAACCGTCTGAACCTCCGGCGCGCCGCGGCCCTCGCCGCCGGCGCGCTGATCGGCCTCGCCGGCGTAGCCATCGCCGCCAGCCCGGCCAGCGCCCACCACAGCGAGATCAAGGTCACCGCCGAATGTGACACCGCCAAGGGCGAGTGGGTCACCACGTGGACCGTGCGCACCTACGCGCCCGCCGGCGTGTCCTCCTACCGGCTCATCAAGGCGGAGGCCTCGGCCCTGACCGGCGAGGCAGCCGCACCGCTCGCCGTCGCCGGCATCGCGACCACCCCGGACGGCGCCGACCCGCAGTACCCGCACAAGGTGTCGGACGCCCTGGTCGGCACCGCCCGCCTCGCGGGCACCGCCACGGCGGCGTCGCTCACCGTGCAGGCCGAGTGGGACAACACCTTCCGGGAGCGGGACGCCAAGAGCGCCTCGATCAAGTTCAGCGAAAGCTGCGACAAGGTGGTCACCCCGCCGCCGGCCCAGGCCAACCCGACCGCCACCGTGACCTCCGACTGCGCCGGTGAGGTGACGGTCAAGCTGGACAACTCGGCCGAGGCCACCAAGGACGCCGCCTTCACCCTCACCGGCACCGATGGTTTCCGCGAGACCGCGGAGGTCGCGCCGGGCAAGTCCGCCACGGTGAAGGTTCCCGCCAAGAACGCCGGCAAGATCAAGGTCACCGAGGCCGGGCAGGAGCAGCCGCTCTTCGACGACAAGCCCGCCGAGGCCAAGGACTGCGTCGAGCCGGGCGAGCCGTCGGGCAGCTACCAGTCCACCTGTGACGAGCTGATCTTCCAGATCGAGAACCCGAAGGACGGCAAGACCGTCGAGATCACCTTCACGCCGAACAAGGGTGAGGCGAAGAAGCTGGTCGTGCAGCCAGGCGAGACCAAGACCGTCACGTTCAAGGCCTTCGAAGGTCTGAAGGTGACCCCGACGGCCGACGGCCTGGACGACTCCGAGCCGATCGCCTGGGAGAAGCCGAAGGACTGCACCCCGGGTGGGGGCGGCGGCCAGACCGACGGCCCGACCCTGCCGGTCACCGGTCCGCAGGCCGGTGCCATCGCGGGCGGGGCGCTCCTGCTCCTCGCCGCCGGTGCGGTGCTCTTCGTGATGGCCCGCCGTCGTCGGGTCCGCTTCACCGCCTGATCCACTCCGGATCGCCCGAGGGCGCGTCGACCAGCCGGTCGGCGCGCCCTCGCCGTTCGTGACGCACCCCAGCGGCCACAGGTACGGATCAGGCGGCCGGATCGGAGCCGAGCACCGACATGACCGCGACCGGGTCCACCTCGGCCTGGTTGGTCAGCAGCACCAGCCGCTGGTCGGAGTCGGGCAGCCAGGCGGCGAACGCCTTGTAGCCGCCGTTGTCCCCGGAGTGGTGGACCGCCCGCCGACCGGTCAGCGACCCCACGAAGAACCCGTATCCGTACGCGTCGCCGGCCCGACCCGTGGACACCTGCGGCGCGACCATCGCCGCCACCGAGCCCGGGGAGAGCAACCGTCCCCGACGCGGCACGTCGAGCCAGGTGAGCAGGTCCGCGCCGGTGCACCAGACGTCACCGGCGCCCATGCTCACGGTCGCCAGGTCCCACGACGGCACCGGCCGGCCGCGCTCGTGCCCGATCGCCACATCCGGTCGGCCGTCGCCCGGGCCGGCGAAGCTGCCCGCCATCCCCAACGGCGCGAACACCTCCTCGGCGAGGAACTCCGGGTACGACCGGCCGGTGGCCCGCTCGACGGCCCGGGCCAGCAGCACGTAGCCAGGGCTGCTGTAGTGCCACCCCGCTCCGGGCCGGAACAGTGGCGGCACGGCGGCGAACGCAGCGAGCAGGGCGTCCGGCTCGGCCGGCCCGAGCAGGTCGACCGCCGGGTACTCGGGCCAGTGGCCCAGACCCGAGCTGTGGGTGAGCAGGTGGTGCAGCGTGATGCTGGACCACGCCGGCGGCGGGTCGGGCAGCCACCGCACCACCGGGTCGGTCAGGCGCAGCACGCCCCGCTCGGCGAGCAGCAGCACCGCCACGGCCGCCATCTGCTTGCTGATCGAGGCGATCTGGAAACGGGTGGCCCGGGCGCAGGGCAGGCCGGTGGCCTCGTCCGCCATCCCGGTGACCTCGTCCACCAGCGACTCATCGCCCCGAGCCCGCAGGAGCACACCACGTTCGAGGGAAAACGTCGACATCCGCCGAAGCCTAGGCGCTGGTGACCGCCGGCGAGGGCCGGTGATCTCGTCGACCCGCGTCACTGCCTCCGGGGTACGGCCCGGAGCAGGGCGCCCACCGTCACGTCCTCCGGGTCAGCGCCCTCCAGGGTCACCCGGGCGGTCTCCCCGTCCGGCAGATGGGACAGCTCCTCGGCACGCCGGGTGATCCCGGCCACCCTCCATCTCCGCACGCCGGCACCGGTCCACAGGTCCTGTCCCCGATCCACCGGACCGCCAACCGCCCGGGCCGTGCAAAGGACCGCGCCCTGCTGCCGGACACGCAGGTCGAGAATCATCAGTGCCGGCTCGACCTCGAAGCCGGAACTGTCCGCGTCCGCACTCACCTTCAGGGACCCTCCGGCTGCACTGAAGACCTGCCGTACCTCCTCCTCGGAGAGCCGAGGAGGAACGAAATCCACGGTAGTCATCCGATCACGGAAGGACTCGGGCACCGCGATGTCGTACATGTCCACCAATTCGGCGGCAATTAGCGGCCAGGCCCACACACCATCGGTCAGCACACTGCCGCCGCCCGGGACGAGGATCCCGGACCCACCGATCGGGTCCCCGACCGTGCCCGGCACGACCACCAGTGGCGTCCCGGCCCGCAGGTACGCCACGACGGAATCCTTGTCCGCGCCGCGAAATCGTTCCAGGTCACGTGCCCAAGTCGACCTCCCGGCCTGGAAACCGAGTTGGTCATAGAAGGCGAAGTACTTCAGTCCAGCAACCATGAATCACTCTTCCACGGGTCTCCCTGCCACGGGCCGCCTCCGGCGAAGATGCCACTTCGCCGACGTCTGCACGAGGCGCTGTCCATCGAGCCGTACCGGCGCCTGGCACAGCATTCACTAACCGTTGCGGCGCGACGAACTCGCCGGCGCGCGGCCCGCGCTGCCCTGAACGGGTTGGCCGGTGGTCAGCCCTTCTCCAGGTATTCGGCGCGTTCCTCGTCGACCAGCGCGGCCACCGAGGCGGCCAGCGCCGGATGCCGCTCCAACTCCGGGTCCTCCTCGACCAGGGCGATCGCCTCGGCGCGGGCGTCCCGGATCAGCTCGGTGTCGCGCAGCAGGGACAGCAGCCGCAGGTGGGAGCGGCGTCCCGACTGGGTGGCGCCGAGCACGTCGCCCTCGCGGCGCTGCTCCAGGTCCAGTTCGGCGAGCTTGAAACCGTCCGTGGTGGACGCCACCGCGTCGAGGCGTTCCCGGGCGGATGAGCCCTCCATCGCCTCGGTGACCAGCAGGCACAGCCCGGCGGCGGAGCCCCGGCCCACCCGGCCGCGCAGCTGGTGCAGCTGGGAGACGCCGAACCGGTCGGCGTCCAGCACGACCATCATGGTGGCGTTGGGCACGTTGACGCCCACCTCGACCACCGTGGTGGCCACCAGCACGTCCAGGTCCCCGGCGGCGAAGGCGCGCATCACCGCGTCCTTCTCGTCAGCCGGCAGCCGCCCGTGCAGCACCCCGATCCGCAGCCCGTGCAGCGGTCCCTCGGCGAGCAGCGGCGCCACCTCGGTCACCGCCAGCGGCGGCCGGCGGCCGTTGTCGTCCTCGCGCGGGGGCTCCTCGTCCGAGACCGGCCCTGGTCCGGAGTCCGGCGCCTCCGCGCTGGCCGCTCCGGCCCCGGACCCCGGATCCCCGATCCGCGGGCAGACCACGTACCCCTGGTGGCCCTTGCCGACCTCCTCGCGCAGCCGCCGCCAGGCCCGGTCCAGGAAGGCCGGCTTCTCCGCCGCCGGCACCACGTGCGAGGCGATCGGCGAGCGCCCCTGCGGCAGCTGGGACAGGGTGGAGATCTCCAGGTCGCCGTAGACGGTCATGGCGACCGTACGCGGGATCGGGGTGGCGGTCATCACCAGCACGTGCGGCGGCTGGTCGGCCTTGGCGCGCAGCGCGTCGCGCTGCTCGACGCCGAAGCGGTGCTGCTCGTCGACCACCACCAGGCCCAGGTCGTGGAAGTCGACGCCCTCGTAGAGCAGGGCGTGGGTGCCGAGCACGATGCCGGCCCGCCCCTCGGCCACCTCGGCGAGGGCCCGCCGCCGGGCCGCCGCGCCGAGCGAGCCGGTGACCAGCTCCACCCGGGTGGCGTCGTCGGCCGCGCCCAGCTCGCCGGCCTGCGCCAGCGGACCCAGCAGCTCGACGATGCCCCGGTGATGCTGGGCGGCGAGCACCTCGGTCGGGGCGAGCAGGGCCGCCTGCCCGCCGGCGTCGACCACCTGGAGCATGGCCCGCAGCGCCACCAGGGTCTTGCCGGAGCCGACCTCGCCCTGGAGGAGCCGGTGCATGGGGTGCGCGGTGGCCAGGTCGGCGGCGATCTCCCGGCCGACGACCTGCTGCCCGGAGGTCAGCTCGTACGGCAGCCGGGCGTCGAAGGCGTCCAGCAGGCCACCGGGCCGCGCCGGCCGGGCCTTCGCCGGCCAGGCCGCCGCCCGGTGCTTGCGCTGCACCAGGGTGAGCTGCACGGCGAACGCCTCGTCCCACTTGAGCCGCCGCCGGGCCCGGTACAGCGCCTCCTTGCTGGACGGCCGGTGGATCTCGCGCAGCGCGGCGCCGATGTCGGCCAGGTTGCGGGTGGCCCGCACGGTCGCCGGCAGCGGATCCGCCGGCGGGGTGAAGGTGTCCAGCACCACCCGCACGCAGCGGGCGATCACCCAGGTCGGCACGGCCGCCGCGGCCGGGTAGACCGGGATCAGCGCGCCGGCGAACTCCTCGACCTCCTCGTTGGCGGCCGCCTCGCCGTCGCCGCCCTCGCCCAGCAACACGTACTCCGGGCCGTTGAGCTGCCGCTTGCCCCGGAACTCGGTGACCTTGCCGGCGAACAGCCCCCACCGGCCGGGGCGCAGCTCCCGCTCCCGCCAGGCCTGGTTGCCGAAGAAGGTGAGGGTGAGCACCCCGCCGGACCCGTCGCCGACGGTCACCTCCAGCAGGTTGCCCCGGCGCTGGCGCATCGGCCGGACCGCGGTGCGCTGCACCTGGGCCAGCACGGTCACCTGCTCCCCCACGTCCAGCGAGCGGATGTCGGTGTGCTCGCCGCGCTCGTCGTACCGGCGCGGGAAGTGGTAGATCAGGTCGCCGGCGGTGTGCAGGTCGAGGTGGCTGGCCAGGGCCTTGGCCGTACGCTCGCCGACCAGCTTCTTCAGCGGCGTGTCCACCGTGCTCGGTTCGCTCGTCATTCGACCCCCAGCAGGAGCGGGTAGTGCGGCTGGCCGCCCTCGTACGCCTGCACCTCGACGAACGGCCAGGACCGTTCGACGTGCTCGCGCACCCGCTCGGCCAGCCCCGTCGGGGCATCCGCCCCGCAGAGCAGGGTGACCAGCTCGCCGCCGCCGCCGAGCATCCGGTCGACCACGGCGGTGCAGGTGTCCAGCAGATCCTGCCCGATCAGGTGCACCTCCCCCTCGACCAGGGCCAGCACGTCGCCGGGGCGGCACGGGCCGGCCACGGTGAGGGCCTCCTTGCTGGCGTGGCAGACCTCGGCGTACCGGCAGGCACCGGCCGCCTCGGCCATGGCGATCACGTCGTCCTCGAAGCGCCGCTGCGGGTCGCGGACGGCCAGCGCCGCCAGGGCCTGCACGGGCGAGCGGGTCGGCACCACGCTCACCTTCACCCCGAGCCCGTGCGCCTCCCGCGCGGCCGCGCTCGCCACCGACTGGGTGTTCGGGTCGTTCGGCAGCACCACCACCCGGGCCGCCCCGGTGGCCCGTACCGCGTCGAGCAGCTCGCCGGTGGACGGGTTGGCCGGCACCACGACGGCCCCCTCCCCGGCGAAGAGCTCGGCGATGCCGGCACCGGTGGCCACCACCACGGCCGCCCGGCCGTCGGGCCGCCACGCCGCCTGGGCGGCGGCCGGCGCCGGCTGGTCGGCGAAGCGGGTCACGGTGATCCGGTGCGGCCGGCCGGCCACCACCCCCGCCTCGATCGCCGCGCCGACGTCGTTGACGTGCACGTGCACGTTCCAGGTGCCGCCGCCCGGGCCGCCGTCCCCGACGATCACCAGGGAGTCGCCGAGCGCGTCCAGCTGGGCGCGGAGCCGGCCCACCGCCTCGTCCGTGGCGTCGAGCAGGTACTGCACCTCGTAGGCGTACTCCGGGGAGCCGGACTCGCGCACGGCGGCGGCCGGCGGGCGGACCGCCGGCGACGGCACGGCCGGCGGCCGCGGGCTCTCCCCCGTGACCACCTCCACCAGCGCGTCCAGCAGCACGCAGAGACCCCGCCCGCCCGCGTCCACCACGCCGGCGCGGGCCAGCGCGGGCAACTGCTCAGGGGTACGCGCCAGCGCGGTCGCCGCCGCCGCCGACGCGGCCCGGCACACCGCGCGCAGGTCGTCGCTGTCCGCCTGTTCGGCGGCGCGCGCCGCGGCGGCCACCACGCTGAGCAGGGTGCCCTCGACCGGCTGGGCGACCGCGGCGTACGCGGCGGCGGCCGCGCCGGACAGCGCGGCGGCGAGCTGCCGGCCGCGGACCGCGGGCGCGGCGGCCAGGGTGTCGGCCAGGCCGCGCAGGATCTGCGACAGGATCACCCCGGAGTTGCCGCGGGCGCCGAGCAGCGCGCCCCGGGCCATCAGCCGCAGCGCGTGCCCGTGCGGGGTGTGCCCGTCCTCCGGGAGGGTGCCCAGGTCCATGGCGAGGGCCTGCTGGGCGGAGGTGAGGGTGAGCACCAGGTTGGTGCCCGTGTCGCCGTCCGGGACCGGGTAGACGTTCAGGTCGTCGATCTCGCCCTGGTGGCGCTGGAGGGCGGCCAGCCCGCTCGCGCACCACCGGCGCACCGCGGCCGCGTCCAGGGTGTCCAGCACGTCGGGAAGCCTACTGGCGCGGACCGACACCCGCCGGGGTCGCCCGGCGTGTCCGGCCGCCGGGCCGGATCAGCGTCGCCCGCCCGCACCGGTACGCTTGCCGCCTTCCCGCCCGCCACCGCCCGCTCGGCGGGTCCGACGCCTCGTGCACGCGGGTCTGGGCGGCTCCCTCCCGGTGCCGCTGGCGTCTGGAGCCCGAGCCGCCGGTCGGGCCGGTTGGGCGGACGGGGCGGTCATCGGGTAACCTGGCCAGGTTGCCCGGGCTGCGCCTGGCGGCGACCTCATGAACGTATCAATCCCAGGAGTATCCCGTGGCTAGCGTGTGCGACGTCTGTGGCAAGGGGCCGGGCTTCGGCCACAACGTGCCCTGGTCCAAGAAGAAGACCAACCGCCGCTGGAACCCGAACATCCAGTCGGTGCGTACCCCGGCTGGTGGCGGCACCACCAAGAAGCTGCAGGTCTGCACCTCGTGCATCAAGGCCGGCAAGGTCACCCGCGCCTGACGCGGTAGCCCCCGCCACCCACACTCGTCGGATGCCGGCGGCCCTTCCAGGGCCCGCCGGCTTTCGTCGTCCCCGCCACCCGGCTCACATCGACCCACCCGGCTCGCGTCGGGCCCACCCACCCCACGGATTGCGGCAAACCGGGGCCTGCGCGGGCCGGGAGACCACAACCTGCCGCATCCCGGGTGGATCACCGCCGACACGGGACGGGGATCACCGCCGATACGAGACGGCGGGGTCCGCCGACACGGGACGGGGATCACCGCCGACCCGAGACGGCGGGGTCCGCCGACTCAAGACGGCGGGGTCCGCCGACCCGAGACGGCGGGGTCCGCCGACACGGGACGGGGGGTCCGCCGGCACGGGACGGGGGGATCACCGCCCGACGGGCGGGGCGGGGCGCGGTCAGAGGGGGCGGGCGAAGGAGAGGCAGCCGGGTTCGTTCCGGTAGAAGCCGAAGTTCGGGATCGGCTCGTAGCCGGCCGCCGTGTACAGGGCGAGGGCCTCGGGCTGCCGGTCGCCGCATTCCAGGATGATCCGCTTGCGGCCCTGCTCCCGCGCCGACCGCTCGACCGCGGCCAGCACCGAACGGGCCACGCCCCGGCCGCGGGCCGCCGGCGCGGTGTACATCCGCTTCAGTTCGGCGGTCTCGCCGTCGTCGCCGTGGCTGCGCCAGCCGCCGCACCCCACCGGCCGCCCGTCGAGGTAGGCCACCAGGAAGGTGCCCGCCGGGGGCTCGAACTCCGCCGCGTCGACCGGCGTCTCGTCGCCGCTGCCGCCGTACCGCTGGCCCAGGTCGGCCAGGGCGGCCCGGATCAGCGCCTGCGACTCGGCGGCGTCGAAGCGCCGCACCTGGATCTCGATCTCGCTCACGAGTGCAGGGTACGACCGGGTCCGGCCCGGCCCGGGGCCCGCCGGCCCCAGGTCGGACGCAGATCACTCCGCCCGGCGGAAGTGGTCCCAGCCGCCCGGTCCGGAGGGGGTGACCCCGTCCACGGTCATCCCGGCGCCCTCGGCGACCCGCCCGATCGGCCGCCAGCCCGCCGGCAGGGTCGCCGTCGCCGGGAAGGTCGCCGCCAGGGCGTGGTCGTCGCCGCCGGCCAGGATCCAGGAGTACGGGTCGACGCCGAGCGCCTGCGCGGCGTCCCGCATCTGCCGGGGCACCTCGAAGGCGTCCCGGGTCAGGTCGATCGCCACCCCGCTGGCGGTGGCGACGTGTCCCAGGTCGGCCAGCAGCCCGTCCGAGACGTCGATCATGGCGGTGGCGCCGGCGCGGGCGGCCTCCGGACCGGCCGGGTAGGGCACCTCGGGGCGGCGGAACGCCTCGACCAGCAGCCGGGGCGTCCGGAACCCCCGGGACAGCACGGTGAAGCCGGCCGCCGCCCAGCCGGTCCGCCCGGCCAGCGCCACCACGTCGCCCGGGCGGGCGCCGGAACGGACCACCGGTGGCCGGCCGCCCAGGTCGCCCAGGGCGGTCACCGCGATGGTCAGGGTGGGGCTGGCGGACATGTCGCCGCCGACCACGCTCGCGCCGACCAGGGCCGCCTCGGCGGCGAGCCCGTCGGCCAGTTCCTCCGCCCAGGCGGGGTCCAGCTCGGCCGGCATGCAGAGCGCCACCAGCAGGGCGGTCGGGGTGGCACCCATGGCCGCGATGTCGGCCAGGTTGGCGGCGGCCGCCCGGTGCCCGACGTCCCGCGCGCCGGACCAGTCCCGCCGGAAATGCCGCCCCTCGACCAGCACGTCGGTGGAGGCCGCCACCCGCCCGTCCGGGGCGGCGACCACCGCGGCGTCGTCCCCGGGGCCGAGCAGGCAGCTCTCCCCGTACGTCAGCCGGGCGGTGACCCGGTCGATCAGCCCGAACTCTCCGACACCCGCGACTGTCATGCCGTCCTCTCGTCGCGCTCGCACGATCCGCAGTACCCCCACCATCACCCGGCGTGTGCTCGCTCACCGCGTCCGGACGGCGACCGATAGGGATCACGCCTGTTCCGTACGGTAGTTTCACCCTTCGGGCCGCCCCAGGCGGCGACGGACGGAGGTCGAGTCGTGGTACAGGCGTACATCCTCATCCAGACGGAGGTCGGTCGGGCGCGTGACGTGGCCGGACTGATCGCGGACCTTGCCGGCGTGGTGCGGGTCGACGCCGTCACCGGGCCGTACGACGTGGTGGTGCTCACCGAGGCGAACACCGTCGACGAGCTCGGCAAACTCATCGTCAGCAAGGTGCAGATGGTGCCCGGCATCACCCGCACCCTCACGTGTTCGGTGGTGCGCCTGTAAGTGGACGAGATCGGTAACTCCCCCACCCGCGACAGTTCCCCGGCATCCGAGGAGCCGCGCCGCGCCGCGACGCAGGAGGCGCCGCGCCGCGACCGCGCCACCCGCGGTGCCGCCCTCTGGGCCACGCTGGTCGCCGTGCCGGTCACCCTGGCGGTGGCCGGGTTCACCTTCGCCAAGCTCGCCCCGGACGAGCCGGCCGCCCCGACGGCCTCGCCGAGTGCCGTCCGCTCGCAGTCGAGCGCCCCGGTCCAGCTGCCGGCGCCGGACCTGGCCGAACGGCCCGCGACGGTCTGCCGTGCCCTGGTGTCCCAGCTTCCGCCGACGGTCCGGGACCTGAACCAGCGGCCGGTCACCGCCGGGGCCGAGCAGAACGCCGCGTACGGCGATCCGGCGCTGACCGTGGCCTGCGGCGGCACCCCGCCGGCCAAGCCCTGCCCGTCGCCCACCGCCGGCGGCGCCCTGCCCGCCGGTTGTTTCCCGAACACCGACGAGGTGTGGGGGGTCAACCGGGTCTGCTGGCATCCGATCGAGCAGGCCGACGGGACCGTGCTGACCACCGTCGACCGGGAGGTCCCGGTCCAGGTCCGGGTCCCGAAGGAGTACGGCCCGGCGTTGCAGTGGGTGGGGGCCATCTCGGACGTGATCGTGGCCACGGTGCCGTCGGCGAAGACCGCGCCCGCCGGCTGTACGGGCTGACGCCCGCCCGCCGTGACCCGGCGGGCGGTCAGCGGCCCACGCGGCGCGGCTCAGCGGCCCGCGCGGCAGCTCAGCGGCCCGCGGCGCAGCTCAGCGGCCCACCCGGCGCGGCTCAGCGGCCCGCGGCGCAGCTCAGCGGCCCACCCGGCGCGGCTCAGCCGTCGGCCCGGCGCAGCTCACCGACCCCGTGCGGCAGCTCAGCGGCCCGCGCGGCGCAGGGCGGTACGGATCAGGCGGTTCACCAGCTTCGGGTACTCCAACCCGCTCGCCGCCCACATCCGCGGGAACATCGAGGTCGGGGTGAAGCCCGGCATGGTGTTGATCTCGTTGAGGTAGACGTCCAGCTCCGGGGTGACGAAGAAGTCGACCCGGGCCAGGCCGGAGCAGTCCAGCGCGGTGAAGGCCCGGGTGGCGTACTCCTGCACCTGGCGGGTGACCCGCTCCGGCAGGTTCGCCGGCACGTCGTACTCGCAGACCTCGTCGGCGAAGATGTACTTGGCCTCGAAGTCGTACCAGTCGCGGTCGCCGATCATCCGCACCTCGGCGAGCACCGACGCCTCGGGCGCGCCGCCGGCCTCGCCCTCCAGCACGCCGCACTCGATCTCGCGGCCGACGACCGCGCCCTCGACGAGCACCTTGGTGTCGATCTCACGAGCCGTGGCCACCGCCGCGTCGAGCTGGGACCAGTCGTCGACCTTGGTGATGCCGAAGGAGGAGCCGGCGCGGGAGGGCTTGACGAAGACCGGCAGGCCGAGGCGCCGCTTGTCCTCCTCGGGCATGGTCATCCCGTTGCGCAGCACCACGTACGGGCCGACCGGGATGCCCTCGGCGGCACAGAGCTTCTTGGTGAACTCCTTGTCCATGGCGGCGGCCGAGGCGAAGACGTTCGCCCCCACGTACGGGATGTCGGCCATCTCCAGCATTCCCTGGATGGTGCCGTCCTCGCCGTACGCGCCGTGCAGCACCGGGAAGACGACGTCGACGTCGGCCAGCGCCCGGGGGCCCTGCGCCGGGTCGAGCACCAGCAGCCCACCGACCGCCGGGTCGGCGCGCAGCACCAGCTCGGCGCCGGAGCCGGCGGTGATCTCCGGCAGCTTCCGGTCGTTGATCGCGAGCTGCGTCGGGTCCGAGCTGGCCAGCACCCACTGCCCCTGTCGGGTGATGCCGACCGGCACCACCTCGAACTCGTCGGGGTCGAGGGCACCCAGCACGCTGCCCGCGCTGACGCAGGAGATGCCGTGCTCGGGGCTGCGCCCGCCGAAGACGATCGCCACGCGGGTCTTGCCTGGGGTGGTCACTGAAGGTCACCTCATCGTTCGCGACTGCGGCTGGCCGTGCTCGCCGGTGGCGCTCACCGGGTTGACCCTACTGTGCGTGGCGAACGCGGGCAGCCGATACCCGGCAGCCGCCACGGCGAAGCGCAATCGGTCAGTCGGGTATATACGGACAGTAACAGTACGACGGGATCGAGTGGCTTTCGCGTAGGCTGCCGCCCGGATCACGGGAGGTGCGGCACGAACCCGAACACCGGACAGCAGGGCCGTGAACGGGCCCGCGTCCTGCTCGAGGTCGGCCGGTGGCGGGAGGCGATCGGTCACCTCGCGGAGGTGCTGCGGTCGCACCCCGACGACGTGGCGGCGCTCTGTCTGCTGGCCCGCTGCCACGAGCTGGCCGGCGACCCGGCGCAGGCGCTGGCCACCGCCCGCCGGGCGCTAGCGGTGGCGCCCGACAACGAGTGGGCACTGCGGCTGGAGGCGCTGGCCCTGATCGGCCTGAAGCGCCGCCGGGCGGCCCTGCGCTCGGCCCGGGCCGCGGTCGCCGCCGCCCCGGGCGAGTGGCGGACACACGCCGCTCTGGTGGCGGTGCTGGTTCACCAGCCGGGCATCCGGTCCCTGGTCGCCGCCCGGCTCGCCGCGGACACGGTGCTGCGGCTCGCCCCGGAGGAACCCGACGCGCACCTGGTGGACGCGCAGGTGTGCCTGCGTACCGGCGAGTTGGCCGCGGCGCGGCGCGGCTGCGAACGGGCGTTGCAGCGGGACCCGGGCCACCAGGCGGCCCGGCACACCCTGGCGCTAGTGGAGTTGACCGGCGACCGGGTGGCCAGCGCGGCCCGCGGTTTCAGCGCCGCGCTCGCCCTGGCGCCCGACGACGGTGTCACCGGGCGGGCCCACTCGGCCGGTGCCCGGGCGCTGCTGTGGCGGCTCTTCGATGTCCTCGCGGTGGCCACCGCGCTGCACCTGGCGGTGTTCGCCGCGGCGGCCGGGCCGCTCGGGGCGGGGCGCCGTCCGCTCGGCCTGGCGGTGGCCGGGTCGATCCTGGTCGGCTTCGGCGTGCTCTGCGTCCGGTCCTGGCGCCGGCAGCCGGCGGCGGTGCGGTGGCGACTGCGCGCGGAGCGGCGGGACGCCGCAGTGGCGCTGTGGCCGGTGGCCGTGGCCGCCGCCGCGACGGCCCTGGTCCTCGGCGCCTGGCAGCCGCCCGACGGCACCGCCGCCGCCGACCTGGCCGGCGTCTGCCTGACGGCGACCGTGCTGGTCGGCGGGCTGCGCCTCGGCCGGCTGCTGGCTCGATGGGCCCTGGTCGTGGTGTCGCGCCTGGCCTACCGGGCGGCTCTCGGGCTGCACCGCGCCGGCGCCCGACTGCGCCGGCGGGCCGCGGACCCGGGGATCGGCGCCGGCGGGTGAGCGGAGTCCGCGGGGCGGGCACTACGCTGCTCGTTCTATGAGCGCCGATCCCGTCATCGACAGCCTGCTCGTCGCCCTCGACGCCCGCCCCGACGACCTGCCGCTACGGCTGCACCTGGCCGGGCTGCTGCTCGACGCCGGCCGGGGCGGGGAGGCGATCGCCCAGGCCGGGCAGGCGCTGGCCCGGGACCCGGGCAACGTCCAGGCGCAGGCGCTCATGCAGCGCGCGCTCGGCGTACCCGAGGCGCAGCCGTCGCCCCCGGCGCAGTGCCCGGCCCCGGCGGCGCCCGCCGGCGACGACCCGCTGGCGGCGTACGAGCAGGAGCTGGCCGACGTGGTGCCGCCGCGCTTCGCCCGGGCCGGCGACGAGCCGGAGCCGGTCCAGGGCGACAGCGACCGGGTGTACGACGTGGAGTCCCCGCCGGTGCGGCTGGCCGACGTGGGCGGCATGGCGGCGGTGAAGGAGCGCCTGGAGCTGGCCTTCCTGGGCCCGCTGCGCAACCCCGAACTGCGCCGGATGTACGGCAAGAGCCTGCGCGGCGGGCTGATGCTCTACGGCCCGCCCGGCTGCGGCAAGACCTTCCTGGCCCGGGCGGTGGCCGGCGAGATGGGGGCGAAGTTCGTCTCGCTGTCGATCGTGGACGTGCTGGACATGTGGATCGGCAACTCGGAACGGAACCTGCACGAACTCTTCGAGGCGGCCCGGCGCAGCGCGCCCTGCGTGCTCTTCCTGGACGAGATCGACGCGCTGGGGCACAAGCGCTCGCAGGTTTCGTCGAGTTCGATGCGGACCCTGGGCAACCAGTTGCTGGCCGAGCTGGACGGCATGGAGGGCGACAACGAGGGCGTCTTCGTGCTGGCCGCGACGAACACGCCGTGGGACGTCGACCCGGCGCTGCGCCGGCCGGGGCGGCTCGACCGGGTGGTGCTGGTGTTGCCGCCGGACGCCGAGGCCCGCGCCGCGATCCTCGAGTACCACCTGCGGGAGCGGCCGATCGCCAACATCGACCTGCGCCGGCTGGTCGCCGCGACGGAGGACTACTCCGGCGCCGACCTGGCCCACCTCTGCGAGACGGCGGCCGAGTTCGCGATGGCCGACTCGGTACGCACCGGCACGGTCCGGATGATCGAGCAGCGGGACCTGGAGCGGGCGCTGTCCGAGGTCCGCCCGTCGACCCGTCCGTGGCTGTCGACCGCCCGCAACGTGGCGATGTTCGCCAACGAGGGCGGCGTCTACGACGATCTGGTCGCCTACCTGAAGCGGCGCAAGCTGCTGTAGGGCCGGGCGGCCGGTGGCGGGACCTGCCACCGGCCGCCCGGTTCCGCCACCGGGTACCGGGTCCGGCGGCGGGCGGGTTCAGTCCAGTTGTCCCAGCCGTGGGCGGCGTCCCACGGCGATCACCTTCACGCGCTGCCGGCCCGCCCGGACCATGCCCAGCGCCATGAACGCGCCGGCGATCCGTTCCGCCGCCTCCCGGCTGCTCGCGCCGACCACCTGACGGCGGCGCTCGGGGCTGGTCCGCTCGTTGCGGCCCATCCCTTCCAGGGGCCGGACGTCGGTGAGGACCACGAGGAAGCGGGTCATCGCCGTCCACCCCCGCCCGCCGGGCGCCGTCCGGTCGCCGTCATGCGCTTCCCTCTCCGTCTGCTGGCCGGTGCGGGGGCACGCGGCGATCGGGTCGTGGGGGAGAAAAACCCGATCACCGCGCGCCCCATCCCCTCCGGTCACCCACCACCACCGTCGCCACGACAACCGGCGGTGAGGACTCCGTCACAGATTGACAGTTGGACACCCGTGAATGCAACTCTCATCGACGTTCTCTCATGCCATTTTTCCCGTTGATGTGCGACCATCGATGCATGGCGCCGAAGACCGCCCGGGCCCGACGGCTCGGCATCGCCCTGCGTACCCACCGGGAAGCCGCCGGGCTGACCCTCGAGGCCGCAGCCGACGAGATCAACAGCACCCGCAGCACGCTGTCCCGGTACGAGAACGCGCAGACCCTGATCAGCCCGGCCACCGTGCGCGCCCTGCTCACCCTGTACGGGGTCGGCACCGACGAGATCGCCGCGGCGGTGCAGTTGGCCAAGGACGCCCGCAAGCCCGGCTGGTGGGTCTCCTACTCGTACCTGCTGGACCGGCGGACGATCGACTTCATCGCGCTGGAGGCCGAGGCCACCGGCATCGCCAACTTCGAGCCCTCGGTGGTGCCCGGCCTGCTCCAGACCGCCGACTACATCCGCGGCGTGATGCGCGGCGGCCCGCACACCCTCACCGACGAGCAGGTCGAACAGCGGGTGCACCTGCGGTTGGACCGGCAGCAGCGGCTCACCAGCGACGAACCGCCCATCTTCGACGCCATCATCGACGAGGGCGCGCTGCTGCGCCCGGTCGGCAACCGGTCGGTGATGGAGGCCCAGCTGCGGCACCTGCTCAAGGTGGGTGAGCTGCCCAACATCACCGTCCAGGTCATCCCGCTCGCGGCGGGCTACCACCGGGGGACGCGCGGGTCACTGCACATCCTCGAGTTCGCCGACCCGGAGGACCCGATGATCGCGTCGGTGGAGACGGTCGCCGGGCAGATGGTCCTGGACCGGCCGGGCGACCTGCGTACCTGCACCAAGATCATGGAGCACCTGCGGACCGTGGCGCTCAGCCCGGCAGCCAGCCGGGACCAGCTCCTCCGCCTGCTGAACGAGAGGTAGAACCTATGAACGGCACGAACGGCCACCGCCCGAGGGTCAGCCACTGGCGCAAGAGCAGCCACAGCGGCGACGAGGGGGCGTGCGTCGAGATGTCCCGGCTGCCGCGGGTGGTGGCGGTCCGCGACTCCAAGGACCCGGCCGGACCGGTGCTGGTCTTCCCCCCGGCCGCCTGGGCGGCCTTCACCGCCGCCCCACCGCGCCGCTGACCCCGGCCGCGATCCGGGGGCGCCGAGGCGGGCGACCCGGCGGGCCAGGCAGGCACCCGGCGGGCCAGGCGGACGACCCGGCCGGCCAGGCGGGCGACCCGACCCGTCGGGCCTGCGTGCGGTGCCGGTTCGGCCGGCTCAGCGTGCGACCAGCGGCCCGCCGCCGACCCGGATCGCCTCCAGGGCGGCGATCGCCGCTCCCCGGGCACCGGCCATGTCCCGCTCCGGCACCAGGGCGAAGGTGGCCACCGCAGCCTGCTCTTCCCGGAGCACGGTGTGCTCCCGGACCGCGGCCAGGAACCAGTCGCGGAACTCCGGCGCCGCCTCCACCACGCCGCCACCGACGAAGTACGCGTGCGGGTCGGTGAAGTTGGCCGCGATGGTGAACAGCCGCCCCAGGGCCATGGCCTGCTGGGCGAAGACCTGCCGGGCCAGCGCGTCGCCCCGCTCGCCGTAGCCGCGGACCAGCTTCGCTGCCCGGCTGGGCTCCTCCGCCGCCAGGGGATGCCCCGGGTACCGCGCCAACCAGTACGGCAGCAGGTTGCGCTCGATCCCGGTCAGTGAGGCGACGCTCTCCGCGTCCCCGGTGAAGCCACAGGCGCAGACCGGGGACTGTTGGCCGGGCGCGAGCAACCCGTCGAGCGGGATGTGCACATGCCCGAACTCCCCCGCCATCCCGGCCGCCCCACCGACCACCCGGCCAGCCTCGACCACACCGCCGCCCAGACCGGTACCGACGATGGCGGCTACCGACGAGCGGCTCATCGCGTCCGCGCCGAAGTGGACGTGGTGGGCGTAGAGCGCCGCCGCGTTGCCGTCGTTGGCGTAGCTCACCGGCAGGCCGAGCCGGCGCTCCAGCGCGCCACGGACGTCGTAGCCGCGCCAGGCCGGCTGCGAGAAATTGGTCGAGCCGCGCGAGGAGATGACCCCGGTGGCACTGGCCGGCCCGGGCGTGTCCAGCCCGACGGCGCGGACCAGCTCGCGCGGCACGCCGGTCAGCGCCAGGACCCCGTCGAACGCCCGCGCGAGCGCCTCGATGGCCGCCTCCGGGCCGGCCCGGACCTCGCTCGGGATCTCCACCAGCCCGTCGACCAGGAACCGGCCGTCCATGGTCAGGACGGTGGCGTTGTTGCTGTTGCCGCCGTTGTCCAGGCCCACCACAACCGGCACACCCGCACCGCCCACGGCCACCCCCTCCCGCCGAGCCTGACCTGAGGCTAGTTCGGTGGACACCGGCCCGCCATGCTTCGCAGCCCACCCGCCACCCGCCACCGGCCACCGGCCCTCACCCGACGATCTCCGCCCTCGCCCGGTGGCCGCCCCCTCGCCCAGCGACCTCAGCCCTCGCCCAGCGCCCGGTGGCCGGTGGCCCGGAGGCCCGGGGCCCGGAGGCCCGGGGCCCGGAGGCCCGGGGCCCGGGGACCCGGTGGCCCGGAGGCCCGGGGGCCCGGGGGCCCGGGGCCCGGGGGCCCGGGGGCTACGTCTGTGCTGCCCGCATGTCCCGGCCCCGGCGGGTCGTGGCCGGGAAGACACCTCACAGATGAGCGATATGCCGCTGCGGCATAAAGATGCCGCAGCGGCATATCGCTGATGAGGGACTCATCCGTCGGTGGGCGACGCCGAGGCGCGGCGCGGACCAAGCGCGGTGCGGACCAGGCGCGGGCGAGGCGCGCCGCAGACCAGGCGCGACCAGGCGCGGCGCGGACCAGGCGCGGGCGAGGCGCGGCGCGGACCAGGCGCGGGCGAGGCGCGCCGCGGACCAGGCGTGGGCGAGGCGCGGCGCGGACCTGGCGAGCCACAGACCAGCGCTGGCGAGGCGCGGCGCGGACCAGGCGAGCCACAGATTAGGCGCGGGCGAGGCCAGCCACGGACCAGGCGCGGCCGGGGCGGGGCGGGCTCAGCCTGGGCGGCGGGCGGTGACCGCGGTCGCCTCCCGGTCGTCGTCCCGTACCACCGTCGGGACCAGGCCGACGCCGGCCAGCGCGTCGCAGAGCGCCGCCACCTGCCGGGCGCTGGCCTCCACGATCAGGTGCCCGCCGGGGACCAGCCACTCGGCCGCGCCGGCCGCCACCCGGCGCAGCACCGCCAGCCCGTCGGCCCCGCCGTCCAGCGCCACCGGCGCCTCGTGCAGCCGGGCCTCGGGCGGGAGCAGCGCGACCGCGGCGGTGGGCACGTACGGGGCGTTCGCCACCACCAGGTCGAGCCGGCCCCGCCACCGAGCCGGCAGCGGCGCGAACAGGTCGCCCTGGTAGACGGGCACGCCCAGCGGGTCGAGGTTCCGCCGGGCGCAGGCCACCGCGGCCGGCTCGATGTCGGCGGCGGCCAGCCACCGCGGGGCGAGCCGGCCGTGCAGCACCAGCGCGACGGCGCCGGACCCGCAGCAGAGGTCGAGCACGGCCGGGGCCGGCCCGGCCACCGCCACGGCGGCGTCGACCAGCAGGGCGGTACGTCCCCGGGGGACGAAGACGCCGGGGGTGACGGCGACCCGGAGGCCGCAGAACTCGGCCCAGCCGAGCAGGTGTTCGAGGGGCCGGCCGGCGACCCGGCTGTCCACCATGTCGCTGAGGGCCGTGGCCGAGCCGCCGGCGGCGGCGATCAGCAGCTCCGCCTCGTCTTCGGCGTAGACGCAGCCGGCGGCGCGCAGCCGCTGGACGAGGGCGGGACGGTCGAGGGAGGGCGTTGCCATCGGATTGCCTTTCGGAAGCGCTGGTCGGCGCTCCCGAGCGTCGCCTACTCCCGCGGCGACGCGGACTCGGAGGGAGCGCCGGTCCTGGTCTGGTGGATCGGTCTCACCTCCTCCGGTCGGGGGCCCGCGCGGGCCGCGGCACGCCCGTCACCTTAGCGGAGCCGGTGCCGCCCACCCCGGGCAACCCGGCACGACCCACCACCGCCACCCCGGGCAACCCGGCGCCCGGCGTCAGGCCGCGCTGGCGTCCAGGGCGGCGGTCATGTCGGCCACCAGGTCGGCCGGATCCTCGATGCCGCAGGAGAGCCGGACGAAGCCGGGCGTGGTGTCGTCGCCCCACTGGGCCCGCCGGTCCGCGCTGGTGTGCAGCCCGCCGAACGAGGTGGCGGCGGCGACCAGGCGGGACGCGTCGAGGAACCGGGCCACCCGGTCCGGGTCGCCCAGGTCGAATCCGAGCACCCCGGGCAGCCGGCGCATCTGCGCCGCGGCGACCGGGTACGAAGGGTCGTCGGGCAGCCCCGGCCAGCGCACCCCGGTGACGTCGGGCCGGCCGGCGAGCAGCCGGGCGACCGCCTCGGCGTTGGCGGTCTGCCGGGCCAGCCGCAGGTCCACGGTGGCCAGCGAGCGGTGCGCCAGCCAGCAGTCGAACGCACCGGGCACCCCACCGGTCATGGTCCGCCACGAGGTGACCGGATCGAGCAGCCCGGCGGCGCGGGTCGCCACGTAGCCGAGCAGCAGGTCGGAGTGGCCGGTGAGGGCCTTGGTGCCGGAGGCGACCACCGCGTCCGCGCCGAGGTCCAGCGGACGTTGCCCCAGTGGGGTGGCGGTGGTGTTGTCCACCGCGACGAGCGCCCCGGCGGCGTGCGCCGCGGCGGCCAGCGCCGGCACGTCGGCCACGTCCAGGCCGGGGTTCGACGGGGTCTCCAGCAGCACCAGCCGGACCCCGTCGAACGACGGGTACGGCCCGGCGGTCGGCACGAAGGTGACGTGTACCCCGAAGCCCTTCAGGGTCTCGGTGGCGAAGGCGCGCACCGGGTAGTAGCCGTCGGCGGGGAGCAGCACGGTGTCGCCGGGGCGCAGCACCGCCAGCAGCAACGCCGTGATGGCCGCCTGCCCGCTGGCGAAGACCCGGCAGTCGCCGCCCTCCAACTCCCCGATGGCCGCCTCGAGCAGCCGCCGGGTCGGGTTGTCCGGCCGGCCGTACCCGTTGGGGGCGGCCCCCGGCCCCTGCCGCGGGTCGAGGTGGTAGGGCGCGGCGAACACCGGCCCTGGCAGGAAGGGCTGCCCGGGTTGCGCCGGTGGCAGCCCGGCGTGTGCGCTACGGGTGCCGTCACCCCACTGGCTCATCGCCACCTCACTCGTACGACTCGGGCTTCGCGGTCCGGCTCATCAGGGCGTCCACGGCCAGCCGCGGGTCCATCCCCTCATGGCAGATCCGCTCGATCTGTTCGGTAATGGGCATCTCCACCCCGTGCGCCCGGGCCAGGTCCCGGATCGCCAGGCAGCTCTTCACGCCCTCGGCGGTCTGCCGGGTGGCCGTCTGGGCCTGCTCCAGGCTCTCCCCGCGGCCCAGGTGCTCGCCGAAGGTGCGGTTGCGGGCCAGCGGGGAGGAGCAGGAGGCGACCAGGTCGCCCATGCCGGCCAGGCCGGCGAAGGTGATCGGGTCGGCGCCGAGCGCCACGCCGAGCCGGGCGGTCTCGGCCAGGCCCCGGGTCATCAGCATGGCCCGGGTGTTGTCGCCGAAGCCCATCGCCGTGGCGATGCCGTACGCCAGCGCGATCACGTTCTTCACCGCGCCGCCCAGTTCGCAGCCGATCACGTCGTCGTTGGTGTACGGGCGGAAGTACGGGGTGCGGATCGAGGTCTGCACCAGCGCGGTGCGGCGGCTGTCGGTGCCGGCCACCACGGTCGCGGCCGGCTGCTCGGCGGCGATCTCGGGGGCCAGGTTGGGGCCGGAGACCACCACCACCCGGTCGGCGGGCACCCCGGCAGTCTCCATGATCACCTGGCTCATCCGTTTGGTGGTGCCCAGCTCGATGCCCTTCATCAGAGAGACCAGCGTGGCGTCGGCGGCCAGGTACGGGGTCCAGTCGGCGAGGTTGCCGCGCAGCGTCTGCGACGGGACGGAGAGCACCACCACCTCGGCCCCGGCGATCGCCTCCTCGGCGTCCCCGGTCGCGGTGACCCGGTCCGGCAGCCGAACGTCCGGCAGGTAGTCCGGGTTGTGGCGCCCGGTCCGGATCGCCTCGGCCACCGAGGGGCGGCGGGCCAGGATCGTCACGTCCCGGCCGGCGTCGGCCAGGATCTTGGCGAACGCGGTACCCCACGAGCCGGCCCCGAGCACGGCCACGTGGCCGCTCACTCGGTCACCCCGGGCGTACGGGTGCGGGCCGGGCGCGCCCAGAGCGGCGGTGGCGTGCCGCCACGGATCTCGGCGACCATGTCCCGCAACCGCAGCATGATCGTGTCGGTCATCTCCTCCAGCACGGCCCGGGACGGCGGGGTCCCCGCCCAGCGGCTCAGGTCCACCGGCGGCCCGGCGACCACCGTCACCGGCGTACGCGGGCGCAGCCCGAACCGGGCGGTCCGCGGGTCGAACATCCGCTCCGGCCCCACCATCACGACGGGGATGACCGGCGCGCCGGTGGCCAGGGCCAGCCGGGCGGCCCCGGTCTTGCCCTTCATCGGCCACAGGTCCGGTTCGCGGGTGGTCGTCCCCTCCGGGTAGATCACCACGGCGCCGCCCTCGTGCAGCGCGGCGATCAGCTTGTCCAGCGACTTGACCGCCTCGACGCTGCCGCGCTCCACCGGGATCTGCCGGCACCGGTGCAGGATCCAGCCGATCACCGGGACCTTGAACACGCTGGCCTTGCCGAGGAACTGCGGCCAGCGCCCGGAGTCGTAGATGAAGTGCGCGGCGACCAGCGGGTCGGCGTGCGAGATGTGGTTGGGCACGATGATGATCCCGCCGTCCCCGCCGAGGTGTTCCATGCCCCGCCAGGTGCGCCGCGTCCAGACCGTCAACACCGGCTTGACCAGCACCACGGCTAACCGTGGCCAGAACCCCACCTTCCGCCGCGCCACCTGCGTCTCCTCCCCATGCCCCGAGCCGCGCACCCACGCCCGCGACGGAAATCATGCCTGCTCGCCCTCGGTCCGGCCAGTGAGGGGTCCCGTGACCCGGCTGGCAGGATGGTCGGCGTGCCTGAGCCGAGCTGGACCGTGGTGGTGCCGGTGAAGCATCTCGGGGCGGCGAAGAGCCGTCTGCGGGGCGCGCTGCCCGGCGTACCCCACGAGGAGCTGGCGCTGGCCCTGGCGGCCGACACGGTCCGCGCGGTGCGGGCCTGCCCGGCGGTGGCCGAGGTCCTGGTGGTCACCGCGGACCCCCGGGTGGCCGCGGCGGTCGGCGCGGCCGGCGCGCGGGTCGTGCCGGATCCGGCGGCCGGGCTGAACGCGGCGTTCCGGCACGGCGCGGCGGCCGCCGGCCCGCACGCCGCGGTCGCCGGCCTCACCGCCGACCTGCCGGCGCTGCGCCCGGCGGAGCTGGCCGCGGCGCTGCGGGCCGTGACCACCGGCCCGCCGGGGGTACGCGGGTTCGTGGCGGACACCCCGGGCAGCGGCACCGTGCTGCTCGCCGCGCCGGCCGGGGTGCCGCTGGATCCCCGCTTCGGGGTCGGCTCGGCGGCGGCGCACGCGGCCAGCGGGGCCCGACCGCTCTCCGGCGACTGGCCCACCCTGCGCCGCGACGTGGACACCGCCGCCGACCTGGCCGCGGCGGCCCGGCTCGGTCCGGGTCCGCGCACCGCCGCGCTGCTCGCCGCCACCCCGGCCGGCCGGCTCGGGTACGGTGCTGGCATGCAGGGCACGGTGGCCACCTACGACCCGTCCACCCGCAGCGGCGTGCTGCTCCTCGACGACGGCACCGAGCTGCCCTTCCCGGCCCGTGCGTTCGACGCCTCCGGGCTGCGGCTGCTCCGGCTCGGCCAGCGGGTCCGCATCGAGCGGGACGCCGCCGGCGAGGTCGTCCGGGTGACCTTGCCGACGATGGCCTGAACAACCTGCCCGGAGTTCATTTTCCGTTCACCCTCGGCGGGGAATCATGGGGTGGTGAGCACCCCTCGCGAGCACGCCGACAGCCCGCCGCCCGCCCTCGAGCCGACCGCGCCCCGCAACGGCGCCCGATCCCGCAGCGCCGACGGCCGCTTCCAGGGGCTCCGTCCGCCCGAGGAGAGCGTCTCCGGCGAGCCGGGCGCCCCCGCCTCGGCCGGCTTGGAGGAGGCACTGGACCCGGTCGAGGGGCCGGGCCCGGACGCCGGCCCGCCGGCCGCGTCGCCGCTGCCGGAGGACCGGTTCCTCAACCGGGAGCTGTCCTGGCTCGACTTCAACGCCCGGGTGCTGGCGCTCGCCGAGGACCCGCGCACGCCGCTGCTGGAGCGGGCGAAGTTCCTGGCCATCTTCGCCAGCAACCTGGACGAGTTCTACATGGTCCGGGTGGCCGGGCTGAAGCGCCGCCTCTCCGCCGGGCTGCCGGTCCGCGGCGGCGACCGGATGCCGCTGCGCACCCAGCTGGAGCTGATCGCGGAGAAGAGCGCCGACCTGGTCGCCCGGCACGCCGCCTGCTTCGTCGACGACGTGCTGCCCAAGCTGGCCGCCGAGGACATCCGGATCCTGCGCTGGAGCGACCTGGACGACGCCGAGCGGGAGCGGCTGCGCACCTGGTTCCGGGAGCACATCTTCCCGGTGCTCACCCCGCTCGCGGTGGATCCGGCGCACCCGTTCCCGTACATCTCCGGCCGGTCGCTGAACCTGGCCGTCTCGGTGCGCGACCCGGACGGCGGCTCGGAGCTGTTCGCCCGGGTGAAGGTGCCGAACAACGTGCCCCGGTTCGTCCGGGTGGCCCGCGATCAGCCGGGGGTGCGGTTCCTGCCCGTCGAGGACCTCATCTCGGTGCACCTCGGGCAGCTCTTCTCCGGCATGCAGGTGGTGGAGTGCCACCTGTTCCGGGTCACCCGCAACGCCGAGGTCGAGGTGGACGAGGACCGCGACGAGGACCTGCTCCAGGCCCTGGAGCGGGAGCTGGCCCGGCGCCGGTTCGGCCCGCCGGTCCGGCTGGAGGTGGCCGCCTCCATCTCCGACCACGTGCTGGAGCTGCTGGTCCGCGAGCTCGACATGGACAGCCAGGACGTGCTGCGGGTACGCGGCCTGCTCGACCTGTCGGCGCTGTGGCAGGTGTACGGCGAGGCGGACCGGCCCGACCTCAAGGACCCGCCGTTCGTGCCGGCCACCCATCCCCGGCTGGCCGAGGGGGAGGTGCCGCGCAGCGTCTTCGCCACCCTGCGCGACGGGGACGTGCTGGTGCACCACCCGTACCACTCGTTCGCGACCAGCGTGCAGCGCTTCGTCGAGCAGGCCGCCGCCGACCCGAACGTGCTGGCCATCAAGCAGACCCTCTACCGCACCAGCGGCGACTCCCCCATCGTGGACGCGCTGGTCGACGCGGCCGCCGCCGGCAAGCAGGTGGTGGTGCTGGTGGAGCTGAAGGCGCGCTTCGACGAGGTGGCCAACATCGGCTGGGCCCGCACCCTGGAACGCGCCGGCTGCCACGTGGTGTACGGGCTGGTGGGGCTCAAGACGCACTGCAAGACCGCGCTGGTGGTCCGGCAGGAGGGCAACCAGATCCGCCGCTACTGCCACATCGGCACCGGCAACTACCACCCGAAGACGGCCCGGCTCTACGAGGACTTCGGCATGCTCACCGCCGACCCGGAGATCGGCGCCGACCTGACCGACCTGTTCAACGTGCTCACCGGCTACAGCCGGCAGACCGCGTACCGGCGGTTGCTGGTGGCCCCGCAGGGCATCCGCAGCGGCCTGATCGAACGGATCGAGCGGGAGATCGAGCAGGTCCGGCTCGGCATGCCGGGGCTGGTGCAGTTCAAGGTGAACGCGCTCGTCGACGAGGAGATCACCGACGCGCTCTACCGGGCGTCCCGGGCCGGCGTCCACGTCGACCTGCTGATCCGGGGCATGTGCACGCTGCGGCCCGGGGTGCCGGGGCTGTCGGAGAACATCCGGGTGCGCTCGATCCTCGGCCGGTTCCTGGAGCACTCCCGGGTCTTCCGGTTCGGCAACGACGGCGACGCCGAGTTCTGGATGGGTTCGGCGGACCTGATGCACCGCAACCTGGATCGCCGGGTGGAGGCGCTGGTGCAGGTCAGCGACCCGGTGGCCCGGGCCGAGCTGGACCAGGTGCTGACCGCCGCGTTCAGCCCGGACGTGGACGCCTTCGAGCTGGCCGGCGACGGCACCTGGCAGCGGCGTACCGGGACCGACGAGGCGCCCCTGGCCGACCTGCAGGAGTTGCTGCTGCACCGGGTCGGCGGGCGGGCCGGCTGAGCGGCCCCGGTGCGCGCCGGGCGGGCTTACGGTGAGCGGATGACGCAGGACGAGCCGGTACGGATCCGGGCGGCGGGCGGGGTCGTCTGGCGCCCCGGCGCGGCCGGCGTCGACATCTGCCTCGTGCACCGCCCCCGGTACGGCGACTGGTCGCTGCCGAAGGGCAAGCTGGACGCGGGCGAGCACCCGCTGCGGGCCGCCGTCCGGGAGGTCGCCGAGGAAGCCGACGTACGGGCGGTGCCGCAGCTGCGCCTGCCCACGGTCCGCTACCGCAGCGAAGGGCGGGCCAAGGCGGTCGACTACTGGTCGATGCGGGCCGCGGCCGACGGCGGCTTCCAGCCGGACACCGAGGTGGACGACGTCCGTTGGCTGCCCGTCGACGACGCGATACGCCTGGTCAGCTACCCGCACGACACCGAGGTGATCGCCGCGTTCGCGGCGCTGCCGCCGGTGACCAACACCGTCCTGCTGGTCCGGCACGCGCACGCCGGCCGGCGCGGCACCTGGACCGGCCCGGATCACGGCCGGCCGCTGGACGCCGAAGGCTGGGCGCAGGCGCAGGCACTGGCCGGCCTGGTGGCCCTGGTCCGCCCGGTACGCCTGCTCTCCGTCTCGGCCCGCCGCTGCGTGCAGACCCTCGACCCGGCCGCCGCCCTGCTGGACCTGCCGATCGAGGTGAGCGGCGACCTGGACGAGCCGGGGCCGGGCCAGTCACCGGACGAGTGCGCGCTGGCCGGGGCGGCCCGGCTCACCGCCCTGGCCGTCGCCGGCGACCCGGTGGCGGTATGCAGCCAGGGCAAGGTGATCCCGGGCATGCTGGAACGGCTGACCGGGCGGGCCGACGACTTCACCACCCCGAAGGGCGGCGGCTGGCTGCTCGCCTTCACCGGCGACCGCCTCGCCGGCGCCGACCGGCTCTGAGCGGGACCCGCCGCACCACCGTGTCGGCGACCCGGACGGGCAGCCGGCCCTGGTGCCGGCCCACCTCGGTGTCGTCGAAGCCCACGGAGCCCACCGGCGCCGACGGCCGGGCGGCACCAACGGTCAGGCGGCAGCGGCGGCCGGGCGGCACCGACGGCCGGGCGGCACCGACGGCCTCAGGGCGGGCGGCACGCGCCGGTCCCCCCGGGCGGGAGGTCCACCTCCGGCAGCGCGGCCGGTCAGGGCAGCGTCAGGGTCACCGCGACCGGAAGGTGGTCGCTGGCCGTGGTGCGCGGCGCCGCCACCGCGCCGGCGGTGAAGCCGGGGGTGACGAAGACGTGGTCGATCTGCCCGCGCGGATCGTCGGCCGGGCTGGTCGGCAGCGGGCGGGCCGCGGCAAGGGCGTCCACCAGGCCGGCCGCCGTGAACGCGGCGAACGCCGGCTCGCCCGGCTCGGTGTTCAGGTCGCCGGCGAGCACCAGCGGGCGGCCGGCCGCGTAGCCGCTGGCGAAGGCGGCCACCTCGCGGGCCTGGGCCACCGGCCCCTGCCCGGGCGGCGGTTGCAGGTGGGTGGCGACCACCGCCAGTTCCCGGCCGCCCAGGTCGAGGGTGACGCCGAGGGCCTGCGCCCCGGTCGGCGCGCCGTGCGCGGGCAGCGGGTGACTGCGGCCGGATCGCACCGGGAAGCGGCTCAACACCGCGTCGCCCCACAGCGGATCGGCGGCGGGCGCGAACACGTACGGCATCCGCAGCCGGTTGGCCAGCAGGGCGAGCGTGTCGTGGCCGCCGTTGAGCAGCCAGCCGCGGTCCACCTCGCTCAGCAGCACCACGTCCGGGCGGTTGTCCCGGGCCACCCGGGCCACCTCGTCGAGGTCGAGCCGCCCGTCCAGCCCGAACCCCATCCGGATGTTGTACGCGACGACCCGTACCGCCGGCGGTGGAGTCGCGGGCGGCTGCGGGGCCGGCGCCGGCCGGTGGAGGCCGCCCCCGACGGCGGTCAGCAGCATCGCCACGATGGCCGTCCCCACCGGTGCCGATGGCCGCGCCGCCGGGCTCGGGACGGGCGGCGGTGCGGCCACCGCCACGGCGGCGACCGCGAGCGCCGCCAGCACCGGCACCCAACCGTTCGGGTACCCGAGGTCGTAGGCGGCGTAGTAGCCCACGGCGCCGACCGCGAAGCCCAGCATCCCGCCTACCACGGCGAACCCGCGCCGCCCACCCCGCGCCGCAGCCACGGTCGGTGCCAGCGCAGCCGTTGTGGGCACCGTCGTTGCCGACACGGCCGACGCTGACGCCGCCGAGGCCAACGCTGTCGGTGCCGGTGCTCGGCCGTCGGCCGGGCCGGTGGTCGAGGGTTCCGGTGCGGTGCCGTTCCCGGGACCGGACGGCGCTGGTCCGCCGTCGGCGACGGTGTCGACGAGGGCGAGGCAGCCGCCGAGGCCGGCCGCGGTGAGCAGGACCGCCGCGGCGAGCCAGTCGGGGCGGTCGGTGGCGAAGAGCCCGGCGCCGGCCACCAGCGCCGCCGGCCAGAGCAGGCGGGCCACCGGCCGGGGCGGACGGACGACCACCGCCAGCAGGAACAGCCCGATCGCCAGCTCCGGCAGCGGCGCGAGCCGGGCGGGGGGCAGGCCGAGCCCGGCCAGCTCCGCCGATCCGTGCCGGTAGGAGACCGCCGCGCTCCAGACCGCCGGCGCCAACGCCACCTGACCGGCCAGCAACAGCACCGGACCGAGCAACGGCCAGGCCAGCCGCCCGGCTGACCCGGCCGACCCGGACCGGCTGCCGCCGCCACCGGTCGACCAGAGGGCTCCCTGCGCGGCGAGGAAGGCGCCGACCAGCAGCACGCTCACCGTCCACCCGAGCGGGCCCCCGCGCCAGACCAGGTCCTCGGTGCCGAGCAGGGCGTGGCCGACCGCCGCTCCACCCAGGCCGAACGCCAGGCCCGGCACCGGCCGGACGGCCGTCGCGGCGGTGGCGGCGAGCCAGACCAGGCCGGCGAGCAGGCCCGCACAGGCCAGCCAGAGCTGGAGCCGGCCGCCCGGGGCGGCGGTCAGGGCGAGTCGGGTGGCGGCCAGTACGCCGGCGGCGGCCAGGCCCACCGGGCGGGAGCCGAGCCGGCGGACCAGGACGGGCGCGGCGAGGGCGAGCACGAACCAGCCCAGGGCGAAGGCACCCAGGAGTTCGGCGGGGGTCGCGGCGGCCTGGCCGAAGATGGTGATGATCGACGGCAGCCACACCCGCAGCACATCCAGCAGGACGGCGACGCCCAGGGCCAGCGCGGCGGTGGGGAGATGACGGTGGCGCACGGGCGCCCTTCTGCTCATGACCGGCGGGGGTGTTCGGCACGAGGATTGTGTCCGCCGCCCGGCACACCGGTCAACGCCCGGCGTACACGCGAAAGGGCGCCCGCCGTGAACGGCGGGCGCCCTCAGGCCGGTGCGGTCAGCGCCGGGTGGCGGCCTTCTTGGCCGGCGCCTTCTTCGCGGGCGCCTTCTTCGCGGCGGTGGTCTTCTTCGCGGTGGTGCTCTTGGCGGCCGCCGTCTTCTTGGCGGGCGCCCTCTTGGCGGCGGTGGTCTTCTTCGCCGTGGTGCTCTTGGCGGCCGCGGTCTTCTTGGCCGGGGCCGCCTTCTTGGTCGCGGTGGTCTTCTTCGCCGTGGTGCTCTTGGCGGCCGCGGTCTTCTTGGCGGCGCCGGCCGCGGTGGTCTTCTTCGCGGCGGTCGCCTTGGCACCGGTCGCCTTCGCGCCGGTGGTCTTGGCCGCGGCCGTGGTGGTCTTCTTGGCGGCGGCCGTGGCCTTCGGCACCTTGCCGCTGGCCACCATCTCCTTGAAGCCCGCGCCCGGGCGGAACGTCGGGACGGAGGTCTTCTTGACCTTCACCGCCTCGCCGGTCCGTGGGTTGCGCGCTGTTCGAGCGCCCCGGACGCGCTTTTCGAACGCTCCGAAACCGGTGATCGCCACCTTGTCGCCCTTGGTGACCGCCGCCTGGACCTCGGCGAGGACCGCGTCGAGCGCGGCCGTCGCCGTCTTCCGGTCCCCCAGGCGAACGGCGAGCGCCTCGATGAGCTCGGCCTTGTTCACGACTTCCTCCCGAATGTGCAACTGACTCGACGCGAGCCATTCTGCGCGCACGGTATGCCCTGTGCTGCCTGGACACAAACATTCGGTGGAAAAAAGCCCTTGTGTCGTAACGGATTCGCCCCCACCGGCCCGGCCGGTGGGGGCGAAAAGCCATCTGCGGTCAGGCTACCGACGGCAGGAACGGCGGTCGGGACGCCTCGAAGGCACTGATCTGGGCCTCGTGCCGGAGGGTGAGTCCAATGTCATCCAAGCCCTCCATCAGCCGCCAGCGGCTGTGGTCGTCCAGCGGGAAGGCCCAGGTGCCGTCCCCGGCGTGGACCTCCCGGGCGGTGAGGTCGACCGTGATCGGAGTGGTCGGCTCGGATTCCACCAGATCCCAGAGTTCCTCCACGGCTTTCAATTCCAGCTCGACCGGAAGCAGACCTTCCTTGAGCGCGTTGCCGCGGAAGATGTCGCCGAAGCGCGGGGCGATCACGGCGCGGAAGCCCCAGTCCCGCAACGCCCAGACGGCATGCTCCCGAGAGGAGCCGGTACCGAACTCGGGGCCGGCGATGAGAATCGACGATCCCGAATAAGCGGGATCGTTGAGGACGAATGACGAGTCCTCCCGCCACGCGTTGAACAGCCCGTCGGCAAAACCGGTCCGGGTCACCCGCTTGAGGTACACGGCGGGGATGATCTGGTCGGTATCCACGTTGGACCGGCGCAGCGGCACGGCGGTGCCGGTGTGGGTGGTGAACTTGTCCATCTCTCGGCAGCCCTTCTACAGGTCGGCGGGGGCGGCCAGCCGGCCGACCACGGCGGTGGCGGCGGCGACCGGCGGGGACACCAGGTGGGTACGCCCGCCCCGGCCCTGGCGGCCCTCGAAGTTGCGGTTGGAGGTCGAGGCCGAGCGCTCGCCCGGCTTCAGGGTGTCGGGGTTCATGCCCAGACACATGGAGCAGCCGGCGAAGCGCCACTCGGCGCCGGCGTCGGCGAAGACCTTGTCCAGCCCTTCGGCCTCGGCCGCCTCGCGCACCGCGGCGGAGCCGGGCACCACCAGCATGCGTACGCCGTCGGCGACCTGGTGCCCGCGCAGCACCTCGGCCGCGGCGCGCAGGTCCTCCAGCCGCCCGTTGGTGCAGGAGCCGACGAAGACCACGTCGACGGCGACGTCGCGCAGCGGGGTACCGGGCGTGAGGTCCATGTACTCCAGGGCACGGCGGGCGGCGAGCCGCTCCGGCTCGGTGAGGAACTCCTCCGGGTCCGGCACGGCCGCGCCCAGCGGCGCGCCCTGGCCGGGGTTGGTGCCCCAGGTCACGAACGGGGTGATCCGCCCCGCGTCCAGGGTCACCTCGGTGTCGAAGCTGGCCCCCTCGTCGGTGGGCAGCGTCCGCCAGTACTCCAGCGCCGCGTCCCAGTCGGCGCCCCGCGGGGCGTTCGGCCGCCCCTTCAGGTACGCGAACGTGGTCTCGTCCGGCGCGATCATGCCGGCCTTGGCGCCCCACTCGATGGACATGTTGGCGATGGTCATCCGCCCCTCCATGGAGAGGTTGCGGATGGTCTCGCCCCGGTACTCCACGATGTGGCCGCGCCCGCCGCCGGTGCCGACCTGCGCGATCAGCGCGAGGACCAGGTCCTTGGCGGTGACGCCGGGGCCGAGCTGGCCGGTGACGTTGACCGCCATGGTCTTCGGGCGGGCCTGCGGCAGGGTCTGGGTGGCCAGCACGTGCTCCACCTCGCTGGTGCCGATGCCGAAGGCGAGCGCGCCGAAGGCGCCGTGGGTGGCGGTGTGCGAGTCGCCGCAGACGATCGTCATGCCGGGCTGGGTGAGGCCCAGCTGCGGCCCGATGACGTGCACGATGCCCTGGTTCTCGTCGCCCAGCGGGTGCAGCCGTACGCCGAACTCGGCGCAGTTGCGGCGCAGCGTCTCGATCTGGGTACGCGAGGTCGGGTCCGCGATGGTGAGCAGGTCGCCACGGCGGGAACGGAAGGCCGGGTCGTCGTACCCGGTCGGGGTGTTGTGGTCCTCGGTCGCGACCGTCAGGTCGGTCCGGCGGACCCGGCGGCCGGCCAGGCGCAGCCCGTCGAAGGCCTGCGGGCTGGTCACCTCGTGGAGCAGGTGCAGGTCGATGAAGAGCAGGTCCGGCTCGCCGTCGACGGAGCGGACCACGTGTGCGTCCCAGACCTTCTCGGCCAGGGTCCTCGGTTGAGTGACTCCCACCATCTGGACATCCTAAATTCTGGGAGGTAAATTTCGGCTTGTGGGACACAGTATGAGCGGTGTCGGCGTTCTCGACAAGGCGGTGGTCATCCTGGCCGCCTGTGTCGACGGCGCCAGCCTGGCCGAACTCGTTGAACGCACCAAGCTGCCCCGGGCAACGGCGCACCGGCTGGCACAGGCACTGGAGATCCACCGAATGCTGGTACGCGACACCCAGGGACGCTGGCGGCCGGGCCCCCGGCTCGGCGAACTGGCCAACGCCGCGCCGGACGTGCTGCTGACAGCGGCCGAGCCACTGCTCGCCGCGCTGCGCGACGCCACCGGGGAAAGCGCCCAGCTCTACCTACGCCGCGCGGACGAACGGATCTGCGTGGCCGCCGCCGAGCGGGCCAGCGGCCTGCGGGACACCGTCCCGGTCGGCTCGGTGCTGCCCATGACGGCCGGCTCCGCGGCACAGATCCTGCTCGCCTGGGAGCCACCGGAGGCGGTCATGCCGCTGCTGCCACGCTCGAAGTTCACCGGACGCACCCTGGCCGAGGTACGCCGCCGCGGCTGGGCGCAGAGCGTCGCCGAGCGGGAGGCCGGTGTGGCCAGCGTCTCCGCCCCGATCCGCGACCGTACCGGCCGGGTCATCGCCGCGATCAGCATCTCCGGCCCGATCGAACGCCTCGGCCGCCGCCCCGGTGAACGGCACGCCATGGCCGTCGTCCGCGCCGGCCAACGCCTCTCCGGCCTCTGACCCCTGCCCTGCCCTGCCCTGCCCTGCCCCGCCCCGCCCTGCCCCGCCCCGCCCCGCCCCGC
>NZ_KQ058869.1:24127-74872 GCF_000982955.1 Micromonospora sp. HK10 | reverse complement strand
GTGCGCGGTCCGGGGTGCCGGCCGGGCGCGGCCGCTGGCGGCGTGCCGGGACGGCTGGTCGGGCCGGCGGCCGCCGGATGGGCGCCGGGACCGGCCGGCGCCCCAGGCAGCGGCGTGGACCGGCCCGGGGACGTGGCGGGCCCGGCGTCGGGCCCGGTCGCGCCGCCGCCCGGCAACCCGCCCAGCACCGGACCGAGCACGCTGCGGACCAGGTGGACGGTCACCGTGACCGGGGTCGGAGGCGGCCGCTCGGCGGCGTGCGCGGGGGTCGAGGTGGCCATCTCGTGACCGGCCCAGGCGGCGACGACCCCGCCGAGCAGGAGCCCCAGGCGCAGCGCGACCCGGGTCGGACCCCTGCTCCGTCGTGTCATTCCGGACCCCCTCCGGCCGTCCGCCGGCGACCGTACTCTACCGAAAGCGGCGTCCCGATCACAGAGCGCTCTGATCCGATTCGGCCGTGTCGTCGCGCGGACAGGCGTGAGCGATCCGGCGGTGGGGTACCAGCCGGGCCATGAGCACACCCACCGTCGACCGCCCGGCCACCGCCGCCCCCGCCCGTCCGGCCGGCGTCGTCGCGGTCGTGGCGCACCGGAAGAAGACGTTCGGCGGCGGCCTCGACGAGCTGCGGGCCAGCCTGGTCGCCGCCGGGGTCGGCACGCTCCTGTGGTACGAGGTGCCGAAGAGCCGCAAGGCCCCGAAGAAGGTGCGCAAGGCGCTCGACCGGGGCGCCGAGCTGATCCTGGTCTGGGGCGGCGACGGGATGGTGCAGCGCTGCGCCGACACGCTGGCCGGATCGGACGTGCCGATGGGCATCCTCCCGGCCGGCACCGCCAACCTCTTCGCCACCAACCTCGGCATCCCCGCCGACCTGCCCGAGGCGGTCCGGATCGCCCTGCACGGCCGGCGGCGCCGGCTGGACCTGGGCCGGCTCAACGGGGAGCACTTCGCGGTGATGGCTGGCGCCGGCTTCGACGGGGACCTGATCCGCGAGGCCGACCGCAAGCTCAAGGGCCGGCTCGGCCGGGTCGCGTACGTCTGGACCGGGCTGCGCCACGTCCGGGGCGAGTGCGTCCGGACCCGGATCCGGGTCGACGGCGCCGACTGGTTCGACGGCGAGGCGAGCTGCGTGCTCTTCGGCAACGTCGGCACGATCACCGGCGGCATCCCGGCGTTCGACGACGCCCGACCCGACGACGGGGCCCTCGAGATCGGGGTCTCCACCGCCAGCGGCGCCGTCGACTGGGCCCGCACGCTGAGCCGGATGGCCGCCGGCCGGTCCGACGAGTCGCCGTTCGTCCGGATCACCCGCGGCCGCAAGGTGACCGTCCGGTTCGCCGAACCCAAGACGTACGAGCTGGACGGCGGGGCGCGCACGACGGCCCGCCGGCTCAAGGTGAAGGCGGTGCCCGCCGCGCTCACCGTCTGCTGCCCCGAACCGGCCGGCTGACCCGCGGCGGTGCGCCCGGCGGCCGGACGGCAGGATGGCCGGCATGGACGAGCGGCTGCGCGACTACCTGACCGAGCTGGTCGCCCGGGGCCGGGCGGTGCTCGGCGACAACCTGGTCGGGGCGTACGCGGCCGGCTCGGTGGGGCTGGGCGCGTACCAGCCGGGGCGCAGCGACGTGGACGTGGCGCTGGTGGTCGCCGGCCCGGTGGACGCGGCGGCGAAGCGTGCCCTGGTCGACCGGTTGCGGCACGAGGCGCTGCCCTGCCCGGCGCGCGGCCTCGAGCTGGTCGGCTACCGGCGGGACGTGGCGGCCAGCGGCACCGCCGAGCCCGGCTTCGAGGTCGAGCTGAACACCGGCGCCACCATGCCGTTCCGGGCCACCTACGACCCGGCCGACCGGCCGGTGGCCGACGGGCGGTTCTGGTACGCCCTGGACCGCAGCATCCTGCGCCAGTCCGGCCTGGCCCTGCTCGGCCCGCCCGCCGCGGAGGTGTTCGCCGATCCCGATCCGGCCGCGCTGCGCCGGCTGATCCGCACCGCGCAGGACTGGTGGCTGGCCCTGCCCGCCCCGGACGGGCCGGCCCCGGGGAGCGAGGACGCGGTGCTGGGCGCCTGCCGGGCACTGGCCCGGGTCCGCTCCGGCACCTGGTTGTCGAAGGTGGACGCCGGCCGGTGGGTGATCGGGCAGGGCTGGCACGCCGACCTGGTGGCGCGGGCGATCGCGGCCCGGCACGGCGGGCCGCCGCCGACCGGCCGGGAGGCCCGCGCGTTCCAGCGTTGGGTCCGGGCGCAGGTCGCCGGCATGCATTGACGCCGGTCAGCATCAGACTGTAAACAAGGCGTACTGATTGATCGGGAGGTCATCATGCGTCGCTCCCTGGCCCTGGCCGCCGCACTCCTGCTCACCCTCGCCACCGCCGCCCCGGCCGCCGCCGCGCCACCGCCCGGCCCGGCCCCGACGGCCGCCACCCCGATCCAGGTCTACGGCGCCTGGCACTGCGGCAACGACTTCTGCACCTGGAGCACCCCGCGCAGCGTCGCGGAGTTCGACAGCCAGAACCACTGGATCATCGACCGGGGCGACGGCCGGCCCTCGGTCAACCTGGTGGTGCTGAGCTTCGTCAACCCGCTCGACCTGCTGCACCAGAGCACCGACGCGGCCACCCTCGACGGCGTGCCGCGCGGGATGACCCCCGAGATCGTGCAGTACTTCACCGCGCGCGGCGTGCGGGTGATGCTATCCATCGGCGGCATCACCTACACCGACGACTGGGACGCCGCCCTCGCCGAGAACGCCGCCCTGCTCGGCCAGCGGGCCGCCGCCGTGGCCACCCGGCTCGGCGTCGGCATCGAGATCGACTACGAGCAGAACACCGACCCGAACCTCGCCGGCCTGCAGGCCTTCATCGACGCCTACCGGGCGGTCCACCCGTACGACGCCACCGGCACCCGACCGCAGGCCCGGCTCACCATCGACGTGGCCGCCGGCGACCGCTGGCTGATCGCCCTCAACCGCAAGGCCACCGCCGACTGGCTGCGCACCGACAGCCCGGTCCTGGACTACGCCAACGCCATGGTGTCGGCGCGGCCCGCCTCGGCCAGCACCGCGCAGGCGAACTGGCAGGAGCACATCGACGGCAAAGCGCAGTTCAGCCCGCCGGTGCCGCCGCTGGCCCCGGCCAAGTTCACCGGCGGCATCTATCTCGCCTACGGCGGCAAGCCGCTGCCGGAATGCGTCGACTACGCCACCTCGGTGCAGAAGGCCGCCGCCCCGTACGTGCAGAGTGTCGCGCCGCACGGCGCGGGCACCAGCGCCGGCCTGCTCGGCTTCATGTTCTGGGCCGCCGAACGTCCCGCCACCCGGGGCATCGGCACGGTGCCGCCGAACACCTGCGAGAGGGGCGCCGGCGCCGGGGCGACCGCGCTGGCCGTCCCGGTCCCGATGCCGGCGCTGCGGCAGAGCTGACCGGCCACCGTCGCCGGCCCGCGGCGGGCTCCGAGGGAGCGGATGACGCGCCTGCCCAGGGGGTCCCGCCGGGCTGGTGTCCGCACTACGGGAGGTTCCCGAGCAGGGCGACTATGGGCCGGTGTCGCGGGGCAAGGTGTCGGCGTGGAAGAGGTACGCGATCAGATGGGATCCGTGCCCGGGCCGGGTCGCGCGCAGCCGGCGGCGGTGCGCGTCGCGGTGGTCGCGGAGCCGGGACTGCTGCGGACCGCCGTGGTGGCGGTGCTGGCCGCCACGGCGGACTTCGAGGTGGTCGGCCAGACCGAGCCGGGTGGGAACGTGCCGGAGCTGCTGGCCGCCTGCCGTCCGGCACTGCTGCTGGTGGACCTCGACGCGGTGGACGACCCGGCCGTGGTCAGCGGCCCGGATGTCGACGGTTGCGCCGTCGTCGTGCTGACCGCCCGCCGGACCGCCCGAGCGCTGCGCCGGGCTCTCGGCGCGCGGGTGCGCGGGGTGGTCGCCACGGACGTGCCGCCGGAGGAACTGGTCGAGCTGTTGCGGACGATCGCCGGCGGGCAGCGGATGATCGATCCGCTGACGGCACTGGCCGCCCTCGACGCGGCGGTGAACCCGCTGAGCGAGCGGGAGCGCGAGGTGGCCGCGGCGGCGGCGAAGGGGCTGCCGACCGGGGAGATCGCCAAGTTGCTCCACCTCGCTCCGGGTACGGTGCGCAACCACGTGTCCAGCCTGTTGCGCAAGACCGGCGCGCGGAACCGCTGGGAGGCCGTCGAGCGGGCCCGGGAGGCGTGCTGGATCTGACGACACGCAGGACAGGGGTGTCGCGCAGCGGTCATCTTCGATTAGGTTCGTGACGGTCCGTCATCAGACGCCGACGTCTGGTCAGAATCGGGGGGGTCGTGTCTGGGAGTCGCCATGATACGAACGCTGCTCGCGCTCAAGGGTCGACTGGTCCGGGAGGCCCTCGCCCAGCTGCTGGCCGCCGAGGGCGACATCGACATCATCGGTGGGGCGGCCACCGCTCACGCGTTGCGGGACGCGCTGCGGGATGACCGCCCGGACGTCGCGGTCGTCGACGCCGACCTGGTGCCCCTGCACCAGTTGGCCCGGATCACCGCCGCCCGACCCGCCGGCGGCGGCCGGCTGCTGATCCTGGTCGAGCAGCGCCGCGCCGCCCGGGTCGGTCCGGTGCTCGCCGAGCACGGACGCCGGGTCGGTTTCCTCAGCCGCGACGTGCCGCCACAGCGGATCGCCGAGGGCGTACGGCTGCTCGCCGACGGGCAGTTGGTGCTCGACCCGGAGCTGGTGGTCGCGGCGCTGGAGGTCGCCGAAAGCCCGCTGACCCATCGCGAGCGGGACGTGCTCGACGTGGCGGCCGAGGGGCATCCCGTGCGCGAGATCGCCGAGAAGCTGGCGGTCTCGCCGGGCACGGTGCGCAACCACCTGTCCCGGATCATGGCGAAGTGCGGCGCGCGGACCCGGTTGGAAGCGGTGCGGATCGCCCGCGAGTCGGGCTGGATCTGACCGGCTCCGCCCCGCCCGCCCAGTAGCCGACGAGCTCGCGGTACGCCGCCGAACGGGCCAGCAGCCCGGAATGGCTGTCGAGCAGCGCGCGGTGGCCGTCCAGCAGCAGCACCCGGCGGGCGCGCAGCGCGGAGCTGACCCGGTGCGCGATCACCACGAGGGTGCCGGCACGCTCGGCGAACGCGGTCTCCAGCCGCGCCTCGGTGGCCGGGTCGAGGTGACAGGTGGCCTCGTCGAGGATCACCAGGGCGGCCGGCGAGAGCCAGGCGCGCAGCAGGGCCAGCTGCTGACGCTCCCCGGCGGACAGACCGGCCGGCCGCAGCGTCGCGCCTAGCCCGCCGAGCCGGTCCACCAGTTCGGACAGACCCAGCCGGGCCGCCGCCCTCACGATCTCCGGGTCCGCCACGTCGGGCCGCAGATAGCGCAGGTTGTCCCGGACGCTGCCGGTGAAGACGTAGGCCTCCTGCGGGATCAGCACCCGGTGCCGGGCCAGCTCGGCGGGCACCGCCTCGGCCACCGGCAGCCCGGCCACCTCGACCGTGCCGGACTGCGGGCGCAGCACCCCGGCGATCAACGCGGCCAGGGTCGATTTGCCGATCCCGCTGGCGCCCACCACCACCAGGTGGTCGCCGTCGGGCACGTCGAGGTCGAAGCCGTCGAGCACCGGGTCGGCGTGCGGCCCGTACCGGAAGGTCACGCCCCGCAGGCACAGCGCGGCCCGGCCCGGTCGCCCGGCCCGCCTCGCCCGGGCCGGGGCGGCGGCCGGTACGCAGCTGCCCAGCAACCGGTCCAGCGTGACGGTGAACCGCAGCCCGCCGGCGGCCACCCCCTGGACGAGGGTGTGCAGGGCCGGCTGCACGCCGCGGACGACGTAGACCAGGGCGCCCAGCACCGCGCCCGGCCCGAGGCCCTGCCGGACCAGCCAGGGGGTCGCCAGCAGCACCACCGGCACCGGCAGCCAGCCGCCGACGGCCAGGCTCAACCCACGGGTGACGGCCATCGTGGCCAGTCGCCGCTCCACCCGGGCCTGAGCGTCCACCTGCCGGCCCAACCATCGGGTCACCTGGTCGCCGGTGCCGCCGGCCGCGACGTCGCGGTGGCCGGTGATCGCGGTGACCGCGGCCCGGGTGAGGCGTTCGTCGGTGTGCACGTACTCCCGTTGGCGGGCGATCATCGCCGGCACGGCCAGCGCGAACAGGCCGAGACCGGCCAGCACCGGCACGGCGACGAGCAGGGCGACCGGGGCGGCGAGGGAGCACAGCCCGACGATCGCGGCGCAGGCGGCGAAGAGGAAGCCGCGGACCACCGTGAGCAGCCCGGCCCAGGTGTCCCGGACGATCTCCACCTGGTGGGTCAGGCGGCCCACCGCGGCGTCGTCGACCCGGCCGTCGGCCGCGCCGGCCAGCGCGCCGGCCACCACCCGGCGCAGCAGGTCGTCGCGGAACGGCTCGACCACGTCGCCGAGGCAGGCGTACGCCCGGTTGGTGCCGACCGCGCCGACCAGCACGGCGGCGCCGAGCAGGCCCAGCCAAAGCAGCCCGACCGTCGGGCGGCCGGCCAGGAAGCCGGCGTCCACGGCCCGCGCGGTCAGCAGTCCGGTCAGCGCCGCGGGCAGCGCCTCGGCCGCGGACCAGGCCGCCAGCCGCGCCAGCCCTGCCCGCCGCTCCCACAGCGTGGCCCGCAGCAGCGCAGCGACCGTGGTCACGACCGGAACACCGCCCGGTAGCCGGGGTCGTCCCAGAGCACGGCGTGCGGTCCGACCGCGCGGATCCGCCCGCCGGCCACCCAGGCCACCACGTCGGCCCGGGCCGCCGTGCCGATCCGATGGCTCACCACCACCCGGGTACGCCCGTCCGACCGGTCGGTCAGCGCCCGGCTGACCCGGTACTCGGTCACGGTGTCCAGGCTGGACGTCGCGTCGTCGAGGACGAGCAGCCGCTCGGCCCGCAGCGCCCGGGCCAGGCCGAGTCGCTGCCGCTCCCCGCCCGACATGGCGACCTCGGTCAACGGCGTGCCGTACCGGTCGGGCAGCCGCTCGACGAAGTCGTCGATGGCCGCGGCCCGGGCCAGCGGCACGGGGTCGGCTCCGCCGCCCACCGCCGCCCCCACCGTCTCGCCGACCAGCACCGGCCGTTCGAATCCGTAGCCGACCGCCGCGTGCAGCGCTGCCGCGGTCAGCTCGGGCAGCGGGACACCGTCCAGGAGCACCTGCCCGGCGTCCGGGTCACGCAGCCGGCCGGCGACGGCGGCGAGCAGCGACTTGCCGGCGCCGGACGGGCCGACCACGGCGAGCAGGGCGCCGCCGGGCACCCGCAGGTCCACCCCGTCGAGCAGCGTCCGGCCGTCGTCGGCCAGCACGCTCACCCCGCGCAGCTCCAGGCAGCCGGGACCGGGCGGCAGGGTGCGGTCGCCGTAGCGGCGGGCCGGTTCGGTGAGCACCTCGGCGGCGCGGCGGCAGCCGGCGCGCACCCGGACGGCCTTGTTGAGGGCGCTCACCACGGTGCCCAGGCCCGCGCCGAGCGCGGCGTACTGGAGAGCGGCCAGCAGGTCTCCCGGCGTCAGCCGTCCGGCGGCCAGGGAGAGGCCGCCGACCGCGGCGACCGCCAGTTGCAGCATCGGGCTGAGCACCGCGCCCCGGGTCGCCGCCCCGGCCAGCACGGTCCACGTGCGGGTGCCGTGGTGCCGCAGCTCACCGACCGGGGTCAGGACCCGGTCGACCTCCTGCGAGATGGTGCCGGCGGCGGCGATGGTCCGGGCGCCGGCTAGCGCCTCGACCAGCAGCCCGGCAAGGTGCCCCTGAGCCCGCTGGTAGCCGGCGACCGCCGCGGACGCGTCGGCGACGAACCCGCGCAGCAGCACGCCGAGCAGCACCAACCCGACCACGAAGGTCGCGCCGAGCCACGGATCGATCATGGTGAGGGCCACCAGGCTGCCCACCGGGGGCAGCAGCACGGTGCCCGCCAGGACGATGGTCGGGGCCGCCTGCCCGGCGTCGGCCACCTGGCCGACCAGTCGACCGACCAGGTCGCCCACCGGGTGGCGGGCCGCGGCCCGGGGATCGAGGGCGAGGATGTGGCGGGTCAGCGTGTGGCGTAGGTCGGCGACGGACCGGGCGCTCGCCGCGCCGGTGCCGTAGTCCCGCACCGCGCCGGCGCAGACCAGCAGGACGACCAGTCCACCAACGGCGGCCAGCCAACGGGTGGCGGACTCCCCGGCGGTGGTGCCGACGGCGGCGTCGACCGCCCGGCCCAGCGCCGCGGGCAGCGCCAGTTCGGCCGCCGCCACGGCCACGGTGGCCACGGCCAGCATCGGGGTCCACCAGCCGGCGGACCCGACGGCCCGCCAGAGGAGCCGGTCGGCCGGGGTCATCGCACCTCCACGCAGGGCGCGGTCCCGGACCGGCGCGAGCCGGCCCGGGACCAGGCGAACCGAGGTCAGTTGCAGGTGGTGATGCTCAGCGAGCTGTCGCCGCAGAGCAGCAGGCTGGCCTGGCTGCCCCCGCCGTTGCGCTCGATGGCCGGCAGTTCCATGCCCTGGAGGTCGAGCAGTGCCATGATGTTCCCCTTTTCTCTCGTGTCGACTGCTGGTCGGATCTGGTGGCGCGGCCATCCGGTCGATGGCCACCGGGTCAGTTGCAGGTGGTGATGCTCAGCGAGCTGTCGCCGCAGAGCAGCAGGCTCGCCTGGCTGCCCCCGCCGTGGCGCTCGGCAACCGGCAGCTCCATCCCCTGGAGGTCGAGCAGGGCCATGTCGTTCACCTCCTTCCGTACGCGTCGGGTCGGATCGCCCCGGAGTGACCCCCGGGGAGCTGGGTGGGCCGGTCAACCGCCGGCCGGTGGGGTCGGCCCGGCCGGCGTGGCGCCGGGCAGGGGCGACAGGAACGGCAGGCCGGTGCCCGCCGGCTGGGTGCTCGCGACGGCATGCAGCACGCCGGCGGTGCCGGTGGCCAGGTCCATGGAGAGCCGCAGCAACTGGTCACCGGGGAAGGCGATCACCCCCCGGAACGGCAGCGCGTGCCAGCTGAGCAGCCGAGCCTGCCGGCGCGCCGCCTCGACCTCGTCTCGTGCCGCCAGATAGGTCACCATGCCGGCGCGGCCGGCGTAGAGCCCGGACTGGGCGTAGAACGGGAAGTCGGCGCAGCGGCGGATCGCCTCGGCCGCGGCACGCAGGTCCTCGTCGTCGCGGTGGCGCAGGTACTGGTCGAGCGCCAGGCCGATGCCCACGCTGCCCTCGCCGAGGTAGGGCATGGTCCGCCAGCCCTCGTTGACCTCCAGGTGGCCGGCGTCGCGCCGGACGCACCGGCGCAGGTCCTGCCGCAGCGCGGTCGCCGCGTGCTCGAGCAGACTCGGGTCCTGGTCGAGCTCGTACATCCGCAGCAGCATCAGCGCCACGCCCGCACCGCCCCGGAACAGCCCCGCGTACGGGTGCCGGCCGCCGCTGATCTCGGCCACCGACTCGACGTCGCCGAGCCGGCCGACGACGAGGTCGACCGCCCGCCGCGCCGCGTCGGCGTACCGCCCGTCGCCGGTGCGGCCGGCGAAGTGGGCCAGGTTGAGCGCGACGCCGGACAGCCCGCTCATCAGGTCGTCGCCGAGTTCGGTCCACGGCTCGTCGAGGCAGCGGTCCAGCAGCCGTACCGCCTCGGTGCGGTGCCCGAGCAGGTCCAGTACGTACGCGACGCCGTGCAGCCCGTCGTAGAAGCCGAGCCGGCTGCCGGAGGCCGGTTCCCGTACCCGGTCGAGCAACCACTGCTCGTGTCGGGGGTCGGTGCCGGCGCCGCTGGCGTGCAGTGCCCAGAGCACCCCGGCCGCGCCGTGGGCCAGGTTGAGCCCGCCGTCGGCCCCGGCGAACTGCCGGATGTCGCCGGGGAAGAGGCGGTCGTCGCGGTGCGGGGTGGCGCTCGCGGTGATCGCGGTGGCCAGCCGGTCGCGCAGCGCCGGCCAGTCGTCCGGGTCGATCCTCGGCCGGTCCGGGCAGCGGTCGACGGCCCGGGCTTCCGTTCCGGTCCGGGTCTCGGTCCCGGCCGGGGTCCCGACCTCGGTCGCGGTCCGGCCGAGGATCACGGCGACCGCCTCGTCGAGCAGGTCCGGGGGCACCGGGAAGTGCTCCGCCACCACCTCGGCGAGGTGGGCCGCCTTCTCCGGCGCCAGCCGCAGCATCGCGGTCAGCGGCAGGAAGAGGGCCAGCCGCAGGCACGCCAGGGCGTACCGGTCCACCTCGAAGCCGGTCCGGTCGCGGGGCGCGGCGAATGCCTGGTTGCGCAGCGCCGGCCGGGTGGCCGCCGCGGCGGGGGTCGCCACCTCGAAGTCGATCAGCGTGACGTCCCCGTCGTCGCCGACCATGATGTTGAACATGTGCAGGTCGCCGTAGACCACGCCGTGGGCATGGATCGCCTCGACCGCCTCGGCGACCTGCCGGTGCACCTCGAGGGCCCACCGGGTGTACGCGTCCGGGTCGGCGTCGAGGTGGACCAGCGGGTAGCGCTCCACCACGAGTTGGTTCAGCGGGCGGCCCGCGACGAACGCCAGCGCCAGGAACTCGTGCCCACCGAAGCTGAACTCGTCGTGCACCCGCACCAGGTGCGGCACGTCGGCGAGCCGGCGCAGCGTCTCGGCCTCCCGGCGCAGGCGGGTGACCGCGTCCGCGCCGGTGGCGTCCAGCCCGGCGTGCGGGCGGGCCTCCTTCAGCACCACCCGGTCCCCGGTGCGGGTGTCCCGGGCCTCGTAGAGGCCGCCGCCGTTGGAGAAGTGGATGACCTTGTCGATCCGGTAGGGCAGGTCGGTGGTGGTGGCGGCGTTCCGGGCGGCCAGGTGGGGGGCGAGGAAGTCCGGGAGGGTCACCCAGTCGGGCACGTGGAAGACGGGGTCGCGTCGGTCGGGCACCAGGGTGCCGGTGGCGTCCTCGATCGCCGGCACGACCTGGCCCTCCGGGGAGAGGCAGTACCGGGCGGCGAACCCGCCGTAGCGCAGGTAGACCGGGCCGTCGCCGTAGCGGAGGTCGCTCAGGATGTACGGTCCGGTCTCCCCGTCGAGCAGCGCGGCGAGCTCCTTGGCGGTCAGCTCCAGCTCCGCGTCGTCGCGGGGGTAGACGGTGATGAACTTGCCGCTGGCCGCCCGGCGGGCGTACTTGCTGTTGCGCATGAGCAGCATCCGCGGGCCGCGCAGGTGCTTGAACGGGATGCCGCGGGGCTGGCAGTAGTCCATCACCCGGGCCAGCACCCGCTCCGCGTTGTCCAACCGGGCCGACACGTGGATCTTCCACCCCTGGGGCGGGAGGGAGCCGCCGATCGGCGCGTGGATCAGCCAGTCATCCTTGCTCTCGCGCTCCCAACCGGGCGCCGGCCGGCGGTCCGTCAGGTAGCCGGGGGCCTCGGCGGCGGAGCTGGCGAGCGAGTCGTAGAACAGCGGATCGACCGCGCAGTACGAGTCGTACCGTTCGTCCATGTCGTCTGCCTCCACCGGCTGATCGGGTGAGGTCAATCCTGCGGACGGCGGAGGACGGAGCAAAGTGTGATCGGTCATGACCGGTGTGTGATGTTCGCACCCCGAATTCGTGACAATGGCGGAGTTTAAAATCGCGAACGCCGTATCAGCAGTGCGCCGGGGTCCGTCCTGGACACGCGAAGACCCGCACCGGCGCGGGGCTGGTGCGGGTCTCGCGGGCCGGCCGATCGCCGGCGGTGGACTCAGTAGACGGTCACGCCGTACGCGCTGGCCGCCTCGGTGACCGGCTGGAAGAACGTGGTGCCGCCGCGCTTGCAGTCACCGCTGCCGCCCGAGGTGATGCCGAGCGCCTTGGTGCCGTCGTAGAGCGCCCCACCGGAGTCGCCGGGCTCGGCGCAGACAGTGGTCTGGATCATGCCCTTGACGGTGCCGCTGCCCTGGTAGCGGACGGTCACGTTGAGCGCGGTCACGGTGCCGCTGTGGGTGCCCGTGGTGGAGCCGGTCCGCTTGACCGCCTCACCCACGAACGCGTTGGCGGCGGTGTAGCCGCCGGGGTGGCTCAGGCCGGCGTTGTCGTAGCGGACCAGGGCGTAGTCGTTGCCCGGGAAGCTGGAGCCGACGGTCGGGCCGATCAGCGTGGACTGGCTGGAGTTGGTGTACCAGGTGTTGGCGACGTTGCCGCAGTGCCCGGCGGTGAGGAAGTAGTACACCCCACCCTTGACCACGTTGAAGCCGAGCGAGCAGCGGTAGCCGCCGCCGTAGATGGCGTTCCCGGCGGAGAGCAGCGGGCGGAACGTGCCCCGGGCCCGGTCCACCCGGATCGCGCCGGACGCGGCGCCGGCGCTCTTCTTGAGCCTGGCCAGCTCGGCGGCGGAGACGCTCTCGTCGGCGGTCACCACCACCCGGTTGGCGGCGGCGTCCACCCGCCAGGCGAGGCCGTCGACACCGGAGGCCGCGACGGCGGCGTCGACCTGGGCGAGCTGGCCGGCGGTGTAGCTGGGCGCGGCCGAGGCCGGCCCGGTGAAGGCGCCGGCGGCCACCAGGCCGACGGTCGCGGCGAGCAGGGAGGTCAGTCGGCTTCGGCGGATACTCACGGTCTTCTCCTCGGACGGTGAAGGCCGCCGGTTGCGTCGGCGTCCATGCCGGGTCGCCGGGATCCGTTCGGGGTGTGACCTCGGCGAACGCTGTGCGGCGAGTATCCACCCGGGTCGATGCCGGGACAAGGGGCGAACGGCGTGTCGGCCGGGCGCTGACTAGGGTGGCAGCGGGGGAGGTGCGGCGACATGGTGGAGCTGAGCGGGCCGGCCCGGGCCGGACTGGAGGCGGCGGTGCCGGGCGGGGTGGCGACCCGGGCCGCGGACCGGCTGCGGCTGGCCCACGACGCCTCGCACTACCTGCTGCACCCGAGCGCGGTGGTCACCCCCGCCGACGCCGGGCAGGTGGCCGCGCTGCTGCGGCACAGCCACCGCACCGGCACCCCGCTGACCTTCCGCTCCGGCGGCACCAGCCTCAGCGGGCAGGCCGTCACCGACCAGCTCCTGGTCGACACCCGCCGGCACTTCCGCGACCTCGAGGTGCTCGACGAGGGCCGGCGCGTACGGGTGCAGCCGGGAGTGGTGCTGCGGCAGGTCAACGCCCGGCTCGCCCGGTACGGCCGCCGGCTCGGCCCGGACCCGGCCAGCGAGTCCGCCTGCACGGTCGGCGGCGTGGTGGCCAACAACTCCAGCGGGATGACCTGCGGCACCGAGTTCAACACCTACCGCACCCTGGAGTCGGTGCTGCTGGTGCTGCCCAGCGGCACCCTGCTGGACACCGGCGCCCCGGACGCCGACGACCGGCTGCGCGCCACCGAGCCGCAGCTGCACGCCGGGCTGCTGCGGCTGCGCGACCGGGTCCGCGGCAACCCGGACTCGGTGCGCCGGATCCGCGCCCAGTACGCCATGAAGAACACCATGGGGTACGGGGTGAACGCCTTCCTCGACCACGACACCCCCGCCGACCTGCTCACCCGCCTCGTGGTGGGCAGCGAGGGCACCCTCGCCTTCGTGGCGGCGGCGACGTTGCGTACCGTGCCGGTGCACCGGCACGCCGCGACCGGACTGCTGGTCTTCGACACCCTGGGCGCGGCGATGGCCGCGATGCCGGCCCTGGTGGCCGCCGGGCCGGCGGCGATCGAGCTGCTCGACGCCGCGGCACTGCGGGTCGCGCAGACCGATCCGAAGGCCGACGCCGCGCTGCGCGGCCTGGCGGTGCGCGAGCACGCCGCGCTGCTGGTCGAGTGGCAGGAGTCCGACCCGGAGGCGCTCGCCGCGCGGGTGGCGGCGGCCCGGCCGGTGCTGGCCGACCTGCCGCTGACCACGCCGGCCCGGCTCAGCGGGGAACCGGCCGCGCGAGCCGCGCTATGGCACATCCGCAAGGGTTTGTACGCCGCCGTGGCCGGTGCCCGGCCGTCCGGCACCACCGCGCTGCTGGAGGACATCGCCGTCCCGGTGGGCGCGCTCGCCGACACCTGCGCGGCGCTCGCCGACCTGTTCGCCCGGCACCGGTACGAGCAGAGCGTCATCTTCGGCCACGCCAAGGACGGCAACCTGCACTTCATGCTCAACGAGCGGTTCTCCCACGGCGCGGCGCCGGCCCGGTACGCCGACTTCACCGAGGAGATGGTCGACCTGGTGCTCGGCCACGGCGGCACGCTCAAGGCCGAGCACGGCACCGGCCGGGTGATGGCCCCGTACGTCCGGCGCCAGTTCGGCGACGAGCTCTATGCCGTGATGCGCGACCTCAAGGCCCTCTGCGATCCGGCCGGCGTGCTCAACCCGGGCGTGCTGCTCAGCGACGACCCGGAGATCCACATGCGGCACCTGAAGACCGTGCCGACCGTGGAGGAGGAGGTGGACCGCTGCGTCGAGTGTGGCTACTGCGAGCCGGTCTGCCCCAGCCGCGATCTCACCACCACGCCCCGGCAGCGGATCGTGCTGCGCCGGGAGATCGCCGCCGCCCGCGCCGACGGCGACCTGGCCCTGGCCCGTGAGCTGGAGCGGGCGTACGACTACGACGCGGTGCAGACCTGCGCGGTCGACGGGATGTGCGCCACCGCCTGCCCGGTGCTGATCAACACCGGTGACCTGGTGAAGCGGCTGCGTGCCGAGGCCAACGGCGCGCTGACGCAGGCCGGCTGGCGGGGCGCGGCCCGGCGCTGGGGCGCGGCGACCCGGGGCATGGCCCGCGGCCTCGACCTGGCCGGCGCGCTGCCTCCCGCGCTGCCCGAGACGGCGACCCGGGTCGCCCGCGCGGTGCTCGGCGCGGACCGGGTGCCGCAGTGGCGCCGCGACCTGCCGGGCGGCGGCGCGGCCCGGCGTCCGCACCTGGTCGACGACCCGGACGCGGTGTTCGTGCCGTCCTGCCTGGGCACGCTCTTCGGGCCCGCCGAGGGCGGCTCCGGGGTGGCGGCCGCGTTGCTGACCCTCGCCGAGCGGGCCGGGGTGCGGTTGCTCGTGCCGGCCGGCATCGCCGCCACCTGTTGCGGCACCCCCTGGTCGTCCAAGGGCCTCACCGCCGGCTACCGGGCCGTCCAGGACCGGGTCGCGCCGGCGCTGCGGGCGGCCAGCCGGGACGGGGCGCTGCCCCTGGTCAGCGACGCCGCCTCGTGCACCGAGGGGTTCGCCCGGCTGCTGGCCGACGCCGGCGACCTGCGGGTGGTCGATGCCGTCGGGTACGCCGCCACCGACCTGCTGCCCCGACTCACGGTCCGCCGCCGGCTGGGTTCGCTCGCCCTGCACCCGACCTGCTCGTCCACCCGCCTCGGGCTGGACGAGGCGCTGCTCGCCGTGGCCGGGGCGATCGCCGACGAGGTGGTGGTGCCGGACGGTTGGCAGTGCTGCGGCTTCGCCGGCGACCGGGGCCTGCTGCACCCGGAGCTGACCGCCTCGGCCACCCGGGCGGAGGCCACCGCCGTCGCCGGACGCCCCTTCGACGGGTACGCCTCGGTGAACCGCACCTGCGAGATCGGCCTGGCCCGGGCCACCGGGCAGCCGTACCGGCACCTGCTGGAGCTGCTGGCCGACGCGACCGCCTGACGGGCGGCGCCGGCGGGTAGCATTCGCCGGCGTGTGGCGTAGCTGGTGGTTCGCGGGTCTGCTGGTGGCGTGCGGCCTGTTCGTCGCGGCCGCCCAGGACGATCGGCGGGTCGGCGTCGTCGAGCTGCTCGTCTTCCTGGCACTGGCCGTGCTGCTGTCGCCGCTGGTGTTCCCCCGCTCGCTGACCGCCGCGCAGGCGCAGGAACGCAGCGCCCGGGACGGTCGGCCGGTCGTCTACTGGCGGCCCGGCTGCCGGTACTGTCTGCGCCTGCGCCGCCGGCTCGGCCGCCGGGCCGGCCAGGTGTACTGGGTGAACATCTGGCGCGATCCGGCCGGGGCGGCGGCGGTCCGGGCCGTCACGGGCGGGGACGAGACGGTGCCGACGGTGGTCGCCCGCGGCGAGGCCGTGGTGAATCCGGAGCCGGCCTGGCTGCTGGGCCGGCTCACCCCCTGACGCACCCGGCGTCCGCCACCGGTCCGGTGGGCCGCGCGGCCGGGCCGGGTCCCGGGACGTTGGGCCCTGCCGCCCCGGCCGCACCTCGGGTTCGATGAACTCGACGGTTCGGGGGCGTGGACGCTGGAGGTCGCGATGAGAAGCTGGCCGTACTCGGACGACGACCTGCGCCGGATGTACGCGGGCGGGCGGGCCGACGCCACCGCGCGGCGCTTCGCGCGGGTGTGGGCGGTGGTGCTCGGCGCCGGGCTGCTGCCCCGGCGCTGGGTGACGCTCGAGGTCCCTGGTCGCCGCACCGGGCGGCGGACCCGCTTCCCGCTGGGGATGGCCGACTGGCAGGGGGAGTGGTATCTGGTCCCGATGCTGGGCGGGGACTGCAACTGGGTCCGCAACGTCCGGGCGGCCGGGGGCCGTGCCACGATCCGGCACGGCCGGGCCCGGGCCTGCCGGCTGGTCGAGGTCCCCGTCGCGGAGCGGGCGCCGATCCTCAAGCGCTACCTGCAGAAGGTGCCCGGGGCGCGACCGCACATGCCCGTCGATCGGCACGCGCCGCTGGCCGAGTTCGCCGCGATCGCACCGCGCTACCCCGCCTTCCGGGTGGTCCTCGATCCGGGGGCCGGCGCGCCGGCCCGTCGCGGGGGAGCCGCCTGACGGGGGTACGGGCAGTACGCACGCGGATCGGTCAGGGGCCGGGCAGACAAGCGGCGTTCCGCGAAGGCTGGTTCGCCTGCTCGAGCCCGCGCAGCGAAATCCTGTAGCGGGGTCTCCCGGCGGTCGAGGAGGATCCTCGTCATGGCGGATCCCGGGCAGACACCGGACGGCACCCCACCCGCTCCGTCCGGCAGGTCCCGGCCGACAGCACTCGTCACGGGGGTCGGTCGCACCATCGGCATCGGCGCCGGCATCGCAAGCGAGTTGGCGGCCTCGGGCTGGGATATCGCCTTCACCTTCTGGACCGGGTACGACGAGCGCATGAACTGGGGCGTCGAAGCCGGGGCCACCGACACCATCGCGCAGGCACTCACCGCGCGCGGCGCAGCCGTCGCCGCCATAGAAGCGGACCTCACCGACCCCACGGCGCCCGCTGCGGTCTATGACGAGGCGGAGCGCCAACTCGGCCCGGTCACCGCCCTGGTGATGTGCCACTGCGAGTCGGTCGACTCCGGGCTACTGGACACCACCGTCGAGAGCTTCGACCGGCACTTCGCCGTCAACGCACGGGCGACCTGGTTGCTGATCCGCGAGCACGGGCGACGCTTCCGCGGGCGGCCCGGCGACGGTCGCATCATCGCCCTCACCAGCGATCACACGGTGGGAAATCTGCCGTACGGCGCGAGCAAGGGCGCACTCGACCGCATCACCCTGGCCGCGGCCCACGAGTTGGCCCACCTCGGCATCAGCTCGAACGTCATCAATCCCGGCCCGGTGGACACCGGGTGGATGACAGCGGCGGGACGAGCCGACTGCATTCGGCAGACACCACTCGGCCGCCTCGGCACCCCACAGGACACCGCGAATCTGGTCAGCTTCCTGTGTTCGCCGCAAGGCCAGTGGATCAACGGCCAACTGCTGTTCAGCAACGGCGGATTTTCCTGACCGGCGCCAGGGGACCGCTCCACACCGCACGATGACGTCCGCAACTGCCGAACAGCGGATGCCCGGACGCGGGTCTACGGCGCATGCACGACAGGCTGCTCTCCGCCCCACATCTCCACCACGGCTCCACCGACTCCCTCGTGGATGAGGCTCAAGACGACGGAGACAACCTCGGCCGGAGGTATCAGCGGGCGAGATGCGGCACGTTCGTCGGCACTCATGCGCTCCCATTGGGCCTGGGCTCGGCTCAGCCCGATCCGGTCCGGCGCGACGCACATCATCCGGACCGCGTGGCTACGTTCCAAGCTGGCCAGACTGGCGGTGAAGCGAATCAGACCAGCCTTCGCGGCCCCGTACTCCGGCGAACCGTAGGACTCGAAGCCGATGCCGCCGCTGGAGGCCATGTTGACAATCGCGCCACCACCTTGTTCCCGCATGGGGTCCAGAACGAGCTGGCTGAGCAGCATCGGTGCGGTGAGGTTCAGGTTGATCGTCCCAGCCCATCGCCGGCGCCGGTGCCTCCGACTCCCGCGTCCGGTCCAGGGCACTCCCGTCATGAGCCAGTGCGGGCGGGGACCGTCGGGATGGCGGCCGAGACCTCGGTAATCAGGTCGTGGACCTCGTCGCCCCAGTGCGAGGCGATGACCAGGTCCCGGGCGGGGTCGATCCAGAGCAGGTGACGGCCGCCATTGCCGCGGGCGCATCGTCCGCTGGCCGGCGCGCCGGGCTGTACCCGCTGCGAGTCGTTGTGCCACCAGAGGTAGCCGTAGTCGGGGTTCAGGTCGCAGGGACTCCAGGCGCGGTCGATCCACTCGTCGCTGAGCAGCCGCCGGCCCTGCCACTCGCCCCGGCACCGGTACAGCTCACCGAGCAGAGCCAGATCCCGCGCGGAGATCCACAGACCGCCGCCCCAGTGTGCCCCGCCGCTGACGACCGGCGTGGGCATCCCGTCGATGTCGATGACCGAGTCGGTGTAGCCGTGCCAGGACCAGGACGAGGAGGCGCCGAGTGGTTCGAGCACGTCCTCGCGGAGCACGTCGGGCAGCGGTCGGCCGAACAGCACCGTCAGGGCAAGGCAGAGCAGATTCACCCGTACGTCGTTGTAGGCCCACCCGGTGCCGGGCGCTCCTTCGCGCTCGAAGCCCTCCCGGCGGCTCTGCGCGTCCACCTCCGTCGGCTTCCCCCACAGCTCACCGTTCCATCCGCTGGTCTGCTGCAACAGGTGCTGCCAGGTGATGCCCTCGATGGCGAGGCGATCGACGAGCGGATGCCGGATCGTCGCCGACACCAGCGCGTCCGGGGCGAGCAGTCCTCGGTCGAAGGCCAACCCCGCTACGGTGGCGACGACGCTCTTGGTGCCGCTGAACAGCATCTCCGGGATCTCCGCGTCGCCCCATTCGGCGACCACCCGACCTCGGTGCCGCACCACACCGCTCGCGCCGGTGCCCGCCAGCAGGGGACCGGTCACCTCCCGATGCGACTCATCCGCCACCTGCTGGGACAGGTAGGCCGCCATGTCCCCGATGCCGGAGGTCGCCCGCTGGGCCTGCCGTCGGACAGCTTCCCGGATTGCCGTCAGCTCGCGGGTTGGTTCGCGGCTGTCGCCTCCGCTCCCGGAGCCGGGCGGTAGAACCTGACCGGAGGAGTCCTCGTTGACGCTCACGCTCCGACCCTAGGGCTGGCGACCTCATCGTGTGCTCTCGCCGACTGCGATGTGGATCACGCGACCTGGCACAAGGTGACGGCGATCTATTTCGCCGGGGACTTGGGCAGGTCCCACAGTTGGGAGATGTAGTCCTGAAGCTGGCCGGCCAGAAAGTTCATGCAGGGCGCGTTCCCGAACCAGTCTTCCTCGGCCAGCATCTGGAGCATCCTTTCGAGGGTGACGGTGTGCCAGCCGAGAGCCGGCAGCTCGCTGAACTTGTATTCCCGCTCCTCGCTGAGGAGTACGGTGCACGTCGGGTCCGTCAACGCCAGTTCCTGCAATTGCTCAAATATCCGCAACGCCGCCTGGTACCGAAGGATGAGCCTCAGTTCGGTGTCCTTCTGCGCTTCGCGGGCGATCGCTCGCCGACCCTTCACGACGATCGTTTCGACGTCCCGAGGGACCTGAACGTTCTTAATCCCCGGGTTCAGGAAACTACCCGAATCGTTCTCTCCGAGATCGCGAAGATATCCGGAGATCATTAGCAACAGGTTGAGGGCGGCGACGGATGGGCGGTATCGCACCGGCTGCATGTGCGTCTCCCAACGAAGAAGGATCGAGACGGCCACCTGACAATTTCACAGCAGGTCCTACACCGATCGGCAGTGGCGGATAGCTGACAAGATTTGGTCAGGTGGGCAAGATCCAAGAACGGGCGTATCGGCAAGGTGATTGCGGAACGAATCCCCGAGCCGGCTACAGAAACGCCGCAACACGACAAGGTCAGACGCACACATCTGCTGCGGTTAGTGAGCCGCGATCATGCCGATAGCCCACTGTCTAGACGGGGGCGAGGGGCGTGTGGGGGAGGTCGGGAAGGATCACCGTGATCGGTTGGCCCGGCACGACCTCGCCGCCGCGTTCGACGACCGCCATCACGCCGGCCTTGCGGATGACCGGCGTGGTCGCGCACTCCGGCGACGCGGTGGACGGCGCCGGCTGGTCGGTCGGCGTCCCGTCCGCGCGGGACAGCACCACCTTGAGCAGCCCGGGCCGAAAGGCGTTGATCTGCGCGCAGGGGTTGCGCAGGCCGGTCAGTCGCACGGCTGGACCGCCGAAGTCGAGCAGCGTCCCGGTCGGCAGCCCCAGCAGGTCGAGGTCGGCGGTGAGGACGTTCTCCCCGAGATCACCCGGCGCCAGTTCATAGCCCATGGCCCGGGCGTCGTTGAAGACCTCGGCGTGGATGAGGTGGACCTGGCGCAGGTTGGGCTGGTTCGGGTCACGGCGCACCCGCGACCGATGCTGGACCAGGGTCCCGGCGTGGGCGTCGCCGAGCACGCCGAGCCCGGCCACGAGGGTGATCGACGTGGCCGGCACCTTGCTGAACCGATGGGTCTCGTCCCGGCAGACGGCGACGACGCGGGGGGTCGGCATACGGTCATCCTCTCGCGTCGCCCGCGGGAGAGGCCAGCGACGAACTCGTTCGGCCAGCGCGCGGCGCAGCCCGGCCGCAGCGGTGTGCAGGTGGCCCTGGGCATCACCAGCGGCCAGCGGCATCCGAACTCGATCAAGCTGCGCAACCGAAGCATAGGAGGCGGGCGGCACCGTGCCCAGCGACATCCGCACGACGTGTGGATGTGCCGCGCGGTCGTGGCGGCAGCTGAGTGGCATCACCCCTCTTGCGGATGGCATCACAGTGATGCCATCATGGCGTCATGGAACTTCGTACCTACGTCGACGCGATCCGCCAGCAGCTCGCGGTGGCCGCCGCGGCCGGCGGTGACGACGCCCGGGACCTGGCCGAACGGCTCACCGCGCCGCTGGAGTCCGCGGTCCGGCTCGCCCTGCTGGACGCGCTCTCCGAGGCGGCCACGGAGATCACCCGTGATCTCGCGCCCGGCTCGGTCGACCTGCGGCTGCGGGACCGGGAGCCCAGCTTCGTGGTGACGCCACCGCCGACCGAGCAGTGGACCGACGAGACGGAGGCGGCACCACCGAGCCCGGCGCCACCGCCCCCCGCCGACGGCGAGGACGAGGCGACCGTGCGGATCAGCCTGCGCCTGCCGGAGAACCTCAAGGCGCGCGTCGAGCACGCCGCCGCCCGCGCCGGCGTCTCGATCAACACCTGGCTGATCCGCGCCGCGACCGCCGCCGTCGACACCGACAACCAGCCTCACCGCCCCGACACCCCGCGCCGATCCGGCCCCGCCACCGGCGGCCAGCGCTTCACCGGCTGGGTGCGCTAACCCCACCGACCTCCCGAAAGGGGACAACAATGCCATCCTTCGACACCCCCACCCCGATCTCCGCAACGGTCGAACTCGTCGCCGGCGAGGTACGGATCACCGCCGCTGCGCGAACCGACACCGTCGTGCGGGTCCGCCCCGCCGACAGCGCCGCCGAGCGGGACGTGCGCGCCGCCGAACAGACCCGGGTCGAGTACGCGTCCGGCCGGCTCGTGATCCGCGGCCCCAAGCAGCCCGGCTTCGGCGTCTTCGGCAAGACCGGCTCCGTCGAGGTGACCATCGAGCTGCCCGCCGGCTCCGGCGTGGACGGCAAGCTGGGCGTCGGTGCCGTCACCTGTTCCGGCCCGCTGGCCGACTGCCGGCTCAAGACCGGCGCCGGCGACCTGCAGGTCGAGGACGCCGCCAGCCTCACCCTGCACACCGGCTTCGGTGCCGCCATCGCGGAGAAGGTGACCGGCGACGCCGAGGTCACCACCGGTTCCGGCAAGCTCAGCCTGCGCGCCGTCGGCGGGCACGCCGTGCTGAAGAACGGCAACGGCGAGACGTGGATCGGCGAGGCGGGTGGCGAGCTGCGGATCAACGCCGCGAACGGCGACGTCGCCGCCGAGCACGCCGCCGCCTCCGTCGCGGCCACCACCGCCAACGGCAGCATCCGCATCGGCGAGCTGGTGCGCGGCCACGCGAGCCTGCGCACCGCGGCGGGCCGCATCCAGCTCGGCATCCGGCGCGGCACCGCGGCCCGGCTCGACCTGCACACCCAGTTCGGCAAGGTGCGCAACGACCTGGATGCCGCCGCCGGACCCGCCGAAAACGACGAGCAGGCCGAGGTGCGGGCCCGCACCGCGTTCGGCGACATCCTGATCCACCGCTCCTGACCTCGCCCGGTCGATGACCGGTCGGGTGCGTCGCGCCCGGCTCCGGGCACCCGACGTCGGGTACCGGAGCCGGGCGTTCGCGGCGGTCAGGTGTCGCGCGCCACCAGGCCGCCCATCCGGACCGCGGTGAAGACGGCGGCGGCCAACGCGACGTCGGAGAGCAGCATGAGGCCGATCGCGTAGGAGCCCTGCGACCCGTAGACCCAGCCCATCACCAGCGGCGGGACGAATCCGCCGAGGCCACCGGCGGCGCCCACCAGGCCGGTGACGGCACCCACCTGGTCGGCCGGGGCGACCTTGCCGACCAGCGCGAACACCGCACCGCTGGCCGCGCCGAGCAGGACCGCCATGCCGAGCAGCGCGACCGTCGCCACCGGCACCAGGGTGGGCTGGAACGCCTGGACCACCGCGAACGCGGCGACCCCGCCGAAGCACCACACCAGCACCGGCACCGGGTGCAGCCGGTCGGAGAGCCAACCACCCAGCGGCCGGGCGGCCACCGCGAGGACCACGAAGCCGGCGGTACGCAACGCGCCGTCGGCGGCGTCGAGACCGTAGGCGGTGCGCAGGTAGGCGGGCAGGTACACGCTGAACGCCACGAAACCGCCGAAGCCCACCGCGTACAGGAAACAGAGCTGCCAGGTGACGGTCAGCCGGCCGACCGCGCTGAGGCGCCGCCAGGCCGACCCGGTCGGGCGGGCCCGCTCCGGCGCGTCGCGCAGCAGCAGGAACGACAGCACCGCGTAACCCGCGAGGATCGCCGCGACGAGCAGGAACGGCGCCCGCTGGCCGTAGGCGTCGGCGAGCCGGACGGTGGTGAAGTTGGCGATCGCGGTGCCGCCCATGCCGACGCCGAACACGCCGATGGCGAAGCCCCGCCGGGCCGGCGGGTACCAGCCGGACACCAGGGGCACGCCGACGGCGAAGGCGGTGCCGCCGATGCCGAGGAAGAAGCCGGTGATGATCAGCGCGGGGTAGCTGGAGACCACGCTCAAGGTCAGCACCGGCCCGATGGTGGCGACCGTGACCAGCGGGAACACCACGCGCGCCCCGTACCGGTCGGTGAGCGCGCCGACCGGGATGCGCCCCAGCGAGCCGACCACCACCGGCACGGCCACCAGCAGGGACTGGGCGGCGAAGCTGAGGTCGAGGCGCTCCTTGATGCCCGGGCCGAGCGGGCCCAGCAGGGCCCACGCCCAGAAGTTGACCAGGAAGCCGAGCGTGGCCAGGACGAGTTGAAGCGTCGCTGTCGAGCTGCCCGGCCTGGCCGCGCCGGCGCGGGCCTCGACGGGGGCAGGCGTGGTGTCGGGTGCCTGGCTGTCACGGGCGATACTCATCGCTGCTCTCCGTGGGTCGTGGTGGTGGTCAGCGGCGGGAACGACCGCGATCGCCGCGGGGGGCGGGCAGCCGGGGCGGGCCCTCCCAGCCGGGCCGGGTCGGCCGCAGCCCGGGCCGGTCGTCCCGGCTGCGGTAGACGACGTACGGGCGGGTGGCGTAGCCGACCGGGGCGCTGAACGCGTGCACGAGCCGGGTGAACGGCCAGAACGCGAAGAGCGCGAAGGCGGCCAGGACGTGGATCTGGAAGCCGACCGGCACGCCGGCCATGACCTCCGGGTCGGGGCTGAGGTAGAACAGCGACCGGAACCAGGGGGACACCGTCTCCCGGTAGTCGTAGCCGTCGCCGACCACGTTGGCCCGCACCGTGGCCAGCAGCCCCAGCACGATGACCCCGGCGAGCACCACGTACATCGCCTTGTCGTTGCGGGTGGTGGCGGCGAAGACCGGGCCGGTGAGGCGCCGGCGGGCGATCAGGATGGCCAGTCCGATCAGCGTGCAGAGCCCGGCCACCGTGCCGATGAACACGGCCATCAGGTGGTACGTGTGCTCGGTGACGCCGACCGCCTCGGTCCAGGACTTCGGCACCAGCAGGCCGCCGACGTGGCCGACCAGCACCATCAGCACGCCGAAGTGGAACAGCGGGCTGCCCCAGCGCAGGATGCTGCTCTCGTAGAGCTGGGACGAGCGGGTCGTCCAGCCGAACTTGTCGTACCGGTGCCGCCAGATCAGGCCGCCGACCAGCACGGCCAGGGCCAGGTACGGGTACACGACCCAGAGCAGGATGTTCATCGACGGCCTCCCGAGGTGTCCACGAGCCCGAACGGTTCCAGGCCGACCTGCTCCGCCGGTGGTCCGGTGCGGGCCAGCCGGGCCGCGGCGGCCAGGTCGGCGGGCTGGGCCGGCGGCAGCATCTCGCGTACCGCGGCCACCGCGTGCCGGTAGGCCGACCGCTCCCGGCCCAGCGCCTCGACCAGCAGGTCGAGGCCGACCCGGTGGTCCCGGAGCAGCCGCCACCCGCCGTCGTCGGCGGCGGCCAGGTCGAGCACCGCCGGCAGGAAGTCGGGCAGCTCGCCGTCGACGACGGCCAGCCCGGCCCGCCGGTACGCGCCGGAGAAGCCGACCAGGGCCTCCCCGCGACGGCGGGTGTCGCCGCAGGTGTAGTACGTCAGGTGCAGGCAGCAGCGGCGGCGGAAGTCGAACAGCTCGACGTACCCGGCCCGCAGCTCGCCGGCGGGGTGCGCCGACCGGTGGGCGACCACCTCGTGCAGCGGCCCGGCCACCGGGGCCGGTACGCCGTCGAGGGCGGCGCGCACGGTGGGCAGCGCGGCGAGCACCTCGTCGTCGGGGTAGCGCAGCAGCAGGGACGCCGCGCGGGCGGCCACCTGCCGCCAGGTCGGCTGGCTCACCGGTCACCTCCGTCGGTGGGCTCGGACTCGGGGCGGCGGGGCGGGAAGAGCCCTCGGGGGGTGCCCTTGCCGTCCCAGTTGAGCAGGTTGACCCGGCGCGGCTCGTCGCCCGGGTCGGTGAAGTTGTCGGCGGTCTGCCGGTTGCGCAGCATGTGGAAGGTCTCGACCTGCACCGGCACCGGCGTGCCGGAGGACTCCCCGAACGGCCCCTGGCCGTACGGGCCGCCACCGCCCATGCCGGGGCCGCCCTCGTAGTCGAGGCTGCACTCGGTGGCGACCTTCTCCAGCCGGTGGGCGTCCTCGGCGTGCGCGGCGGGGATGACGTAGCGCTGCTCGTACTTGGCGATGGCGAGCAGCCGGTACATCTCGTCCATCTCCGCGCCGGTCATCCCGACGGCCGCCGCGATGGACTCGTCGCGCGTCTCGCCCAGGTTGACCCGGCGCTGGTAGGCGCGCATCGCGGCGAGCCGGTTCAACACCGCGCGCACCGGCTCGGGGTCGCCGGCGGTGAACAGCTCGGCGAGGTACTCCACCGGGATGCGCAGCGCGTCGATGGCGCCGAAGAGGTTGCCGGCCTGCTCCGCGTCGTGGCCGGTGTCGCGGAGCACGTCGGCCACCGGCGACAGCGGCGGGATGTACCAGACCATCGGCATGGTCCGGTACTCCGGGTGCAGCGGCAGTGCCACCTCGTACCGCATGATCAGGTCCCAGACCGGCGAGCGCTGGGCCGCGTCGATCCAGTCGTCGGGGATGCCGGCCTCCCGGGCGGCGGCGACCACCCCGGGGTCGTGCGGGTCGAGGAAGACCGACCGCTGGGCGTCGTAGAGACCGTGCTCGTCCTCGACCGCGGCGGCCGCGGCGACCCGGTCGGCGTCGTAGAGCATCAGCCCCAGGTAGCGCAGCCGGCCGACGCAGGTCTCCGAGCAGATGGTCGGCTGGCCGATCTCGATGCGCGGGAAGCAGAAGGTGCACTTCTCCGCCTTGCCGGTGCGGTGGTTGAAGTACACCTTCTTGTACGGGCAGCCGGTGACGCACATCCGCCAGCCCCGGCAGCGGTCCTGGTCGACCAGGACGATGCCGTCCTCGGCCCGCTTGTAGATCGCGCCGGAGGGGCAGGAGGCGGCGCAGGACGGGTTGAGGCAGTGCTCGCAGATGCGCGGCAGGAAGAACATGAACGTCTTCTCGAACTCCTGCTTCACCTGGTCGGACACCTTGGCCAGCACCGGGTCGCCGGCGGCGATCTCGTTGCCGCCGGCCAGCGAGTCGTCCCAGTTGGCGCTCCAGGAGATCTTCGTGTCCTTGCCGGTGAGCAGGGACTTCGGCCGGGCCACCGGGGTGTCGTCGCCGGCCGGGGCGGTGAGCAGGTGCTCGTAGTCGTAGGTCCAGGGCTCGTAGTAGTCCTGCATGGACGGCAGCTTCGGGTTGGCGAAGATGCTGAACAGCTTCTTCACCCGGCCGCCGGCGCGGGGCTTCAGCCGGCCGGCACGGGTCCGCGTCCAGCCGCCCTGCCACCGCTGCTGGTCCTCGTAGGTGCGCGGGTAGCCCTGCCCGGGCCGGGTCTCCACGTTGTTGAACCAGACGTACTCGACGCCGGACCGGTTCGTCCACGCCTGCTTGCAGGTGACCGAGCAGGTGTGGCAGCCGATGCACTTGTCGAGGTTCATCACCATCGCCATCTGCGCCATGACCCGCATCAGTACTGCACCTCCTGGGAACGGCGGCGGATCACGGTGACCTCGTCGCGCTGGTTGCCGGTCGGACCGAGGTAGTTGAAGGCGAAGGAGAGCTGGGCGTACCCGCCGATCAGGTGGGTGGGCTTGACCAGCAGCCGGGTCAGCGAGTTGTGGATGCCGCCGCGCCGGCCGTTGATCTCCGCCTTCGGCACGTCGATCACCCGCTCCTGGGCGTGGTACATGTAGACGGTGCCCTCGGGCATCTTGTGCGTCACCACGGCCCGGCACACCACCACGCCGTTGCGGTTGACCGCCTCGATCCAGTCGTTGTCCCGTACGCCGATCTTCGCGGCGTCGGCCTCGCTCATCCACATCGTCGGCCCGCCGCGGGACAGCGTCAGCATGATCAGGTTGTCCTGGTACTCGGAGTGGATGGACCACTTCGAGTGCGGGGTGAGGTACCGGACGGTGATCTCCAACTCCCCGTTGGCGCCCAACCGGGGCTCGCCGAAGAGCTTGTGCATGTCCAGCGGCGGCCGGAAGATCGGCAACCCCTCGCCGGCCTCGTGCATCCAGTCGTGGTCGAGGAAGAAGTGCTGCCGGCCGGTGAGCGTGTGCCACGGCTTGAGCCGCTCGGTGTTGATGGTGAACGGCGAGTACCGCCGCCCACCGTGCTCGCTGCCCGACCACTCCGGACTGGTGATCACCGGCACCGGTCGGGACTGGGTGTCGGCGAAGGTGATCTGCTTGCCCTCGTGCTCGGCGGCCAGGTCCGCCAGGCGTACCCCGGTGCGCTTCTCCACGTCGTGGAAGCCGGCGGTGGCCACCCGGCCGTTGGTGGTGCCGGACAGGGCGAGGATCGCCTCGCAGGCGTGCACGTCGGTGGCCAGCGACGGCCGGCCGTCCGCCACGCCGCCGCGCACCTCACCGTTCTTGTGCCGCAGGTAGTCCACCTCGGGACGGACGTCCACCGCCACCCCCTTGCCGGTGGTGCCGAGGGAGTCCATCAGCGGCCCGAGGGCGGCCATCTGGTCGGCCACCGCGCCGTAGTCCCGTTCGACCACGATCAGTTTCGGCATGGTGCGGCCCGGCACCGGCGTCTCCCCGGTGACCGCCCAGTCGCGCACCCGGCCGTGCGGGGTCGCCATCGCGTCCGGGGTGTCGTGCAGCAGCGGGGCCGCGACCAGGTCCTTGCGTACGCCCAGGTGCGTCGCCGCCAGCGCGGAGAACGCCTTGGCGATGCCGTGGAACGCCTGGAAGTCGGTGCGGGTCTGCCACGGCGGGTTGATCGCCGGGGTGAACGCGTGCACGAACGGGTGCATGTCGGTGCTGCTCAGGTCGTGCTTCTCGTACCAGGTGGCGGCCGGCAGCACGATGTCGGAGAAGAGCGTCGTGGAGGTCATCCGGAAGTCCAGCGACAGCAGCAGGTCCAGCTTGCCCTCGGGCGCCTGGTCGCGCCAGGTCACGTCCTTCGGGCGCAACTCGGCGGGCGCCTCCGTCGCGCGCAGGTTGGCGTCGGTGCCGAGCAGGTGGCGCAGGAAGTACTCGTTGCCCTTGGCCGACGAGCCGAGCAGGTTGGCCCGCCACACGGTGAGCACCCGGGGCCAGTTCTCCGGCGCGTCCGGGTCGGTGCAGGCGAACCGGACCGCGCCCGCGCCGACCTGCTCGGCGACCCAGCCGCCCGGGTCGTCGGGCCGGGCCGCGAGGGCCTCGTCGGCCAGGTCCAGGGGACTGCGGTCGAAGGTGGGCGCCGACGGCATCCAGCCCGACCGGGCGGACTGGGCCAGCAGGTCCATGGTGTGCTTTCCGGCGAACGCGCCGGTGCCGGTCGGCGAGGCCACCACGTCCGCGGAGTAGGTGTCGTAGCGCCACTGGTCGGTGTGCACGTACCAGAACGCGGTGCCGATCATCTGCCGGGGCGGGCGCACCCAGTCCAGCCCGAACGCGAGCTGCTGCCAGCCGGTCACCGGCCGGCACTTCTCCTGCCCGACGTAGTGCGCCCAGCCGCCCCCGTTGACGCCCTGGCAGCCGGTGAGCGTGACCAGCGCCAGGATCGCCCGGTACGTGGCGTCGGAGTGGAACCAGTGGTTGGTGCCGGCGCCGAGCAGGATCATCGACCGGCCGCCGGAGCGTTCGGCGTTGTCGGCGAACTCCCGGGCCACCCGGGCCACCTGCGCCGCCGGAACCCCGGTGATCGGCTCCTGCCACGCCGGCGTGTACGGCGCCGCGACGTCGTCGTAGCCGGCCGGCCACTGCCCGGGCAGCCCGTCGCGGGCCACCCCGTACTGGGCCAGCAGCAGGTCGAACACGCTGGTCACAAGCTGGCCGGCCACCGTCCGGGTCGGCACGCCCCGGCGCAGCACCTGCGGGGTGTCGGTGTCGAACCGGGGCAGCTCCACCTCCACCGGCTCGCCGGCGCCGAGGCAGGTCAGGGCCGGCTCCAGGTCGCCGAGGTCGAGGTTCCACTGGCCCGGCTGCTCGCCCCAGCGGTGCCCGAGGCTGCCGCGCGGCACGGCCGGCGCGCCGGTCGCCGAGTCCCAGAGCACCGTCTTGAACGCCGACTCCGTGCCGGTCTCGCCGAGGTCCGCGGCGGTGAGGAACTTGCCCGGCCGGTACGCGCCGTCGGCGCCCGGCTCCAGGGTGACCAGGAACGGCAGGTCCGTGAAGCGGCGTACGTAGTCCACGAACCGCGGGGTGCGCCGGTCGACGAAGAACTCCTTGAGGATCACGTGCCCCATGGCCATGGCGAGCGCCCCGTCCGTGCCGGGCTGGGCGGGCAGCCACTCGTCGGCGAACTTGACGTTGTCGGCGAAGTCGGGGCTGACCACCACCACCTTCTGGCCCCGGTAGCGCGCCTCGGCCATCCAGTGCGCGTCCGGCGTACGGGTCACCGGGACGTTGGAGCCCCACATGACGAAGTACGAGGCGTCCCACCAGTCCCCGGACTCGGGCACGTCGGTCTGGTCACCGAACACCTGCGGGGAGGCCACCGGCAGGTCCGCGTACCAGTCGTAGAAGGAGAGCATCGAGCCGCCCAGCAGCGACAGGAAGCGCGCACCGACGGCGTGCGACACCATCGACATCGCCGGGATGGGGGAGAACCCGGCGATCCGGTCCGGGCCGTGCGCCGCGATGGTGTGCACGTGGGCCGCGGCGATCATCTCCTGCGCCTCGTCCCAGCCGATCCGCACCAGGCCGCCCTTGCCGCGCGCCTGCTGGTAGCGGCGGCGGCGCTCCGGGTCGGCCTGGATGTCGGCCCAGGCCGCGACCGGGTCACCGAGCCGCCGCTTCGCCTCCCGGTACAGCTCCACCAGCACGCCGCGGGCGTACGGGTAGCGGACCCGGGTGGGGGAGTAGGTGTACCAGGAGAAGGCGGCGCCCCGGGGGCAGCCGCGCGGCTCGTACTCCGGCCGGTCCGGCCCGACGCTCGGATAGTCGGTCTGCTGCTGCTCCCAGGTGATGATGCCGTCCTTGACGTACACCTTCCAGGAGCACGAGCCGGTGCAGTTGACCCCGTGCGTGGAGCGCACCACCTTGTCGTAGGACCAGCGGTCGCGGTAGAAGGCGTCCGCCTCCCGCCCGCCGATCTGGTGCAGCGTCCGGCCGTCGGTGGAGACCTCGGCGCGGCGGACCAGTCCGCCGACCGCCAACAGCGCCCGTCCCGCACTCTCGGTCGCTCGCGACATACGCCTCATTCCTTCGCTAGCTTCTGCCGTAACGACCCAGGCTGGTGGCAGTTGCGAGGGGACGCAACCGGGGCGGGCCGTCGCCGCCATCCTGCGAGAACTCATCGCCCTGGAACCGGGCCGAAAGTCCCGAGATCATCGGCGGCGGCGGGCGGGCGCGTCGTCCGGCACCCGCCCGGTGGCCGGGCCCCTCGCCGTGCGGGGGCCCGGCCACCGGTTCAGTCGAGCAGTCCGGTCACCGTTCCGGCGGCCACCGTGCGGCCGCCCTCCCGGACCGCGAAGCCGAGCTCGACGTCCATCGCGATCGGCCGGCCCAGCTCCACCGTCAGCTCGACGGTGTCGCCCGGCCGGACCAGCGGCACGTCACCGAGGTCCACCGTCCCGACCACGTCCGTGGTGCGGAAGTAGAACTGCGGCCGGTAGTTGGCGAAGAACGGGGTGTGCCGCCCGCCCTCGGCCGTGGTCAGCGCCGAGAGCCGGGCCTGGAACCGCCGGTGCGGGGTGACGCTGCCCGGCCGCGCCACCACCTGACCCCGCTGCACCTGGTCGCGCCGGACCCCGCGCAGCAGCACGGCGGCGTTGTCGCCGGCCTCGGCCGTCGCCAGCGCCTTGCCGAAGGTCTCCAGCCCGGTCGCCACGGTGGACAACGTCGGACCGAGACCGACGACCTCGACCGGGTCGCCGACCCGCAGGGTGCCCCGCTCGATCGCGCCGGTCACCACGGTGCCCCGACCGGAGATCGTCAGCACGTTCTCGATCGGCATCAGGAACGGCTCGGCGAGCGCGCGCGGCGGCACCGGGACGTACCGGTCGACGGCGTCGAGCAGCTCCACGACGGACGACACCCAGCGCGGGTCGCCCTCGAGGGCGCGCAGCGCCGACACCCGGACCACCGGCACCTCGTCGCCGGGGAACCCGTAGTCGGACACCAGCTCCCGGACCTCGAGCTCGACCAGGTCGAGCAGCTCCGGGTCGTCGACGGCGTCGGCCTTGTTCATCGCCACCACCAGGTACGGCACCCCGACCCGCCGGGCGAGCAGCACGTGCTCGCGGGTCTGCGGCATCGCCCCGTCGAGCGCGGAGACGACCAGGATCGCGCCGTCGACCTGCGCCGCCCCCGTGATCATGTTCTTCACGAAGTCGGCGTGCCCGGGCATGTCCACGTGGGCGTAGTGCCGGGTCGCGGTCTCGTACTCGACGTGGGCGATGTTGATGGTGATGCCCCGGGCCACCTCCTCCGGCGCCCGGTCGATGCCGTCGAAGGACACGAACCGGTTGACGGCGGGGTCGCGCTCGGCGAGGACCTTGGTGATGGCGGCCGTCAGGGTCGTCTTGCCGTGGTCGACGTGACCCATCGTGCCGATGTTGAGGTGCGGCTTCGCGCGCACGAACTGGCTCTTGGCCATGAGAGAACTCCACAGTGGAGAGAAGCTGGCGGACGACGAACGCGGGCGGGTGCCACCCCGCGGGAAACCGCGCCAGAACCGCGCGTCACGGCGTGCCGAATCTGGGCAGCGCCGGAGCATCCGGGCCACCCTCCTCCATGGTTCTGCCGCGGCGGGAGGAGGGTCAGCCTCGGGTATCAGCCAGCCACGCGCACACGCCGGCGGGGCCCGGCAGGGGGAGACCTGCGGGCCGCACGGAGCCGACGGTGCCGAACATGGCGATCACGCTAGCCCGCAACGCCCGGCCGGTCGACCGATATTCCCTGGGGCGACGGCGAGGGACGTACGTGATCGCGAAGTGCAACGTGCGTGCGCCGAACGAGTGGGGCAGCGTGACCGCGATGACATCGCCGGGAGCCCCGGCACCGGCTCGACCCGCCGGAGCCGGGGGCACGGCACCGGTCAGGCGACCGCCTGCCGCACCAGCTCGGCGACCTTCTTCTCCACCTCCGGGCTCCACTGCCGCAGCGCGTACGCCACCGGCCACAGGTCGCCGTCGTCGAGGTTGGCCGCGTCCTGGAAGCCCAGCGTCGAGTACCGGTAGTTGAACTTGCCCGCGTTCTGGAAGAAGAGGACGATCTTGCCGGCCGCGTTCGCGTACGCGGGCATCCCGTACCAGGTCTTCGGCGACAGCTGCGGCGCGTTGGCGGTCACCGTGACGTGCACCCGCTCGGCGAGCGCCCGGTCCTCCGGCGCCATCTTCGCGATCCCGTCCAGCAGCGCCTGCAACTCGTCGGCCTTCTTGCCGCCCTTCTTGCCCTCGGCGCGCAGCTCGGCGGCGCGCTCCTTCATCGCCGCCCGCTCCTCGGGGCTGAAGCCGTCGGACCCGTTCGTGGACTTCGCTGCGGACATGCTCAGCCTGCCTTTCCCTGTTGACGGTTCGGCGCTCCCGCCGATCACCTGGGGAAAGGCTAGGCGGCCCGAAAGGCCTGCGGCTTCTCGATTCCTGATCAGGTCGTGGGACCGGCGCCCGGGGAGCCGGCTCAACCGGCCGGACGTCACGTCCGCCGCCGAGGCGGCCTCAGTAGAGCAGGTAGGGCTTGCGCTGCCGGGTGAAGGCGGCCAGCTCGTCGGCCCAGGCGCCGACCACGTCGTCCACGTCGGCCCCGGCGTCGATCTGGGTGCGCAGGCGCGGCGACCCGGTGAGCTTGTCGATCCAGTACGGGCGAGCCGGGTCCCAGGAGTCGCTGCGCCAGGCGAACGCCGGATATCTGCGCGCCTCCACGAGCATCGCCACCGCGGTGCGGATCGGGTCGTAGGCCGCCCGGTCGACCACCTTGACCTCCACGCCGGCACAGAGCTTGTTCAACAGCTCCGGCTTCTGCCCGGCCGAGGTCGGCGAGAAGTACGCCTCACGGAACTCGACACCGGGCAGGTCGCGGGCGTTGAGGCGGTCGCCCCAGTGGTGGTCGAAGTCGGTGGCCAGCCCGCCGATCAGCTCGAACGGCCGGCAGGTGCCCCGGCCCTCGGTGATCGACGCGACGCCCTCGAAGAGGCCCGTGCCGGGGTAGACCAGGGCGGTGTCCGGGGTGGGCATGTTCGGGCTGGGCATCACCCACGGCACGTCGGTGTCGGCGGCGAGGCGGTCCCGCTTCCAGTGCTCGCAGACCACCACGTGCAGGTCGACCGGTCGCCCGGCCTCCTCCGGCAGGAACGTGCCGTTGAAGAAGCGGGCCAGCTCCCCGACGGTCATGCCGTGCTGCTGCACGATCTCCTTGAGGCCGACCCCGGAGGTGTACGGGGCGGTCATCATCGGCCCGTACGCCCGGCCGCCGATCGGGTTCGGGCGGTCCAGCACGACGTACCGGAGGCCGACCCGTGCCGCGGCGACCATCGAGGTGTACATGGTCCAGATGTAGGTGTAGAAGCGGACACCGACGTCCTGGATGTCGAAGACGACGGTGTCCACGCCCGCCTCGGTGAACATGCTCTCCCAGCGGGCCTGCGAGGCGCCGTACGCGTCGTAGACCGGGATGCCGGTGCGCGCGTCGACGCCGGTGCCCTCGCTGCCGCCGGCCTGGGCCGAGCCGCGGAAGCCGTGCTCCGGGCCGAACGCCGCGGCCAGCCGGACCCGGCCCGAGCCGTGCATCAGGTCGACGAGGTGGCGGTAGGCCCCGTCGACGCCGGTCGGGTTCGACACGACGCCGACCCGCTGGTCGGCGAGCACCGCGAAGTCGCCGGCCACCAGCCGGTCCAGCCCGGTACGGACCCGGCGCACACCGGGGCTGGCCGCCGCGGGCGCCAGGGCCGCACCGACCCCGAACGCGCCCGCGCCGGCGCCGAGTGCTCCGGTGCCCACCGCGCCGGCGAGGAAGTTCCTACGCTGCATGGGGTTGCCTCCTACCAGCTCAGGCCGGGGCCATCGGGACGTGGCTGAAACTTAGCTACATATAAATGAGGCGTCAAGAAGCTTAGCTACAGCCGAGGGGCGGCGGCGGCCGCAGCGGGCCGGCGCAGGACAGCTCATCGGCCGGAATGCGGGCGCGATCGACCGTGGTGCAGCCGATCGAGGTCCGGCCACGGGTGCCGGCGGGCATCCGGCGCTGGCCGGCAACGCGGCCGCGAGCGGGGCCGGAAACGACAACGGCAGGGAGATCGCGCTCCCTGCCCACTTGAACATATATCGCACCGGTGGGCTTGCCGCAAGGCCCCGGTCCTGCCGCAGAATCGTCGGTCTGGCCGCGGCGCGGCCGAAAAGATGGGGTTCGACGGGACCGCCCGACGCCGGTGGTCCCGCCGGTCGCCGCGCCGCGCGGTACGCCCTACCCGGAGGAATCGCAGTGATCGAGCAGTACGTGTTGGGCTTCCACGAGGTCGGCGCGGAGCACGTCGCCGTCGTGGGCGGCAAGGGCGCGAACCTGGCGGCGCTGTCGCGGATCGACGGCGTCGCGGTGCCGTCCGGCTTCTGCGTGACCACCGCGGCCTTCCGCCGGATGATGGCCGAGGTGCCCGGGATCGACGACCGGCTCCGGGCGTTGTCCCGGCTGGAATCCGGTGACCGGGAAGGCCTCGGCACGCTCGGCGCGGAGATCCGCCGGAGCATCGAGGAGACGCCCGTGCCGGGGCCGCTAGCGGCGTCGATCACCGGGGCCGTGGCCCGGTTCGGCGAGCGGGCCGGCTACGCCGTCCGCTCCAGCGCCACGGCGGAGGACCTGCCCGCGGCCTCCTTCGCCGGCCAGCACGACACCTACCTGAACGTCGTCGGGCCGGCGGCGATCCTGGCGCACGTCAGCCGGTGCTGGGCCGCCCTGTTCACCGAGCGGGCGGTGGCCTACCGCCAGCGCAACGGCATCGACCACCGGACCGTCGCGATGGCCGTGGTCGTCCAGGAGATGCTCGCGCCGCAGGTGTCCGGGGTGCTGTTCACGGCCGACCCCGCCACCTCCAACCGGCGGCTCGCCGCCGTCGAGGCGGCCCCCGGCCTCGGCGAGGCGCTGGTCTCCGGGCGGGTCACCCCGGACGCCTACCGGGTGCGCGACGGGGTGATCGTGGACCGGACGATCGCCGCCAAGCGGCTCGCCAGCCGGGCCCGGCCCGGCGGTGGGACGGCGGAGCACGCGATCGACCCGGCGCGACAGGAAGAACCGGCGCTGACGGATGCGCAGGTCCTGCGCCTGGTCGAGCTGGGCCGGCGGATCGAGGCGCACTTCGGCCAGCCGCAGGACCTCGAATGGTGTCTGGTCGACGGCGACGTCCATGTCGTGCAGAGCCGGCCCATCACGACGCTGTTCCCCGTGCCCGAGCGCGCCGACCGGGAGAACCACGTCTACCTCTCCGTCGGTCATCAGCAGATGATGACCGACGCCATGAAGCCGTTGGGGCTGTCCATGTGGCAGCTGACCGCGCTCGCCCCGATGCACGCCGCCGGTGGGCGGCTGTTCGTCGACGCCACCCCGCACCTGAGCACACCGTCCGGGCGGGAGAGCCTGCTGGCGCTGGTGGACCGGTCCGATCCGTTGACCAGGGATGCGCTGGAGACCGTGCTCGGCCGCGGCGACTTCCTCCCCTCGCTGCCGGACCAGGCGCCGGCCGGGCCGCCGGTCGGTGCTCCGCCCGCGACGATCGAGACCGACCCGGCCATCGTCACCGAGCTGATCGCCCGCAGCGAGGCGGCCGTCGCCACCCTGGCGCGCGAGCTGCGGGCCACCGCCGGACCGGCCCGGTTCGACGTCCTCCTGACGGCCTTCGAGGAACACAAGCGGGACCTGCGCGACCCCCTGAGCATGCAGGCGATCGGGGCGGGAATGCAGGCCACCTGGTGGCTCAACGACCAGCTGAGGGAGTGGCTGGGGGAGAAGAACGCCGCCGACACGCTCACGCTCTCCGCCCCGCACAACATCACCTCGGAGATGGGGCTCGCGCTGCTCGACGTCGCCGACGTCGTCCGTCCGCATCCCGAGGTGGTGGCCTACCTGCGGGACGTCGAGGACGACGACTTCCTCGACGGGCTGGCCGAACTCCCCGGCGGGCCGGAAGCGCGGGACGCCATCCGGGCCTACCTCGACCGGTACGGCATGCGGTGCGCCGGCGAGATCGACATCACCCGGCCGCGGTGGAGCGAACGCCCGAGCACGCTGCTGCCGGCGATCCTGGACAACGTCCGCAACTTCGAACCGGGCGCCGGCCGGCGGCGCTTCGCGCAGGGGCGCGAGGCGGCGGCGGAGAAGGAACGGGAGATCCTGGCGCGCCTGCGCGCCCTGCCGGACGGGGAGGCCAAGGCCGCGGAGACCAAGCGCATGATCGACCGGGTCCGGACCTTCGTCGGCTACCGCGAGTACCCGAAGTACGCCATCGTCAGCCGCTACTTCCGCTACAAGCAGGCCCTGCTGGAGGAGGCCGAGGAGCTCGTGCGCGCCGGTGTGCTCCGCGACCGGGAGGACTGCTTCTACCTCACCTTCCAGGAGTTCCACGAGGCCGTGCGGACGCACCGGGTCGACGATGACCTCATCCGGCGGCGCCGGGACGAGTTCCGGTCGTACCAGTCGCTCACCCCGCCCCGGGTGCTCACCTCCGACGGTGAGGGCATCGACGGGGCGTACCGGCGCGACGACGTGCCGCCGGGGGCGCTGGTCGGCATCCCGGTCTCCGCCGGCACCGTCGAGGGGCGGGCCCGGATCGTCCGGGGCATGGCCGACGCCGACCTGGAACCCGGGGACATCCTGGTGACCGCCCACACCGACCCGAGCTGGTCACCGCTGTTCGTCGCGGTCGCGGGGCTGGTGACGGAGGTGGGCGGGCTCATGACGCACGGCGCGGTGATCGCCCGGGAGTACGGCCTGCCGGCCGTCGTCGCGGTCCCGCATGCCACCGCCCGGATCCGGGACGGGCAGCGGATCCGGGTGCACGGCACCGACGGCTGGGTCGAGCTGCTGTCCTGACGCGTACTCCCGTCCGCCCGCGCGCCTCACCGCCGGCCCCGGGCAGTCGGGGCCGGCGGAGCCACCGGTCACCGGTGCCGGACGGTGCGGGCCGCGGTATCCGGGCGTGCGGGCTTCCCGGCCGGACCGGCCGCCGGTCAGCGGCTCCGGGTCAGCTCCGCGATGATCTCGGCCGCCGGTGCCGCCCGGGCGGCCCGCCAGCCGGTGCCGGCCCACAGGTGCAGCCGGTCGGCGTCACCGGCCCGGGCGGCCGCCGCGCGCAGCGGCCGGGTCAGGTGGTGCACCGCCGGGTAGCCCAGCGGCGCGTCCACCTCGTACCGCTCGATGAAGCTGTTGCGCAGGCCGCGGGCCGGCCGCCCGGTGAACGCTCGGGTGACCACCGTCCGGTCCCGGCCGGGGTCGGCCAGCGCGTCGCGGTGGGTGCGGGTGGTGCCGCTCTCGACGGCGCGCAGCAGCAGCGTGCCGACCAGCACGCCGGTCGCGCCGGCGGCGAGCGCGGCCCGCACGTCCGCCGCGCCGCCGACCCCGCCGGCGCCCAGCACGGGCAGCCCGGTCCGGGCCGCGACCAGGCCGACCAGCTCGGGCAGCGGGCGCAGCGGGGGCGGCTCCGCGGGGGTGAAGGTGCCGAGATGGCCGCCGGCCAGCCCGCTCTGCGCGATCAGCCCGTCCACGCCCAGCTCCGCGGCGGCGGCGGCCTCCGCCGGGTCGGTGACCGTGACCAGCACCCGGCTGCCGGCCCGGCGCAGCCGCCCGAGCACGGCCGGGGAGGGCAGGCCGAAGGTGAAGCTGACCACCGGCACCGGCTCGCGGACCAGCAGCTCCAGCTTCGCGGCCCAGTGGTCGTCGTCCTCGGTGCGGGAGGCGGCCGCGAGGTCCAGCCCGTAGGGCGCGCCCTCGGCGGCGATCCGGGCCGCGTACCGGCGGAACGGTGCCTCGGCGACCGGCACCGGCGTGGGCACGAAGACGTTCACGCCGAACGGGTGGCCGGTGGCCCGGGCCGCCGCGATCTCCGCCGCGAGCGCCTCCGGCGTCCGGTAACCGGCGGCGAGGAACGCGAACGCGCCGGCGGAGCCGACCGCGGCGACCAGCTCGCTGGTCGTCGGTCCGCCCGCCATCGGCGCCGCCACCACCGGCAGCTCCACCCCGAGCAGGTCGCGTGTCCCGTCCACCGCACCAGTCTGCCCGCCCGCCGCCCGCCGCGCCCCACCGACCGGTCCGGCCGGAGGGCCGGCCCGGGCGCGCAGGCTCCCGCGGCACCGCCGATCTCCGGCGCGGCCGCGCCGCGCGGTCTACCGTTCAGGAGGGGCGGGGTGCCGCCGACGGCGGGTGGGTGGGGGTGAGCAGCGATGTCCGCAGCCGGGCCGGTGGCGCGTCCGCTGGCCGGTCGGGTCGCCGTGGTCACCGGCGCGGCCCGGGGCATCGGCCGGGCGGCCGCGGTGGCCCTCGCCGGCGCCGGGGCCGACGTGGCCGGCGTCGACATTGCCGGGCCGGTCAGCCCGATCCTCGACTTCCCGCCGGCCACCCCCGAGGACCTGGCCGAGACCGGGCGGCTGGTCGCCGCCACCGGCGTACGGTGGTCCGCGCACGTCGCCGACCAGCGCGACATCGCGGCGCTACGGGCGGTGGCCGAGGCGGTGCAACGGGACCACGGCGGGGTCGACGTGCTGCACGCCAACGCCGGCATCCAGGCGTTCCGGCCGTTGCTGGAGATGACCGACCCGGACTGGCACGACCAGATCGACGTCAACCTGACCGGCACCGCCAACGTGCTGCGTGTCTTCGCCCCGCTGCTGGTCAGCCGGGGCGGCGGGCGGATCATCGTCACCTCCTCCACGCAGGGGCAGCACGGCACCACGAACGGGTCGGCGTACTCGGCGTCGAAGTGGGGGCTGATCGGGCTGGTCAAGTCCGCCGCGCTCGAGCTGGGCGGGCACGGGATCACGGTGAACGCGGTGATCCCCGGGCTGGTCGACACCGCGCTCACCCGCCACCAGGACCGGTACGCCCAGGCGATCGTCGAGGGTGGCCGGACGCCCTCGGGCGACCTCGCCACCGACGAGCGCACCGCGATCGAGCTGCAACGGGCGAAGACCCCGCTCGGGGTGCCCTGGGTCCAGCCGGAGGACGTGGCCCCGCTGGTGGTGTTCCTCGCCTCGGATCAGGCGCGGATGGTCAGCGGCACCGCGTTCGCCGCGACCGGGGGCGACAGCGCCCACGTCACCGCCTGACGGGCGGCCGGGCGGGCCTGGCGATCATCGTCGGCCGGGACTAGGTTGCCCGACATGGCGTCCAGCTACCGGATCCGCCCCCTCGACGAAGCCACCTGGCCGGCCTTCGCCGCTCTGGTCGAGCGGAACAACGGGGTGTTCGGCGGCTGCTGGTGCATGGGATTCCATCCGGAGGGCGTGGGCAAGGGGACCACGGCGGCGCTGAACCGCGACCGCAAGCTGGCCCGGGTGCGGGCCGGCACCACGCACGCCGCCCTGGTCTTCGACGGCGACACCTGCCTGGGCTGGTGCCAGTTCGGCAGCCCGGCGGAGCTGCCGCGGATCAAGAGCCGCGCCGCCTACGAGAAGGGCCTGACCACCCCGCCCGACTGGCGGATCGCCTGCTGTTACGTCGGCAAGGGGCACCGGCGTCAGGGGGTGGCCGGCGCCGCGCTCGCCGGCGCGCTGGACCTGATCGCCGACCTGGGCGGGGGAACCGTGGAGGGATATCCCGAGGACGCCGGGTCGGTGCCGGCCGGGTTCCTCTTCCACGGGGCGTTGTCGACCTACGAACGGCTCGGCTTCAGCCGGGACCGCAGGATCGGCAAGCACCGCTGGGTGGTGACCCGCCGTGTGCCGGAGCGGACCGGCGACCCGGGCGGCGGCACCGGCCCGGCGTGAACCGGCCGGCCCGGGTCCGCCGGGCGGCAGCCACGGCACCGCACCGCACCGCCCGGGACCCGGCGAGTACCCGCCGCCGCGGCGGGTAACCGGGCCGGACCGGCGCCGGACCGGCGCCGGAAGAGGGGGTGCGCGGGTGGCACGCTCGTTCGTGAACTGGTCCGGCAGTCTCTCCTTCACGCCGGCCGAGTACGCCGAGCCCGCCGACGAGGACGCGGTGCGGGCGCTGGTGCGCCGGGCCCGGGAGAGCGGGGTGACGATCCGGCCGGTCGGTTCGGGCCACTCGTCCAGCCCGCTGGTACGCACCGACGGGATCCTGGTCAGCCTCGACCGGCTCGCCGGCGTGGTGTGCGCGGACGGGCGCGCCACCGCCGGTGCCGGCACCAAGCTCAACGCGCTGGGCGAAGGGCTCTACGACGCCGGCCTGGCCATGGACAACCTCGGCGACGTCGACTACCAGTCGATCGCCGGGGCGACCGCCACCGGCACCCACGGCACCGGGCTCGGCTTCGGCAGCCTGAGCACCCAGGTCACCGGCGTACGCCTGGTCACCGGGACCGGGGAGGTGGTGGAGATCGCCGCGGACCGCAACCCGGAGCTGCTGCCGGCCGCCCGGCTCTCCCTGGGCGCCCTCGGCGTGGTCACCCGGATGACCCTCGACGTGCAACCCCGCTACCAGCTGCACCGGCGGTCGTGGTGCGCGGACCTGGACTGGACCCTGGACCACCTGGCCGAACTCCAGCACACCAACCGCAACATGGACTTCTACTGGTATCCGCGCAGCGACCAGACCCAGATCCGGGTGCTGAACCGGGTCGACACCGCGGCGGAGCGGCAGGTCTGGCCGGCGGAGGGCCGGGCCCGGGAGAACCGGGTCGGGCCGACCCACCGCACCATTCCCCGGCACCGCGACCTGCGCTTCGAGGAGATCGAGTACATGCTGCCGTCCGAGGCGTTCCCGGCCTGTTTCGCCGAGCTCCGCCGCCGGGTGCGGGAGCGGCACCGGCGGATCGTCGGCTGGCGGGTGCTGGTGCGGACCGTCGCCCCGGACGACATCTGGCTCAGCAACGCCTACGGCCGGCCCACCACCACCATCGCCTGCCTGCAGAACACCTCGCTGCCCTACGAGGAGTACTTCCGGGACATGGAGGCGGTCTTCCGGCAGTACGGGGGCCGGCCGCACTGGGGCAAGAAGCACTGGCTCACCGGCCGCGAGCTGCGCCCGCTCTATCCCCGCTGGGACGACTTCCAGGCCGTCCGGCGGCGCCTGGACCCGGACGGGGTCTTCCTCACCCCGTACCTGGCACGGCTGCTGGAGCAGCCGTGAGCCAGGACGTCGGCGCGCACGTCTGGGTGCTGCCCGGCGGGCACGTGCCCTTCCCGGCGCACGGGCCGGAGCCCGCGTTCACCGGCTTCGACCAGCTCTGCGTGCTCAACGCCACGGACCGGGACGCCGAGCTGCGTCTCGACGTCTACTACGAGGACGCCGAGCCGGTGGGCCCGTACCGGCTGCGGGTCGGCGCGCGGCGGATCCGGCACGTGCGGATCAACGACCTCGTGGACCCCGAGGCGGTCCGGCTGGACCGGCCGTACGGCTGCGTGCTGCGCTCCCCGGTGCCGGTGGTGGTGCAGTTCCTGCGTCAGGACACCCGGTTGCCGGGCGTGGTCGCGTTGACCGGCACCATGGCGTACCCGGCCTGAGGTTCGACCGCGCACGGGGGCGGGTACCCGCGCCCATGCGGGCAGGCAGCGTGGGCGAGCGGGTACGCGGGACCGGCCGGGACACCTACCGGCGGCTGCGGACGTACCTCATCGTGGCCGTGCAGGCGGGTTTGGCCGCCGCCCTGGCCTGGGTGGCCGCCGCCCACCTCTTCGGCAACCCCGAGCCGACCTTCGCGCCGGCCGCGGCGGTCGGTGTCATCGCCGCCTCGCTGGGCAGCCGGGCCCGCCGCACCGTCGAACTGATCGTCGGGGTGGTCATCGGCATCACGGTGGGTGACCTGTTGATCGTCGCGGTCGGCACCGGGCCCTGGCAGACCGGCGTGATCGTCTTCCTGGCGGTCGCGGCCGCGGTGCTGGTCCGGGGCCCCGGCGCGCTGGTGACCCAGGCCGGCGGTACGGCCGTGCTGGTCGCCACGCTCACCCCCACCGCGCCCGACCTGGAGCTGCCCCGGACGCTGAACGCGCTGGTCGGCGGGGTGGTCGGCCTGCTCGTGGTGCTGGTCCTGGCCCCGCTCAACCCGCTGCGCACGGTCCGCCGGGTGGCAGGCCCGGCCCTGGATCTGTTCGCCCGGGAGATGGGTGCCGCCGCGCAGGCCCTGGCGCGCGGCGACACCCGGGCCGCCGAGGAGGTGCTGGACCGGATGCGTGCCGCCCAGCCGCAGCTGAACCGGCTCGGCGAGGCCCTCGGTGCCGCCGAGGAGGTGGTCCGGTTCTCCCCGGTCCGCTGGCGGCGGCGGCGCAGGCTGGCCGGATACCGGCGCGGCGCGGACCACATGAACCGGGCGTTCCGCAACTGCCGGGCGCTGGTCCGCCGGATCGGCGCCGCCCTGCGCGACGGGGAACGGGTGCCGGCCGACCTGCCAGCGGCGGTGGCGCACTTCGGCGAGGCGGTCCGGTTGCTGCAGGAGGCGTTCCTGGATGCCCGCGAGCCGGTGGCGGCCCGGGAGCGGGTGCTCGGCGCGGTTCGCGAGGCGGGTGCGGCGTGCCGGCAGGACCTGGGCTTCTCCGGCACCGTCGTCGTCTCGCAGTTGCGTACCGCCGCCAACGACCTGCTGCGGGCCACCGGCGTGCCGCCCGCGCAGGCGCGGCGGCTGGTCCGGCGGGCCGCGACCGCGCAGGCCTGAACGAAGATCACGGTTCGGTCTCGAACCCGGGTCGTACCGCGACGGCCCGTGATGCGCGGGCCAGTCTCCCGGGCCCGCGCGACGGTGGCTCACCGTGATCTTGGCAGCTCCGGCGTCGCTCCCCGGACGGGCAGCGCGTGGTGGCCGGGACGCTGCGTGAGGAGCCCGCTCCGCCGCCACCTCCGCACGGGACAACGGGGATCGAGCGTCGCTTGTAGTGTCCCCCTCTCAGTCCATCACGGGGGGACTGCCGGAGCCGCATGTCGCGAGCTGGACCAGGTCCAGTCTCGGTCACCACCCGTGGGCCGGCAGGTCCACGTCCTCCGGCCGGACCGCCGTGCGCCCGGGCTGGTCCGGTTCCCTCCGTGAGGACATGTGGTGGACATCAGGTTGAACAGCAAGGCGGACCGGCGACAACGGCCGGTAGGGCGACGCGGCACCGGGCGCTCGCTGGCCGGGCTCGTGCTGCGCGGCGGTCTCGTCGGCGCCCTCGTCGGCGGCGTGCTGGCGGGTGCGCCCGCGCCCGCGGCACCCCGGCCGGCACACCTGCCCGCGCAGGTGGACAAGCTCGACCGGGACGGCGGGCCGGTGCGCACGAAGGCGTGGGCCTGGACGCCGCAGCGGCAGGTCCCGGCACCCGCGCCGGTCTGGCCGGCGGCCGGTTCGACCAGCGTTGGCCTGCCCGTCGGCGCGGCGAAGGCCCGGGCGGTCCGGGCCGGCCGGCTCCCCGTCTCGGTGGCCCGCGCCGCCGGACCCGCCGGTGACCGGCTGTCCACCGTGCGGGTCGCCCTGCTGGACCGGGCGGCGACGCCGAAGGCCTGGCAGGACGGCCTGCTGCTGCGGGTGAGCGGGGAGCACGAGAGCGCGGCCGCCGGGACGGCCCAGCTGTCGGTGGACTACCGCGACTTCCGGTACGCCCACGGCGGGGACTGGGCGTCCCGACTGCGGCTCTGGCGGCTGCCCGACTGCGCGTTGACCAGCCCGGGCGCGGACGGCTGTGCCGCGACGCCGCTGCCCTCGCGCAACAACACCCGCAACGGCGTCGTCACCGCCGACGTACCGGTGCGCGCCACCGGTTCGACCGCGGCCACCAGCGCGCTGAGCGGCACGCTGGTCGCGCTGGCCGCCGGCCCTTCCGGGTCCGCCGGCGACTTCACCGCCACCTCGCTGGCGCCCTCGGCAACCTGGTCTTCGGGCGGGCCGGCCGGTGACTTCACCTGGTCGTACCCGATGGGAACGCCGCCCGCGGTCGCCGGCCCGGCGCCGACGATCGAGCTCTCCTACTCCTCCGGCCGGGTGGACGGCCGCTCGGAGGCGACCAACAACCAGCCGTCCTGGCTGGGGGAGGGCTTCGAGTACGCGCCGGGATTCATCGAGCGGCGGTACGTCAACTGCGTGGACGACATGGCCGGCGGGGCCAACAACACCACCAAGACCGGCGACCTGTGCTGGCGTTCCGACAACGCCACGCTCTCGCTCAACGGGACCGGCTCGGAGCTGGTCTACGAGTCCGGCAAGGGCTGGCACGCCCGGGACGAGGACGCCTCCCGGATCGAGAAGCTCACCGGCGCCGGCAACGGCGACAACAACGGCGAGTACTGGAAGGTCACCGGCGCGGACGGCACCCAGTACTTCTTCGGCCTGCACAGCCTGCCCGGCCAGACGGCGACCACGAACTCGGCCTGGACCGTGCCGGTCGCCGGGAACCACTCCGGCGAACCTTGCCACCAGACCTCCTTCGGCTCCTCCTTCTGTGACCAGGTGTGGCGCTGGAACCTCGACTACGTCGTCGATGTCCACGGCAACACCATGTCCTACTGGTACGGCAAGGAGAACAACAAGTACGCGCAGAACCGGACCGACAGCGACGCCACCTCCTACGTGCGCGGGGGCCAGCTCGCCCGGATCGACTACGGCACCTGGGACCGGGGATCGGCCGACCGGTCCGTCACGCCGGTGTCCCAGGTCCTGTTCACCACCGCGGACCGCTGCGTGACCTCGTCCTGCGGCACCCACAACGCCACGAACTGGCCCGACACGCCCTGGGACCAGGAGTGCACCGGGACCAGTTGCGCCGGGAAGTACTCGCCCACCTTCTGGTCGACCCGCCGGCTGGCGAAGGTCACCACCCGCGTCTGGGACACCACCCGGGCCACCCCGGCCTGGCAGGACGTCGACTCCTGGACCTTCGGGCACTCGTTCCCGCCCACCGGGGACGGCGCCGACCACGCCGGGCTCTGGCTGGACCGGATCGTGCACGCCGGCCTGGTCGGGACCGCGATCACCCTGCCGCCGGTCACCTTCACCCCGGTCTCCCTGCCGAACCGGGTGCTGACCGACAACAACACCTCGAACAACTGGCAGCGGCTGGACCAGATCGTCACCGAGACCGGCGCCAAGATCGACATCGACTGGGACCTGCCGGAGTGCTCGTCGAGCAACCTGCCCTCCGCCGCTCACACCAACACCATGCGCTGCTACCCCGTGCGGGTGCCCGACCCGGACGACCCGACGGGCAAGGCGCTGATGACCGAGTGGTGGCACAAGCACCGGATCAAGTCGGTCTCCGAGTCGGACCTGCCGACCTGGCAGACCGGGCACCCGGCGCCCAACAAGTACACCTACTACGAGTACGTCGGCGCGCCGGCCTGGCACTACGCCGACGACGACGGACTCACCAAGACCGATCGCAAGACCTGGGACCAGTTCCGCGGCTACGCCGCGGTGCAGACCCGGGTGGGGGATCCGGGCGACCAGACCCTCACCGAGACCCGCTACCTGCGCGGCATGCACGGTGACCGGCTCGCCCCCTCCGGCGGCACCCGCAGCGTGACCGTCCCGGCCTCGCTCGGCACCGAGACGGTGTACGACGAGGACCAGTTCGCCGGCATGGTGCGCGAGGAGATCGTCTACAACGGCGACACCGCGAAGCCGGTCTCCAAGACCGTCTCCGTGCCCTGGCTGTCCGCGCCGACCGCGACCCGCACGATCAACGGCGACACCGTGACGGCCCGCTTCACCGGGACGCGGGTCAGCTACGCCGCCCAGGCCCTCGGCGTGGACGGCGCGCGCGGGTGGCGCACCTCGCGGACCGAGAACTGGTTCTCCGACACCTACGGCACGGTCGACCGCACCCAGGAGGACGGCGACACGGGGCGCAACGGCGACGAGAAGTGCGCCACGGTCACCTACCATCGCGCCACCGGCGCCAACCTGGTCAAGGCCGTCAAGCGGAGCACCATGACGGCGCTGCCCTGCGGCACCGCGCCGACGAGCACCGATGATGTCATCGCCGACACGCGCTACTACTACGACGGCGCCACGAGCGTCGACACGGCTCCCGTCGACGGGGCGGTGACCCGGACCGAGAGCCTCAAGGACTGGTCCGCGGCCGGCGGCACGACCTGGCAGACCACCAAGCAGAGCACCTTCGACGCCTTCGGTCGCCAGCTCACCACCACCGACGTCAAGGGCAACACCACGACGACGGCGTACACCCCGGCCAGCGGCGGCCCGGTCACCGCGGAGCAGACCACCGGTCCCGCGCCGTACAACTGGGTGAGCACCAAGCAGCGGGAGCCGTACCGCGGCAACGTGACCCGGACGACGGACCTGAACGGCCGGGTCACCGACGTGGCCTACGACGCGCTGGGCCGGACCTGGCGGGTGTGGAACGCCGGCTGGCCGTACGCCGGCCACGAGTCGAGCCCGTCGGCCGAGTACACCTACACCTTCGCGCCCAACCGGGACGCCTACCCGTACACCACCACCAGGACGCTGCATGCCGGCGGCGCCTACCGGGTCAGCTACCAGATCCTCGACTCGCTGATGCGCGAACGGCAGACCCAGACGGCCGGGGTGGGCGGCGGCATCGTGGTGACCGACACCATCTACGACAAGCTGGGCCGGGGTGCCACCACCTACGGGGCGCACGCCGAGCCCGGTACCCCGTCCGGAATCCTCTGGTGGGAGCCGGAATGGTCGGTGCCGACGGTGAACAAGACCGTTTTCGACCGCGCCAACCGGCCGACGGCGCAGATCGTCTTCGGCACCGACGGGGTCACCAACCTGATCGAGAAGTGGCGGACGACCACCAGCTACGAGGGTGACCTGACCAAGGTCACGCCCCCGGCGGGTGGCACTCCGACGACGACGGTGACCGACCTCAAGGGCCGTACCGTCGAGCTGCGTCAGCACACCACCGCCAGCGGGGTCAACGGCGCCTACCAGTCCACCCGGTACACCTACAACCCGAAGGACAAGCTGACCCGGGTCACCGATCACCTCGGCGACACCTGGTCGTACGTGTTCGACGTCAAGGGCCGGGTCACCCGCATCTCGGATCCGGACAAGGGCACCTCGCAGAGCCAGTACAACGACTACGACGAGCTCGAGAAGACCACGGACGCGCGGGGCGAGGTGATCTGGTACAGCTACGATCCGCTGGGCCGCAAGACGGAGCTCCGCGACGACTCGGCGACCGGCGCGCTGCGGGCCGCGTGGAAGTACGACAAGCTCTACTCCGGGTCGAGCGCCGGCGCGAAGGGCCAGCTCACCGAGGCGTGGCGCTACGACCACCCGAACGCGGTCGCCACCATCTACAAGTGGCGGGTCAGCGGCTTCAACAGCCGCTACCAGCCCACCGGGGTGGACTACGTGATCCCGGACGGGGAGGGCGCCGGCCTGGCCGGCACCTGGTCCTACGGGTACGGCTACTCGCCCTACGACGGCAGCCCCACCTCGGTCACCTACCCGGCCGGTGGCGGGCTCAGCACGGAAACCGTCAGCACCGACCACGACCCGGTGACCGGTCTGCCGACGTCGTTGGCGACGAACGCCGTCAGCGTGGCGAGCTACGTGACCGGCCAGCAGTACACCGCGTACGGCGAACCGACGATCACCACGCGCAAGACGGCCGGCGGGGCGTACGTGGAGGACGCCACGTACTACGACCTCACCACCCGTCGGGTGACCCGCACCTCGGTCAAGCCGGAGACGGCGAGCGGGACGGTGTCGGACCGCAACTACAGCTACGACGACACCGGCAACATCACCTCCATCGCCGACCGGCCCGAGGTCGGCTCCGCCGACACCCAGTGCTTCCAGTACGACGCGCTGCGCCGGCTGACCAGCGGGTGGACGCCGAAGGCGGGGGTCGCGTGCGGCACCGGGCCGTCGGTCGCCAACCTGGGCGGCCCGGCGCCGTACTGGTTGGACTGGACGATCGACGCGATCGGCAACCGCCGCGAGGAGGTGAACCACACCGGCAGCGGGGACGTCACCCGCACGTACGGCGTCCCGACCGCGGGCGCCGACGCCGTGCGCCCGCACGCCGTCGACCAGGTGACCGTCGCGGGCGTCACCCAGAAGTACGGCTACGACGCCGCGGGGAACATGGTGTGCCGGCCGACCGGGACGGGCGCCAACGACTGCGCGACCGGCGCCGGATCGCAGCGGCTCAGCTGGGACGCCGAGGGCCGGCTCGCGACCGTCACCGTGGCCGCCGGCCTGCTGGAGTCGGTCATCTACGACACCGACGGGGCCCGGCTGCTGCGCCGGGACGCGACCGGCACCACGTTGTACCTGCCGGGGCAGGACATCCGCCGCAACACCAGCTCCGTGGTCAGCGGGACGCGGTACTACACCTTCGCCGGCCGGACCGTCGCCTCCCGCACCGCGGCCGGGCTCACCTGGCTCTACACCGACCACCAGGGGACCCAGCACACCGCGGTCAACAGCGCCTCGCAGGCGGTGACGCTCCGTCGTCAGCTGCCCTACGGTGGCTCCCGCGGCAGCACCCCGGCGTGGCCCACCACCCGTGGGTTCGTCGGCGGGGACACCGACCCGGTCGGGCTGACCCACCTCGGCGCCCGCGAGTACGACCCGGCGCTGGGGCGGTTCATCTCGGTCGATCCGATCCAGGACCTGGCCGACCCGCAGCAGTGGAACAGCTACGCCTACGCCAACAACAACCCCACCACGCTGTCGGACCCCAGCGGGCAGAAGTGGGAGGAGGAGACCACCGCCGCGTACAACGAGCGGCTGCTGCGGCACTACGCCAAACAGCGGGAGAAGGCCAAGGCGCCGACCGTAAAGAACCCCCGGCTCCGGGGCTACCTGGACGGGATCTACAACCGGGACCGGTCGCAGAGCTGGCAGGGCGACGGCAAGCTCGGGACGGCGGTGCGGATCGAGATCTCGTCGGGCCAGGTCGTGGGCTCCAAGGGCTGGCACTACAAGAAGGCCGCCGACACGTTCAAGGGACTCACCGACCTGCTGGAGGATGACCGCAACGCGCAGCGCAAGGGCAAGCCACCGCTGCTGAGCCCGCGCGAGCGGCAGATCGCGCTGGACGAGGCCAGGGAGCTGTGGTCGTCGCTGCAGACCAAGGACACGAGTGGAAAGTTCATGGCCAACGTGACCTCCACGGCGCAGGGGCGGGAGATGCTCGCGGGCGCGAAGAAGAACATCGAGCAGGGTGCGAAGGCGTACTCGGTGCGGGAGATCACCGGGACCAAGTTCACCATCGAGAAGCGGAACGGGATGGTCACCAGGATCACTCCGGACGGTGGTCCGAAGTTGGGCGGCGTCGCCAGCATGCTGAGCGTGCTGGGTGATCTGGTCCTGATCTACGAGGTCGGCAAGGCGTTCGCGTCGGACAACCCGGGCGCCGCGCTGAACGAGATCCTCTGCGGCTTTGGTTCCCCGGCGTGCAGTCCGTACCTGGGCGGCACGGACAGCGGTTACCAGTACTACCGCGGTGACGACGGCGAGGTGCTGGTGATCCCGCCGGCCTGACCCGCGCCATCGCGCACCGCCTCGGGCCGTCACCGGTAGAGTTCGCCTCTTCCGGTGACGGCCGGAGGTTCCTTCCCTGTCGGACACAGCCTCGCCTGGAGATGGTGGATGTCGGCTCAGCCGTGGACGTTCGGCCCGGTGGGCGACCTCGCGTGGCGACACTTCCCGGAAGCCCGGGAGCAGATCGCCGACCTGGTCTGCACCGAGTTGCAGCGCGCGATCGACGCCGACCGGACGCCGCAGCCGGTGGACCAGTTCGAGTACGCGGTGCACGCGGTCGGTCCGCTGGTCCGGGAGTTGGGCCTGGTCGACCTCGACCGCGACCTGGTGCGGCGGTTCGGCCTGTTCTGCCGGGACCTGCTCGGCTACACCGGTCCCGACGCGTACGACGTGTCCTACGTGCTCGGCATGTACGTGCTCGACGGCTTGGACGGCGCCCCCGTCGTCCGGGCCATCCGGCAGGTCGACCCGGGTCTGATCGACCTGGTGCGGGCCCGCTATCCCGGGATGTGGGTCGAGGAGTGAGGGCCCCGCGACCGCACCCCCCGGGCCGACCCGCGCCGGCGTGCCGGCCGCGTCGGCCACGGTTAGGCTCGGTGGATGCACCGCTCCCGGCTGTACGCGCTGATCGTCGACGCGCCGCAGGACGCCGCCGCCCGGGCCGCCGACTTCTGGTCCGCGGCGTTCGGCGCGCCCACCGAGGTCGACCCGGCCGAACCTGAGTTCACCGGCCTGCGCGACGTGGTCCCGGGGCTGGTCACCGCGGTGCAGGCGGTGGACGACGCCGCCCGTTACCACCTGGACATCGAGACCGACGACGTGGCCGCCGAGGTGGACCGGCTCGGCCGGCTCGGCGCCACCCCGGTCTCCCGCTGGCTGGACTGTCACGTGCTGCGCGCCCCGGGCGGGCACCTGCTCTGCGTCATCCCGGTGGCCAGCGACCCGGAGCTGTTCGCGGCCACCGCGCGCCGCTGGGACTGACCGCCGGTGGGCGCCCCGGCCGCGGTCACCGCGGCCGG
>NZ_KQ058869.1:328-24105 GCF_000982955.1 Micromonospora sp. HK10 | reverse complement strand
CGGTGGCGAAGTAGCGGTACGTCTCCACCCGGTCGGTGGTGCCGTCGCCGGTCAGGTCGTAGGAGACCCGCAGCTGGGTGCCGTTGCCCACGGTCGTGCCGGCGTCCAGGAACAGGTCGAAGCGGGTCGCCGCGCCGGTGTACCGGCCGGTCAGCCCGGTGGCGGTGAACACCTGGACGTTGCTGGGCGTGCCGTCGTGGTTGCCGCCCGCCGCGGCCACCGACACGGTGCCGGCGGTCCCGGCGGTGGCGCCGAGCGCCCCGCCGGAGAGCAGGTAGCGGGTCGCCGCCAGGGGCGTCGACGGGCTCGGGCTCGGACCGGTCGGCGAAGGGCTGGGGCCGGTGGGTGACGGGCTCGGGCTGGTCGGGGTGGGCGACGGTGAGCCGCTGGGCGTGGTGGGCACCGTCTTCCCGCCGGTGGCGTTGCCGCCGCTCCAGGTCAGCGCCCCGGAGGTGGCGGTCCGGCCGGCCGGCACGGCGAGCCGGGTGCCGTCGGAGAAGGTCACCGTCAGCGGCTGGGCGGTGATGTTGGACGCCACGTACGTGCGCGCGCCGTTCTTGCGGAACACCTTGGCCAGCGGATGGTCGGCGGTCACCGAGGTGTCCACGGTGCCCAGCGCGGCCAGGTTGCGGATCCAGTGGAAGGTGTGCGCCCGGCTCTCGCCCTCCTCGCTGGTGAAGCCGCCGCCGGCCCGGAGGTTCTGCAACGCCCGGTCGCCGTCGCCGAGGGCCAGGAACTCCCAGAGGATGTCCTGCCACACCGTGGGCGGGCCGCCCTTGTTGGTGACCAGCTCGGCGTAGTTGGCCAGCACGTAGTTCGGGTCGTCGCCCAGGTAGAGGTGACCGCCGGTGACCGGCAGCAGGTTGATGCCCTGGATCATCTCGGGGGCGGCGGAGAACCAGGTGGCGTACGCGGCACCGTCGCCCCAGACCATGCCGACGGTGCGGTGGCCGAAGGCGGCCGGGAAGTTCTGGTCCCGCACGTCGAACCAGTACTCGGCGATCGCCGCCGACTGGGTGGTCCAGAGGTGGATGCCGGCGTCGCGGACGGCCCGGTTCCCGGTCGCCTGGCCCCACTGGATCAGGGCGTTGGCGAAGTTCATCCCCTCCGACGAGGATTCCTGGTTGTTGCCGGCGCCGAACGGGGCCAGCCCGGAGGCCCAGTCGTGGCCGGCGTAGATGTCGAAGTCGCGCAGGTAGGGGAAGCGGGTGTCGGCGCGGTCGTAGTTGTTCGCGTCGCGGATCAGCAGGTCGACCATGCCGCCGTAGCGGCTGGTGTCGGCCCAGGTCGGGTCGAACTTGGCGACGGTCGCGGCGGCGGCCACGAAGTAGCCGTAGTGGAAGTGGTGGTCGTTGAGGTCGGTGTCGGCGGAGTACGAGGCGGGGTAGCCGATCAGCGTGCCCCAGTTGCGGTCGTAGTAGAAGAGCTGGCCGGTCTCGCCGGCGCCGGCGGTGAGCCAGTTGGTCAGCCGGGCCTTCATGGCGTTGAGCGCGGCGTCGCGTACCCCGGTGCGGCCGAGCTGGTCGGCGATCTCGGCGATCCGGGCGGCCCGGCCCAGCCCTTTGCCCGCCCAGTAGGTGTCGGTGCCGCCGACGCCCTCCGGGTTGGCCAGTTCGGCGTCCAGGTACCCGGTGACGGTGGCCAGGTCGGTGCCGGTGGCGTCGCCGACCGCCGGCACCTCCGGCAGCACCCCGGTGTAGCGCAGGCTGGTGGTGAAGGAGGAGACACCGGTGAGCACCTCCATCGCCCCGCGCGGCGAGACGTACGTGGGGGTGATCGGGGTGGCGCCGGTGAGGTTGCGCCACTGGTGCGGATAGAGCGCCGTCACGGTCCGGGTCTCGGTGCCCTCGCGCGGGGTGGTGGTGAAGGCGTACGTGGTGCGCACCGTGCCGGTGGCGGGGTCGTACGCGTAGCTCATCCGGGTGCCGGTGACGTGCGCGTGGGCGTAGCGGCCGTACTCGCCGGCCAGCGCGGCCCGGTCCGCCCCGCCGGGCAGCACCGCGACGGAGAAGTAGCCCTTGCCGCCCAGCGTGGAGCTGATCACCGCCCCGGCGACGGTCCAGGTCGCGCCGCTGGGGGCGTAGCCGACGTAGTCGTGGCCGTTGACGGTGAAGCCGATCGTGGCGCCGCTGTTCGACCAGACGGTCGGCGCGGTCGCGGCGGTGAGCTGCGCGGCGCCGCCGCTGACCCGGTAGTAGCTGAACGGCAGCCCGTGGCCGATGGTGGCGCGCATGCCGCGGGCGCCGTCGCTCCAGTCGGCGGTGACCGTCCAGTCCGTCCAGTCGGCGGCCTTCACGACCGGGGCGGCGAGCCCGGCGACGCCGACCCGCAGGTCCTCCCGGTACGGGTAGTGGTATTCGCCGACCCCGGTCGCGGTGCCGCTGATCGCCGCCGTGGTGGTGTACGACAGCCCCAGCCCGTTGGTCTCGGCCCGGTACGCCAGCGGGTGGGCGTGCAGGTTCTCGCTGGTGGCGCAGTTGTTCCGCTTCCACAGCAGGGAGGTCCACCAGTCGTTGGTGGGGATCGCGCCGGCGGGCGCGTCGGGGGTCACGAAGAGCCGGGGGTTGCTGCTGAGGGCGCCGCAGCCGGTGGGCAGGGCGGCACCGGCCGGCAGCGTCTCGGTGTAGCTGCCCGCGCCGACGGTGCCGGCCGCGGCGGTGCCGCCCCGGGCCAGGACGGCACCGAGCAGGCCGGCGGCCAGCACCGACGCGGTGGCCAGGGCCAGGACGCGTCGGGTGCCCGGGAAGCGTCGTGCCGGGTGCGCCGGGGCGCCGGGGGAGCGGCCCCGGAGGGGAAGTGTCATGGGAGTCCCCTTACGTGGAGGGATCGGGGTGGGACGACTCTGAGAGCGCTCTCTTGCACAGCGACGTTAGATTCGGGTTTCGTCATCGTCAATGGCTTGTTGCTCCGGCGGCCCCGCCACCGCCGCCCGGAAGGCCACCCCCGGCGGCCCGGCCCCGCGCCGAGCCCACCCCCCGCTGAGCAGCAGCTTCGCGCGTTTCCACCGGAAGGCACCGGGTAGTACCGGGCGCCGGCGCGCCAACCGGCGGGTCGAGAGACAGGGGTGGTGCTGTGATGGTCCGCGCTGGTCGCACGTCCCGGCCCGGCTGACCGTGTGCGGGATCAGCGGGGAAGCCCGGTTCGACGGCGCCGAGCCGGACGCGGACGCCGTCACCCGGATGAGCGCGGCCCTGCGCCCGCGCGGCCCCGACGGCGAGGGCCTGCACCGGGCGGGCTGGGTGACGCTGGGCCACCGCCGGCTGACCGTCATCGACCTGTCCGACGCGGCGGCGCAGCCGATGACCCGCGAGGACCTCGGGCTGAGCCTCGTCTTCAACGGCTGCATCTACAACTATCCGCAGCTGCGGGCCGAACTGGCCGCCGCCGGGCACCGGTTCCGCTCCACCGGCGACACCGAGGTCATCCTGGTCGCGTACGCCGAATGGGGGGAGCGGTTCGTCGAGCACCTGGTCGGGATGTTCGCCATCGCCCTCGTGGACCACCGCCGGAGGCAGCTCGTGCTGGCCCGCGACCGGCTCGGCATCAAACCCCTCTACCTGGCGGAGCGACCCGGCCGGCTGCGCTTCGCCTCCACCCTGCCGGCGCTGCTGCACGCCGGTGAGGTGGACACCGACATCGACCCGGTGGCGCTGCACCACTACCTGTCCTGGCACTCGATCGTGCCCGCACCCCGCACGATCCTGCGCGGGATCCGCAAGCTGCCGCCGGCCACCCTGCGGGTGGTGGACGCCGACGGGCGCAGCCGGGAGCGGGTCTACTGGCGTCCCGACTACGTCCGGGACCCGGCGCGCACCGGCCTGGACGCGGGCGACTGGCAGGAGGCGGTCGGCGACGCGCTGCGCACCGCCGTCCGGCGGCGCCTCGTCGCCGACGTACCCGTCGGGGTGCTCCTCTCCGGCGGCCTGGACTCCAGCATGATCGTGGCGCTGCTCGCCGAGGCGGCGCAGCACCACCTGCAGACCTTCAGCATCGGCTTCAGCGGCCGCGACGGCGAGGCCGGCGACGAGTTCCACTACTCCGACCTGGTGGCCACCACCTTCGACACCGACCACCACCGCATCCACCTCGGCGACGGGGACCTGGTCCCGGCGGTGCGCCGGGCCGTGGCGGCGATGACCGAGCCGATGGGCAGCCACGACGTGGTCGCCTTCCACCTGCTCTCCGAGCAGGTGGCCCGGCACGTCAAGGTCGCCCAGTCCGGGCAGGGCGCCGACGAGGTCTTCGCCGGCTACGGGTACCACCAGCCGCTGGCCGACGTGCCCCGCCACGAGCTGGCCGAGGCCTTCGCCGGCGCCTTCTTCGACCGGGCGCACGCCGAGATGGCCGAGGTCGTCGACCCGGCGTACGCCTGCCCACGCGACGCCAGCCGCGAGCTGGTCGAGGCGCACCTGGCGGCGCCCGGTGCCGACACCGCGCTCGACGCCGTGCTGCGCCTGGACACCCACCTCATGCTCCCCGACGACCCGGTCAAGCGGGTCGACAGCATGAGCATGGCCTGGGGGCTGGAGGTGCGTACCCCCTTCCTCGACCAGGACCTGGTCGCGCTCGCGGCGGCCTGCCCGCCCGCGCACAAGACCGCCGAGGGCGGCAAGGGCGTGCTCAAGCGGGTGGCCCGCACGGTGCTGCCCGCCGAGGTGGTGGACCGGCCCAAGGGCTACTTTCCGGTGCCCGCCCTGCGCAACGTCGACGGGCCGGTGCGGGACCTGGTCACCGAGGCACTCGCCGCGCCGGCCGCGCGGGACCGGGGCCTGTTCCGCCGGGCGTACGTCGAGGCGCTGCTGGCCGACCCGGACCGGGCGCAGGCCGCCGCCGGTAGCAACAAGCTCTGGCAGTTGGGGCTGCTGGAGCTGTGGTTGCAGACCCACCGGATCGGCTGACCGGCCGGTGGCGTGGCGCGCCCGCCCGGGGGTAAAGGCACCCGGTGAAGTTCGTCATCGACAGCCCGGCCGACGGCCGGTACGCGTTCGCCGTCCTGACCGACGACGGCCAGCTCCTCGCCCAGGGCCGGCAGTTCGGCGACAAGTCCGCCGTGCTCGGCGTGGTCGCGGACATGATGCGCGAGCTGGGCGGGGCCGCCGTGGAGGACCTGACCGAGGCGACCCACCCGCCGCACGCGCCCGCCTCGGCCGAGGTGCCGCGGCGCGCCGAGCCGGACATGGCCGACCTCGGCCGCTCCGGCATCCCGCCGGTCTGACCGCCCGCCCTCCCCACCGGTCTGCCCGCCCGGCCTCCCCGCCGGTCTGCGGGGCCCCCGGCCAACCCGCCGGTCTGAGCGCCGCCCAGGGCGGTCAGCCGCGGACGGTGTCGGCGGCCAGCCGATCCAGCACCGCCCGCACGTCGCCGCCGCTGGCGGCCATGGCCCGGCGCTGGCGGGTCGCCCCGGTGCCCTCGTGGCGCAGCCGGTCGAGCTGGCCGCGCACGGTCTCCAGGTCGCCGTGCCGGAGCAGCGCCGGGGTGACCACCGCGTACAGCTCCTCGACCAGCTCCCAGGCGGGCCGGGTGCCCCCGCGGGCCAGGTCGATCAGCTCACCGTCCACCCCGTCGTGCGCGGCCCGCCAGTGCGCGGCGGCCAGCAGGCAGTTGCGGACCCGGGGGGCCGGCCGGCCGGCGTGCACCTCGTCGACCAGGGTGGCGACCAGGGCCCGGATCAGCCCCGCCACCAGCACCGTGTCGTCCACGGTGGGGCAGACGTCGCCCACCCGCACCTCCACCGTCGGGTACGCGGTCGACGGCCGGGCGTACCAGTACACCATCGCGGCGTCGAGCATGACGCCCGCGGCGATCAGGTCCGCGACGGTGCGGTCGTAGTCGGCGGCGTCGACGAAGTACGGGCTCGGGCCCACGCTCGGCCACCGGTCGAACTGCATGGAGCGCCAGCTCGCGTGCCCGGTGTCGTGCCCGTCGTGCAGCGGGGAGTTGGTGCTGAGCGCCTGCACCACCGGCAGCCAGGGCCGTAGCCGGTTGCAGACCTGGACGGCCAGCTCCCGGTCCGGCACGCCGACGTGCACGTGACAGCCGCAGACCGCCGGGTCGTGCGCCACCGGACCGTACCGGCGCGACATGGCCCGGTACCGGTCCTTGTCCGGCACGGTGCGGTGCGGCTCGCAGACCGGCGTGGCGGCGACCGCGACCAGCCGCGCCCCGGCCGCGGTGGCCGCCTCGGCCGCCGAGCGGCGCAGCGCCAGCAGCTCCGCGCGCAGCCGTACCAGGTCGGTGCAGACCGGCGTCACCATCTCCACCATGCTGTGCCGGAACTCCGGCCGGCTCTGCCGCCGGCTGTGTCCGGAGAGCGCGCCGAGCACCCGGTCGGCGACCGGCAGGCTCTCCCCGGTCACCGGGTCGAGCAGCAGGAACTCTTCCTCGACGCCCACGGTGAGGACCGCGGGGACGGGTGTGACGGAAGGTCGGGTTCCCCGCTCGGCCATACCCAGACGGTACGGCCGGCACCTGTCGACCGTGGCCGTTTCCCCTGGCCGCGCCGGGTCGACGGCGGCGTGGTCCGCGGGCGGGCCGCCGCCCGGACCCGCTCAGGCGGCGGCCGTGGCGAGCTGTTGCGCCGGTACGGTCGATGCCGGGCCGGTGGACCACCCGGGGAGCGGGTCGTCGCGGCGCACGCCGGCGGTCTCCACCGGGCCCGCGGCCCGGGGCGCCCGGGCGGCCCGCAGCCCCTCCTGGGCGCTGTTCCAGGCGGCGCAGGGCCAGCTCGCGCCGACGCAGCTCGGGCTGACGCAGATCCGCTCCTCGTCGGGCTGGTGGGCGTCGGCCACCGCGGCGGCCAGGCTCCACAGCAGCGGGTCGGTCACCTCGGCCGGCCGGTCGGCGCGGTCTGTGCTGGCTTCGGACATCAGTGGTCCCCCCTCTTCGAGCGGCCCCCACCTTTTCCGATCCGCCGGCGCGGCAAACCTGGTCGCGGCGACTTTTTGCCGATCAGCCGGCCGGGCATAGGCTGGCGGCGTGGCGAGGTACTACGACCTGCACCCGGACAATCCGCAGCCCCGGGTGCTCCGGCAGATCGTCGACCTGCTGCGCGACGACGGCCTGATCGCCTACCCGACGGACTCCTGCTACGCGCTCGGCTGCCGGCTCGGCAACCGGGCGGGCGTGGAGCGGATCCGCGACCTGCGCAAGCTCGACGACCGGCACCCGTTCACCCTGGTCTGTGCGGACTTCGCCCAGCTCGGCCAGTTCGTGAAGGTCAACAACTCGGTCTTCCGGCTGGTCAAGGCCTGCATCCCGGGCAGCTACACCTTCATCCTGCCGGCCACCGCCGAGGTGCCCCGCCGGTTGCAGGACCCGCGCCGGCGCGTCGTCGGGGTGCGGGTGCCCAGGCACACCGTCACCCAGGCGTTGCTCGCCGAGCTGGGCGAGCCGCTGCTCTCCAGCACCCTGCTGCTCCCCGGCGACGAGGAGCCGATGACCCAGGGCTGGGAGATCAAGGAACGGCTCGACCACCAGCTCGACGCGGTGCTCGACGCCGGCGACTGCGGCCTGGAGCCGACCACGGTGGTCGACCTCTCCGGTCCCGAGCCGGAGATCCTGCGTCGCGGCGCCGGGGACACCAGCCGGTTCGAGTAGCGATTCCCGCGTTCCGCCCCGCCGGCCCGACCCGGTGCGGCACCGTAAAGCCGGGCGGCGGGCTGACGGGGGTACGCGGTGGAAGCACTCGTGCTGATCACGGTGCTGGGCGCCACCGTGCTCGTCGGCACCACCCTCGGCGGCCGGTACAGCGTGGCCCCGCCCGTGTTGCTCATCGCCATGGGCGCCCTGCTCGGCCTGCTGCCGCCGTTCGACAACGTGATCCTCCCGCCGGAGCTGGTGCTGGTCCTGTTCCTCCCGGCCATCCTCTACCGGGAGAGCCTGGTCGTCAGCCTGCGCGAGATCCGGGCCAACCTCGCGGTCATCGCCATGCTCGCGGTCGCCCTGGTGATCATCACGACGGTCGCGGTCGCGTACGTCGCCCAGGCGCTCGGCGTCGCCCCCGCGGCGGCCTGGGTGCTGGGCGCGGTCCTCGCGCCGACCGACGCCGCCGCCGTCGCCGGCCTGGCCAAGCGGATGCCCCGCGGCATCCTCACCACGCTGCGCGCGGAGAGCCTGATCAACGACGGTACGGCGCTGGTGCTCTTCTCGGTGACCGTCGGAGTGATCATCGGCGGGACCGTCCCGGGGGCGCTGGCCCTGGGCGGGCAGTTCGTCGGCAAGGCGGCCGCCGGCATCGCGGCCGGGCTGCTCGTCGGCGGCGTGGTCGTGCAGATCCGCCGGCACGTCGACGACGCGCTGCGTGAGGGCGGGCTGAGCATCCTCACCCCGTTCGTCGCCTTCCTGCTGGCCGACGCGGTGCACGCCAGCGGTGTCCTCGCCGTCGTCGTCGCCGGCCTGCTGCTCTCCTACGCCGGGCCCCGGGTGATCCGGGCCCGCTCCCGGGTCACCGCGTACGCCTTCTGGGACCTCTCCACCTTCATGATCAACGGAAGTCTCTTCGTGCTGCTCGGCATGCAGGTGCCCCGCTCGTTGCGCAGCATCACCAGCCACTCGCCGACCGAGGCGCTCGGCATCGCGGTGCTGATCGTCCTGGTCGTGGTGGCGGTCCGGATGGCCTGGGTGCACCTCTTCGTCTCCGCGCTGCAAAGCATCGACCGGCGGGAATCCCGCCAGGCCCGCCGCTTCGACGCGCGGACGCGTACGGCCGCCGGCTGGGCCGGCTTCCGCGGCGCGGTCTCCCTGGCCGCCGCGTTCGCCGTCCCGGTGACCACGCACGACGGCAGCCCGGTGGAGGAGCGGGACCTGATCATCTTCATCACCGTCGTGGTGATCGTGCTGATCATGCTGGTGCAGGGCACCACCCTGCCGGCGGTGGTCCGCTGGGCCCGGCTGATGGGGGACCGGGAACGCGACGACGAGGTGCGGCTGGCCCGGATCCGGGCCACCGAGGCCGCCCTGGAGGCGCTGCCGGAGATCGCCACCGACGTGGGCGCCTCGGCGGACGCAGTCGACCGGCTCCGCGCCGACTACCAGGACCACCTGGAGGACGTCCGCGCCACCCGCGGCGAGCAGGACGAGCAGGAGCGGGAGATCGGCCGGCAGCTGCGGCTGGCGGCGCTGGACCGCAAACGACGCGAGGTCACCCGGCTGCGGGACACCAACCAGATCGATGACGCGGTGCTCCGGCAGCTCCAGGCGGCCGTCGACATCGAGGAGATCCGGCTGCTCGGCCCGGAGGTCGAGGACTGAGCAGGCCACCCGGACCGGGTCGCGGTCAGTTCGACCGGTCGTCGAGGAAGTCGAGGACGACGGCGGCGAACAGCGGCGAGCTGAAGACGCTGTAGTGGGTGAGCCCGGGCAGGATCGCCAGCGCGTGCCCGCCCTTCGGTCGGCCCTCGCCCATCCAGCCGCCGTCGCGCAGACCGCCGTCGAGCAGCTTGAACACCTCGACGTAGTGGCTCGGCGGCGCCATGTCCGCGTCACCGGCGACGATCATCGTGGGCACCCGGAGGCCGCGCACCGCGTCGGTGAGGTCGAAGTCCTTCGCCATCAGCTCGCCGATCTTGTCCAGCAGCCGGGGGAAGTCCTCCGGGCGTGGCGCCACCCGCTGGTAGAGCTGGTACATCGGGGTGTCCTTCATGAACTCCGCGGCGGCCCCGGTCACCTGGCCCTGCTGCGCCCGCATCTCCGGATAGATCGCGTCGGAGCGGATGTGCGCCGAGGCGGTGACCAGCCGCCCGATCCGGGCGGGGTGCCGCACGGCCGTGTGCAGGGCGACGCCCCCGCCGAGCGAGTAACCGACCAGGTCGGGCCGGTCCAGACCGAGGTGGTCGATGAGCGCCGCGATGTCGTCGGCCATGAACGCCAGGTCGAGCGGCCGGTCGATGTCCGCGGTGCGGCCGTGCCCCTGCAGGTCGACGGCGATCACCTGGTGGCGGGCGGCGAGCGCCGGCAGCACCGGGCCGAACATCTCGCCGGAGCCGAGCCCGCCGTGCAGCAGGATCAACGGTCGCCCGGCGCCGTGCGCCTCGACGTAGAGGTTGATGCCGTTGACCTCGGCGTACCGGCCGGTGCCGGCGGCGCCGGTGGTCCAATCGGTGGTGGTCACGCTGGTCCTCCGTCCTCGGATCCGCGACCTCGTCGGCCGGGCGGCCGCGGCCACGAACGTGCGCCTCACCCTAGGCGCGCCCGGCCCGGCGTGGGGGGCGTGCCGCGCCCGGGTCAGGAGAAGTGCGTCCGGGGCCGGTCCAGTCGCTCCCCGTCGACGATCAGGTCGACCTTCTCGTTGTAGAACGCGACCAGCCCGGCGATCGGCAGCAGCGCCGCCGTCGGGAACCCGTACGACCAGGCCAGGTCCGGGTGGACGGTGGCGCCGAGCCGGACCGACCACCAGGCGCTGGTGCGGCCCTTGTACGGGCAGGAGGTCCGGGTCTGCGAGGCGACGAGGAGCCCGGCGCGCAGGTCGGTGCGGTTGAGGTAGTAGCGGGTGGGCAGCCCGAACCAGGCGTCCGCGGCGGCCCAGTCGAACCGGACGGTGTCCACCAGGTCCGGTGCCGCGTCCGGCCCGTACCAGCGGGCGCAGCCCGCCCGGGTGGTGTCGCCGGCGGTCAGCCCGTGCAGCCGGGCCGTGCCGCGCCGGGTGTCCTCCGCACGGCCCTCGTCCACCAGCAGGTCGCGGCGGACATCGGCGGCCGGCACGTAGTACTGCGGGTAGAACGGCCACTCCCAGACGTACCGGGCGCGCGTGGTGTCCAGCACCGGTTCGCCGCCGACGAACGCGCGGACCCGGCGGGGCACCGGCTCGACGTGGTCGACCGGCACGATCGCCTTCGGGTAGTCGGGCACCGGTACCTCCCTCGTGGTGACCCGGCGGGACCGGGCACCGGTTCAACGATCCGCGCACGGCGCCGGTCGCCGGTCCCGGCCGGCGGGTCAGGTCTGCTCCCGCAGCCACCCCCGCTCCGCCGCGAGCAGCGCGATCTGGAACCGGGTCCGCGCGCCCAGCAGGGCGCCCGCGTCGCTGACGTGCTTCTGCACGGTACGGCGGCTCACCTTGAGCACGCGGGCGATCGTCTCGTCCTTCATCCCGGTGGCCATCATGTGCAGGATCTCCCGGGTCCGCCGGTCCGGCCCCGTGCCCCTCGGGGCGGGACCGTCGTGCCGGCTGACCAGCGACACCGGCTCGGCGCGCTCCCACACGCTCTCGAAGAGCGCTACGAGCGCCCCCACCAGCGCGGGCGAGTGGACCACCAGCGAGCCCGCCGCGGGGCGGTCGGCGCGGACCGGCAGCAGCGCCGCCGCGCGGTCGAACACCGCCAGCTTCACCGGCAGCCGCGACGCCAGCCGCAGTTGCCCGCCCTGGCCGGTGCCGCGCAGCGCGGTCCGCAGGGACACCGCGTCGGTGAAGCCCTCGGTCTCGTACACCGATCGCATCCGCACCCCGGGCGCCACGCCCAACTCGCCGGTGGCCGCCCGCGGGCCGGTCACGTACGGCGGCTTGGCCAGGTGCAGCACCTCGACCGAGGTCCCCTTGAGCAGCTGGCCGTAGCGGACCGGCACCTCCTCGGCGCGGTCCAGCACCTCCACCACCTGGGCGGCGCGCGGCCCGGACACCGCCTCGTACACCTCGTACAGCCGCTCCACGAGCCCTTCGACGCGGGCCAGTTCGGCTCGCCGCCGGGCCAGCAGGGCGCCGAGCGACGACCGGGGCGGGCCGGCGGCCCAGCGCGCTGCCGGGCCGTCGACCCGCAACGCCAGCGCGGAGTCCGCGAGGTAACGCAGCGCCCGCTCCGCCTCCTCCGGCGGCACCCCGACCGCCGCCGCCACCTCGGCGACGGCGGCCGACGGCACCGCCACCAGGTGCTCGAACACCCGCCCGGCCAGCGGGTCCAGGCCGGTCACCGCCCACGGGCTGTCTGCGCTTGCGTCCATACCTTCCGACACTCCTGCGGTCTGGGCAGGTCTGCTCCGGCGTACCCCAGCTGGCTGCTGGTCGGCCGCGACGGCGGCCGGGTGGTCGACGGGACCGCGCCGGCCCAGGCTGCCGTGCGGCCGATGCAAGTTCTACCAGCCGTAGATCATCCGAAGATTTCGGTGCGGGTTCGTGGACGGTTCGCCGGCCGGTCAGGCGTAGCCGAGGGAGAAGCTGGAGCAGACGAAGGCGGCCTGGCCGGCGGTACCGGTCAGCTCGAAGCCGAACTGGGCCTCGCCGATGGTGACGTCGCCCCACCAGCCCTGGGTGCGCAGCCAGCGCAGGACGGCCAGCACGTCGACGGTGCCCGCGTTGGTGCCGCTGGTCCGCACGAACGAGAAGACCGCGTTGCTGCCGTTGGAGCCCCGGTAGACGTTCCAGGTGTGCCCACCGACGCTGACGTTGCGCGCGTCCGGGACCGCGCCGTTGCCGTCGTACGAGCCGGCGATCGGGCCGACCGCGCCGCTCTGGTTGGCCCAGATCATCACCTCGTACGCGTTGTTGTTCGCCCAGATGTCGTACGCGGTCGCGTAGTCGCCGGTGCCCGGCACGGAGACGTTGAACGAGCTGGTGAGTGAGGTCAGCGAGCTGAGCGTGCGGTTGAGCGCGCGACCGGTGTGCGGGTACGCCTTGACGCCGCTGGTGCGCGGGTGGTTCGCGATCACGCCCCAGTTGGTGCCGCTGCGCGCCCAGATCGTCTGCGGCCCGGCGCCGGCGCCCCAGACGTCGTTGTTCAGCGTGTAGCCGTTGTTCGTCCACGAGTCCCACTGCCCGCTGGCGACCCACGCCGCGTCCGCCGGCACCCCGGTGCCCGAGGTCGGCGTCGGCGTCGGTGTCGCGCTGCGGCTCGGCGTCGGTGTCGGTGTCGCGCTCCGGCTCGGCGTCGGTGTGCCGGTCGGACCGGACCCGGTGCAGGCGGTGCCGTTGAGCGCGAAGCTCGCCGGCGCCGGGTTGCTGCCGGTGACCGAGCCGTTGAGGCCGAACGAGGTGCTCGCGTTGCTGGCCAGGGCGCCGTTCCAGCTCGCGTTGCGGGCGGTGACCTGCGCCCCGTTCTGCGTGACGGTGGCGTTCCAGGACTGGGTGACCTGCTGCCCGGCGCCGTAGGACCAGGTGAGGGTCCAACCGTTCAGCGGGTCGCCGAGGTTGGTGATGGTGAGGTCGGCGCCGAACCCGCCCGGCCACTGGTTGGTGAGGGTGTAGGTGACCCGGCAGCCGCTGGCGGCGGACGCGGGCAGGGCCGCGACGGCGCAGGCCGCGACCGCGACGGCGCCCGTGGCGGCGAGGGTGATGCTCCGTCTGAGCATGGGACGACCTCCCGGGAGTCGGTGGCCCGGGGCGTCGCCGACGGCTGCGGAACGGACGCCGGAGCGAGGGGGGCACCACGGGAGCGGCCCGGGACGCATTTATCGATCTGAATTAGTTTACGTACCATCCAAACTCGCGGTCAACCGGGTGGCCGCTCCCGCGCCGCCTGTGAGCTGAGGCACCCTTCTCCACCGCCGGGAATCATGTCGCCCGTCGGTGATTTGCTGCCAGGTGTGAGAGTTGCAGATCTTCCCGCCCGTACGGACGCCGCCGTGACCGCCGTCGCCGACCCGATCGTGACCCCCGGCGACCTGATGGGCCGGGGGCAGCGGCTGCGACTCGTGCTGGTGCTCGGCTCGCTGATCGCCATCGGTCCGCTGACCATCGACATGTACCTGCCCGCGCTGCCGGCCATCACCACCGACCTGCACACCACCTCGGCGGCCGTGCAGTTGACCCTGACCGGCACCCTGGCCGGCCTCGCGCTCGGCCAGTTGCTGATCGGCCCCCTCTCCGACGCGGTCGGCCGGCGGACGCCGCTGCTCGCCGGGATCGCCCTGCACATCCTCGCCTCGGTGTTGTGCGTGCTGGCCCCGAACATCGCGGTGATCGGCGTGCTGCGGGTGTTGCAGGGGCTCGGCGTCGCGGCCGCCGCCGTGGTGGCCACGGCCGTCGTACGTGACCTGTTCAGCGGCGCCGCCTTCGCCAAGCTCTTCTCCCGGCTGATGCTGGTGATGGGGGCGGCGCCGATCCTCGCCCCGACCCTGGGCAGCGGCCTGCTGCGCTGGTCGGACTGGCGGGGCGTGTTCGCCGCGCTGGCGGTCTTCGGCGTGCTGCTGGCCACGGTCGCCGTGGTCGGGCTGCCCGAGAGCCTGCCGGTGGAGCGGCGCCGGCGCGGCGGCGTGGCCGCCACCGTCCGGGACTACCGGGCGCTGCTGCGCGACCGGACCTTCGTCGGCCTGGTCCTGGTCACCGGCCTGGCGATGGCCGCGCTCTTCGCGTACGTGGCCGGCTCGTCGTTCGTCTTCCAGCAGCGGTACGGGCTCGACGAGCAGGAGTTCGGCCTGGCCTTCGGCGCCGGTGCCGTCGGGCTGATCACCGCCACCCAGGTCAACGTGCGGCTGCTGCGCCGGTACTCGCCGCAACGGATCCTGGTCGCCGCCCTCACGGTCGGCGCCGCGGCCGGCCTGGTGCTGCTCGGGTTCGCCGCCACCGGCCTCGGCGGCCTGCCCACCATCCTCGCCTCGCTCTGGGTGGTGCTCGCCGCCGCCGGCCTGGCCCTGCCGAACGCGCCCGCCCTGGCGCTGTCCCGGCACGGGGAGGCGGCCGGCACCGCGGCGGCGCTGCTCGGCGCGGTGCAGTTCGGCGTCGGCGCGGTGGCCGCGCCCCTGGTCGGGGTGCTCGGCACCGGCAGCCTCGCGATGGCCACCGTGGTGGCCGGCGGGATGGTCGCCGCGCTGCTCGTGCTGCTCACCGTCGTCGGCTCCGCCCGGCTGGCCGACGTCGAGCCGGCCGCGGTCGCCGTGGCCGCCCACTGAGCGCCGCCGGCCCGGTGGCCGGTCACTGAGCGCCGGTGGCCCGGTGCCCGCCCGCTGAGCGACGGCGGCCCGCTGGCCGGTCACCGAGCGTCGCCGGCCCGGTGGCCGGTCATTCCGCCGCGGCCGGTCCGCGTACCGCCACCAGGCCGGGGGCCGGGACCCGGCCGAGCACCCGGCCGGTGACCGGGTCGTGCCAGCTCACCGCGGCGCGCTGGCCGACGTAGAGGCGGCTGCCGCCGGGGGCGGCCACCAGGCCGGCGACCGGGTCGTGGACCGTCCACTCCGCCGTGCTGTCGAGCCTGGCGAGGTCGATCGCGCGTACCGTCGTGCCGGCGCCGACGAACAGCGCGTGGCCGTCGGTGGCCGCGTACGCGCTGCCGCCGGCGGGGGCCACCCGCCCCGTCCGGGTGACGGCCAGCGCCTCGGTGGAGATCTCCGCGACGGTGCCCGAGGTGACGTCCGCGACGAAGAGCCGCCCCCCGTCGGGAGTGATCGCCATGGCGTGACCGGCCGCCGGGGACTCGCCGAACGGGTGCGGCAGGTCCACGCAGTACGCCCAGCGCTGCTCGAGGTGCAGCGTGTGGACGAACGCGTGCGCGTTGCCCGGACGGCCGCTGACCAGGTCCCGGGTGTGCTGGTGGCCGGGCTGGTGGGTGTAGAGCGTGTAGAGCAGCGCCCGGTCCGGGGCGAGCACCGCCTGCCGGCCGTCGCCGCGCATCTCCTCCTCCGCCCCGGTCGGGACGGGCGACTTGTCGCGGGTCAGCAGCGGGCCGACCGTCCGGCTGGCCAGGTCGACGAGGCGGACCCGGTACCGGTCCGGGGCCGCCGCGGGCAGCCAGTCGAGGACGAAGAGCCCGCCGAGGTCCGCGGTGAACGTCTCCGGCACCAGGTTGCCCCGCAACTCCAGCCGGTAGCGCACCCCGCCGGCGTCGGCGACCAGCACCGAGGTCGCCGCCCGCCCGCCGGGCGGTCCGTCGGTGACGGCCCGCGGCTCGGGCGTGAGCGCGACCATCGTGCCGCCGGCCGAGACGACCTGCGGCACCCACCGCCCCGGCAGGACAACCCGCGACGAGGCGTCGCCCCGACCCGGATAAACCGCCCAGAAGGCGGTGTCGGCGCCGGCCGGCGCGGTGACGTAGACGGTCTGGCCGTCGGCGCTGGCGACCGCCCGGGCGAACGTCCGCCGCGTCGCGCCCCGCAGCACGCCGACCCCGCCGTCGAGGTCGACCAGGAGCGCGTCGGGCAGCGCCAGGGCGGGCGTCGAGGCCCGGGTGGGGCGGCAGCCGGCCAGCGTGGCCACGCCGGCGCCGGCGATCATGGTGAGGACGGTGCGGCGCGGGAGCGGGATGGCGGTCATGCCGGGATGACACCGCCACGCCCTACCAGGTTCCCACCGTGCGGGGTGGAACCGGCGCGGCCCGAGCGGTGTCATGTGGGGGAGCGGAGCGGAGGATCCCCTGGACGACGAGGAACTTGTCACCCGTGCCCGGGACGGTGACCTGGAGGCGTACGAACTCCTGGTCGCCCGGCACACCGCGTCCGCGTACCGGACGGCGGTGCTGCTCGGCGCGGGCCCGGACGCCGAGGACGTCACCCAGGAGGCGTTCGTGAAGGGCTATCGCAACCTGTCCCGCTACCGGGGCCAGTCGTCGTTCCGGTCCTGGCTGCTCGCCATCGTGGCCAACGAGACCCGCAACCTGCACCGCTCCCGCAACCGGCGGGACGGGCTGGCGCTGCGGGCCGCGGCCGCGTACCCGGAACCGGTGGCCGGCGAGGACGGGGCGGTCGGCGCGGTGCTGGCCGCGGAGCGGCGCGAGGCGCTGGTCCGGGCCCTGCGCCGGCTGCCGGTGAAGGACCGTGAGGTGATCGTCTGCCGCTTCTTCCTCGACCTCAGCGAGGACGAGACGGTGACCATGCTGGGCTGGCCACGGGGCACCGTGAAGTCGCGGACCTCCCGGGCGCTGGTGAAGCTGCGCGGCCTGCTCGACCACGAGGTGGTGCGGCATGGCTGACCTCGATCGCGAACTGCGCGAGCTGGCCGCCTGGCTGGAGACGCCCGAGCCGCCCGAGCTGGCCGCCCGGGTCCGGGCCCGGCTGGCCGAGCCGGTGACCCGACGCCGCCGCTGGCGCCGGTGGCTGGCCGCGGTGGTCGCCGCCCTGCTGGTCGGCGCGCTGCCACCGGCGCGGGCCGCGGTCGCCGACGCGGTGACCGGCCTGCTGCGCTTCTCCGGCATCGCCATCGGCACGGCACCCGTGCCGGTGTCGCCCAGCGGCACGCCGGCCCCGCTGCCGTCGCAGCGGGCCGTCGCGCTCGACGAGGCACGGCGGCTGGTACGGTTCCCGATCCGCGTGCCGGCGGCGCTCGGCCCGCCCGACCGGGTGCTCGTCGCCGACCCCGACGCCGACGGCCGCTACCGGGTGGCCACCCTGCTCTACCGGGGCGGCGCGCTGCGCCTGGACACCTTCGACGGCCGGCTCGACGTGGTCTTCCAGAAACAGGCCAGCGGGCCGGGCGTGGAGTGGACCCAGGTGGCCGGCGGCTTCGCCGTGTGGGTCGCCGGTCCGCACCCGGTGGCCTACGTGGACCGCGCCGGCGAGGTCCGGGTGGAGACCGCCCGGCTGGCGGCGAAGACCCTGATCTGGGAGCGGGACGGGGTCAGCTACCGGCTGGAGGGGGACCTCGCCCCGCAGGAGGCCGTCAGGATCGCCGAGTCGCTCGGCTAGCTCCCGGGGGAACCCGGCCGGGGCGGGCGGTGTCCCGTTGGCAGGGGCGCGAACCCGCGCCGGGAACGGAGGCGCGTGATGGGTGCTCGGGGCAAGCTGTGCGTGGCGTCGGTGCTGCTGCTGGCGGGCTGCACCACCGCCGGCCCGCCGGCGGCGCCGGAGGCCGGCCCGACCGGCGGCAGCGGCGCGGCGGCGCCGGAGGCCGGTCCGACCGGCGCCAGCGCGGCGGCGGTCCCGACCCGGTGCGCCGACCGGGTCGTGGTGGCGCCGCTGCCCGAGTGGGCGCGGGCCGGGTTCAGCGGGGACGCCCTGATCGCGCACGTGCTGGGCGACCGGGGGGACATCGTGGCGGCCCTGTTCGGGCACCCGCTGACCGCCAACCGGGGCGAGGGGTCGAGCAACAAGATCCTTTGGGTGGCCAGCCCGGCCGCCACGCCGGACGCCGGCACCGCGCCGGCCGACCTGGAGATCACCGCCACGCTCGCCGGCACCGACACCACGGTGGTCCGGAAGGTCGCGGGCGGTCCCGGCCCGTCCATCGTCGACCTGCCGCGGGCGGGCTGCTGGCGCCTCGTCCTGCGCTGGTCGGGCCGCACCGACACGATGGACCTGGTGTACGCCGCCGGTTGACCGTCAGTTCTCCGCCGGCACCGCCATCTCGCCGAGCCGCGACCAGTCCTGCTGCGGCACCGACACGTTGACGATCCGCGGCGTCTCGGCCAGGTGCGGCGGGAGGGTGCGCTGCGCCTGGCGGAAGTGCGCCGACTGCACGTGCGCGGCACCGGCCTCGTCGTCCCGGAACGCCTCCACCAGCACGTACTCGGTCGGGTCGTCGAGGCTGCGGGACCAGTCGAACCACAGGCAGCCCGGCTCGGCCCGGGTGGCCGCGGTGAAGTCGGCGGCGATCTGCGGCCAGCGGTCGGCGTGCTCGGGCCGGACCCGGAACTTGGCAGTGATGAAGATCATGGCAACAGGCTACCCAGCCGGGCCGGGCGGCGGGCCGCACCACCGGGGCGGCAACACGCGGAACTCGTTGCCGTCGGGACCGGCGAGCACCACGAGCGTTCCTAGAATCGGCGCATGCCACGGATCGTTCAGCTGCTCGCCTCGCCGGTGCACCGCTACGTGGGCCGACCGGCGGACGGTCCGGCGCCGGCACCGCCCGGCGAACTCGTCGACGAGGTACGGATCCGGGCGGGTCTCGGCATCGTCGGCGACCGGTACTTCGGCCGGCCGGCCCACCGGCAGGCGAGCGTGACCGTGATCGGTCAGGAACACCTGCCCGCCGGGGCCGACCTCACCCAGGTGCGGCGCAACGTGCTCACCACCGGGGTGGCCGTGGACGAGCTGGTGGGCCGGGTGCTCGTGCTGGACAGCGGGCAGGGTCCGGTCCGGCTGCGGGTGCACCGGCCGGCGCGCCCGTGCGCCTGGATGGATGTCGCGGTCGGGCCGGGTGCGTGGAAGGCGCTGCGGGGCCACGGCGGGGTGCGCTGTGAGCCGCTCACCGACGGCGTGCTCCGGGTCGGCCCGGTCGCGGTGACCGTCGAGGCGTGAACCGGCGCGGCCTCGCGCCGCGTAGGCTGAGCGGCGTGGATCAAGAAGACCGGATCGCGCTGTTCCTCGACTACGAGAACCTGGCGCTCGGCGTCCGCGACCACCACGGTGGCCGGCCCTTCGACTTCCGCCCGATCGCCGACGCGCTGGCCGAGCGCGGCCGGGTGATCGTGCGCCGGGCGTACGCGGACTGGTCGTACTTCGACGAGGACCGGCGGATGCTCACCCGCTCCCACGTCGAGTTGATCGAGATCCCGCAGCGGATGGGCGCGTCGCGCAAGAATGCTGCCGACATCAAGATGGTGGTGGACGCCATCGAGCTGGCCTTCGAACGCGACTATCTCTCCACCTTTGTGATCTGCACCGGGGACAGCGACTTCACCCCGCTGGTGCACAAGTTGCGGGAGCTCAACAAGCGGGTGATCGGCGTCGGCGTGGAGAAGTCCACCTCGGCCCTGCTGCCGCCGGCCTGCGACGAGTTCCTTTACTACGACCGGCTGGAGGGCGTGGACATCCCGCCGTCGGGCGGCCGACGCACCCGCCCGGCTGCCCGACCGGCCGGCCCCGAGCCGCAGCAGCCGGTGGAGCCGCAGCCCGAGCCGGGGCCGGCGGTCGAGGAGGAGGCGCCGCGCGACGTCGACAGCCTCGCCGTGCTGGTGGCCCAGACGGTGGCCGGCCTGCAGGGCAGCTCCGGCGGTCAGGTGACCGCGTCCGCGTTGAAGCGGACGCTGCTGCGCAAGGACCCGACCTTCAGCGAGTCCGACTACGGCTTCCGGACCTTCGGCGAGCTGCTGCGCCACCTCGCCGGGCACAACGTCGTCGAACTCGGGGAGGGGCCGGCCAGCGGCGACCCCGAGGTGTCGCTGCCCGAGCGCGGCGAGCAGGAGGCCGCGTTCGAGCTGCTCCGTACGGTGGTGACCGAGCTCGCCGCCGGCGACGGGGCGGTGGCGCTCTCCGGCCTGAAGAACCAGCTCCGCCGGGCCCGGCCCGACTTCAGCGAGCGGCGGCTGGGCTACCGCAGCTTCCTGCAGTTCGGCAAGGCCGCCGCGACCAGCGGGGCGGTCGACCTGCGCTGGGACCCGGACGCCGAGGACTACCTGCTCACCCCGCCGACCTCCTGACCCGTCCGGCCCCCGCCAGGGGTCAGGCCGCCCGGCGGTGACGGGCCTGCGCGGAGTACGGCGTGGGCGGCACCAGCCGCAGCGGTGCCGGCTCCGGCTGCTCCTCCAGCCGTAGCGACCAGCGGGACCCGGACGAGCGGGTTCGCTGCGGGGGCGTGCCGCCCGGGCGCCACCCGGGCCGGGCCAGCAGCACCATCACCGCCCACCCCGCGAGCAGGAAGCCGTGGCTGACCAGCCGTGCCACCGCCACCTGCCCGATGATCAGGTCGTTCACCGAGAGCAGCACCAGGGTGGCGACGAAGGCGCTGAGCATCGGCAGCAGCCCGGTCGGGGCGGAGCGGCGCAGCGCGACGACCAGGAAACCGGCCCCGACGGCGACGTTCCAGGCGGCGGACTCGTGCCACAGGTGCTGGCCGGCGCCGGGTCCGTGGCCGATGACCGCGTCCCGGCCGATCTGGGTCAGGCCGAGCACCAGCTGCACGGCGCCCAGCAGCCCGAGCAGGCCGCGCAGCCCGAGCCCCACCCGCTCCCGCCACGGGGACCGGGCCCGGACCGGCGGCACGGCGGCGAGCACCGCGTCGACGAGGTCGGGCACGGGCGGGGCCACCCGGGTCCGCGCCCGCCGGGTCACCGCCGCCGCGGCGTCGAACCACGCCCGGCAGCCGGCGCAGCCGGCCAGGTGCTCCTCGGCGGCCACGCGCTCCGACCGGGACGCCTCGCCGTCCAGCTCCGCCGACAGGATCTCCCGCCACTGCTCACACGCCATGTACGGGTAGTCGTCCGGGCCGCCCCCATGGTTCCCGGCCGGCCCCGGCCAGGCTCTCGCCGAGTTCTTCCGGCCGGAAGCGGAGTGTGCCATCGTGGGCCGGCGACGGGGGAGGGGAGTGGCGATGGCCGAGGGCTCGACGGGGCCGCTGCACGGACTGCTCGTGGCGGACTTCTCCCGGGTTCTCGCCGGCCCGTACGCCACCATGCTCCTGGCCGACCTCGGCGCGGACGTGATCAAGGTGGAGGGGCCGGGCGGCGACGACACGCGCAGCTGGGCCCCGCCGGTCCGCGACGGCGTCGCCACCTACTACCTCGGGGTCAACCGCAACAAGCGCGCGGTGGTCCTCGACCTCACCGACCCGGAGGACCTGCGGCTGGCCCGGCGGCTCGCCGAACGGGCCGATGTCATGATCCAGAACTTCCGCCCCGGCGCGCTGCGGCGCTTCGGCCTCGACCAGCCGAGCGTCGCCGCCGCCAACCCCGGGCTGGTCTACGCCTCGATCAGCGGGTTCGGCGCGGCGGCCGGCGCCCACCTGCCCGGGTACGACCTCATGGCGCAGGCGGCGTCCGGGCTGATGAGCCTGACCGGCGAGCCGGACGGGCCGCCCCAGAAGGCCGGGGTCGCGGTCCTCGACGTGATCGCCGGCCTGCACGCGGCGGTCGGCATCCTCGCCGCGCTGCGGCACCGGGAGCGCACCGGCCTCGGCCAGCACGTCGAGGTGAACCTGCTCTCCTCGGCGCTGTCCGGCCTGGTCAACCACGCCAGCGCGCACGTCGCCGCCGGGGTCGTGCCGGTCCGGACCGGCAACGCCCATCCGAGCATCTTTCCCTACGAGCCGCTGCCCACCGCCGACGGCGAGCTGGTGGTGATCGCCGGCAACGACGGGCAGTTCCGTACCCTCTGTCGGGTTCTCGGGCGGCCGGAGCTGGCCGATGACCCGCGGTTCCGGCGCAACCAGGACCGGACGGCCAACCGGGCGGCGCTGCGGGCGCTGCTGGTGGACCGACTCGCCCGGCGGGGCACCGACGAGTGGTTCCGCGAGCTGCGGGCGGCCGGGGTGCCGTGCTCCCCGATCAACGGCCTGGACGGTGGCGTGGCGCTGGCCCGCCAGCTGGGGTTGGACCCGGTGGTGGAGGTCGGCGGGGTGCCGACGGTGCGGCACCCGATCGGCTTCTCGGCGACGCCGCCCCGGCACGACCTGCCGCCGCCCGGGCTGGACGAGCACGGTGCGCAGATCCGCGCCTGGCTGGCCGACTGACCGGGTGGGGCGGTGCCGGCTCGCCCGGCCGGGCTAACCGCTTGGTTCCCGGGACGGCTCCGCCTATGGTTGGCCCATGTCGGGTCAGCCGCTCCGCACCGCCGTTCCCACGGCGGCGCCGGCGGCTGCCCACCGGCCCCGACCGGCCATCATCGCGCTGGCCGGCCTGCCGAGCCCGATTCCCTCCGACCGTGGCCCGCCCGCCGGATATCCGTACATCCCGCGCACGGCCACCAGGGCGAAGCCAACCGGCTTCGGCCCTTTTTCTTTATCCGGAGGCAATCATGAGCACGAACCTGCCCGGCACCGTCGACGACCAGTGGCTCAGCCGGATGCGTGCCACGCTGACCAGCGAGTTCGAGGCGCAGACCACGCGCCTGACCGAACTCACCGCGGACACCGGCGACCCCGGCGAGGCGCACACCCGCGACGCGCTGATCGCCGCCACCCGGCAGAGCGTGACGCAGATCAGTGACGCACTGCGCCGGATGGCCGAGGGCAGCTACGGCATGTGCGCCGGGTGCACGACGCCGATCCCGCCCGAGCGGCTGGAGGTGCTGCCGCACGCCCGCTTCTGCGTCCCCTGCCAGCAGAAGCGGCGCTGACCGGCCCGCCGGGCCGTCCCCCGACGGCCCGGCGCCACGGCCCCGGCCGACGTCACCCCCCTGGCCGGCGTCACCTTTCCGGTCGGCGTCACCTCCCTGGCCGGCGTCATCTTGCCGGCCAACGTCACCTTCCTGGGCGGCAGCCGGCGGGCCGACCGGGCTGCGTACGCTGACCCGGCGAGCCGCCGCGACCCTGGAGACGCACCATGACCAGTCCCGCTCCCCGCATCCGTACCGCCGGACCCGACGACGTGGACGCCCTCGTCGACCTGGTCGAGTCGGCGTACCGGGGGCAGCGGAGCCGCGGCGGCTGGACCCACGAGGCGGACCTGCTCGGTGGGCAGCGCACCGACGCGGCCATGGTGGCCGCGGCGGTCACCCGGCCGGACGGCGTGGTCCTGGTCGCCGAGGACGGCACCGGGATCGTCGCCTGCTGCCAGCTGGAACGCCACGACGACCACGCGTACTTCGGGATGTTCGCCGTCTCGCCCGGCCGGCAGGGTGGCGGGCTGGGCCGCGAGCTGCTGGCCGAGGCCGAACGGTACGCCCGCGAGCAGTGGCACGCCGGCGAGCTGCGGATGACGGTGATCGTCCAGCGGGAGGACCTGATCGCCTGGTACGAGCGGCGCGGCTACCTGCGTACCGGCGAGCTGAGCCCGTTCCCGTACGGCGACGAGCGGTTCGGCGTGCCGCTGCGGCCGGACCTGGCGTTCGAGACGCTGCGCAAGAAGCTGGGCTGACCCGGTCCGCGCCCCGGCCGCCCCGGCGACCACCCGCCGCGCCCGTTTCCACCCCGGTGCCATCCCCGGGTACGCGCTCGCGACGAGCCCGTGCCGCTGAGGCGACGGTGGTGCTCGACAGCGATATGCCTCTGCGGCATCTTTATGCCGCAGAGGCATATCGCTCACGAGCGTTGTGCGGTCCCGGCTCGG
>NZ_KQ058869.1:0-129 GCF_000982955.1 Micromonospora sp. HK10 | reverse complement strand
CGTCAGGGTCCACCGGACCGCCTGGTGGACCGCCACGCCGACGGCGGCGTTCAGCACCGCCAGGCCGGCTGCCCCCACCAGGCCGGGCGTCACGGTCATCGCCCCGGTGGCGACGAGCAGCGCCGGCCA
>NZ_KQ058868.1 GCF_000982955.1 Micromonospora sp. HK10 | reverse complement strand
CTCCGGCGGGCGGCGGCGCGGACCGGGTCGGCCGCTGCGCGTACCCGCCAGCCCCACGGCCCCTGGAGCCCGCCGGCCCGGACGCCTGCCGTCCCGCCGGCACCCGCGACGTACCCGCTTCTCTCCCGTGACCAGGAGTCACCCATGAACGTCAACCTGCCCGTGGTCCGGGCCCGGTGGTGCGACACCGGCCGGATCGTCGACCTCGTCACCGACACCGTCTCCGCAACCGCCCTCGCCGCGTGGCTGGTCCCCGACCAGGGACGCCGCCGGCAGGTGCTCGCCGCCGTGACCCGGATCTGGGTGGAGCACGCGCTGCTCTTCGGCGACGCGTTCCTGCTCCGCGACGGCTCGGCGGCCACCGTTTGGTTCCACCGCTACCGTCCGCTGCCCGCACCGCCCCGCTACGCCGCCCGGCTCGCCGCGGCCTGCGGTGCCGACCGGGACCGGTTCCTCCACCTCGACCGGTCGCTGGCCCGACGGCGCCCGGCCGAGGCGCACAACCACCTGGCGCTGCTGGCCGCGCCCGGACCGGACGCCGGCGAGCGCGCGCTGGCCGTGGTCACCGGCGCGCAGCACTGGATGGACACGCTGAACCTGCCGACGTACGCCGAGGCGCTCAGCGAGGCCGACCGCGACCTGTACCGGCGGCTCGGTTACGCCGACCGGGACGCGTTCCCGGTGCCCGGGGACACCACCCTGCACGCCCTGTGGCGGCTGCCTCCCGCGTTGGGTGGCGGCAACGCCCGCTGGCCGGCGCGGCGGCGCACCGCCCGGACCCACAACGGCCGGGCCATCGGGTGGGCGCTGCGCTGAGCGACGCCCGGCGCCGGGCCGGCCGCACCCGCGGCCGGCCCGGCGTGCCGGTCACCGCAGCGGCGGGTTCGCGTACGTCACCAGTTCCAGCGCCTGCTCGGGGAACCAGGCCCCGGCCGCCGGGTCGGCGATGCCGCCGCGCGCCGGGTCGTGCCCGGTGCCGGTGCCCCGGTCGCACTGCCCGTCGGACTGGCCGGGCGTCTTCACCCAGAGGAACGCGTCGGCCAGCGGCTCGCCGGTCGCGGTGGTCGGACGCAGGCCCAGCCCCCGGTCGGGCGGGTTGCACCAGGTCTGCGGGTCCGGCCAGGTCACTCCCGCCGGGGGCGTCCAGGGCCCCTGCCCGTTGCGGCTGGTGTCGACCACGAAGTGGGCGAGCCGGTCGGCCGGGACGTCGCCCACGTTCTCCGCGTACCAGGCGTCGGTGCGGCCCCAGGTGCTGAAGTCGGCCGGGTCGGCGGGGTAGTACTGGCTGGCGCACCAGTCGAAGTGTCCGCGCGCCCACTCCGGGCCGGCGGTGCCGTAGTACACGCACTTGGCGATCCAGGTGCCGAACTTCAGCTGCCGCTCGGTGGTCTCGTAGTTGGAGACGTTGAGGAAGAAGCCGTCGGCCCGCTCCACGCCGGCCTTGACCAGCCGGTCGGCGATGTCGCCGACGCCCAGCCAGGCGCTGTGCGTGCCGTCGAGGTAGACGCTGGTGCGGGGCAGCGCCGCCAGGGCGTCCACTGCGTAGTTGAGCATCGCGAACCGGTCGGCGGCGGCGGTCGCCGGGTCCGCCTCCGCCGGCTGGCACCACTCCTGCGCGCCGTTGATGGTGGTGTACCAGGGGATGATGCCGAGGCCGTCGGGCTCGAGCAGGACGGCCGCCTCGCGGTTGCCGATGCCGGCGGCGAAGGCGTCGATCCACGCCTGGTAGTCGGCCACCGAGGCGGCGCCCCCGGCCGAGTACTGCGAGCAGTCGCGGAACGGGATGTTGTAGGCGACCAGGACCGGCAGCGTCTTCTTGCCGGCGGCCCGGGACACCTCGGCCTTGACGGACTGGGTGAGCGCGTGGCCGGAGCCGCCGGTCACCCAGACCGCCTGGGGCGTCCGGACCATCTCGGCCAGCCGGGCCGCCTGCCGGAAGTGGCCGGTGGCGGTCAGCCGGGCGATCTGCGTGACGGCCCCGTGGTCGGGGCGCGGGGTGTAGAAGGTGACGCCGTCGCGGATGGCCGCGCCGGCCGGCGAGGCCGGCAGGGGCACGGCCGCCACGAGGGTCGCGGCGAGCGCGGCGAGGCCGGTCACGGCCCGCCGGCGCCGAGGTGTCAGGGCCATCATCGCTCCTGGTCGGACGGGGGAACGGCAACGTGGGAGCGTTCCCGAAACTCGTCCGAGGGTGCCCCGTCCACCCGTGGGTGTCAATGTTTCCCCGGCGTTTCGCCACCGGCGCGGTGCTGCCCGACCGGGTGCCCACGAGGGCGGGAGCCGCGCCCGACGGCCCGGCAGACGGCACCGCCGGCGACGGTGGGCGGCCACGGCGTCTGGGCTGCTCCGCTAGCCTGGCGCCGAGCAAGGGCACGATTCGGCCGAGTAGTGGGAGGGTATCGGGTGCGGGTGCAGCCAACCGGTGACAACGACAACGCCAACGGCGCCGCCGCCCGGACCCCGGGGCGGCCACGGCGCCGCCGCCGGCTGCTGGTCGTGCTGGCCGTCGTCGCCCTGCTGGCCGGCTCCGGCCTGCTGGCCGGCGGCTACTACTTCGACAGCGTGCCCACCCCCACCGACCTGAAACTGCCGGAGTCGACCACCGTCTACTACGCGGACGGGAAGACGCCGATGGCCAAGCTCGGCGCGGAGAACCGCACCATCGTCCCGTACGGGCAGATGAACGACTCGGCCAAGCAGGCCATCGTGGCCGCCGAGGACCGCACCTTCTGGACCAACAAGGGCGTCGACTTCAGTGGCGTGCTCCGGGCCGCCTGGTCGAACCTCACCGGCGGCCAACGCCAGGGCGCCTCCACCATCACCCAGCAGTACGCCCGGGTCGCCGCCGACCTGCGCGGAGTCACCTACTCCCGGAAGCTGCGCGAGGCGGTGATCGCGTGGAAGCTGGACGACAAGTACAGCAAGCAGGACATTCTCGGCTTCTACCTGAACACCGTCCCGTTCGGCCGGGGCGCGTACGGCATCGAGGCGGCCGCGCAGACCTTCTTCGGCAAGACGGTGCGCCGGGACGCGCCACCGGCGCAGCAGCTCACCCAGGCCGAGGCGATGGTGCTCTGCGCCATGGTGAAGCAACCCGAGGCGGACCCGAACGACCCGGAGGGCTCGCCCGGCTACGACCCGGCGCGCAACGCCCTGGCCAAGCAGAACTCGATCGACCGGTGGAACTACATCCGGGACGGCATGGTGAAGCTCGGTTACCTGACGCCCGAGCAGGCGGCGAACCTGGCGTACCCGGACTCGGTGAAGCCGGTCGACAAGAACGCCGGCCAGTCCGGGCTGGACCGGCCCACCGGCCTGGTGGCCAACCACGTGCTCGCCGAACTGCGCGGCACCAAGCCGTTCGAGGGCAAGACCGACGAGGTCATCCGGGACGGCGGCTACCGGATCGTCACCACCATCGACAAGCGGGTCCAGGACGCCGCCGAGGCGGCCGCCGACATCCGCCGCGACACCGCCCCGGAGGCGGTCCGCGGCCAGCCGAAGAACTGGCAGGCGGCGCTGGTGGCGGTGGAGCCCGGCACCGGCCGGGTGCTCGGCTACTACGGCGGCAACAGCGGGTCCGGCGCCGACTACGCCGGCTGGTACTACGACGAGAAGGGCCAGGCCCGCGGCTTCGGCCAGCATCCGCCGGGGTCGTCGTTCAAGGTGTACGACCTGGCCGCCGCCGTGGAGAACGGCATCTCGGTCAAGCAGCGGTTCGACTCGCCGGACACCAAGGAGTTCCCGGACTCGGGCCGGACCAAGGGCAGCGCGGCCGGGCCGATCCGCAACGCCGAGCACGCCGCCTGTCAGCCCAACTGCGCCCTCTGGGAGGCCACCGTCGCCTCGCTGAACGTCACCTACTTCGAGCTGACCGAGAAGCTGGGCGTGCCCAAGGTCATCGAGATGGCCAAGCGGGCCGGGGTCAACTCGATGTGGGAGACCGTGCGCGGCAACCCGCGGCCGCAGCGGGTGGATCTGCGCGAGCAGTCGCCCGAGGAGGCGGCGAAGCACTTCTCCACCGAGGTGGGCATCGGCCAGTACGGCATCAGCGTGCAGGACCACGCCAACGGGATGGCCACCTTCGCCGCCGGTGGCAAGCGGGCCGAGTCGCACTTCGTCCGCTCGGTGACCAAGGGTGACGAGAAGGTCTGGGACGAGCAGCTGAAGACGACCGACCTGGGGCTCGACCAGGAGGCGATCAACCAGCTCGACTGGACGCTGCGCCGGGTCCGGGCGGCCAAGCTGGACAACGGCTGGGACACCGCCGGCAAGACCGGCACCTGGCAGGCCGGACAGAGCACCACCCAGAACGTGCACACCTGGATGGTGGGCTGGACCGGCGCGCTGGCCGCCGCGGTCTGGCTCGGCACCACCGACGGCAAGCCGCTGAAGACCACCAGCGGCAGCTACGAGGTGTACGGCTCCACCGGTCCCGGACCGATCTGGCGGCAGTTCATGGAGCGGGCCACCGCCGCCATGAAGCTCGACCCGGACAAGTACCGGTTCGCGGATCCGGCCTTCCCCGGCGACGCGGCGACGGAGACCGCCCCACCGCCGTCGGCCCCGGCCTCCTCCTCGCCGACGCCGAGCGCCCGGCCGACACCCAGCACCGAGCCGTCCAGTCCGAGCCCCAGCCCCACCGAGCGGCCGACCCCACCGCCGGCCACCCTCTCCCCGCCGGCCACGCCCCCGCCGACGCCCACCCCGACCCGGACCCGCAAACCGGGCTGACCGGTCCCGGGGCCCGCTGATCCGGCCCCCAGGACCGCGCTGACCTGGGCCCGCGGACCGGGCCGACCTGGGCCCGCGCGGACCGGGCCGACCTGGGCCCGCGCGGACCGGGCAGCGCGTTGACCCGGATCCGGGGACCGCGCGACCGGGCCCGGCGGCCCGGCCCGCCGGGCGGCGATCCGCTGTTGGGTCGGGTCCCGGCCCGCGGCGGCCGCCGGCGGTGCGACGATCTGCTGATGGAGCAGTCGAGGACCGACGCGGTCGGCGCGGCGTGGCGGGCGTTGGGCGGGGACCCGGCCGACGTCGCGCAGCTGGACCTGCGCGGCCCGGCGGGCGTGCTGCCGTCCCGGCTGCCCGTCACCGACCTGGCGGTGGCCTGCGTGGCGGCCGCCGGGCTCGCCGGCCTCGAACTGGCCCGGGCTCGGGGTGCGGCCCCGTCCGGCCCGCTCACCGTGGACAGCCGGGCCGTGGCGGTGGCCTTCACCAGCGAGCGTCACCTGCGGCTGGACGGGCGGGCGTTCACCGGCTTCGCCCCGCTGTCCCGGTTCTGGCCGGCCGCCGACGGCTGGGTCCGTACCCACGCCAACTACCCGCACCACCGGCAGCGCCTGCTGACCGCCCTCGGCCTGGACCCCGCCGCCCCGGACGACGACGCCCTGGCCGCCGCCGTGGCGGACCGGATCCGCGTCCACCCGGCCGCCGAGGTCGAGGAGCGGGTGTACGCCGCGGGCGGCCTCGCCGTGTCGGCGCGTACGCCCCGGCAGTGGGACGAGCACCCGCAGGCGGCGGCGGTCGCGGCCGAGCCGCTGGTGCGCGTGGCCCGCGACGCCCCGACCCCGCCCCGACCGGGGGCTCCTCCCCCACCGGGCCGGCCGGCGACCGGCATCCGGGTGCTGGACCTGACCCGGGTGATCGCCGGTCCGGTGGCCACCCGGTTCCTGGCGCTGCTCGGCGCGGATGTGCTCCGGGTCGACCCGCCCGGCCTGCCCGAGATCGACGGGCAACACCTGGACACCGGCGCCGGCAAGCGCTCCACCCTGCTGGACCTGTCCCGGCCCGCCGACCGGGACCGCTTCGACGCGCTGCTCGCCGAGGCCGACGTGGTGGTCGCCGGCTACCGGCCAGGGGCCCTGGACCGCTGGGGGCTCGCCCCGCAGGCGCTGCGCCGCCACCGGCCCGACCTGGTGCTCGCGTACCTGTCGGCGTGGGGTCGGGCCGGGCCGTGGGCGGACCGGCGCGGCTTCGACAGCCTGGTCCAGGCGGCCACCGGGATCGCCGAGGTCGAGCGGCGGCCGGACGGCGGCCCGGGGACACTGCCCGCCCAGGCCCTCGACCACGGCGCCGGTTACCTGCTGGCGGCGGCCGTGCTGCGCGCGCTGGCCGCGCGGGCCGGTACGGGCGGCGCGTGGACCGTCGAACTGTCGCTGGCCCGTCTCGCCCGCTGGCTGCGCCACGAACTGCCGGCCGGCCCGGCGACCGCCGGCACGGCACCCGAGCCGGATGCCTGGTGCGCCGAGCGGGACGCCCCGGCCGGCCACCTCCGGTACGCGCTGCCGCCGGTGTCGCTGCCGGACGGGCCGCGGACCTGGGCGACCCCGCCGACCCGGTGGGGCGGCGACCCGCCGCGCTGGCGGGACGAGCCGGACCTGGCGGCATCGTGCGGCGACCGCTAAAGCCAGGCCGTCGCGGTGGCCGCCGCCGAGGCGGACGACGCGTAGCAGGCGGCGGTCAGCCAGGCCGTGGCGAGGGCCGCCGGGTCGGCCCCGCCCAGCCGGCCGAACGCGTCCCGCGCACGGCCCTGCCCGGCCCGGCGTAGCGCGGCCAGCGCCGCGGCGGCCGTGGGCAGCTGCGCGTCGCGCAGCGCGCGCAGGTCCCGGTCCAGGTCCGGGATCAGGCTGGCCCGACCGGCGGCGACGACCCGGCGCAGCTGGTGGGTGACCAGGTGCAGCGGTGGTCGGGCCGGCTCCGGCGGCGCGCTGACGGCCGGTCCGGCGCCGGGCAGGTCCGCCCGTTGCAGCCGGTCCACGCCGAGGTCGACGTGGCCGCCGTGCCGTTGCGGCAGCCAGTCGGCGGCCAGCGCGAGGCCGTGCACCCGGCGGGGGCCGGCGAACCGGCCGACCAGGCGCACCGGGCGGCCGGCGGCGTGCGCGGCCAGGGCCCGCAGGTTCGCCACGTACGGCAGCACCGGATCGTCCTGCGGGGCGAGGACCAGCACCGGTCCGGCCCCGCACGGTCCGTGCAGCAGCAGTCCCCGCCGGTCCGCGCCGAGCACCCCGTCGAGGAACGCCAGGTCGTGTCCGGCCGGACGCTCGTGGACCGGCGCCTGACCGGCGGCCAGCCACCGGGCGGCCTGTGCGGCGGGCGGCTTCCGCCACAGCCCGGCCGCCGGCTCCGCCCACCAGCCCCGCCCCTCGGTGCGCACCGCGCGGACCGCCCGGCCGTGGCCGAGCCGCCGGTCGGCGGAGGCGTACGCGTCGGCGGCGAGGATTCCGGAGCGGCCCAGTTCCCGCAGGCTCAGCCGGGCCTCACCGAGGTCGACCGGGGCGTTGGCCGGGTGGCCGGCCCCGTCCCACCCGCCGGGGCGGGCCTGCGCCACACTCCACACCGTCCCCTGCTCGTCGACCAGGTAGGTCACCGCACCGACGTGCCCGGTGCGGGTGCGCAGCGGCTCCACGCAGAGGCCGTACAGACGCAGCTCGCCGACCGGGTGGTAGCCGCGGCGGGCGACCCCCCGCGCGGCGGCCGGATCCCCGGGTCCCCCGCGCAGCAGGTGGCAGACGAGGAGGGCCTCCCGCACGTCGTCGGCGAGTTCGGCGAGGCGGAAGTCCGGTGCGGACCGGCGGGCGGCGCGCACCTGCGCCACGATCCGCGTCCCGGCCGCCGCGAGCCGGGGCAGCCCGGCGGCGCGGGCCTGGTGCACGGCGCGCAGCAGGTCGGCCTGGAGCACCGCGCCGGCACCGGGCAGGCCGTGCGCCAGCAGCCCCGCGACGGCCTCGGCCATCAGCTCCACCGCCGCCAGTTCCGCCGCGCCGACCGGCTCGGGACCCAGTCCCTCCGCGACCGGCTCAGCCGACGTCACGCCGGGGGCCGGGCCGTCGGCGACGGCGGACGCCGATCCATCGGCGACAGCGGACGCCGGACCGTCGGCGACAGCGGACGCCGATCCATCGATGACGGCGGACGCCGGACCGTCGGCGACAGCGGACGCCGGACCGTCGGCGACGGCGGGCGGCTCAGCGGACGGGTCGAGGACCGGCGCGGCGGCCAGCACGGCGGTGCGGTGCAGGCAGCGCGGTGCCAGCAGGCAACTGCAGACCGCCCGGTCAGCGACCTCGACCGGCGCGGTCAGGGTGACCGTGACCTGCTCGTCCACGGTCACCAGCACGCCGTCGGCGGTGGTGGTCACCGGCCAGCCCGGAACCTTCTCGATCGCCTGGTCGAGTTTCGCGCGCAGCCGTCCGGGCAGGGCGGCGACCGCGTCGGCAGCGACGTCGGGCGCGACGGCGGGCAGGCTCATCGGACCTGCTCCCCGATCCAGCGGGCCAACGCGGTGGGGCTGAGCGCGGCCACCGACATCCCGGCCGACACCAGCTGTCCGGCGACGGCCGTGCTGTAGCGGGGCCGGCCCGTGTCGTCGAGGCTGGCGCAGCCGAGCAGGGCCACCCCGTCGTCGGCGAGGGCCCGGACCGCGGCCAGCAGCCCGGCCACGCCGTACCCCTCCTCGAAGTCGCTGACCAGCACCACCATGGTCCGGGCGGGCGTGGTGACGAGCTGGCGGGCGTAGCGCAGCGCGCTGGCGATATGGGTGCCGCCGCCGACGCGTACCTCCAGCAGCAGGCCCAGCGGGTCGGAGACCCGGTCGGTGAGGTCGACCACCTCGGTGGAGAAGGTGACGAAGTGGGTGCGCAGGCTGGTCACGCCAGCGAGCACGGAGGCGGTCAGTGCGGCCCAGATGGTCGACGGCTCCATCGAGCCGGAGACGTCGACGAGCAGGACGATCCGCCAGTCGACGCTGCGCCGGCCGCGGCTGCGGAACACGATCCGCTCCGGGGTGAGGCGAACCGCGCCGTCGGGGTCGCGGTGCGCGGTGGGCAGGTTGGCCCGCACCGTGCCGCCGAGATCGAGCCGCCCGCCGGGGCGGCGGGTCCGCCGGGGCGTCCCGATGCCGGTCAGTGCCGGCCGGATCCGCCGGGCCAGCTCGGCGGTCAGCTCGGCCACCAGGTGCGCGACGAGGGGGCGCAGCCGGTGCAGGCGCGCCTCGGGCAGCCCGCCGGCCAGTGCCAGGACGGTGTGCAGCAGCTCGACCGAGGGGCGCACCTGCTCCGGCGGCACGCTGAGCAGCGCGTCGGGTCGGCCGGCCTCGGCGGCCCTCGCCAGCACCTCGTCGCGGACGGCGGGGCCGAAGAGCGCGGTCAGCTCCTCGGCCCAGTCGCGTACCTGCGGAAACGCCCGCTCCCGCCCGCCGCCGGAGCCGGCGGTGTGCGCTCCCTCGCCCCGTCCCGCGCCGTACAGCTCGTCGAGCGCGGTGGCCAGCCGGCGGGCGTGCGGCGGCAGGTCGTCGGCGCGGCGACCGAGCAGCAGCCGCCAGCGCTGCGGCGCGGAGATCCGCCGGTCGAGCCGTGGAGTGAGGGGGTCGCCGCCGACCGGCGGGAGGTCGGCGGGCGCGGCCGGCGGACCCGACGCCGGCGAAGCCGGTGGGGTCGGCGCGGCCGGCGGGGCCGACGCCGGTAAGGCCGGCGGAGGTGGCGCGGGTGGGGGCGCCCGGGTGACCGCCGGCGCGAGCGGCGGGAGGTCCGCGGGCGGGGTGAGGCCCAGCGCGGCGAGCGCGTCCCGGCCGGCCTGGTCGACGGCCAGCCAACCGGCGAGGATGTCCCCGTCCACCGTGAGGGTCGGCTCGACGTCGCCGATGCGCTGCCGCACGGTGTGCAGCAGCCGGTCCCGGTCGGCGGGGCTGAGCACGTCGAAGCCGCCGCGCAGCGCGGGCAGCCGCCGGGTGAACCGCTCGTCGTCCCAACCGTCCACCGTGTCCAGCAACGGGGTGAGCAGGCTCCCACCGGCGGCCAGCAGCGCGCCGGCGAGGCTGAGAGCACCGCGCAGGCGGCCGGTGCACTCGGCGTCGGGCAGCTCGGCCCAGGAGGCCAGCGCCGTGCCGAAGGTGGCCGGCTCCGCCCCGCCGAGCACCACCCGGACGGCGTGGGCCGCGCCCCGCATCAGCGGCGACCCGTCCCGGGTGAGCCCGGTCAGGGCGTGGTCCAGCCGCAGCAGGTGGCCGGTCTCGTCGGCGTGCCGGGCCAGCGCCAGCAGCGCCCGGGCGTCGCCGGGATCGGTGGAGCCGGCGAGCCCGGCCACTGCCGCGACGGCGGCGGTGTGCAGCGCGGACAGCAGCGCGTCGAGGCCGGGCGGCGGGTCGGGCAGGGCCGGTACGTGGCCGCGGCGCAGCCGGCCGACCAGCGCGACGGCGGTGCTCAACTCGGCGAGGGTGGCGGTCGCGGTGATCGCGGTGCCCAGGTCGTCGAGGCGGGCGGCGACCAGCTCGGGCAGCCCGCACTCGGCGGCCCGGGTCAGGCCGTCGATCGCCTCGGCGGCGGTAGGCCCGCCGGCACGTACCTCCCGCCCGCGCGCCCGGGCCAGCAGCCCCGCCGTCGCCTGGGCGAGGGTGACCCCGTGCGGGGCGGCGGCGGCCAGCGCCGCGTCGGTGCCCGGGGTCCAGTGGATGCTCCACCGGGTGGTCAGCGGGTCGAGGCCGGGCGCGTCGGTCTCGACCGGCTCCGCGTACGGGACGCCGCAGGCGCGCAGCCGGCGCAGGCTCGTCTCGCGGCGGCGGTCCAGCGGAGAGCGCAGCGGGTCGAGGCGCAGCTGCCGGGGCGGGTCGTCCGGGCCCGGCAGGCGCAGCTCGCGGAGCAGGTCGAGCACGGCCGGGCGCAGCCCGCACACCGGCGTCTGTGGGCAGGGCCGGCCGCGCCGGTCGCCGACGAGGACGTGGTGCATCGCCGCGGCGACGGCCCGGCCCCGGCCGACCGGCTCGCCCTGGGCCAGCACGGTCTGCACCGCCTCGACCAGCTCGCCACGGCCGGGGGCGGGCAGGCCGCGCAACCGGGCGAGGTCGGCGGCGAGCCGGGTGATCTCGGCCGCCTCCACCGGGCCGGTGGGGTGCCCCTGCTCGCGCAGCTGCCGGGTGATCTCCACGGCCGCCCCGCGCAACCGCGCCACCACGGCTGCGGGGTCGCCACCGCTGTCGTGCACCGCCTGCTGCCAGCGCGGGTCCCGGATGCCGGCCGGGTAGCCGGAACGCGCGTCGAGCAGCTCGAAGGCGTACGGCACCAGCGACACCACCGGGGCCGGGCCGGCCGGCTCCAGGGGCTCCACGCCCGGATCGTCGGGCCCAATCCCGTCGCCGGCCAGCGCGGGGGCGTGGAAGGCGCCGACCACGACGGCGAGCCGACCGGGCGTGGCAGCCATGCGCCGCCGCATCCACGCCTCCCGGCGCAGGTCCAGGGCCGGGATCCCGCCGCTCGCCGCGGCGTCGTCGCGCAGCGCCCAGCCGACCGCGAGGGCGGCCCGGCGCACCGCCTCCGGCGGGGAACCCGGGGCGGCCGCCTCCACCCAGCGGTCCCACAGGTCGTCGCCGTCCCGGCCGGTGAGGCCGGGACGGACCGCGTCGCCGTAGCCGACCCGGCCGGCTGCTCCCGGGGCGTCCGGCCGGCACCGCCAGGCCGGGTCGGTCAGCGGCAGGTCGCAGCAGTACGCCGGCACCCCCCGCCGCCGGGCCCAGCGCAGCGCGGCCAGCTCCGGGGAGAAATCGGCGAACGGCCAGAACACGGGCGGCCGGTCGCCGGCTGCGGCGGCCAGCGCCACCGGGGCGGTGGTCTGCGGATGGGCGAGCCAGTCCAGCCAGGGTTGCGTCTCCTCAGGGAGCTCCACCAGCAGCGCGTCCGGGGCCGCCGCGTCCAGCAGGGCGGGGACGGCGGCGGCCAGGGCCGGCGAGTGGTGGCGTACGCCGATGAGCACGGCCCGTCCGGCGTTGGCGATCCGGGCGACGGCCGCCCGCGGCTCCTCCCGGACCGGCACGCGTTCAGTCACGCAGCACGTCCCGGTGCTCCCACAGCTGCCGCCACATCCGGCCGCCCGCCTCGGCGCGGCGGCGCAACGCCCCGTCCCAGTACGCCAGCAGCCGCGCCTGGTCGGCCGGGTCGTCCTTGCGGACCACCCCGACGAGGTGGCCGGGCAGCAGCGACAGCGGATCGGGCCCGGGCAGGTACGCCGCGGAGAGCCCGATCGAGGCGGCGACGGCGACCGCCTCGGCGGTGCTCAGCACCGACGACGGCCGTTCCACCTCCCAGCCCTCGACGGTGCTGCCGGTCCGCAGGTCGCGGAAGGCGGTCACCAGCGTCTCCAGCACCGCCTCGTCCACCGCGTACGCCGCGCCGACCCGCTCGACGGCGGCCCGGGCCTGCCGGGACACCAGGGCCACCTCGGCGTCGAAGTCGGCGATCGGCGGCACCACCTCGAAGTTGAACCGCCGCTTGAGGGCGGCCGACATCTCCGAGACGCCCCGGTCACGCAGGTTCGCCGTGGCGATGAGCGCGAACCCCGGCGCGGCGTACGCGACGGCGTCCTCGTCGCCGCCCAGCTCGGGCAGGACCAGCCGGCGGTCGGAGAGGATGGAGACCAGCGCGTCCTGCACCTCCGGCAGGCAGCGGGTGATCTCCTCCACCCGGGCGATCGCCCCGGCGGTCATCGCGGTGAGCACCGGGGACGGCACCAGCGACTCCCGGGACGGGCCCTTGGCCAGCAGCAGGGCGTAGTTCCAGCCGTACCGCAGCTGCTCCTCGGTGGTGCCGGCGGTGCCCTGGACGGCGAGGCCGCTGGTGCCGCAGACGGCGGCGGCGAGCAGCTCGGAGAGCATCGACTTCGCGGTGCCCGGCTCGCCCACCAGCAGCAGGCCCCGCTCCCCCGCCAGGGTCACCACGCACCGCTCCACCAGGGCGCGCTCGCCGACGAACTTGGCCTCGACGGTGCGACTGCGGCCGTCCGGGGCGGTCACCGGCCGGCCGGCGGAGCCGGCCACGAAGGTGACCACGGCGCGCGGGGTCAGCCGCCAGCCGGCCGGCCGGGGGCCCGGGTCGGCGGCGGCCAGGAACTCCAGCTCGTCGGCGTAGCGGTGCTCGGGCGGGTCGATCTGGCGGGCGGTCATGGCTGCTCCTGCAGGTCGAGGTAGCGGGGCGGGTCACCGGCGGTGACCCGCTGCCAGGCGTGGCGGAACAGCTCGGGCAGCGGCCGGTCGACGACCGGCCGACCCGTCCCGGACGGGTAGAGCGGGCGTTTCCAGGTCTCCACCGGCAGGTCCGGGTGCCGGGCCGGGTGCCAGCCGCCGGGGAGGAACACGCCCCGACCGGCCCGTTCCCGCTTGGCCGCCACCACCAGCCCGGCGTCGACCAGGGCGGTCTGGGCCTGTTTCAGCGCGGCCGGCCGCCAGCCGTTCCAGCTGCGGACGTTGCCGTCGGTCGGGTCGGGCAGGGCGAGCAGTTGCAGGTAGTAGGCGGCGTGGTCGCGGCTCAGCCCGGTCTGCCCGGCCACCGCGTCCACCAGATCCGGCACGGCCACCCGGGGGTCGCGGTGCTCGCCGGTCGCCCCGTCCGGGGTGGCCACCACCGTGTCGAGCCGCGGCGAGAGCACCAGCCGCAGCGCGTCGGCGGTCGCCTCGTCGACGAAGCCGAGCACCGGGTCGTCCGGGCCGGCCAGCCGGGCCGGGACGAGGTGGTGCAGCACGTGGTTCCCGGTGGCGTGGCCGGCGACCAGCGCCGAGCCGTCGAGCGGCGGCCGGCCGTCCCGGAACCAGGCGGCGCCGACCAGCAGCTTCGGGTTGCGCAGCCGGTCGCGCAGCAGCGCCACCGCGCGGGGCAGCGCGGCCCGCAGCGGGTCACCCCAGGGCAGCCGGTACGCCAGCCAGAGCAGCGCGGTCGTCGCAGTGTGCAGCCACTCCCCGGAGAACGCGGTGCCCTCGGTCGCCGTCGTGCGCACCGCGCCCCAGTCCTGCGCCTCGCTCACCCCGTCGGTGGTCAGCCAGCTGCCGGGCCGCGGCTCGGCGATGGCCTGCAGCAGCTCGGCCACCTGTCGGCCGGGCACGAGCCGGGCGGCCTCGGTGAGCAGCTGTTCCGGGACGCCGACCCGGGCGCCGCGCGACGCCAGCCACCGGTCAGCGAGGGCGTCCACGTCCGGCCCGGTGCGCCACAGCAGCGCCGGGTCGGCGGGCAGGGCGGCGTCGAGCAGGGCGATCCGCTCGGCCAGGGTCAGCGGCTGCAGCGCGGCCCGGCCGACCTTCGCCTGCGCCATGGTCACGCCCAGCACCCCGCGCTGCTCGGCGGTGAGGAAGTTGGCCTGCCAGGCGGCGAACCCGGGCAGGGCGGCGAGGAGCAGGACCGCCTCGGGCCGGGTCATTCCGGTCCGGGTCACCAACCGGTCGACCTGCTCGGGGCGCCAGGGGGCGGGGCCGTGCGCGGCGAGGAGGCGGCAGAACTCGTGGATCCGCTCGGCGTCCCGCCGGCCGGCCGGGACGGCCTCCGCCTCCACGGTGACGCCGGGCGGGGGCGTGAAGCGCCCGTCGGGTCGCAGTTGCACGGCCCGCCGCCGGTAGCCACCGGACCGGCCGAGGTTCCAGATCCAGCCGTGCTCGGCGAAGAGCACGGTGACCTGGTCGCCGTCGCGCTGGACCTCGACCCGGTCGCGCGGCGGCGCCTCGCTCTGGCGGACGAGCAGGGTCCGGACGCTGCCCTCGGCGAGGACGGGGTCGGCGAGGGCGGCCAGCAGGGCGCTCAGGGCGCTCCGCTCGGCGGCCCCGGTGACCGGGGAGGCGGCCCGCAGCGCCAGCGCGCCGGGGCCGCCGAGCGCGTCGAGCCAGTCGGGCGAGCTGGCCGGCACCCCGTCGGCCGGCCCGCCGCGCAGGATGTCGGCGACCCCCCGGACCTGCGGCAGGATCTCCCTGCGGCGGCCGGCCGAGCCGTAGTGGTAGCGGTAGACCTCCGCGTCGAGCAGCCCCGCCCAGGCGTCCCGCAGCTCGTCGTCGGCGACCTCGTCCGGCGGGGTCGCCGGTGCGGCGGGACCGGTGGCCAGCAGCGCGGCCAGCTCGCCGAGCCGCCGCCGGAGCCGCACGGCGCGGACCACCAGGTCGGCCAGCGCCGAGCGCAGTGCCGGCGCGGTGACCTCGGGCAGCACCGCGGCGACCCGGGCGGCGGCGGCCTCGGTGAGCGCGGTGGTGCCGGTGAGCGTGTCCTCGACCGCCAGCAACCGCGCGGCGTCGGCGTCGGTGCTCCGGCGCAACCGCGCGGAGCCGGGCTCGTCGCGGATGCGCAGCGCGTGCCACCAGCCTAGCGGCGGCAGGTACCGGGACGGGCCGCCGCGCTCCAGCGGCTGCCGGCCGTCGGCGGTCCACACCGTCCACCGCGCTTCGTCGGTGCCGTGTGGCTGCGCGGTGACCGGCAGCAGGTCGCCGCCGGGCATCCGGAGCGCGCCGACCAGCCGCTCGGCGTGGTGGGTCGGGGCGGTGGCGTTCGCCGGCCGCCAGGTGACCGCGCGGCCGTCGATGCCCTCGCCCAGCTGGGTGCCGTCGGGCAGGGTGGCCAGCCGCCAACCGATCAGGCCGTCGCGGGAGCCCAGGGGCGAGTCGGCGTACGCGGCCGGCGCGGGCCGCAGCTCGCCGCCGTCGGGGACCAGGGTCGCCCCGTCGGGCAGCGGCGCGGCGAAGAAGGCGGGCAGGCTGTGCCGGCCGGTCGCGCCGGTCGCCGGGTCGTACTCCCGCCAGCGCCATTCGCCACCGGAGAACTCGCATCGCCAGTACGTCCGGCCGTCGGTGGCCACCGGACAGCTCCCGGCCGGAGGGCGGGTGTCGCCGGCGTACCAGGGGCGGGAGCCGGTGGTCACCGCGCCGTCGGGCAGCGGCAGCGGGAAGCGCCGCCGGCCGAGGAACGCATGCCCGGTGCCCTGGCTCAGCTCGAAGACGGTGTCCGGATCGGCCGACCAGTAGCCGGCCTGGGCCCGACCGGCGTGCCAGTGCACCAGCAACTGGTCGCCGACGAGCCGGCAGCCGGTCTGGGCGTACGAGGTGCGGGCGTGCGGGCTGTCGGCCGGCGGGTAGCGGAACAGGTGTTCCGTGCTCGACCCGTCCGGCTCGATGACGTGCGCCACCTGGTTGTCGTGCACCACCAGCTGGGGCCAGGCGTCGCCGAAGCGGGCCCGCAGCTTCCCCGCCTCGGCAGCCTCGTACGCGGGCCAGCCGAACTCGACCAGCAGGCCGGCCCGGAGCGTGCGGACCAGCACGGCTGCCACGTCCACCCGGGCGACGCCGGCCAGCGCCGCCTGGGCGAGCGCCACCCCGGCCGGCGAGGCGAGCCCGGCCAGCTGGTCCCGCAGGTCGGCCAGCCCTGACACGGTGCCGGCCGCGGCGACCCGCTCGACCCGCTCGGCCAGCGCCTCGGCGAGCACGTCGCGCAGCCCCGGGACGCCGAGCACGCCGGTGACCACGTCGGTGGGGAGCGGACCGGTGCCGCCGTGGCGCCGGTGCAGGGTGTCGAGGGCGTCGAGGGCGGCCGCCGCGAGCGCGGGCCGCAGGGCCGGGTCCCCCGCGATCGCGACGAGGTCACGCCGGCCCGGGTTGCCGTCGTGCGCCCACCAGCTCACGTTGATGTGCTGCGCCTCGACGGCGACCGGGACGCCACCGGCCCGGCAGGCGTCGAGCACGTCCAGGTCGCACCGGTGGGCGGCGGGGGTGCTGAGCCGAACCGGCTCGCCCTCGGCGCGCAGCCGCGGTGCGAGCCGCTCCACCGTGGCGGTCAGCCGGGCGCAGCGCCGCCGGTGCCGCCGCTCGCGCAGCAGCAGCAGCCGGGTGAGCCAGCGGTGCGCGGGTGGCGCGCCGGCCGCGCCGGCCAGCAGGTCGGCCAGGGCGCCGGTGCCCTCCAGCAGGTCCAGCCAGAACTCGGTGAGGTCGGTGGACCAGCCGGGCGGCTCGGGCAGCAGGTCAAGCAGCCGGGCCCGCACGGCGGCGTCGGCGCGCGCGGCCCGCTCCAGCGGCTTGCGGTAGGCCTTCCAGAAGCCCTCCTGCGCGCGGGCCACCGCGGGCAGCGCCAGCAGCTCGGTGATCACCTCGACGGCCTGCCGCTGCGGGTCCAGGCCGGCGGCCTTCGCCAGCCGCCGCAGGTCGTCGGCCATGGTGGCGTACGGCGGTAGGCCGCCGGCGACCCGCCGCACGGCGAGGGTCCGGACCAGGTCGTACGCCTCGACGGCGGGCCGGCGGGTGGACACGCCGCGGGCGTACTCGGTGAGCATCCTCGCGGTCAGCGCGCCGGCGAAGGCGAACTCGAGGTGCACCTCCCGCAGCCGCTCCTCGTCGACGGGGAGGCCGTGCACCTGCTCGGCCCGCCGCGCCTCGGTGAAGCAGCTGCCCGCCATCCGGGCGTTGTCGGCGACGAGGAAGGCCCGGCCGGCCTGCTCCCAGAAGGTCGGCAGGAAGTGCGGCGCGGCGCCGCCGAGCCGCTCGGCGAGCTGCTGGTAGCCGTCGCGGGCGTTGCCGGGCTTGGACATCGCCGTGCGGGCCAGCCGGCTCATCTCCTTGACCAGGGCGAGCGCGTGCCGGCCGTTGGCCGGGTCGTTGACCAGCGCCCAGGCGGGGAAGCCGACGGCGCGGCGCAGGGCGGTGCCGACCGGGGTCGGGGTGCCGGCCCGGGTGAAGCCGAGGAACTCCATCGACAGGTCCTCGGCCTCGCCGAGCGCGGCGCCGGTGAGCCGCACCACCGTCCGGCCGGTGAGCGCGGGGTGCGCGTACCGCCGGGCGGTGACCAGGTCGCTGCCCGCGTCGGCGGGCGCTGCGGGCAGGATGGCGCCCGCCTCGAGCAGTGCGTGGGTCACTTCGGCTCCTCGTCCTCGGCGACGACCCGGCCGGCGTGCAGCGCCGCGGCCATCCGCATCCCTTCCGACCAGGCGACCGGTCCGACGTCGTCGGGCCGCACCGGCGCGCCCGCCGGGTCGGTGAAGCCCAGCGCCCCGGTCTCGGTCTCCCACGCCGGGTCGCCCTCACCGATCCACACCGAGGCGACCACCGGCACCCCGTCCTCCCAGACCTTGACCGTGGCGGTGCCGCCCTGGACCCGGTAGCCGGCCGCGGTGGCCCTCGCCTGCAGGTGCCGCAGCTGCTGGTACCGGGCGGCGGCGTACCGGGTCAGCTCGCGGCGGCGGGCGTCGGCGTCGTCGGGGCGGGTCCAGACCTCGCGGAAGAGTTGCAGCGTCCCCTGCCGTACGCCCAGGTCCGCGGCGAACTCGCGCAGGTCGGGCAGGTCGGGCAGGCGGACCGGGTGGGGCAGCACGACCTGGGTGGTGGTGAGCCGTCCGGTCTCGCCGTCCAGGTCGACGATGCCGAGTCCCTTGTCCACGTCGGCGTCGCGCAGCAGGCCGGCCCGGTCGGTGTCCCAGCGCCCGGCGTCGTCGACGGGGACCACGACGAGGTCGCACAGCGGCTCGCGCCAGGCGTCGTCCGCCCACACCTCGGCGATCAGGGTGGTGGGCACCGGCAGCGAGCGGACCAGCCACTGCTCGACCTGCTGCCGGCAGGCGGTCGCGTGGCGGACCAGCCACTCCTGCAGCTGCCGCAGCTCAAGGTGGACGTCGGTCTCGCGGACGGCCTTGGGCACGCTGCGCAGCACCCTGCCCTGACGGTTGCGCGCGACGACGCGTCCTGCGTCGAGGCTCACCTCGTAGTCGGCACCGGCTGCCAGCCAGCCCATGTTGATCTCCTCCCCGCCGTGCGGTGAGCGGGATTGTGCCATCGGGCACCGACAGGGCCGCGGCGGGCGGCCGCACCGGGGCCGGGCCCGCTGGCCGCACCATGGATCACGGCAGCGGCGCGGCCGTTCCGGCACATCGGACAGCCGACCCGGAACGGCTCCTTCGACGGTGCGGCAATCTTCGCCATCCGCAGAGAGCGGCAATAACCGCGAATCATTCATGTTTCCGGAAGATGTCGCGGACATCCGCCCTGATCAGGGGCTATTGAAGATCATGGCTTCCTGGATCGGCGGTATCGGCGCGGCCACGCGGCGGAGTCGGTTGCCCGGGTCACCCATTGATCCGGGCCCATGGGCGTGTGATTGTGCACCCAACGAGCCGCCGACCACGGCGGCCCGGACGGTCGGTCTGTCGAACCGGGCCCACGCCGGCAGGCCCGGAGACCGACCGCCACCCGCCTCGCAGCACGCGCCGCACGCCCCTACCGGGCTCCGTTCGGCGCGCCTAGGAACAGGAGCACACCCCCTTGAAGCTCTCACCTCGCCTCGTCGCGCTCTCCGGCGCGGCCGCGGCCGGTCTGGTTGCCGCTGGCACCGCCGTCGCCGTGCAGGCCGCCCCGCCGAGTCCCGCCCCCGACGCCGCCCAGGCCCGCGCGAACGCCGCAAAGTCGGCCAGCGCCCTGGTCGCCAATCGCCCCGCCTACCTGCACGCCAGCGCCGACGAGGCGTTCGTGCAGCGCCCGGTCATCACCTCCGCGGGCACCCAGTACGTCCCCTACGAGCGCACCTACAAGGGACTGCCCGTCACCGGCGGCGACTTCGTGCTGGCCACCGACCAGGCCGGCAACCTCAAGTACGCCTCGGTGGCCCAGCAGCAGAGCATCGGTGACCTCGCCACCACGCCGAAGCTGACCGCCGCCGCCGCCGAGAAGACCGCCCGCGCCCAGCTCAAGACGGTCAGCTCCGTCGAGGGCAGCACGTTGGTCGTCTACACCCTCGGCGCGCAGCCGGCGCTGGCCTGGGAGACGACGGTGCGGGGCACCAGCGCCGACGGTCCGAGCCGGCTCACCGTCGACGTCGACGCCCACACCGGCAAGGTGCTGCGGACCCAGGAACACGTCATGGCGGGCAGCGGCACCGGCGCGTGGAACGGGCCGGTCACCCTGACCACCACCCTGTCGGGCAGCACCTACTCGCTGAAGGACCCGAGCCACACCAGCCTGGTCTGCCAGGACGCCGCCAACAACACCACGTTCAGCGGCTCGGACGACGTGTGGGGCAACGGCACCGCGTCCAACAAGGAGACCGGCTGCGTCGACGCGTTCTTCGGCGCGCAGACCGAGGGCAAGATGCTCTCCGCGTGGCTCGGCCGCAACGGCGCCGACGGCAACGGCGGCTACTGGCCGATCCGGGTCGGCCTGAACGACCAGAACGCCTACTACGACGGCACCCAGGTCCAGATCGGCAAGAACACCGCCGGTGGCTGGATCGGTTCGCTGGACGTGGTCGCGCACGAGATCGGCCACGGCATCGACGACCACACCCCGGGCGGCATCTCCGGCGGCGGCACCCAGGAGTTCGTCGCCGACACGTTCGGCGCGGCCACCGAGTGGTACGCCAACGAGCCGGCCAGCTACGACGCGCCGGACTTCCTGGTCGGCGAGAAGGTCAACCTGGTGGGCAGCGGCCCGATCCGCAACATGTACAACCCGTCGGCGCTGGGCGACCCGAACTGCTACTCCAGCAGCATCCCGAGCACCGAGGTGCACGCCGCGGCCGGCCCGGGCAACCACTGGTTCTACCTGCTCGCCAACGGCAGCAACCCGACCAACGGCCAGCCGACCAGCTCGACCTGCAACGGCAGCACGGTCACCGGCCTCGGGATCCAGACCGCCATCAAGATCATGTACAACGCGATGCTGCTGAAGACCTCGTCGTCGTCGTACCTCAAGTACCGGGTCTGGACGCTGCAGGCGGCGAAGAACCTCTACCCGAGCAGCTGCACCGAGTTCAACGCCGTGAAGGCGGCGTGGACCGCGGTCAGCGTGCCGGCGCAGTCCGGTGAACCGACCTGCTCCGGCGGCAGCCCCACGCCGACGCCGAGCACCACCACCCCGGCGCCGGGCGGCTGCTCCGGCCAGAAGCTGGTCAACCCCGGCTTCGAGTCCGGCAACGTGAACTGGTCGGCGAGCTCCGGGGTCATCACCACCGACTCCGGGCAGGCCGCGCACGGCGGCTCCTACAAGGCCTGGCTGGACGGCTACGGCTCGTCGCACACCGACACGCTGTCGCAATCGGTGACGATCCCCGCGGGTTGCCGGGCAACGCTGACCTTCTGGCTGCACATCGACAGCGCGGAGTCGACCACGAGCACCGCGTACGACAAGCTGACCGTGAAGGCCGGTGGCACCACCCTGGCCACCTACTCCAACCTCAACAAGGCCAGCGGCTACGTCCAGCGCTCCTTCGACGTCTCGTCGCTGGCCGGCACCACCGCCACCATCTCGTTCACCGGCGTGGAGGACAGCTCGCTGCAGACCTCCTTCGTCGTCGACGACACGGCGCTCAACCTGAGCTGACCGACACCTGTCAGCGGCCGGTCGTCGTCCTCCCGACGGCCGGCCGCTGCGTCACGTCCGGCGGCCGCGTCACGTCCGGTCGCTGCGTCACGTCCGGTAGCTGCGTCACGTCCGGCCGCTGCGTCACCGCCGGTCGCTGCGTCACCGCCGGTCGCTGCGTCACCGCCGGTCGCTGCGTCACCGCCGGGAATCAGGGCGCGGCCGGCCGCAGGCTGGCGGCAGGCCCGGCTGACCGAGGCGGGCCTGGGCCGGCGGCGCGTCGGCTCAGGCCGGTCGGCGGGTGCGCGCCTTCCGGCCCGGGTCGCGGTTGAGCCGGGCCGCCGCGCCCTCCATCGCCCGGCCGAACAGCTCCAGCTGCCGCGCCGAGCGCTCCGGCAGGCCACCGAGGCGCGCGGCGAGGGCGTCCACGTCGGCCTGGGCGGAGGCGGCGACCCGGGCGTCGAGCCCAGCGAGGGCGGCGTTGGCCGCGGCCACGACGTGCCGGCAGACGGTCTCCCACCCCTCGTCGGCGAGGGCCGGATCGACCGTCACCGACTCCAACCGGCCACCCTGGACGGCGACCGCCCGGACCCGGCCGTCGGCGGCGAGGCCCTCCGCGCGCAGCAGCTCCGCCGGGTCGCCGTCGGCGTGCTCGACGGCCCGCGAGCGCATCGCGGACAGCGTCTGCTGGGTCCGGGTGAGCAGCTCGTCCAGGCTCGCGGCCGCGGAGAACGGGTCGTTGGTCATAACCGCGCTTTCTTCACGTCTTTCCGGAGCACCGTGACCATAGCAACCGGCACCGACACCGCGGCGTCACGCACCGCCGCGAGCCGTACGCCGGCGCACGATCAGCCCGGACCCGGCCGGCCTCGGCGTGTCGCGGCGGCCGCCGGGCAGCCGAACGCCCGGCCGGAGAATCGGCCGGGCGTTCGTGGGGAGAGCGGTGGACCGATCCAGCGGCGCGCGGCCACCGGCCGGGTCAGCGCAGGCGCAGCCGCTGGCCCGGGAAGATCAGGCCCGGGTCGGCGCCGACCACGTCCCGGTTGCGGGCGTAGAGGGCGTGCCAGCCGCCGGCGACGCGCTTCGCCTCGGCGATCTCGGAGAGGGTGTCGCCGGGGCGCACCAGATAGCCGCCGGTGGCGCCGGTGCTCGGCGCGGTGCGCCGGTGGCTGCGGGTGGCCGGCTGGTCGGCGCGCGCGGACCGCGTGCCGGTGGCCCGCGGCGACGACGTGGTGGAGCCCGAGTCCCGGGCGGCGTGGTGCTTCGTCGAGCCGCCCTTCTTGCCGCAGACCGGCCAGGCGCCGATGCCCTGCCCCCGGAGCACCTTCTCGGCGACGGCGATCTGCTCGCCGCGGCTGGCCAGATCGGCGCGGCTGGCGTACTTCTGCCCGCCGTAGCCGTTCCAGGTGCCCCGGGAGAACTGGAGCCCGCCGTAGTAGCCGTTGCCGGTGTTGATGTGCCAGTTGCCGCCGGACTCGCACTGCGCGATGGCGTCCCAGTTCACGCTGGACGCGCTGGCCGGCGCGGCGGGCCCGAGCAGCGCCGCGGCGCCGGTGGCCGCACCGGCGACGAGCGCGCCGACGGCGATCCGGCGGGCGCCGGCGCGACGATGACGGGCGAGATGTGCAGTTGCCATGGTTTCCTCCACGCCGACGAGGTGAGCTGTCGGGTTCGGGCCGAGGAGCCCGGCCGCCGGTGGCGGCTTCACCCCGAGGTGTCGAGCACCGAGGAACGTGTGGGTCCCCCGCTCCCGCCTGAGGTCCAGGTACCACCGGGCCGGCGGCGGGATTAGGCGTTGCCAGCCCGTGGTGTCCGCGATCGCGAACGGATACGACGTTAGGAACGGTTTCGGACGATCGCCCACTTCTTGTGAAGTTCTTCACCCGGCCGAGCGACGGGCGGACGCCCCGGGTTGCGGGTCCCCCGCACGTGCCCTACAAGGCGCATCATCACCCACAGTGACCGTCCACGTCGGCCGCGTACCCGGGCGGCGGGCGGCGGGCGGCGGGCGGCGGGCGGACCCTCCGCTGAGGACGGTGCCGACGACAAGCGCCCGCCGCCATCCACGGTGAACGGATTCGCCCCGGTTCCGGAACCGACGGCCGGCGGTGCGCCACGGCGGACTACCGTGAGCGGGGTTGGCACAAGATCGGCACGAGGCGGCGGGACGGACATGACCGACCACGGACACGAACTGCACTTCGGCGGCTTCCTCACCCCCGGGGCCGGGCGGCCGGAGCAGGTGGTGGCGCTGGCCAAGCTCAGCGAGCAGAGCGGGCTGGACCTGGTCACCTTCCAGGACCACCCGTACCAGCCCGGCTTCCTGGACACCTGGACGCTGATCTCGTTCGTGGCCGCCGCGACCAGCCGGATCCGGCTGGCCGGCAACGTGCTGAACCTGCCGCTGCGCCAGCCGGTGGTGCTGGCCCGCAGCGTGGCCAGCCTGGATCTGCTCACCGACGGCCGGATCGAGCTGGGGCTGGGCGCCGGGGCGTTCTGGGAGGCGATCGAGGCGGCCGGCGGCCGGCGGCTCAGCCCCGGGCAGGCGGTGGCCGCCCTGGACGAGGCGATCCGGGTGATCCGCGAGGTGTGGGACACCGAGCGGCGCGGCATGGTCCGGGTCGAGGGAGAGCACTACCGGGTGGTCGGGGCGAAACGCGGGCCCGCCCCGGCGCACCCGGTGCAGATCTGGGTCGGCGCGTACAAGCCCCGGATGCTGCGGCTGGTCGGGCGGGCCGCGGACGGCTGGTTGCCGTCGCTGTCGTACCTGCCGAAGGGCCCGGCGGAGCTGCCGGCCCTCAACGCGCTCATCGACGAGGGCGCCGAGGCCGCCGGGCGGGCGCCGGCGGCGGTACGCCGGCTGCTCAACGTCAACGGCAGCTTCGCCCGCTCGTCGACGGGTTTCCTGGCCGGGCCGCCCGAGCAGTGGGTCGACGAGTTGGCCGGGCTAGCGCTGGAGCACGGCATCGCCACGTTCATCCTCGGCAGCGACGATCCCCGGGCGATCCAGCTGTTCGGCCAGGAGGTGGCGCCCGCCGTGCGCGAGCTGGTCGGTGCCGAGCGGGCCGCGCCGGGCGACCGCGCCGAGGCGGCCGCCCGGGAGCAGGCGGCCGTCGCGGCCGGGGAGACCACCGGCCTCGCGGTCACCCCCACCCCGGATCCGGGGGTACGGCTGAGCGCGCGGCGGCTCTGGGACGAGAGCACCCGCCCGGCGGCCCCGCCGGCGCCGGCCGGCCAGCGCTACACGGTGCGCGGGCAGGCGGCCGGCCAGCATCTGGTGGACGTGCACGACCACCTGCGGCAGGAACTGGGCCAGGTGCGTGACCTGTTGGAGCAGGTGCGGCGCGGGGCGGTCTCGGCGGGTGCGGCCCGGGCCGCGCTGAACGAGATGACCATGAGACAGAACAACTGGACGCTCGGGGCGTACTGCGCCGCGTACTGCACGGTGGTGACCCAGCACCACGGCCTCGAGGACAACTCGATCTTCCCGCACCTGCGTCGCGCGGACGCCGGCCTGGGCCCGGTGCTGGACCGGCTGACCGAGGAGCACGAGGTGATCCACGAGGTGGTGGAGGGGGTGGACCGGGCCCTGGTGGAGTTGATCCACCACCCGGGCGACTTCACCGCGCTGCAGGAGGCGGTGGACCTGCTCACCGACACCCTGCTGTCCCACCTGTCGTACGAGGAACGGGAGATCGTCGAGCCGCTCGCCCGGTACGGCTTCTTCGCCGGCCAGCTCTGAGCGGTGGCTCTCCCCCGCCGCTATTCCCCTCCGCCGGTGTGAGCTAGCTGGCTTTGGTTTTCCTAAGTCAGCTCGGGTAGCGTCACCGGCATGACCGACCTGCTCGCCCGGCGTGACACCTGGTCCACCGCCAACTGCTCGATCGCGGCGGCGTTGGACGTGGTCGGCAACCGGACCACGCTGCTGCTGCTACGCGAGGCTTCGCTGGGCACCCGGCGCTTCGACGACTTCGCCCACCGGGCCGGGGTCAGCGAGCCGGTGGCCGCCACCCGGCTCAAGCAGCTCGTCGCCGACGGGCTGCTCGAACGGCGGCCCTACCGCCAGCCGGGCCAGCGCACCCGCGACGAGTACCTGCTCACCCCGAAGGGCCGGGATCTGCTGCCGGTGCTCGCCGCGCTGCGGCAGTGGGGCGACACGTACGCCGTCGACGAGCCGTCGATCCGGGTCGCGCACCGCGACTGCGGCGCACCCGTGCAGGTACGGCTGCGCTGCGACGCCGGGCATGACGTACCGGCCGACGAGGTGGCCGTGCTGCCCGGACCGGGCCTGCTGCCGACCACCCCGCCGGCGACCCCGGACCTGCCCGCCCAGCCCTGCCACACCCATCCCTGCCACACCCGGAGCGAGACATGAAGATCGCAGGACGCACCGCCCTGGTCACCGGCGCCAACCGCGGCTTCGGCCGGCACCTGGCCGCCGAACTGCTGGCCCGGGGCGCCACCGTGTACGCCGGCGCCCGCAACCCCGACACCGTGGACCTGCCCGGGGTCACCCCGGTCCGGCTGGACATCACCGACCCCGCCTCCGTGGCGGCCGCCGCCGAGCTGGCCGGCGACGTCACCCTGCTGGTGAACAACGCCGGCTCGGGCACCGGGGCGGACCTGCTCGACGCCGACCCGGCCAAGATCCGGCTGGAGATGGAGACCCACTACTTCGGCACCCTGGAGATGGTCCGCGCCTTCGCCCCGCGGATCGCGGCCAACGGCGGCGGCACCGTGCTGAACGTGCTCTCCGCGCTGTCCTGGCTCGCGCTGCCCGGCGTCGGGGCGTACAGCGCCGCGAAGTCGGCGGAGTGGGCGTTGACCAACGCGCTGCGCGTCCAACTCGCCGACCGGGGCGTACGCCTCGCCGGCCTGCACGTCGGCTACATGGACACCGACATGACCGCCGGGCTCGACGTGTCGAAGTCCGACCCGGCGGAGATCGCCCGGATCGCGGTCGACGGTGTCGAGGCCGACCGCTACGAGATCGTCGCCGACGACACCGCCCGCCAGGTCCTCGCCGGCCTGTCCGGCGGGGTCGCCGCCCTCTACCCCGACCTGCCCTGATCGACGCGAGGAAGGGGCCGTTCGCACGCCCGGTAGCCAGGTCGATCGAGGAGTTCCTGGCCGACCGGGCCAGTGGCGGACGGGCCCCTTCGTCCCGCGCCGCCCGGTCAGGGGGCGTTCAGGTCCAGCTCGGCCAGTTCGGCGCGGGACACCACGCCGAGCTTCGGGTACGCCTTGTACAGGTGGTAGCCGACCGTCCGGGCGGACAGGAACAGCCGTGTCGCGATGTCCTTGTTGGACAGCCCGGCGGCCGCGAGTGAGACGATCCGCAGCTCCTGCGGGGTGAGTCGGGCCGCCGGGCCACCCGCGGGCCGAGGCGTCGGGATGCCGGCGGCACCCAGCTCGGTGCGGGCCCGTGCCGCCCACGGCGCCGCCCCCAGCTTGTCGAAGGCGTCCCGCGCGGCGGCCAGGTACGGGCGGGCCTCCGCCCGGCGGCGGCCGCGGCGCAGCCACTCGCCGTACAACAGCGCGGTGCGGGCCTCGTCGAACGGCCGGTTCAGGCGGCGGTACGCGGCCAGCGCCGCCGCATACGACTCCCCCGCCGTCTCGTCCGGGCCGAGCAACGCCTGGCAGCGCAGCACCACCGCGTCGATCCACGGCTGCCGGGCGTGCCCGGCCCAGCGCCGGTACTGCGCGAACGCCTCGGCCGCCGCGTCCGGCCGGCCGGCCCGCACCGCGGCCTCGACCAGGTCCGGGGTGCTGCGGGTGGCCGAGACATGGAACCGGGCCCGCCCCTCGGCCAGCGGCGCCAGCCAGGTCAGCGCCGACTCGGCGCGGCCGTGACCGAGGTCCAGCAGGCCGAGCGCGGCGTACACCCAGGGCACCTGCCAGGCGGGGTCGGCGCCCGCGACGCCGGCGAGCGCCTCGTCGGTGATCCGCCGGCACCCGTCCTCGTCTCCGGCGACCGCGGCCAGATACGCCAGCGGCTCGCCGAGCCGGTCGATCCACTGCCGCTGGTCGGTGTCGCGGGCGATCGTCAGGGCCTCCTCCGCCGCGGCGGCTGCCTCGGCCTGCCGGCCCGCGAACTGCCAGCCGCACGACAGGTAGAACAGCGCCTGCGGGAGCCAGCCCACCCGGCCCTGCCGACGCGCCAGCTCCACCTGCTCCTCGGCCAGCTCGACGGTGACCGACTCCTGGCCGAGGATCAGCCCGAGCCCGGCCACCAGGATCGCGGCCCCCGGCTCGCTCGCGGCGGCCCGGGCCGCCG
>NZ_KQ058867.1 GCF_000982955.1 Micromonospora sp. HK10 | reverse complement strand
CGACTCACGGGGCTTGATGACGGAAACGCAACCCGCCTGATGACGGGAACGATTCACCGGGCGTGATGACGGAAACGACTCACCCGGCCGCTGCTCGTGCGCCCGGGTGAGTCAGCTACGACATCAAGCCGGTAGGCGCTCACCCGTTGGTGGTCGGCCGAGCCGCCGGGTCAGGCCCGGCAGGCCCGCCCCCGCCCCGGTACGGCGCCCGGCAAGCCCCGCCCCCGTACGGCGCCCCGCAAGCCCGCCCCCGCCCCGTACGGCGCCCGGCAAGCCCACCCGCGCCCCGGTACGGCGCCCGGCAAGCCCGCCGCCGCCGGTACGGCGCCCCGCAAGCCGCCCCCGCCCCGTACGGCGCCCGGCAAGCCCCCCGCCGGTACGGCGTCCGGTCAGCGGTCCAGGCGGCAGCAGCAGGCAGACACAGCGGGCCCGTCCACGCTCAGTGGTCGGCGCTGTTCCAGTCCCGGCCCTCGCCGACCGACACCTCCAGCGGCACCGACAGCGGGTACGCCTCGCCCATCTGCGTACGGACCAGGGACTCCAGGGCCTCCCGCTCGCCGGGAGCGACCTCGAAGACCAGTTCGTCGTGCACCTGCAGCAGCATCCGGGAGCGCAGCCCGCCCTCGCGCAGTGCGGTGTCGACGTGCAGCATGGCGACCTTGATGATGTCGGCCGCGGAGCCCTGGATCGGGGCGTTGAGGGCCATCCGCTCGGCGATCTCCCGCCGCTGCCGGTTGTCGCTGACCAGGTCGGGCAGGTAGCGGCGGCGGCCCAGGATGGTGGAGGTGTAGCCGTCCTGACGGGCCCGGGCCACCACCTCGTGCAGGTAGTCGCGCACCCCGCCGAAGCCGGCGAAGTAGTTCTCCATCAGCCCGCGCGCCTCCTCGGTGCTGATCCCGAGCTGCTGGGACAGGCCGAACGCGCTCAGCCCGTACGCCAGGCCGTAGTTCATCGCCTTGATCTTGCGACGCTGGTCGGCGGTGACCTGGTCGACCGGGACGGCGAAGACCGACGAGGCGGTGGCGGCGTGGAAGTCGTGCCCGGAGTTGAACGCCTCGATCAGCGCGTCGTCCGAGGACAGGTGCGCCATGATCCGCATTTCGATCTGGCTGTAGTCGGCGGTGAGCAGGCAGTCGTAGCCCTCGCCGACGATGAAGGCGCGCCGGATCCGCCGCCCCTCCTCGGTGCGGATCGGGATGTTCTGCAGGTTCGGCTCGGTCGAGGAGAGCCGGCCGGTGGCCGCCACCGTCTGGTTGAAGGTGGTGTGGATCCGGGCGTCGTCGGAGACCGACTTGAGCAGCCCGTCGACGGTCGACTTGAGCTTGGCCACGTCGCGGTGGCGCAGCAGGTGCTCGAGCACCGGATGGGGCTGCTGCGCGTAGAGCCACTGCAAGGCGTCCGCGTCGGTGGTGTAGCCGGTCTTGATCTTCTTGGTCTTGGGCAGGCCCAGCTCGCCGAAGAGGATCTCCTGGAGCTGCTTGGGCGAGCCCAGGTTGAACTCCCGCCCGACCGCCGCGTACGCGCCCTGGGCGGCGGCCTTCACCTCGGCGGCGAAGTGCGCCTCCAGCTCGGAGAGGTAGTCGGTGTCGGCGGCGATGCCGGTGCGCTCCATCGCGGCGAGCACCCGCATCAGCGGCAGCTCCACGCCGGCCATCAGCCGGGCGGACTGCTCGCCGTCGCGGGACAGCTCGGCGTCGATCGCGTCGGCCAGGTCGAGGGTGGCCCGGGCCTGGAGCATCAGGTTCTGCTCGGCCTCGCCGTCGTCGCCCAGGCCGTCCAGGGTGAGCTGGCCGGTCTCCGGCGCGTCGACCCGCAGCTCTCGGTGCAGGTAGCGCAGCGCCAGGTCGGTCAGGTCGTAGGAGCGCTGGTCGGGGCGGGCCAGGTAGGCGGCGATCTGGGTGTCGCGGGAGATGCCCCGCAGGTCCCAGCCGTGCGCCGCGAAGGCCAGCACGGCCGGCTTGCTGTCGTGCAGCACCTTGGGCCGGGTGTCGTCGGCCAGCCAGCCGGCCAGCGCGGCCTCGTCGGCGGGGTCGAGGGTCGCCGGGTCGAACCAGGCCGCCGCGCCGCCCGTCGTGGCCAGCGCCATCCCGGTCACGGTGGCGGTGTGCCGGCGGTTCGGGCCGGTGTCGAGCTTGGCGGCCAGCCCGACCGGGGTGCCGGCCGGGGCGTGCGTGCCCAGCCAGCCGGCGAGCGCCCCCGGCTCGGTGAGCTTCTCGCCGGCCAGGTCGAAGCCGGCCTCGGCCTCCGGCTCGACGGCCTCGAGGTACTGGTAGAGCCGGTCGCGCAGGATCCGGAACTGCAGGGTGTCGAAGACCTGGTGCACCGCCTCCCGGTCCCAGCCCGGCCAGCGGGCGTCCTCGGGGCGCAGCGGCAGCTCCAGGTCGGTGACCAGGCAGTTGATCTCGTAGTTGCGGATCACCCGGGACAGCTGGGCGCGCAGGTTGTCGCCGGCCTTGCCCTTGATGTCGTCGGCGTGGGCGACCACGCCCTCGGCCCCGCCGTACAGGTTGATCCACTTTGCGGCGGTCTTCGGGCCGACGTTGTCCACCCCGGAGAGGTTGTCGCTGGTCTCGCCCACCAGGGCGGCCAGGTCCCGGTAGCGCTCGGGGCCCACACCGTACTTCGCCTCGACCGCGGCCGGGTCCATCCGGACCAGGTCGGAGACGCCCTTGCGCGGGTAGAGCACGGTGACCCGGTCGCCGACGAGCTGGAAGGCGTCCCGGTCACCGGTGGTGATCAGCACCTCCATGCCCTGGTCGCGGGCCTGGCAGGCGAGGGTGGCGAGGACGTCGTCGGCCTCGTAGCCCTCCTTCTCCACCACCGGCACGCGCAGCGCGGCGAGGACCTCCTTGACCAGGCTGACCTGGCCCTTGAAGTCGGTCGGGGTCTCGCTGCGGCCGGCCTTGTAGTCGGCGTACTTGTCGGTGCGGAAGGAACGGCGGGAGACGTCGAAGGCCACCACGATGTGGGTGGGCTGCTCGTCGCGGAGCACGTTGATCAGCATGGAGGTGAAGCCGTAGACAGCGTTGGTCGGCTGCCCCGTGGAGGTGGAGAAGTTCTCCACCGGCAGGGCGAAGAACGCCCGGTATGCCAGGGAGTGTCCGTCGACGAGGAGCAGGCGCGGCGTCGTAGCTGTCACGGCAGCGACTCTAGCCCGTACGCCCGACAACCCGGCGGACGGCGGCGCCGGTAAAAGCGGCGGCCGGCCGCCCCCGAAGGGACGGCCGGCCGCCGCCGGTACGACCTCAGGCCACGCCGAGGTACGCCTCCTTGACCGCCGGGTCGTGCAGCAGGTCCCGGCCGGTACCCTCCTTGACGATCCGGCCGGTCTCCAGCACGTAGCCCCGGTGGGCGCGGGAGAGCGCCTGCTGGGCGTTCTGCTCCACCAGCAGGATCGTGGTGCCCTGCTCGTTGATCCGGGTGATGATCTCGAAGATCTGCTGGATCAGCATCGGCGCGAGCCCCATCGAGGGCTCGTCGAGCAGCAGCAGCCGCGGGCGGGCCATCAGCGCCCGGCCCACCGCCAGCATCTGCTGCTCACCGCCGGAGAGCGTCCCACCGTGCTGCTTGCGCCGCTCGGCGAGCCGGGGGAAGAGGTCCATGACCATCTTCATGTCCTCGGCGATGCCTGCCCGGTCCCGCCGGGTGTACGCGCCCATCTCGAGGTTTTCCACGACGGTCATCCCGGGGAAGACGCCCCGCCCCTCGGGCGCCTGCCCGATGCCCCGGACCACCCGCAGATCGGCCCGCATCCGGGTGACGTCGGTGCCGTCGAAGACGATCGAGCCCGACGCCACCGGGCGCAGCCCGGAGATGGCCCGCATGGTGGTGGTCTTGCCGGCGCCGTTCGCGCCGATCAGGGCCACCACCTCGCCCTCGTTGACCGTCAGGCTGATCCCGTGCAGCGCCTGGATCCGCCCGTACAGCAGGGTCAGGTCCTTGATCTCAAGCAGCATCGGTCGGCACCCCCAGGTACGCGGCGATCACCTTCGGATCCTCCCGGACCTCGGCCGGCAGGCCCTCGGCGATCTTCTTGCCGAACTCCAGCACCACGATCCGGTCGGTCACGCCCATGACGAGTCGCATGTCGTGCTCGATCAGCAGCACCGTGGTGCCATTGTCGCGGATCTTCCGGATCAGGCCGAGCAGTTCCTCCTTCTCCGCCGGGGTGAAGCCGGCCGCCGGCTCGTCCAGGCAGAGCAGGGTGGGGTCGGTGGCCAGGGCCCGGGCGATCTCCAGCCGGCGCTGCTCGCCGTACGAGAGGTTGCGGGCCAGGTCCCCGGCGCGGCGCTCGATGCCGACGAAGCGCAGCAGCTCGTACGCCTTGTCGCGGCCCTGCCGCTCCTCCCGCCAGTGCCGCGGCAGCCGCAGCATCGCGGAGATCACGCTGGTCTTGTGGTGGGCGTCCGCGCCCACCATCACGTTCTCCAGCGCGGTCATCTCCGGGAAGAGCCGGATGTTCTGGAACGTCCGGGCGATGCCCGCCTTGGTGATCCAGGACCGGCGCTTGCCGTTGGTCCGCTGCCCCTTGAACCGGATCTCGCCCTCGGTGGGCCGGTAGACCCCCGTCATGGCGTTGAAGCAGGTGGTCTTGCCGGCGCCGTTCGGGCCGATCAGGCCGAGGATCTCCCCCTTGTAGAGGGTGAACGCGACGTCGTTCAGCGCGACCACGCCGCCGAAGCGGAGGGTGACGTGGTCGACCTCCAGCAGCGGCTCCCGCCCGGCCGGCGCGGTCGCGCCGGGGGTGGGCTCCACCGGCGTGTCCGCGCCGGACGCCGGCGGGGTGCCGACGGTGGCGCGACCGTCGTCGGCGATGTCCCGCTCGCTGGTCTCGTCCCGCTCGCTGTGCATCTGCGGCTCACTCATTGGGCACCGTCTCCTGGGGAACCACTTCCTTGCGCCGGTCGGCGAACTCCGCCGCGCGGCGCCGGTTGGGCACCAGACCCTGCGGCCGGAAGATCATCATCACGATGACCACCAGGCCGAAGACCAGGATCCGGTATTCCGCCGCGTCGAACTCGACACCGATCAGGTCGCCCACGCCCCGCAGCCACTCCGGCAGGTACCAGGTGATCGCGCCACCGGCGATCGCGCCCTTGATGTTGCCCGCGCCGCCGAGGATGACCGCGGCGAGCACCAGGATCGAGTTCTCCAGCAGGAAGCTGTCCGAGTTGATGAACGTCTGCTTGCCGGCGAAGATCGCGCCGGTCAGACCGCCGACCGCCGCGCCGATGGCGAACGCCCACAGCTTGTACTTGAACGTCGGCACACCCATGATCTCGGCGGCGTCCTCGTCCTCGCGGATCGCCACCCAGGCCCGGCCGACCCGACTGTTTACCAGGTTCCGCATCGCGAAGATGATCACGATGATCACCGTGAGGATCAGCCAGTAGTAGGGCTTCGAGCTCTCCACGCCGAACAGCGGGTGGCCGTCCGAGCCGGTGCCCGGCGGGTGCGGGATCTGCGGGATGCCCCGCTGGCCCTGCGCGATGCCCTCGTTGCGGGCCGCGTAGAGGCGGATCATCTCGGCGAAGCCGAGGGTCACGATGGCCAGGTAGTCACCGCGCAGCCGCAGCGTCGGGCCACCGAGGATCACCCCGGAGATCATGGCCACCGCGATCGCCACCGGCACCGCCGCCAGCCACGGCCAGTTGGTGCCCAACCGGCTCTCCGGCGAGGTCAGCAGCGCCACCGTGTACGCGCCGACCGCGTAGAAGCCGAAGTAGCCCAGGTCGAGCAGGCCGGCGAAGCCGACCACGACGTTCAGGCCCACCGCCAGCAGCACGAAGACCGAGGTGTCGAAGAGCACCGTCGCGAAGTCGGAGCGGGTGGTGTAGAAGGCGAAGTAGTCGCTGCCGATCGGGAAGCCGAGGTACTCGTAGAACCACCGGTTGGGCAGGATGTAGAGGAAGACCACCAGGGCGGCCAGGCCGACCCAGCGGACCTGCTTCGGCATCGCGTCCCAGCGGGTACGGAACGCCGCCGTGCGGCTCTTCTTGTCCGAGGTGGCGGTCATGCGCGCGCCCTCCCGAGAGACTCGCCGAGCAGGCCGGTCGGCCGGAACATCAACAGCACGATCAGCAGCACGAAACCGGTGAAGTCCTTCCAGTCTCCACCGAACAGGCCGGAGGCGTAGTTCTCCACCACCCCGAGCAGCAGGCCACCGAGCAGCGCGCCGCGCAGGTTGCCGATGCCGCCGAGCACCGCGGCCGAGAAGGCCTTGAGCCCGATCAGGAAGCCGACGTTGAACTTGGTGAAGCCGAACCGGATATCCCACAGCAGCGCGGCCACGCCGGCCATCAGGCCGCCGAGGATGAACACCAGCAGGATGACCCGGTTCTTGTTGACGCCCATCAGGGCGGCGGTGTCCGCGTCCTGGGCCACGGCGCGGATGCCCCGGCCGAGCCGGCTGCGGTTCACGAACTGGTCCAGGCTGATCATCATGATCAACGTGACCCCGAGGATCAGCAGCTGGAGGTTGGTCACGTCGGCCCCGAAGAGGGTGAAGACCGTCTTCTGCGGGATCATGTCCGGCATGCCGAACGGCGCCCGCTCGGTGCCGATGCCGAAGGACTCGGAGAGCACGAACGAGGCGCCGATCGCGGTGATGAGGAAGGCCAGCGGCGGGGCGTTACGGCGCCGCAGTGGCCGGTAGGCGACCAGCTCCACCACCACGGCGGTGGATGCCGAGGCGACCATCGCGACGGCGAGCCCGGCGAGGACCGCCACGATCAGCGGGCCGAACGCGGGGGCAGGGGTGTTCTGGTTGTGACCCAGCGCCTCCCAGGTCCACAGGGCGGTGAAGGTACCGACCATGAAGACCTCGGAGTGGGCAAAGTTGATCAGACGCAGGACGCCGTACACCAGGGTGTAGCCGAGCGCGACGAGCGCGTAGATCGCGCCCTGTTCCAGCCCGGTGATGGTCAGCGCCGGGAAGTTCCCGAAGAGCTCATCGAAGTTCAAGTGGGGGCTCCAACTGTGCGGCCAAGCGGTGCGGCCGGGAGGAAACTCCCGGCCGCACGCCTGGCGTCCCGTGGCGGGACCGGACCAACCCGGTCAGGCCTTGGGGATCTCGATCTCGGGGACGACCTGGCCCGCGTTCACCTTGAACGCCCAGACGATGACCTGGGCCGGGTCCAGCTCGCCGTTGGACTCGAACTTGTAGGTCACGCCGGTGGCACCGCCGGTGCCGCTGTAGCTGCTGATGAAGGCGTTCAGGTCGGCCCGGCTGGACTTACCGGCCTTGATGCCCTCGAGCATGATCTTGGTGATGTCGAAGGACACGTCGGCGTAGGTGCCCGGGTCCACGTTGAACTTCGTCTTGTAGTCGGTCGGGAAGGTGCCCTTGGCCTTGGTGGCCGGGGCGCACGGGCAGGTGAGGATGGTGCCCTCGGCGACCTGCTGACCGGCGACCTTGATGAAGTTGGCGTCGTTCACGCCGTCACCGGCGATCATGGTGCCCTTCCAGCCCGCGCCCTTGAGCTGCTTGAGCAGCAGGCCGGCCTCGGTGTAGTAGCCACCGAAGAAGAGGGCGGTCGCGCCGCTGCTGGTGATCTTGGTGACCACGGCGGAGAAGTTGGTCTGCTTGACCTGGATCTTGTCGTAGCCGGCCGGGGTGCCGATGACCTTCTTGACCTCGTCGGCCAGGCCCGCGCCGTACGCCGACTGGTCGTCGACGACGTACACCTTCTCGGCCTTCAGCACGTCCTTGATGTAGCGACCGGCGGCCGGGCCCTGGGAGGTGTCGTTACCCACGCCGCGGTGGAAGACCTTCCAGCCCTTGCTGCTCAGGCTCGGGCGGGTCGCCGACGGGGTGATGGTCGGCAGGCCGGCCGCGTCGAAGATCGGGTCCGCCACCTCGGACTCGCCGGAGAAGCCGGGGCCGATGATGCCGACGACCTTGCTGTCGCCGACCGCCTGCTGGGCCAGGGCCGGGGCCTTGGCCGGGTCGCCCTGGGAGTCGTACTGCTCCAGCTTGACCTGGCAGTCCTTGTTCTCGCTGTTGTACTGCTCGATGGCCAGCTGGGTGCCGTTGCGCATGTGGATGCCGAGACCCGCAGCGTCACCCGTCAGCGCGCCGAAGAAGCCGATCTTCAGGTCGCAGGCAGCCTTCCCGCCGCCGCCGGCCTCACTGTCGCCGCTGTCGGCCTTGCAGGCCGCGCCACTGAAAACGAGCGCGCCGATGGCCACGCCACCGAGCACCCGAGCGAGCTTCTGCCTCACGGCTCGTACCCTCCTCCGTCCGATGCCCGGACCACCCACCGCGAATTGGACCTTGCGAGGCTGGCCGGACCGACCGCGATCCCGGTCTGGGGCGGGACGTTATCCCACTTCCCGGGCACGCCGGAATAGCTAGGAGGAGGGGTTGACCTAACCGTTACGTTGAGTGGCCGATTTCATGGATGTGCTGTAACACACCCCAGCCCGTCACAGGACAAATCGTACAGTTGATGACGGCAAAGCCCTTGTCGGAAAGCAATCAGTTCGGGTTCCACGGCCCCCGCGCCGACCAGAGCCGCGCTCGCCTGCCATCGTCCACCACCAGCAGAGCAACGTCGCTCGATCCCGTCACCGCCACCGCCCGCTCGGCCCCGCCCGGCACCGCCACCGGCAGGCCGACCGGTGACCAGGAGTCACCGTCGCGGGAGAGCCAGCCGGTCGGGCCGGCGGCCGGCAGCACCAGCACCCCGCCGGCGACCTCGGCCAGCCCCGACACCCCGCCGCCTCCCGCGCCGAACGCGCCGCCGCCCCGCCAGCGCCCGCCCTCCTCCACCCAGGCACCCAACCGGTCACCCCGGCGACCCACCGCCACCGTCCGCTCCCCCACCGGGGCCACCCGTTGCAGATCCGCGCCGCCGTCCGCGGCCGGCAGCACCGCGCGCCGCCAGGTCCGCCCGTCCGCCGAGGCCCACGCCGCCGGCTGAGTGCCGGTACGCCCCGGCGGCAGCATCGAGCCCACCAGCAGCCACCCCGACGGGGTGCCGATGCCGTCCGCCACCCACGGCCGCCCCGCCCCGTCGGCGGCCAGCCCCGGCACCGCGCTGACCAGCGCGAAGTCCGTCCCGTCCGGGGACACCCAGGCCGCCGCCCCGGTGGCCCGGTTGCCCGAGATCAGCCACCCGCGCGGCCCGCCGGCGATCCGCCCCACGTTGACCGCGTCCGGCCCGCCGAAGACCTCGAACTCGGCCGGCACCTCCACCAGGGAGCCGTCGTCGGCCGCCCGCCAGGTGCTGATCCGGGGATTGCCGTGCACCCCGCCGCTCTTGCCCCCCACCGCGGCCAGCCGACCGTCCCGGCAGCCCGCCGCCGTCAGCAGGTTCTCCTCGCCGTACGGGCTGCGCGGCACCGGGCGCAGCGCCGTCCAGGTGACCGCGTCGGGGCTGCTCCAGGCCGCCGGCCGGGTGCCACCAGCGGCATCCACCACCGCACCGACCACGAACCAGCGGCCGGCACACGCCGTGGCGTCGCGCAGCGCCAGCCGGCCCGGGGCACCGGGCGGGACCGGCAGGGTGACCGGTTGCCAGCCCGGCCGGACCGGTGCGGGCGTGGGCACGGGCGCGGCCCGGCCCGCCGGGCGGCAGGCGGCGAGCAGCAGCACGAGCAGGCCGAACACCGCCACACCGCGCCGCATGGCGGCGATCGTATCGACCCCCGCCGACACCGGGGAACCCGCCGCCCGGCGGGTCCGCCGCGGTATCCGGACGGTCATCGTCCCGGCACCGGCGCACCGGTCGGCCCGCCTCGCGGGCCGGCGGAGGTCAGGACGCGGGCTGGGCCACCTCGCCGCCGGCGGTCTCCGCGAGGATCCGCTCGGCGACCTCCTTCATGGTCATCCGGTGGTCCATCGCGGTGCGCTGGATCCACTTGAACGCCTGCGGCTCGGTCATCCCGTAGGTGGTCATCAGCGCGCCCTTGGCCCGCTCGACGGTCTTGCGGATCTCCAGCCGGTCGGTCAGGCCGGCGACCTCGGCCTCCAGCGCGGCGATCTCCGAGTAGCGCGACAGCGCGATCTCCACGGCCGGCACCAGGTCGCTCTTCTGGAACGGCTTGACCAGGTACGCCATCGCGCCGGCCGCCCGGGCGCGCTCCACCAGGTCGCGCTGGCTGAACGCGGTCAGGATGATCACGGGGGCGATCCGGGCGCCGGCGATCCGCTCGGCGGCGGCCAACCCATCCATGATCGGCATCTTGATGTCGAGGATGACCAGATCCGGCTTCAACTCCTCGGCGAGCCGCACGGCGGTCTCGCCGTCACCGGCCTCGCCGGCCACCTCGTAGCCCTCTTCGACCAGCATCTCGGCCAGGTCCAGCCGGATGAGCGCCTCGTCCTCGGCGATCAGAACGCGCTTGCGCTCGGCGTCCGCCTGCATCTCGCCCACGAGCCACTCCCACCGGTTCGAACTCGACACCCGCCCTGCCGGGTGTCGCCGCCCCTAGCCTAGTGGGTAACCTGTTGGAGCCGAACTACAGAAGCCCCTGTAGCCCAACCGGCAGAGGCGCGATTCTCAAAAGATCGACAGTGTGGGTTCGAATCCCACCGGGGGCACAACTTGTCATACGGGTGTACGAAACTGACCTGGTGCATCCACCCGAGATACGCGCTCGCGCACGAAGCCTGTACCTCGCCGGCGCGACGGTCGCCGAGGCCGCCCGCGCTGTCGGATTGTCCTATCCGACCGTCCGGCACTGGTGCAAGGAGCGTCCCGAGCCGAGGCAGCGGAGCACTGCGGAGCGGTGTTTCCGCTGCCGAGCAGGTGTCGACGATCCGCCAGATCCGGCGCAGTATGCCTATCTCCTCGGCCTCTACCTCGGCGACGGTCACCTCGTCGTGGGCCGGGTGCCGGTCCTTCGGGTCTTCTGCGCCGACGCCTGGCCGGACCTGATCGCCGCCTGCGAGGACGCGATGAGGGCGGTCCTGGCCAGGTCCGTGCAGCGGGTCCAGAAGCGAGGGTGCGTCGCCGTGCAGAGTTACGGGATGCACTGGCCCTGCCTGTTCCCGCAGCACGGGCCGGGCAAAAAGCACGACCGCCCGATCGTCCTGGCCGACTGGCAGCGGCCTGTCGTTGAGGCGTACCCCGGCGACTTCCTGCGCGGCCTCTTCCATTCCGACGGCTGCCGGGTCAGCAACCGGGTGACCGTGCGAGGCAAGCGGTACGTCTATCCGCGCTACATGTTCGTCAACGAGTCGACCGACATCATGCGCCTGTGCCAGCAGGCCCTCGACCGGCTCGGCATCGCCTGGCGGATGAACCGCCGCAATTCACTGTCGGTGGCCCGCCGGGAGGCGGTCGCCGCGCTGGACCGCCACGTCGGCCCGAAGTCCTGACCGGACGAGGCCGCTGACGCGCGACCGACAGCGGCAGGCGTCAGATCCGCGACAGCGCCCGCGCGAGATCCGCCCGCAGGTCCTCCGGGTCCTCCAGCCCGACCGAGACGCGCAGCAGCCCGCCGGAGGGCTTGGCGTCGCCCTCGACCGGCCGGTGAGTGAGCGAGGCCGGGTGCTGGATCAGCGTGTCCACGCCGCCGAGCGACACCGCGTGGGTGATCAGCTCGCAGGCGTCGGCGACGGCGGCCGCGGCGGGCGCGCCGCCGCGTACCTCGAAGGCGAGCAGGCTGCCGGGTCCGGCGAGCTGCCGGCCGACGAGCCCGGCCGGGTCGTGCAGCGACGGGTGGTGGACCCGCTCGACGGCCGGGTGGCCGGCCAGCCAGGCGGCGAGCTTCTCGGCGCCGGCCTGCTGGGCGCGGACCCGCAGTGGCAGGGTCTGCAGGCCGCGGTGCAGCAGGTAGGCGCCGAGCGGGTGCAGGACGGCGCCGGTGACGGCGCGGACCTGGCGCAGCCGGGTGGCCCAGGTGGGGTCGCAGGCGACCACGCCGGCCAGGACGTCGCCGTGACCGCCGATGCTCTTGGTGGCGCTGTGCAGGACGAGCGCGGCGCCGTGCCGGGCGGGCTGCTGGAGCACCGGGGTGGCGACGGTGTTGTCGACCAGCAGTGGGACGTCGCCGGCGGCGGTGGCCAGGGCGGCGATGTCGACCAGGTCGAGGGTGGGGTTGGCCGGGGTCTCGACCACCACCAGCGCGGTGTCCGGTCGGATCGCGGCGGCCACCTCGTCGGGTCGGGCCCAGCTGACCTCGGTGCCGAGCAGGCCGGTGGCGAGGACGTGGTCGGTGCCGCCGTAGAGGGGGCGGACGGCGACGACGTGGCGCTTGCCGTCCCGGGTGGCGGCGAGCAGGGTGGCGGTGAGGGCGGCCATGCCGCTGGCGAACGCGACGGCCTCGGCGGTGCCCTCGAGTTCGGCGAGGGCGGTCTCGAAGCGGGCCACCGTGGGGTTCCAGAGCCGCTGGTAGACGGCGCTGGCGCCGGCCGGGAGGGTGCCGCCGGTGGCGAGGGCCTCGTACGCGTCGCCGCCGCCCTGGACCGAGGGCAGCGGGTTGGTGGTGGAGAGGTCGATCGGCGGCACGTGGGCGCCGAGGCCGGCGAGGTCGTCGCGCCCGGCGTGCACGGCTCTGGTGTCCACGGCGGTCATGGCCGGAAGCGTCGAACATCAGCCGTGCTGAGGGCAATAGCAGCGAAGAAGATTCTGCGAAATGCTCTTTTGATGCAGCGAGGTTCGGCGGATGATGCTCGCATGCCCCTCGCACCGAATGATGTACGGCCGCCGTTCGCGGCCCTCGACGACGTGGACCGCGCCATCCTGACCGAGCTGGCGGCGGACGGCCGGCTGCCGAACAACGCCCTGGCCGAACGGGTCGGGGTGGCCCCGTCGACGTGCCTGACCCGGACCCGGGCGCTGCGCGAGTGCGGGGCGATCCGCGGGTTCCACGCGGAGGTCGACCCGGCGGCGGTGGGCCTGCCGTTGCAGGCGCTGGTGTCGGTGCGGCTGACGGCGCACGAGCGGGCGGCGGTGGACGCGTTCCGGGCCCGCTCGGTACGCCTGCCGGGCGTGGTGTCGGTGTTCCACGTGGCCGGCGCGGAGGACTACGTGCTGCACGTGCGGGCCGCCTCGGGGGACGCGCTGCGGGACTTCGTGCTGGACCACCTGGCGGTGGATCCGGCGGTGCAGCACACCCAGACCAGCCTGATCTTCGAGCAGGCCCGGGGAATGGGATAGCCCACCCAGCGGAACAATCCCGGCCCGCGGCGGGTTGCACCACGCTGTGATCGACGTACCCCTGTCTGTTCTTGATCTTGCCCCGGTGGCCGCGAGCGGCAGCGCCGGCGAGGCCCTGCGGCACACCACCGAGCTGGCCCGCCGCACCGAGGAGCTGGGCTACCGCCGGTTCTGGGTGGCCGAGCACCACAACATGCCGGCGATCGCCAGCTCCGCCCCGGCGGTGCTGCTCGCCCACCTCGCCGCGCACACCTCCACGATCCGGCTCGGCTCCGGCGGGGTGATGCTGCCCAACCACGCGCCGCTGGTGGTGGCGGAGCAGTTCGGCACCCTGGAGGCGCTGCACCCGGGCCGGATCGACCTGGGCATCGGTCGGGCGCCCGGCACCGACCAGGTGACCGCGCTGGCGCTGCGCCGCACCATGGAGGGCCTGTCCGCCGAGCACTTCCCGCGCGAGCTGGCCGACCTGATGAACTACTTTAGCGGCGCCGAGCCCGGCCCGATCACCGCCACCCCCGGAAAGGGGCAGTCGCCGCAGGTCTGGCTGCTCGGCTCCAGCGGGTTCAGCGCCCAGCTCGCCGGCCTGCTCGGGCTGCCGTTCTCGTTCGCGCACCACTTCAGCGCGCAGAACACGATCCCCGCCCTCCAGCTCTACCGGCAGCACTTCCGGCCGTCGCAGTGGCTTGATCGGCCGTACGCCATGGTCGCCGTCAACGCGGTCTGCGCGGAGACCGACGAGCGGGCCGAGTGGCTGGCCGGGCCGGCCGGGCTGTCGTTCCTGAAGCTGCGCTCGGGGCGCCCGGAACCGCTCGCCTCGCCCGAGGAGGCGGCGGCCTACCCGTACTCGGAGTTCGAGCGGGAGTTCGTCGCGCAGCGGCGGGAGGGGCAGGCGACCGGCTCGCCGGAGACGGTGGCCCGGCAGCTCGGGGCGCTGCTGGAGCGCACCGGCGCGGACGAGTTGATGCTCACCACGATGGTGTACGACGTCGCCGACCGGGTCCGCTCGTTCGAGCTGATCGCCGAGCAGGTCGCCGGTGGCCTGCGCCAGAGCCGCTGAAACACGCTCTTCATAGCCACGTCACCCCAGCGTCGCCGAGCCGGCCTAACGTGGTGTCCGGTGGTGGTACGGCATTCCCGGTCGGGACGGGTCGGGAATGCCGCGGTGTGGAGCACCGGGCCGCCGGTCGCGGATTCCGCGGCCGGCGGCCCGGTGCCTGCTTTCGTGGGTCCGGCGCCGGCAAGCCGGGCCGGGCCGTCGAGCCGGTCGTGGCCCGGCACCGCCAGGCTGGGCCGGCCCGGCCGGCCTCACGGTCAACGCAGGTAGATGTTCGGCGCGGGCGGGGTCGACATGCCGTCGCCGAGGTGGAACCCGGGGTGCGGCGGCTGGTTGTAGGCGGTGTTCTGCCAGGCGATGGCGACCCGGTACTGCGGGTCGTGCATGAGGGTGGGCAGTCGCACGCCGGTCGGGGTGGGCGTGCTGTAGATGCGTAGCGCGCTGCTGTCGCTGGTGCGCCAGATGACCTCCTCGCGCCAGTCGCCGAGGATGTCGCCGGAGAGCGCCGGGGTGGACTTGGTGCCGTTGTTGGACGCCACCCCGCTGCCGGTGAGCAGCCGGGTCTCGCCGCCCGTGCCGTACTTGTCGATCTTGGTGGCGTCGAGCAGCTCGCGGACCGGATCGCCGTCCCACCAGACCAGGAAGTTGGCCGAGGAGGGCTTGCGGCCCACGTTCTGGCCCCGGGTGTTGAGCAGGCCGTCGACGGCCGAGGACCAGGACTCGGCCCCCGGACTGCCGGCCCAGACATCGTCGGAGACGCCCCGGCCGTTGTCGCCGTTCGGCGCGGTCTGCCACAGGATCTGGCCGGTGCGCGCGTCCGCCATCCAGGAGCTGGGCTTGCTGCCGTCCTCGTCGACCTTGAAAACCTCCAGCCCGGCGCGGGCCGGGTCGAGGTCGCCGACGTGCATGGCGTCGCCGTGGCCGTTGCCGGTCGACCAGAGGATCCGGCCGGTGTCGTCGATGGTGACGGCGCCGTACACGATCTCCTGGCGGCCGTCGTTGTCGACGTCGGCGACGGACAGGTTGTGGTTGCCCTGGCCGGCGGCGGCGCCGTTGCCGCTGGCGTTGGAGTCGAAGGTCCAGCGCTTGCGCAGCGTGCCGTCGCGGAAGTCCCAGGCGGCGATGACCGCGCGGGTGTAGTAGCCACGCGCCATGATCAGCGAGGGGCGCTGCCCGTCCAGGTACGCGGTGGCGGCCAGGAACCGGTCGACCCGGTTGCCGTACGAGTCGCCCCAGGACGAGACGGTGCCGCGCGGCGGGTCGTAGTCGACGGTGGAGAGGGCCGCGCCGGTGCGGCCGTCGAACATGGTCAGGTACTCGGGGCCGGCGAGCACGTAGCCGCTGGAGTTGCGGTAGTCGGCGGAGCCGGAGCCGATCATCTGGCCGGTGCCGGAGCGGGTGCCGTCGGCGGTCTTCATGGCCACCTCGGCGTCGCCGTCGCCGTCGTAGTCGTACACCTGGAACTGGGTGTAGTGGGCGCCGGCGCGGATGTTGCGGCCGAGGTCGATGCGCCACAGCCGGGCGCCGGCGAGGGTGTACGCGTCGACGTAGACGTTGCCGGTGTAGCCGGACTGGGAGTTGTCCTTGGCGTTGGACGGGTCCCACTTGAGCACGATCTCGTACCGGCCGTCGCCGTCGAGGTCACCGACGCTGGCGTCGTTCGCCGAGTAGCTGTAGGCCTCCCCGGCCGGCGTGGTGCCCCCGGGCGGGGCCTGGATCGGCACGTCCAGGTAGCCGTTGGTGAACTGCAGCGCCGGGGCGGACGCCGCCTGCTCCGCGCCGTCGACCACCGGCCGGACGGTGTACGCCGTTCCGGCGACGGCGCCGCTGTCGAGGTAGCTGGTGGCGCCGGTGATCGGGCTGCTGTTGACCTTCGTGGCGCCGCGGTAGAGGTTGAACGACACCCCGGCGGTCTCGGTGCCGAGCAGCCGCCAGGAGACCAGGTTGCCGCTGCCGGAGCGGACGCTGATCAGCCCCCGGTCGAGCTTCTCCATCTGCTTGGCGCCTGCCGGCGGGGTGGTGGGTGGCGGCGTGGTGGGGGGCGGCGTCGTCGGAGGCGGCGTGGTGGGAGGCGGCGTGGTGGTGGGCGGGGCACTGGTCGGTGTGGTCGCGCCGGTGCAGGTGGTGCCGTTGAGCGCGAAGCTCGCCGGGGCCGGGTTGCTGGCGTTGTTCCAGGAGGCGTTGAAGCCGAAGTTCGCGGTGCCGCCGGTACCGATCGTGGCGTTGTAGCCGGCGTCGCGCGCGGAGACCTGGCTGCCGGACTGGCTGACGGTGGCGTTCCAGGCCTGACCGACCTGCTGGCCGGCGGCGAAGGCCCAGGTGAGCGTCCAGCCGTTCACCGGGTCGCCGAGGTTGGTGATGGTGACGTCGGCGCCGAAGCCGCCGCCCCACTGGTTGGTGACCCGGTAGTCGACCCGGCAACCGGCGGCGGCGGCCGAGGCGGCCACCGTGGTGAGGGTGCCGGTGACGAGGGCGGTCGCCGCGACCGCGGCGAGCAGCGCGGTCCGGCGACGGGGTGTGATGGGGTGCACGGGGATGCCTTTCGCGGAGATCGAGCCCGCGACGCAGCGCGCCGGCCTGCCCGGGCCGGCGGGAGCGGTGCGTCGCGCTGACGGGACGCCACTGATCGACGTCGGTGATTCGACTCCGCGCGGGACCAGCCTAGGACAACGCTTTCCGGCCGCACAACCGGCCCCGCCCTGGCCCCCGGCTGCCGGATGCGGCCCGAACCGCGCCCCGAGCCGGTCAGCCGTCGACGGCGGCGGCCAGCGACCGCGACCCGACACCCCCGGACGCCGGGTCCTCGGCGGCGCTCACGCCACCCGGACCGGGCACGGCACTCACGGCGGTGGCCGGGTCGGCGGTGGCCGGGTTGGCGGACGCCGGCGCGGCGGCCGCGACGACGGCTCGGGCCCGGCGGGTCCGGCGCAGTGCCCGGGCCGCCAGCGCCAGCGCGGCCAGCCAGCCGGCGCCGAGCACCGCGTAGACCAGCGCCGGCACGGGACCGCCCAACTCGCCCGCGCGCAGCAGGGTCCGGGCGTTGGTCAGCACGATCACCCCGCCGATGGCGGCGCCGAGCAGCTGCGCGGGCACGATGCGGACCAGCCAGGCGGCGATCGGGGCGGCGATCAGGCCGCCGATCAGCAGCGCCGCCACGGTGGGCAGCAGGAACCCCTCGGTGCCGAGACCGATGAGGAACCCGGCGCTGGCCGCACCGGCGACCACGAACTCCGCGGTGTCCACCGAGCCGATCACGGTACGCGGGGCCAGCCGGCCGGAGACCAGCAGCGCCGGGGTGGCGACCGGGCCCCAGCCCCCGCCGCCGGTGGCGTCGACGAAGCCGGCGACCAGGCCGAGCGGGGCGAGGAAGCGGCCCCGCAGCCGGCCGGCCGCCCGGTGCGGTCGCAGCGGCCGGGCGAAGCGGATCAGCAGGTAGCCACCGAGCGTGCACAGGATGGCGGCCATCCAGGGCGCGGCGGCTTCGGTCGAGACGGAGCTGAGCACGGTGGCACCGGCGAACGCGCCGGCCGCACCGGGCAGCGCGATCCGGGCGACCACCCGCCAGTCGACGTTGCCGAACCGCCAGTGCGAGATTCCGGCCGCGAGGGTGGTGCCGATCTCGGCCAGGTGCACCGAGGCGGACGCGGCGGCCGGCGCGACCCCGGCGAAGAGCAGCAGCGTCGAGGAGGTCAGCCCGTACGCCATGCCGAGCGCGCCGTCGACCAGCTGCGCGGCGAGCCCGACCAGGGCGAGGATCAGCAGCTTGCGCACCGGGGCCCCCGAACTTTTCGGTATCTCCTATCGACTTGGTCGACAATGCGGCACGGGGGGCGCTCCGGTCAAGTACCTGATCGGTGGGTGGGACGGGCCGGGTCGGTCAGCTCCAGGCGGCCGGGTCGGCGGCCAGCTCGTTCACCCGGGCCGGCAGCGTGCCGGCGGCCACGTCGGCGAGGGTGACCAGCTCCAGGATCTCCCGCTCGCTGGCCCGCAGCGCGATCCACACGTCCTGCAGCGAACGGGCCGCGCCGTGGTAGCCGAGCTGCTCCGGGCGCTGGCCACGGATGTGCGCGAGCGGGCCGTCGATCACCCGGATCACCTCGGCCAGGGAGATCTCCGCCGCCGCCCGGGCCAGCCAGTAGCCACCCTCGGGGCCGCGCTGCGCGTGCACGATCCCGCCCCGGCGCAGCTGCAACAGGATGCTCTCGAGGAACTTCGGGGGGATGTCCTGGGCGCGGGCGATCTGCTCGGCCGTCACCGGTCGGCGTCGTCCGGTCGCCGCCCCCTCGGCCGTCGAGGCCAGCTCGGCAGCCGCACGGAGGGCGTAGTCGACCCGGGCGGAGAGACGCATGCCGGACAGGTTAGTCGGCTGATCGTCCGGCCGGTGCCGCGGCCCTCGACCGAACGGCCACGGCCGCGCCGGGCCGCCCGGTCAGGCGCCCACCCGGCGCAGCAGCCCCTCCTGCACGGCGCTGGCGATGTGCCGGCCGTCGGTGGTGAACATGCGGCCGGTGGCCAGGCCACGGGCGCCGGAGGCGGACGGGCTCCAGCAGTCGTAGAGGAACCACTCGTCGGCACGGAAGGGCCGGTGGAACCAGAGCGCGTGGTCCAGGCTCGCGCCGACCACCCCGCCGGGGCCCCAGACCTCGCCGTGCACCGACAGCACCGAGTCGAGCAGGGTGAGGTCGGAGGCGTACGCCAGGGCGCAGGCGTGCAGCAGCGGATCGTCGGGCAGCTTGCCGTCGAGGCGCATCCAGACCCGCTGGTGCGGCTCGGCGGGCCGGTCGCCGGGGCGTACCCAGCCGGGCTCGCCGACGTAGCGCACATCGATCGGGCGCGGGATCTGTCCCCAGATGCCGAGCCGCTCCGGATAGCGGGCGAGCCGGTCGGCCATGGTGGGGACCTCGTCCGGGGCGGGCACGTCCGGCGGCACCGGCGCGTGATGGTCCAGCCCTTCCTCCTGCCGCTGGAACGAGGCCGACATGAAGAAGATCGGCTTGTCGTGCTGGAGGGCGACCGCACGGCGCACCGAGAAGGAGCGGCCGTCCCGGACGTTCTCCACCTGGTACTCGATCGGCTCGGCGGGGTCGCCGGGACGGACGAAGTAGCCGTGCAGGGAATGCACGAAGCGCTCCGGATCGACGGTCCGTCCGGCGGCGACCAGGGCCTGGCCGGCGACCTGCCCGCCGTACACCCGCTGCGGACCGACCGGAGGACTCATCCCCCGGAAGGTCATCTCGCCGGTGTGCGCGAGGTCCAGCACCTCCAGCAGCTGGTCGACCGCGGCCTGACCGGTCGCCACCGGGCGTTCGCTCACCGCGCCGCCCCGGGTCGCGGGCACGCGGCCCGCCCGGCCGGCGCGCTGCCCGCACTCAGCGCAGCGCCCGCACTCAGCGCAACACCCGCGGTCAGCGCAGCGCCCGCACTCATTGCAGCGCCCGCGCTCGGCGCAGCGCCCGCACTCATTGCAGCGCCCGCACTCATTGCAGCGCCCGTGCGGAGGCGGCGTCGACCAGCGAGCCGAGCTGGTGCACGCGCAGCGTGTTGGTGGAGCCGGGGGTGCCGGGCGGGCTGCCCGCCACGATCACCACGTAGTCGCCGGGGTTGGCCCGGTTGAGCCCGAGCAGCGCCTGGTCGACCTGACGGAACATGTCGTCGGTGTGCTCGACGAACGGCATCAGGAACGTCTCGACGCCCCAGGAGAGGGCGAGCTGGTTACGCACCTCGGGCACCGGGGTGAAGGCCAGCAGCGGCAGGTCGCAGTGCAGCCGGGCGAGCCGCTTGACGGTGTCGCCGGTCTGCGAGAAGGCGACCATGGCCTTCGCGCCGATGGCGCGGGCGATCGAGGAGGCGGCGACGGTGAGCGCGCCGCCGTGCGTACGCGGGTCGTGCTGGAGCCGGGGCACGCCGATCGAGCCGGACTCGGTGGTCTGGATGATCTTCGCCATGGTGCTGACGGTGAGCACCGGGTACTTGCCGACGCTGGTCTCGCCGGAGAGCATCACCGCGTCGGCGCCGTCGAGCACCGCGTTGGCCACGTCGGAGGCCTCGGCGCGGGTCGGCCGCGAGTTCTCGATCATCGAGTCGAGCATCTGGGTGGCCACGATGACCGGCTTGGCGTTCTCCCGGCACAGCTGCACGGCGCGCTTCTGCACCAGCGGCACCTGGTCCAGCGGCAGCTCGACGCCGAGGTCGCCGCGGGCGACCATGACCCCGTCGAAGGCGAGCACGATCGCCTCCAGGTGGTCGACCGCCTCGGGCTTCTCGACCTTGGCCAGCACCGGGCGCTGCACGCCCTCCTCGGCCATGATCGAGTGCACCAGCTTGATGTCGTCGGCCGAGCGGACGAAGGACAGGGCGATCAGATCCACCCCCAGGCCGAGCGCGAAACGCAGGTCCTCGGCGTCCTTGTCCGACATGGCCGGGACGCTGACCGCCACGTTCGGCAGCGAGACGCCCTTGTTGTTGGAGACCGGGCCGCCCTCGGTGACCAGGACCCGGATGTCGTTGCCGGTGACGTCGCTGACCTCCACGGCCACCCGGCCGTCGTCGATCAGCAGCCGGTCACCCGGCTTCACCTCCTGCGGCAGCTTCCGATAGGTGCAGGAGACCCGCTCCTTGCTGCCCACGATGTCGTCGCTGGTGATCACCACGGAGTCGCCGGTGCGCCACTCGTGCGGGCCGTCGGCGAACCGGCCGAGACGGATCTTGGGGCCCTGCAGGTCGGCGAGCACCGCCACCGGCTGCCCGGCGGCGTCGGCCGCCTCGCGCACCAGCCGGTACACCGTCTCGTGGTCGGCGTGACTGCCGTGGCTGAAGTTGAGCCTCGCTACGTTCATGCCCGCCTCGACCAGACCCCGGATGCGCTCCGGGGACGAGGTGGCGGGACCGAGGGTGCAGACGATCTTCGCGCGGCGTGTCACGCCCATCAGGCTAGTCTCTCCTCCGGATCGACCCGGCGGCCGACCCCTTTCGGACTGCGGAACAGTTGTCCGACGACGCGCGACTCGCGCGCGGTGGGCGGTGAACAACCGCACCGGAACGTCGTGTGGGTGGCGGGCATCGGCGACCGCGCGGCGGAAATCGTACCGCCCGCCGTCAGGTCCCTGGCCGGGTGCTCCCGGTGATCGACCGGGGTCGGGCGGCCGACGACCGGCACGGGCCACGGGCGGGCCGGGCACGGGCGGGCCGGGCACGGGCGGGCCGGGCACGGGCGGGCCGGGCCGGCGACTCCGCTCAGCGTTGCTTGGCGGCCAGCGGGAACTCCAGCGAGCCGGCCGGGCAGAGGAAGGTCAGCACGTCCACCCGGTAGAGCCCGGCCTGCACGGCCGGGTCGGCCTCCATCACGCTGCGGACGTCGTCCACCGAGCCGGTGCGGGCCAGGCCGAAGCCGATCGGCGGGTCCGGCTCGCGGGCCGGCCCGTCGACTGAGCCGTCGACCAGGATGAAGCCGCGCCGTTGCAGCGCCTGCATGTGGTGCAGGTGCTCGGCCTGCAGCCGCTGCACGGTCTCCTCGGGCAGCGCCCGACCGGACGGCCCCGGATAGAGCACGATGCACTCGTAGGTGTCGAGCGCGAAGTCGACCTGCGGCGTCGCGGCCATGGCGCACCTCCTTCACGTCCGTCCCGCCTCCGGCACAGCGTCGCACGGCACGCACCGCCCCCGGGGCCGCTCGGTGCAACTGCCCCGTACCGGCCGGACCGCCGGCCCGACGGAGCCGGCGGCGGCCCGGGACGACCGGCAGCGGACCGGCGGCTCGGGACGACCGGCAGCGGACCGGCGGGCGTACGCGGGCCGCCCGCCGGTCCGGGACCGATCAGAGGGCGAAGCAGTTGGGGCGGATCGCGGCGCCCGCGAGCGCCTGCCGGACGATCGAGTACGTGGTGCCGTCGAGGACCAGGCCGAGGTGGCCGACCACCCGCAGCGGGCACGCGCCCTGCACCAGGACGTTGGTCGCGCCGTCGAGGAGGGTGGCGGTGCCGATCGGCTGCACCAGTTCGTCCTGCCAGGTCCGCACGGTGGTCCAGCGCACCGCGCCCGGGGTGTCGTCGCCGGCGTTGAGTTCGGCCAGGAAGGCCGACCCGGCGCTCATCTGCTGGCAGGCGACGATGCCGACGCAGCTACCCAGGCCGAGGAAGTTGATGAGGTTGGCGACGTAGGTGCCCCGCTGCGGGGTGCCCAGGCTGATGTAGTGGTCGACCTTGTCGGCGCCGCCGAGGAAGTTGATGTACCAGCGGCTGACTAGGCCGCCCTCCGAGTGGGTCACCAGGTCCACCTTGGCGGCCCCGGTGGCGGCCCGGACCTGGTCCAGGTAGTACGACAGGGCGCGGGCGGACTCGCGGATGTCGCCGAAGCCGAGGTTCGGCAGTTGGTAGATCGACACCCGGTAGCCGTCGGCCCGCAGCCGGGCGGCGATCGGCTCGTACGCGATGGAGATGCCGATCAGGCCGCCGACCACGACGACCGGATTGGCGCCGGCCGCGGCGAGCGGCAGGTCGGCCGGATCGGCGGCTGTGGGGACGGTGGTCGTGGTGGCGGCTGCGCGCTGGGGCGACGCGGCCTGGGCGGCGACGGCGGGAACCAGCAGGGCGGTGACGGCGGTGGTGGCGGCGAGGATCGTTCGGAGCAGCATGGCTGCACCTCCGGTGGGAGGCACCCGGGTTGACCGGGAGGAGACGGGTGGGATCCGATCGATCGTGGGAACGATGATGCGTGTCCGATTTCACACACGTCAATGAAAAGTTACGCGCGGGTAACCCGTTGTCGCGCGGGAGGCACAAACCGGCGAATCGGCACGGCCTGCGGGCCCGCCCGGCAGCCGCCGGCCCTGGCCGGCCCGCAGGGCGCGCTCAGGCGGGCCGGCTGTGAGGGCGTCCCGGCGGGCCGGCCGTGCGGCGCGCTCAGGCGGGCGGCCGTGGGGCGCGCTCAGGCGGGCCGGCCGTCCCCGTCCTGGCCGGACCGGGGCAGCGCGCGGGTCGCCTGCTCCAGCAGCTTTCCGGCATCGGTGCGGCCGTTGACCTGGAGCTCCACCTCGGCGTCGCCCACCTGCAGGCGCACGCTGACCTCGGTGCGCTGCTGATCGACCCAGGACTGGAGCAGATTGAACAGTCCCGGCAGCAGGCCCTGGGCCACCACCGCGATGATCACCGCGTCGCTGAAGCCCGGTCGGCCGCCCCGGCCCGCCGCCGGGTCCCGTACCGCCGCGCGGAACTCCGGGCGACGGTGCAGCCAGGCCAGCAGCGGCACGGCCGGCGGGCGGCCGGCACGCGGCGCCAGCAGCAGGCGGACCGGCTCTCCGGGGCGGGGCGACGATCCGGTCACCGGTCTCCTCTCCGCGGTCATCCGGCGTCCGGGCGGAACGTCGGCTTGCCGTCCACCAGGGTCAGCACGCCCCGGACCCGGAAGGTCACGTCTTCGGCGAAGGAACGGTTGCCGGTGAAGTAATTCTCCTCCACCCCGGTCGCCCGGGCCGAGCCCTGCCCGCCGTCCACCGTGGAGACCACGGCCACCGGCTTACCGCCCTCGTCGGAGAGCTCGACCTGAAGCTCCGGCACCTTCTCGATCTTCCAGGCGATCCGCTTCACGGTGTTGCCGCTGTAGTACGTGAAGGGACAGCCGGACGGATTGACCACCCGCTGCGCGGCGCAGCCGTCCAGCCAGGCCCGCACGCCCTCCTCGGCGGCCGCCTGCGCGCCCGGCGCGAGGGTCGGCCGCAGCAGGTCCGCGCCGGCCACCTGCCCCGCACCGGGCAGCGCCAGGACGACCTGCGGCGGGATCTCGGTCAGCGCGTCACGTGGGCCGGCGACCGGGTAGCTCCCGGGCAGCAGCGCCACCCGACCGCCCTCCGGGCCGGCGACCGCCGGCACCCCTGCGACGGTCAGCCCGGCCGGCCCGCCCGGCACGGAGAGCCCGGCCGGCGCGGCGGCGACCCGCCAGCGGTGGAAGAGCCCGAGGGTGGCCCGGTCGTCGCGGCGCAACGGCAGCTGCGCGGTCGCCCGCGTGCCGGCCAGGACGTAGGAGATCGTGGCGGTCGCCTCGTCGCCGTCGCGCTCGACCGCGGTCACCCGCACGTCGGTCGGCGGCTGGTAGTCCTTCGCCCCGACCATCCGGACCAGCTGTTCCTCGTTGCCGACCTCCGCACGGGCGTCCGCGGTCAGCGACCCGAGGGCGTCCCGGGCGTCGCGGTCGCCCAGGGCGTCGAAGTAGCCGTCGACCGCCGCTTCCGGCCGGTAGAACATCCACTGGGCGGCCGTGAGCGCGCCACCACCGAGGCAGCTCGCCACCACGAGCACCGCCGCCACCAGCCAGGCCCGCCGGGGTCCCGGCGACGCCGGCGCCCCGAACAGCTCGCGCCGGCGGGCCGCGCCGTCGTCGGTCGCCGCCTCGCCGACCCCGTCCGGGCCGGTGAGCTGCTCCAACCGGTCCAGGCGCAGCTCCGCCGGCGGGTGGGTGGCACAGACCGCCTCGTCCCAGCCGCTGCGTCCGGTCTCGAACGAGCGGCGCCGCTCCAGCAGGGCGCGCATGCCGGCGGCGTGGCCGGCGAGCACGGCGCCCTCGTCGGCGCGGTACTCGGCGGCGCGGACGTCGCGCCGGTGGGCGGGCAGCACCAGGAACCGCATGGTCACCAGCACCGGCCAGAAGACCAGGAAGACCACGAAGTCGGTGGCCGGATGCGGGAACCGTCGCATCAGCCAGCTGGGGATCGCGTGCACCAGCACGAGCGGCAGCCCGACCCCCCGGATGAACGCGCCGGTCACCTCGTCCCCGGTCCGCCAGTGCACCAGCTCGTGACTGAGCAGCGCCGCGATGTTCTCGTCCGGTTCGTCGAGCAGGGCGGTGCTCACCACCACGTGCCGGGCGTACGCCCGGGCGTTGGTCAGCACCGGGTCGTCCTCGATCAGCAGGCGGGGCACGTTGGGCAGGTCGAGCCGGCGGGCGCAGTCCGCGAGGAGGGGTCGCAGCCGGTCGGCCTCCCGCCGGCTGAGCCGGCGGGCGCCGGACACGGCCAGGAACCACGGCTCCAGGACCACCCGGGCCAGGGTGTAGAGGAGACCGACCAGGACGGCGGCCAGCACCACCCCGGCCAGCCCGGTCAGCAGGTTGGCCGGCTCGTCGAACGCGCCGCGCCAGGGCAGCACCAGCACGGCCAGGAAACCGACCAGGAAACCCAGCAGGAAGCAGAGGAAACCGCCGGTCAGCCCGCCCGAGCGGGTGAGGAAGGCGTCGAGCAGCGGACCGACCAGCGGCGCGTCGCGCAGCACGGCCGGCACCTGGTCGCCGGTCTGGCCGCCGCCGACGAAGAGCCCCGCCAGGCCACCCACGATGCCGAGCCAGACGGCGGCGAGCAGGGCCAGCGGCACGTAGAACCAGGTGGCCACGAACGCGCCGAGCACCCCGCGCCAGTCCCGCAGCATGCCGGCGCGCAGCCAGACCAGCGCGTTCGGATAGCCGAGCGGACGGTCGGCGAACCGCCGCTCCCACCCGGGGGTCTCCGGTTCGCCGGTGTCCGGCACGTCCGCCGGCCGGATCAGCCGTTGCTCCTCGGTGGACACTCGGGCTCCTCGTCTGGTGCGACCGACGCGGCGGGCGTGGTGCGGGAACGGTGGATCCGACGGACGGCCGGGCCGGCCCGTCGGGAGGATGCGATCGCGACAACGGCGCCGAACAGCGGAAGCGGTTACGACGACGCAGCACATTACCGTCCGCGAATGGGTGCCGCCACCACGTACCCTCCGGGTGGCGCATCGCGGCAGGTCCGGCCGGGCGGGTGTCGGATAGTTGTCCGCCGCTCCCCGGGCCCGGTCGCCGGTGCCCGGTCGGTCAGCTGCCCAGCGCGCGCACCCGGGCGATGGTCTCCTGGAGGTGCTGGCGGGCCGGCTCGCCGCCCTGCGCGGCCTGCGCGAGCGCCTGCCGGTAGGCGTCGATGACGCCGATCAGCGGCCCGGCCGCCACCCCTTCCAGAGCGCCGGCGACCAGCGCCCGCGCCTCAGCGGCGTCCTGCGCCGCCGCGGCGGCCTTGGCCTTCGCCTCGTCCAGCTTCTGGGCGGCCGCCGCCAGCCGCGTGATGATCTGCGCCGCGCTCACGCGTCCTCCCCTGCTCGCCTGCCCCGCAGCCTACGCGAGCCGGCCGGCGGCCCACGGCGGCGCGAGCAGCCTACGCGAGCCGGCCGGCAGCGCTCGGCGCGAGCGGGCCGGCACGGGTCAACGCAACAGGCGGAAGGCCACCAGGTAGAGGCAGAACAGGCCGGAGGAGAGCAGGGCACAGAGGACGAAGCCGAGCGGCACGTACCGCGCCGGCGGGGGGTCACCGCCGAGCACCGGTCGGCCCCACCGGGCCAGCACGAGCTGTCCGACGAGGAAGGACAGCAGCGGCACCCCGGCGCACGCGCCGGCGGCCACCAGGTCCAGCCCACTCACCGGCAGCGGCGAGCCGACCAGGGTGGCGAGCATCAGCACCGAGCCGGTCAGCGCGCAGGCGACGTATACCCCGACGGCGCGGCCGAGCGGCGACCAGGTGGGCAGCAGCACGGGCCGGTGCGCCAGCGCCTCGGCCTGCTGGCCGTACCGGTCGGCCTCGTCGGCGAGCTGCCGGGCCGCCGCCAGCTCCGTCGCCGCGTCACCCGCCCGGGGCCCGGGCAGCGACCCCTGGGGGTACGCCCCGACCTCCGGCCGCCCCGGCGCGGCGGCTGCGCCGCCGGTCGCCCCCGCCCCGGTAGCCGGCGGTTGCGCGGGCGACCCCGTAGCAGGCGGTTGCGCGGGCAACCCGGTAGCTGGCGGTTGCGCAGGCGACCCGGTAGCTGGCGGTTGCGCAGGCGACCTGGTAGCTGGCGGTTGCCCGGGCGACCCGGTGGCCGGCGGTCGCGCGCGCGACCCGGTGGCCGGCGGTTGCGACCCGGGCGTCGAGGGCTGCCCGGCTGACCCGGGGGCGCCGGCCGACCCGCCGGGCGGGGCGGCCACCGGGGCGGGCCGGTCCACCGGCTCCGCGGTGGTCGCCGGCGGGGCCGCTCCGATGGCCCGGCCGAGCTGCTCGAGGCGCTGCCCCTGCGCGGCGAGCCGCTGGCCGAGCTGGTCGACACCGGCCCGCAGGGCGCGCCGCTGTTCCGCCTCGGCGGCGATCGCCTGCTCCCCGCCGCGCTGCCGGGCGGACAGTTCCCGGGCCAGGGCCGCGTACTCCGGGTAGCTCACCGCTCGTCCCCGTCCCCGTCATCGTCTCCGGCGAACGGCACGATCAGGGTGGTGCGCTGGTCGTGCCGGTCGACCAGCAACGCCCGCCCGTCCCGGTGCGCGTACGCGAGATCGTGCGCGCCGAGGTGGAGTCCGAGGTCGGCGCCGGGCACGTTCAGCGCGACCAGGCAGGCCACGTCGTCGCGGTGCTGGCTGCCACCCAGGTCGTCGCCGAGCCGGCGCAGTCCACGCCACCAGCCGAGCAGGTGCACGCCGTGCGTCGGCCCGTCGCGCAGCACCGCGCGCAGGTCGTCGTGCCCGGAGCGGAACGTGACCGGGTCGGCCGCGGCCAGCACGCCCGCAGCGGCGTCCACCCCGAACACCACCAGGTAGGTCCGGATCGCGGCCAGCGGCGCCCCGCCCAGGTCGCCGGCCGCCGCACCCTTGTCCCCGGCCGCCCGGTCCGGGTCGTCGCCGGCCACCCCGCCCGGGTCGCCGACCGTCGCGGCTCGATCGCTGGCCGTCGCGGTTGGCGGGCCGGCCAGCTCGGCCAGGCAGGCGCGGAACCCGGCGGCGTCCAGGCGGCGCACCGGGTGGCCGGCCGCGGCCAGGGTCATGGCCAGGTCGTCGGCGGTGTCGGTGGTGCCCGGGACCAGCGGCGCGAAGAGGAAGCGCGCCGTGTTCGGGGCGTGCTGGCGGGCCAGGCTGAGGGTGGCCGAGCGGAGCACCTGCGCGCCGGTCGCGGCGGTGCCCACCACGGCGAGGTGCCGGCCGGGGGTGGCGTCCAGCCGGAACCCGGCGGGGCTGCCGGCCACGTCCACGGTCCGGCCCAGCAGGGCCAGCGGCGCCCCGGCGCCCGGGCGCAGCGCCGCCCAGGCGGGGTCGTCGGCGAGCCGGGGTGACTCGTACCCCCGGAAGACCGTGGGTGGCGCCGAGCCGGCCGGGCGGGCCTGGAACAGCTCGTGCCGCAGCGCGGCGAGGTCGGCGGCGGCGGCGTGCGCGTCGGGGAACCGGACCTGGGTGTTCGCGCCGGCCGCGCCGCCGGCGGTGTTGACCACGGCGGTGCCGATCGGCAGCGCCCCGGCGGGATCGCCCGACGGGTCCAGCACGGCCGCCCCGCCGGGCAGCGCCACCCGCAGCGGGAACTGGCCGAAGATCGCCTCGGCGCGGCCGTAGAGCGCCTCGATGCCGGTGGTGCTCTGGCTGGCCAGCACCAGGTGCAGGCCGTACGAGCGGCCCTTGCGGGCCACCTCCTCGAGCAGGTCGACGGCCTGCCGGGCGAGCGCGTCGTGGCCGGCGACGAGCACCTGGAACTCGTCGATCACGGTGACGATCCGGGGTGGCCGGCGCGCGGCGGGCAGGTCGGCGAGCTTGGTGACCCCGAACCGCTTGAGCAGGTCGGCCCGCCGGGTCAGCTCGTCGCTCAGCTCGCGCAGCACGGCCACGCCGTACTCGCGGTCGGACTCGATGCCGACCGCCCGGGCGTGCGGCAGCCAGGACGGATCGTGCCCGGTCGGCACGAACTCGGCGAAGCTGACCCCCTCCTTGAAGTCCAGCAGGAACAGTTGCAGCTCGGTGGGGGCGTAGCGGGCGGCCAGCCCGTAGAGCACGTCGAGCAGCAGCACCGTCTTGCCCGCGCCGGTGCGCCCGCCGACCAGCCAGTGCGGGGTGGCGTCGTCAAAGGCCACCACGACCGGTTCCCGGCCGGCACCCGGTGACGCCACCGCCGGACCGCCGGGCCCCGGCACCCGCACCGCCCGGCCGAGCACGGTACGCAGCCCCGGGCCGGATGACTCGGTCCAGCGCCGCGCCGGCAGCAGGTCGGCGAAGGTGACCGCCTCGGCCGCCCGGGTGGCCGCCGCGAGCCGGCGGGCCAGCGCCGTGACGGTGGCGTGCGACGGGTCGCCGTCGAACACCACCGGAGCGGCCAGGCCGGTGCCGTCCACACTGAACGGCGCGCCGGGCGGGTCACCGACCCGCGCGTACCGCTCGCCCAGCCGCAGCTGGGTGGTGGCGCCCAGCGGCGGCGGCGCGTCGGCCGGTCCGGCGGCCGGATAGCCGGCGAGCAGCACGCAGACGGCGGCGGCCGGCCCGGCGTGGGTGAGCGCGGCGAGCCGGGCCAGCTCGCGCGGCGGCGGTGCCGACGCGGCCACCACGAGCAGCAGTTCCTGGTCGTCCCGGACGGCCTGCTGGGCGGCGCGGGCATGCCGCTCCGCCTCGTCGAGCAGGGCGGCCATCTCGGTGACGGTGGTGGCGGTGGGGGCGAGCGCACCGGCGTCCAGCAGCGGGCGCAGCGGCAGGAAGGCGGCGCCGAACGCGGCCGGGTCGATGCCGGCGACCCGGACCGTGCCGGGCGGCGCGGCGGCGAGCAGCCGGGTCACCACGGCCCGCAGCAGCTCGCCGACGCGCGGGTCGCGGGCGTCGGCGTCGACCGCCAGGTGGGTGCCGCCGCCCAGCGGGACCAGCACCGGGAAGCCGCCGTCGAAGGTGGTCGCCTCGCCGACCCGTACCGGCACCGGGATGGCGGCGGGCCGGGCGGTGGCGGGATCGGCGGCGGCCAGGTCGGTGCCGAGCCGGGCCAGCCGGGCCACCAGTTCGGGGCTGCCGGGTGCCACCGGCGCGGCACCCGTGACCAGCCGTCGGGCGGCCTCCCAGCGGCGCACGGCCTGCCGGTGCAGGGCCAGCGCCTGCCCGTACGCCGTCGCGAGCCTGCCCACGCCTCCGCCCTCCGACGCCGTCGCGCTTGTCGATCGAGGGGAACCCTAACGGACGCCCGCCGGCCCGGCACAGTACGCGCCCGCACGCAGCGTTGGCGCACTGTTCACCCTCCGGCGGCCGTTTCCGCCGGCCGCCGTTCCCCTGGCCCGGCTTGCCTGCTCAACACAGGCAAGCGAACAGGAAGGCAAGGACGTGACCTCCTCCCCCATCTCCCGCCGCGCGGTGCTGCGCGGGGGTGCCGCCGGCGGCCTCGGCATCGTGGTGGCCGGCAGCCTGGACGCGATCGCGGGGCCGGCTGCGGCGCGGGCCGCGGTCCGCCCGGCGGTCGGCTACGGCGACCTCGTCCCGGACCCGGCCGGCCTGCTGGCCCTGCCGCCCGGCTTCTCGTACACCATCGTGGCCCAGGCGGGCGTGACCCTGCTCGAATCGGGGCAGGCCACCCCGAGCGACGCCGACGGCACCGGCTGCTTCCGCGGCCCGCACGGCTCGGTGCTGGTGAACAACCACGAGATCGGCGGCAGCGAGCCGTACCCGGTGCCGGCGCTGGCCGGGCTGACCTACGACCCGGGCGCCCGGGGCGGCACCACCACCATCGAGGTGGACGGGCAGGGCCGGCGGCTGCGCGAGTACGTCAGCGTGGCCGGCACGCACAACAACTGCGCGGGCGGTATCACCCCGTGGGGCACCTGGCTGACCTGCGAGGAGACCGAGCAGCGGGCCGGCGGCAGCTACCTGAAGGACCACGGGTACGTCTTCGAGGTGGACCCGCACGACCGGTCCGCCAACCAGAACCCGGTGCCGCTGAAGTTCCTCGGCCGCTACTCCCACGAGGCGGTGGCGGTCGACCCGTACACCCACGCGATCTACCTGACCGAGGACGCGGGCGGCCCGAACGGCCTCTACTTCCGGTGGACCCCGCCGGCCGGTTTCCGGGGCGGCAAGGGCGCGCTGCGCGCCCTGGCCCAGCGGCCCGACGGTGACACCGCGGGCCGCCTCCAGGCGATGCGCTGCCGGCGCGGCAGCCAGCACGTCGCGGACCTGTCCGAGGCCACCACCCCGGGCACCCGGTACCAGGTGGAGTGGGTGGACGTGCCCGACCGGGACGCCCGGACCGTCTCGGTGCGCAAGCAGTTCACCGACGGGCAGGTGACCCGCAGCCGCAAGCTGGAGGGCGCCTGGTGGGCCGACGGCGGGGCGTACTTCGTAGCCAGCTTCGCCCGGCACGACGACGGCAGCGTCCACGAGCACGACGGCCAGGTCTGGTACTACGACCCGCGGACCGAGACGGTGACGCTGAAGACCATCTTCGGGGTGAACAACGACCCGGACGCGGACCACGGCAACTTCGACGGCCCGGACAACATCACCGTGTCGCCGTACGGCGGGGTGATCCTGGCCGAGGACGGCGAGGGCGTGTCGCACCTGGTCGGCGTCACCGAGCAGGGCAAGGCGTACCCGCTGGCCCGCAACGAACTCAACGACAGCGAGTTCACCGGCCCGACGTTCAGCGCGGACGGGAAGATCCTGTTCGCCAACATCCAGTCGCCGGGCTACGTCTTCGCGATCACCGGCCCGTGGGGCCGGCCGAGCAACGCGCACAGCTGACCGGGGGGCGAGCGGCCGGCGGCTCCACGGGGGTCGCCGGCCGCTCGCCCGGCACTCGGCCGGACGCCACTGGTCATCCGGCCTCCAGCCGTGCCCGGCAGCGGCGGTGCGCTGTTTCCTCAGTCCTCGACCGCACAGTGGCGGTGCGCGGTTTCATCAGTCCTCGACCGCACAGTGGCGGTGCGCCATTTCATCAGTCCTCGACCGCACCGCCGGGCGACCGCCGGACGCCCTCGACAATCGCGCGGAGACCGTCCGCGTCGGCCGTGTCCGGGTCGACGAGCACGTTGACCGCGACTCCGGTTCCGGCGAGCCAGAACGCTTCGGCGTCACCGATCAGGCCCGGCCCGTCCGGGTGGGCGAAGTCGACAAGCTCCCAGGCTGCGGCGTCGCGCTCGTGGTACTCGGCGAGGAACTCACGGACCGCGGCCAGCTCGGTGAGCCGCTCACCGTGGAGCACGTGCACGCGCAGGTCAACCCGGTAGCCGTCCTCGACCTGGCGCTCCCAGACCCGGCTGACGAAGCGGACGTCCTCCCACTCGGTGGCGAAGTCCGAGGCCAGCTCCCCGATCCCGGGCGGCAGGTATCCGATGCGGAAACCGGCCAGCTCCCCGCCGTCGCGCGCCATCCTGCCTCCCGGTGCAACTCAGCCGCAGATCTTGGAAGGAAACGGCCCTCAGGAGGGCCCTCCGCTTCCAAGATCTCGCATTCTCCGGATCACCGCGACTCGGGGCGCTCCGCGACAAACACGCCGAGGCCGTGCACGCCCTCCACCCATCCCTGCGTCTGGAGCACGAGGATGGCCTGGCGAACCACTGTCGTCGAGACACCGTGCTCCGCCGTGAGCTGAGCCGTGGATGGCAACTTGTCTCCCGGCGCGAGTTCTCCTGATTCGATCTGAGTGCGGAGCTGGTCCGCGAGCTGTTCCCACTTCGGCTTGACGGGCATATGGACTCCCAGGTCTGCCCCGCCATTCGATCACGCACGACTACTCATGACAAGCAACGTGTTGTCGTCCTTGCTTTACGTGACTAGTTGTTTAAAGCTCCACCTGACCGGCTCCCAGGTCTGCAAGCCCGGAGTTGGTCTGTTCCCACGGCGCAGAGCGCTCGGCCGGCCAATCCCCGGACGGCCGAGCGTGCGTACCTGTCACCCGCACGTCGTACCCGACGGGAGGCCCGATGGGCGAGCGCACCGACGACACGTTCCCCGGTGAGCCCTTCGCTTCGGCGCAGGACATCGAGGACGCCGACGACATCCTCTTCGCGCACCCGCCGCGCCGCGTCGTCCGCTGGCTGTGCGGCTGCGGCGAGGACTACCCATGCCCGGAGGTGGCCTTCGCGCGCCTGGTCAAGGCCGCCGTGATCAATCCCGATGAGCCGGCGTGACGGCTGCCGAACTCGCGTCCTGAGCGCCGACTGCGCGTCGACGTCTCCGAGCGGTTCGGCACGCGCGCCGAACCGACGCCGCCACTCGATGATGGAGAAACGGCGGCGTGGGTCGCCCGAGCATGAGGGCCGTCGGTAGGCTCATGCCAGGGCCGACGAGGGAGGTGAACGGGATGGCAACGGCGCACGATGTCGCCGCGGCGGTGCTCTCTCACGTCGGCCAGGTCACGGCGATGAAGCTGCAGAAGCTCGTGTACTACTGCCAGGGGTGGCATCTGGCCCGGACCGGCTCGCCGTTGTTCGCCGACGCCATCGAGGCGTGGCGGGAGGGGCCGGTCGTGCCTCAGCTCTACCGGCACCACCGGAGGCAACTTCACGTCTCGGAATGGCCGCTCGGCGACGCCTCCCAGCTCACCGACGACCAGCAGGAATCAGTCCGTTGGGTGGCCCGCGAGTACGGCCGGTTCTCCGCGACCGAGCTGTCTGACATGACACACAACGAGCTGCCGTGGCGAGCGGCACGGGGGCCGCTGCCCGAGTCGGCAAGCTCCTCCGAGCCCTTGAACATCGAGCTGATGAGGACCTACTACGCACGACAGATCGCCAACACGGAGACGGCTGTCGTGCTGGCCACCGCGAACGCGTCGATCGAGGGCGAGGAGTTCGACCAGGACTGGCAGGACCGGCTGCGGGACGTCGCGTCGGGCGTGGTCAGCGCAGAAGAGCTGATCGCCGAGGAGATTGCCCGCCTGCGCGGTGACTGATCCGTACTGCCTGCCCGGCACGGACTGTCTCGTCAACAAGCTGGGCATCGAGGATCGAGCGGTCCTGCTGCCGCGCGGCCGTCACCCCGGTCCACGGCAGCCGGGGTCGGGGCCGCCGTCGGCCACCCCGCAGTGGAAGACCTCGACCGGCGCGGCCGCGACGTCGGGCACCCGGGCCACGGTGAGCAGGGCGATCCGCTTGGCCAGCGGCTCGCCGGAGTCCGGGGCGTACCGGATCAGGCCGGCCACCCCCGGGTAGCCGCCGGCCGCGTTCTGCCGCAGCACCTCGGCGTGCACCCCGGCCGGGTTGACCGCGCGGGGCTCCCAGCGGCGGCCGGTGTCGGCGTGCCGGAGCCGGGCGGCGAGGCTCTCCAGCGCCCGCACCAGCATCATCGACGCGTCGTAGGCGAGGCTCACCCGCTCGCCCACCGCCGGGCCGGCGCCGTCGCGGCAGCGCGGCGGGTCGAGCAGGTCGTCGGAGCCGATCCAGGTGAGGAAGCTGCCCCGGGCGTCGTCGCGCCGGGCCTGCGCGGCCCGCAGCGCGGCGCAGGTGGCCAGGGACGCCTTCGACACGTACGTGACCGGCAGGTTGCCGGGCGCGCTGGCGCGCAGCCCCGGGTTGGCCAGGTAGCGGTTGAACGAGTCGTCGGCGAGCAGGTGCCGGGGCGGGTCGGCGCCGCACTCGCGCAGCGCGCGCAGGAAGCCGTCCACCTCGGACCAGCGGCCGGCGAAGATGAGCACGCCCCGGTAGCCGCACTCCTGGACCAGGCGGCGGCCGGTACGCCACTCCTCGAGCCGGGTCAGCCGCGCGCCGAACCGCTCCCGCAGCCCGTCGACCAGGGTGGACACGTAGAGGTCCTCGGCCAGCGAGCTGCGCTCGCCGGTGGTCCAGTAGACGTGCGCCTCGGTCACCCGCAGCACCTGCCGGGCGTACGCCTCGAGCATCCGGGCCTGGTCCCGGTTGGGCGCGGAGATCTGCAGGTAGAGGCTGGAGTTGGTGTCCATCCGGTCGGCCGACAGGGTGGGCGCGAGCACCGGCAGGCCGACCCGGTTGAGCTCGCGCAGCGCCGCCGCGGTGCTGGTCCGGCTGTCCACCATACCGACCACGCCGAGCAGGGTCGGGTCGTCGCGGGCCAGCCCTTCGAGCATCCGGACCGCCTCGCCGGCGTGCCGCATCTGCCGGCCGGCGTTGGCCACCACGATGTGCAGCAGCGCCGCGCCGTCCGCCGCGGCGGACTCCTTGAGCAGGGCGTACTGGGCGGTCGCCATGCCCTCCAGTTCCTCGCGCTCGGAGACGTACGACTCCTCGTCGGTGCGGGTCCGGTTGCCGGTGAGGCTGCCGAGGTAGACCAGGGTCAGGTAGGGGCGGCGCCGGTCGCTGCGCCGCCACACCTCCTCCGCGGCCCGGTTCTGCGCGAAGATCCGCCGCTGTACGGCGCGCAGCCGCTGCTGGCCGGGTTCGCTGTTGAACACCTGGCCCGCGGTGTCGCTGTAGCCGACGCACTCCCCCGCGACCACCCGCACCCGCACCTGGTCGGTGGGCCAGGGACGGCAGTCCGCCGCCCAGCGCCCGTGCGCCCACAGGCCGAGCCCGGCGAGCAGGAGCAGGGCCACCGCCGCCGGCAGGAACCGCCGGGACCACCACGGCGGGTCCGGCGCCACCAGCGCCGGTGGGGCGATGCCCGGCGGGGACGCGACATCGTCGCCGTCGCTGCGCAGCACGACGAGCCAGGTACCGGCCCGGCGCAGCCGGCGGATCTCCGGCAGCGCCTCGGCCCAGTCGTCGTACGCCTCCTCGGCCTCGCGAACCGAGCGCACGGCCGCCGGTTCCGGCGGCGGGACGGCCGCTACCGCCACCACCAGCAGCGGATCGTTGCGGCCGGTCTCGTTGCGTACCTCGTCGAGCAGCCGGACCAGGGTGTGCCCGACGCCGTCGCCGGTCATCCCGTCCAGCAGCAGCACCGGGTAGGCGGTCCGCCGCCAGTCGCCGGGCCGCCAGAACCGGCGCCGGTACGCCACCCGCAGGTCCTCCAGGAACGCGTGCAGCAGCAGCTTCTCCACCTGCGCCGGATGCTCGCCGTCGCGCCAGCCGGCGGTGAGCCGCTCGGCGAAGCCGAGGAAGGTCACCGACTGCCGGGGGGCGAGATACTGCTGCCGCATGAACCAGCGGTACTGCCGGCCGACCAGTGGCACCCGGCCGGAGACCGCGATCCGGAACACCACGCTCGGCATCGCCCGGCGCAGCAGCCAGAGCAGCACCTGCAGCGCGGTGCCCAGCCCGGAGTCGCCACCGACCTGCGGGTCCTCGGTGACGCCCCGGCCCCGCCAGTCGCGCAGCCGGCGGACCAGCGCGGCCCGGCCGCTCTGCTGCGCGTCCAACCCGACCGCCAGGCTCTGGTGCATCAGCCAGTCCGCCAGCGGATAGTGCCGGAACCGCAGGCGGGCGGCGCCGAAGGCCTCCACCGACAGCTGCCGGTGCAGCTCGCGCAGCGCCGCCGGGACGTCGTCGCCGGCGGGGCGGGTGCTCAGGTCGAGGACGGCGTGCGGCACCCGCCGCCCGGCGCCCCGGCCGACGAAGCGGCGCAGCAGGGCGCCCAGCGCGCCGTCACCGGCCGGGTGGACCAGCCAGAGCAGGGGCAGCCAGCGGTCGCCGCGGCGGGGCCGCCGCAGCAGCCGGGCCAGCAGGGCGAGCAGGTCGAGGCTGCCGGCCGGCAGCCGCTCGCCCGCCGGCCGGGGCCGGGACCGGGCGGCCGGTTCACGCATGGTCACCTCCGCGTCACGACACGTACGCTCCATTGTCCGCGCGGGCGCAACGCCGGCAGGCCGTGACGGTCCAGACTGGAGGGTGGGGGCGAAGGGGCGGCCGGGGTCAGCGGGGGGCGGCGGGGTGGCGCAGCCCGTCCAGGGCGATGGCCAGCACCCGGTCGCGCTGGGCCGGCTCCGGGAACTGGTACGCCATGATCCCGCTGACCAGCCGGACCACGTCGTCGAAGCTGGCGTCCGGCCGGGCCGCCCCGGCCTGCTGGGCGCGGCGCAGCAGCGGCTCGCCCGCGGCGTAGATCTCGGTGCGGCAGCTGCGGAACACCTCGGAGTCGTGGACCAGCTCCTCGGCGAGGGCCCGCTTGGTGCCGACGTAGGCGACGAACCGGTGCAGCCAGCCGACCAGGGCGTCCCACGGCGACAGGTCCGCCAGGTCGGCGGCGGAGGCGCTGAGCGCGCGGACCTCCTCGACGTAGACCGCCTCGAACAGGTCCCGCCGGGTCGGGAAGTTGCGGTAGAGGGTGCCGATGCCGACCCCGGCGCGCCGGGCGATCTCCTCCAGCGACGCGCCGACGCCGCAGTCGCCGAAGACCTGCCGGGCGGCGGCGATCAGGGCGTCGTAGTTGCGCCGGGCGTCGGCCCGCTTCGGGCGGCGCGCGAAGACCTCTCCGAGCCGGTCGGCGCTGGCCATGACGTACGTCACCCCTCTCCCCTTGCAACCGGAGGCACCCCTCCACTACGTTAGTGGAGGCACCCCTCCGGAACTGACCGGAGCCCTGCCTCCGGATAGCGTACCCCGGATTCCGGCCGGTCCCACCCGATGGACCCGGCGCACCAGACACCGGACCCAGGAGGTCCCACCATGCCCGTCATCCGCTGATCACCGGCGATCTCGGGCCGCCACCGTCGCCAGTTCGTCCACCACGCCCCACCCGGCGCGGCGGATCCGCGCGAGCGGCCCCGGCGGGCCGATCCGGCGGCACCCCGACGGGGAGCGCCGTCGCCCGCCAGACCCTTTCCTCGTACCCGAACGGGAGCTTTTCCGTGTCCGAAACCGCCCGGCGCGACTCGCGCCGGTTGACCTTCCTCGTCCTCGCCGCCGGCGCCGGCTTCTTCGCCATGCTCCAGTCGCTGATCACGCCGGTGCTGCCCACCATCCAGCACGACCTGCACACCTCCCAGAACACCGTGACCTGGGTGCTGACCGCGTACCTCCTCTCCGCCTCGATCTTCACCCCGGTCCTCGGCCGGGTCGGCGACATGGTCGGCAAGGAGCGGACGCTGGTCGTCTCCCTCGCCGCGCTGGCGTTGGGCTGCCTGCTGGCCGCCGTGGCGCCGAGCATCGGCGTGCTCATCGCCGCCCGGGTCGTGCAGGGCATCGGCGGCGCCGTCTTCCCGCTCTCCTTCGGCATCATCCGCGACGAGTTCCCCGCCGCCCGGGTCAGCTCGGCGGTCGCCGCGATCTCGGCGATCGTCGCCGCCGGTGGCGGCCTCGGGGTCGTCCTGGCCGGCCCGATCGTCGCCACCCTCGGATACCGCTGGCTGTTCTGGATCCCGATGGTCGTGGTCGGCCTCACCGCGCTCGCGGCCCACCGTTTCGTGCCGGAGTCGCCGGTCCGTACGCCCGGCCGGATCAACTGGCTCGGCACTCTGCTGCTCTCCGGCTGGCTGGTGGCACTGCTGCTGCCGATCAGCAAGGGCGCGGCGTGGGGCTGGACGTCGGGCCGGGTCACCGGCCTGCTGCTGCTCGCCGCCGTCATCCTGGTCGGCTGGCTGGTCACCGAGACCCGCTCGGCGAACCCGCTGATCGACATGCGGATGATGCGCCTGCCCGCCGTCTGGACGACCAACCTGGTCGCCCTGCTCTACGGCGCCTCGATGTTCTCCGTCTACGCCTTCCTGCCGCAGTTCGTGCAGATCCCGCCCAGCGCCGGGTACGGCTTCGGCGCCAGCGTCACCCAGGCCGGGCTGCTGATGCTGCCCATGCTGGTCGGCATGTTCGTCGCCGGGCTCGCCGCCGGCCGGCTGGCCAGCCGGTTCAGCGCCAAAGCCCAGCTGGCCACCGGGGCCGCGTTCAACGTGCTCGCCGCGGCCATGCTGACCGTCGCGCACGACACCCGCTGGGAGATCGGCGTGGCCGGCGCGCTGGTGGGAATCGGCATCGGCCTGGCGTTCGCCTCGATGGCCAACCTGATCGTGGCCAACGTGCCGGCCGGCCAGACCGGCGTGGCGACGGGCATGAACGCCAACATCCGCACCATCGGCGGCGCGCTCGGCGCGGCGGTGGCCAGCAGCGTGATCACGGCGCACCCGCAGGCCGGCGGCCTGCCCCGGGAGGCCGGCTTCACCACCGGCTTCCTGCTGCTCACCGGCATCTCACTGGCCGCCGCGCTGGCCGCCCTGGCCGTCCCCGCCACCCGCCGGCCGACCCCGACCCGGCACGCCGAACCAACCACCCCACCCACCGGGCCCGGCCACGCGCACAACCTCGCCGCGGCCACCTCCTGACCCCTCCCACCCCACGGCGCCGCCCCCCATCACGTGGGCACCCGCGGGAGCCTCAGGCGTGCGGGCAGCCCTCGTGGTGCGGGGCCCCCCGGGCGGCGCCCGTCAGCCGGGAGCGGCGCGGCGCCCGATGAGGCGCGCAGGCCGCGCAGTCCTGGGCCGCACGGGCGGCCCGACGCGACCGGAACCGGCCGGTGCCGGGGCGGGCCACCGGGGACGGGCCGCGTCCGGCCAGCGACGACGGACCGGCCAGCGGTACGGCGGCGGCCACTGGCAGCACGCCGGACAACCCTGCCGGCCCGGGCCCGGACACGCGGCGCGCGGCGGCGAAACCGATCCGCGCCGGACGGACCACCCGGGCGGCCCTGGAGGCGACCCGGCCTACCGGACGGCGTACCGCGGGGGCGGCCAGCACCAGGGCGAGCCGGTGCCCCAGCCGGCGTTCCCGCAGCCGGTCCAGCGTGACCCCGGCGACCGCGGTGGCCACCGCGGTGATGGTGCCGGCCAGTACCAGGGTCTGCCGGGGGCCGGCGTGCTCGGAGAGCCAGCCGAGCAGGGGCGCGCCCACGGCGGCGGAGACGGAGCCGGTGACCGCGACGGCAGCCAGCACCCGGCCCCGCATGAGGTAGTCGGTGTCGAGCTGGGCCCGGGTGCCGACCGTGGTGTCGATGATCACGGCGGCGGCCGCCACCGGCAGGATCACGGCGGCGAAACTGACCGTGCCCGGCACCAGGCCGGCGACGATCTGCAGGGTGCTGGCCAGCAGGCCGGCCCCGACCAGGATGCCGTAGCCCAGCTCACGGCGGCGGGCGGCGAGCAGCGCGCCGACCACCGTGCCGACGGCGAAGACCGTGGACAGCAGGCCGTAGCCGGAGGCGCCGGCGCGCAGCGGGCCCTCGCTCATCGCCGCCATGGTCACCTGGTAGTTGCGGCCCAGGCTGCCGAGCACGAACGACAGCCCCAACGCGACCAGCACCACCGGCTGGCCGAGCAGGTAGCGGAAGCCGGCCCGGATGCCGCCGTCCGCCCGGTCCGGGCCGGTCGCCGCCGGCCCGCCGGGGTGCCGCTCCCCCTCCCGTACGGCGAACAGGGCGACGACGACCGCGACGAAGCTGGCGGCGTTGCTCGCGAAGAGCAGCGCCGGCCCGACGGCCGCCACCACGACGGCGCCCAGGCTCATGCCGAGGATCCGGCCCGCGGAGTTGGTGAGCGAACCGAGCGCCAGGGCATTGCCCAGGCTCTCCCGGTCCACCAGGGTCGAGGACCAGCGGCCCGACACCGGCCCCTCGATCGCCGAGACCGCCCCGGTGACCAGGGAGATCACGTAGATCGCCGGCAACCCGCCGGCACCGGTCACGGCGACCACGGCCAGCCCGGCCGCGAGGGCCGCGTGGGTCGCCTGGGCGGCGATCAGCAGCGGCTTGGCCGGCACCCGGTCGGCCAGCGCGCCGCCCCAGACGGAGAGCACCAGGGTGGGCAGCGCCTGGAGCAGGACGGTGAGCCCCATGGAGGTCGCCGACCCGGTGGCCGACATGACGTACCAGTTGACGCCCAGCACCTGCATCCAGGTCCCGATGACCGACACGAAGCCGGCACCGGCCCAGATCCGGTAGTTGCGGTGGCGCAGCGCGGCGAACGTGGCGCCGAGGGCCATGAGGATTTCCCGTCCAGGAGATGACACGACGAAGCCGGACCCGCACGGGTCCGGCCAGCGCACAAGTCTGGCGAGGGTCAAACCTCTTGACGACAGTTGGTGAGAGGGTTCACCGGCAGGGCCGGGCGTCGGGAACGGGCCGGCACGAACCGGACCCGGCCGGCCGACCCGAACCAGCCGGACGCGGCAGCGCGGCCCGGACCTCGGGTGCCGGTCCGGGCCGCGCTGCCGCTCGTCAGTGGGCCGCGAGCGGCTGCCGCGCCGGGTCGACCGGAGCGGGCAGGCGCCCCGTCCCACCCAGGTACGCGTGGATGGCCGCCGCGGCGGCCCGCCCCTCGGCGATCGCCCAGACGATCAGCGACGCGCCCTTGTGCATGTCGCCGGCGACGAAGACGCCGTCGGCGCCGGTCTGCCAGTCGGGTCGGGCGTCGACCGCGCCCCGCGCGTTGCGGCTCACCCCGAGCTGGGCCAGCAGCGGCTGCTCCTCGGTGCCCTCGAAGCCGATCGCCAACAGCACCAGGTCGGCCGGCAGCTCCCGCTCGGAGCCGGGCAGCACCGTGACGATCCGCCGGCCGTCGACCTTCTCCACCGTCACCTCGGCGATCCGGACCGCCCGGACCTGGCCGGTGCCGTCGTCGACGAACTCCTGCACCGCCACGGCGAAGACCCGCTCGCCGCCCTCCTCGTGCGCCGGATAGTTGCGCAGCACCCACGGCCAGGTCGGCCACGGGTCGCGGGTGCCGTCCCGCTCGGCCGGCGGCTCCGGGTAGAGATCCAGCTGGTGCACACCGGCCGCGCCCTGCCGGTGCGCCACGCCCAGGCAGTCCGCCGCGGTGTCGCCGCCGCCGATGATCACGACGTGCTTGCCGGCCGCGTCGATCGGGGTGCCGTCCGGCAGGGTGGCCAGCGCCGGCCGGCCCGCCCCGGCCGCCGCGACCACCCGGTTGGCCGCCACCAGGTGCGCCATGGCCTGGTGTACGCCGCGCAGCGCCCGCCCCGGGGTCGCCGGGGTGTCCCGGCCCTGCAGCGCGCCGCAGGCGAGCAGCACCGCGTCGTGCTCGGCGCGCAGCTGATCGGCGGTCACGTCCACGCCGACGTTCACCCCGGTCCGGAAGCGCACCCCCTCGGCGGCGAGCTGCGCCAGCCGCCGGTCGACGTGCTGCTTCTCCAGCTTGAAGTCGGGGATGCCGTACCGGAGCAGGCCGCCGAGGGCGTCGTCGCGCTCGTACACCGTGACGGTGTGCCCGGCACGGGCCAACTGCTGCGCGGCGGCCAGCCCGGCGGGGCCGGAACCGACCACGGCGACGGACCGTCCGGTGGCGACCGGCGCCGGCCGGGGCCGCAGCCCGCCACCGGCCACCGCCGCGTCGGCGATCTCCACCTCGACCTGCTTGATGGTGACCGGCTGCTGGCCGCCGAGACCGAGCACGCACGCCGCCTCGCAGGGCGCCGGGCAGAGCCGGCCGGTGAACTCGGGGAAGTTGTTGGTGGCGTGCAGCGACTCCACCGCCGCGTCCCAGTTGCCCGTACGGACCAGGTCGTTCCAGTCCGGGATGCGGTTGCCCAGCGGGCAGCCGTCGTGGCAGAACGGGACGCCGCAGTCCATGCAGCGGGTGGCCTGCTCGCGGATCAGCTCCTCGCCCGCCGGCGGGTACACCTCCCGCCAGTCCATGATCCGCACCGGCACCGGCCGGCGCGCGGGCAGCCGCCGGTCGTAGCGCAGGAAACCGTTCGGGTCAGGCACGAGCCACCTCCTGGGCGGCCGTCCGCGGGGCGGGCGGCACCGGCGCGGCCGAGGGTGCCGTGAGGGCACTCATCACCGCGTCGTCGACGTCGTGGCCGGCGGCTTCGGCGGCCCGCATGATCTCCAGCACCCGGCGGTAGTCCCGGGGCACCACGGCGGTGAACTCCTCCACCGCCTCCGGCCAGCGCTTGAGCAGCGCCTCGGCGACCGCCGAGTCGGTCTCGGCGAAGTGCCGCTGGACCAGCTCGTGCAGGCGGTCCCGCTCCTCGTCGCGCAGCGGCGACAGGTCGACCAGCTCGGTGTTGACCAGGCTGCGGTCCAGGTCGTGCACGAAGGCGGTCCCCCCGGACATGCCGGCGGCGAAGTTACGGCCGGTCGGGCCGAGCACCACCACCGCGCCGCCGGTCATGTACTCGCAGCCGTGGTCGCCGACGCCCTCGACGACGGCCGACGCGCCGGAGTTGCGCACCGCGAACCGCTCACCGACCCGACCCCGCAGGAACACCTCGCCGCCGGTCGCCCCGTACAGGATGGTGTTGCCGGCGATGATCTGGTCCTCGGCCCGCTCCCCCGGACCGGCCGCGTGATCGACGAACGGCGCGGCGGCGGCCGGACGCACCACGAGCCGGCCGCCGGAGAGGCCCTTGCCCACGTAGTCGTTGGCGTCGCCGTGCAGGCGCAGGGTCACCCCGCGCGGCAGGAACGCGCCGAACGACTGGCCGGCGGTGCCGCGCAGCAGGAACTCGATGGTGTCGTCGGGCAGGCCCGTCCCGCCGAACCGGCGGGTCACCTCGCCGCCGAGCATCGCCCCGACGCTGCGGTGCTCGTTGCGCACCGCCACCTCCACCCGGACCGGGGTGCCGTCCCGCAGCGCCGGCTTGGCCAGGGCGATGAGCTGGTTGTCCAGGGCGGCCTCCAGGCCGTGGTCCTGGGCCCGGATGCCGCGCCGGGCCGCGCCCTCGGGCAGCTCGGGCAGGTGCAGCACCCGGCTCAGGTCGAGACCGTGGCCCTTCCAGTGGTCGATCGCGCCGGTCACGTCGAGCAGCTCGGTGTGCCCGATCGCCTCCTCGATGCTGCGGAAGCCCAGCTCGGCCAGGTAGCCGCGGACCTCCTCGGCGAGGAAGAGGAAGAAGTTCTCCACGAACTCCGGCTTGCCGGTGAAGCGCTCGCGCAGCACCGGGTTCTGGGTGGCGATGCCGACCGGGCAGGTGTCCAGGTGGCAGACCCGCATCATCACGCAGCCCTCGACGATCAGCGGGGCGGTGGCGAAACCGAACTCCTCGGCGCCGAGCAGCGCCGCGATCAGCACGTCCCGGCCGGTCTTGAGCTGCCCGTCGACCTGCACGGTGACCCGGTCGCGCAGCTTGTTCAGCAGCAGCGTCTGCTGCGCCTCGGCCAGGCCCAGCTCCCAGGGGGTGCCGGCGTGCTTGAGCGAGTTGAGCGGGGACGCGCCGGTGCCGCCGTCGTGCCCGGAGATCAGGATGACGTCGGCCTTGAGCTTGGCCACGCCGGCCGCGACCGTGCCCACGCCGACCTCGCTGACCAGCTTGACGTGCACCCGGGCGGCCGGGTTGACGCACTTGAGGTCGTGCACGAGCTGGGCCAGGTCCTCGATGGAGTAGATGTCGTGGTGCGGCGGCGGGGAGATCAGGCCGACGCCCGGGGTGGCGTGCCGGGTCCGGGCGATCCACGGCCAGACCTTGTTGCCGGGCAGCTGGCCGCCCTCGCCGGGCTTGGCGCCCTGGGCCATCTTGATCTGGAGGTCGTCGGCGTTGACCAGGTATTCGCTGGTCACGCCGAACCGGCCGCTGGCGATCTGCTTGACCGCCGAGCGGCGCCGCGGGTCGTACAGCCGGTCGACGTCCTCGCCGCCCTCGCCGGTGTTGGACTTGCCACCGAGGCGGTTCATCGCGATGGCCAGGGTCTCGTGCGCCTCCGCCGAGATCGACCCGTACGACATGGCGCCGGTGGCGAACCGCTTGACGATCTCGGCGGCCGGCTCCACCTCGTCCAGCGGCACCGGCGGGCGTACGCCGGTGCGCAGGGTGAACAGGCCGCGCAGCGAGCCGGCCCGGGCGGCCAGCTCGTCGACCTTGGCGGTGTACCGCCGGAAGACGTCGTACTGCCGGCTGCGGGTGGCGTGCTGGAGCAGGAAGACCGTCTCCGGGTTGAACAGGTGCAGCTCGCCCTCGCGGCGCCACTGGTACTCGCCGCCGACGTCCAGCCGGTCGGTGACCTGCCCGCCGGGGGCCGGCCAGGCCAGCGCGTGCCGGGCGGCCACCTCGGCGTGGATCTCGGCCAGCCCGATCCCGCCGATCGTGCTCGGGGTGCCCCGGAAGTAGCGCTCGACCAGCCGGGTGTCCAGGCCGACCGCCTCGAAGACCTGCGCGCCGCAGTACGACGAGACCGTCGAGATGCCCATCTTGGACATGATCTTCAGGACGCCCTTGCCGAGCGCCTTGACGTAATTGCGGACCGCCTTCACCCGGTCGACGCCGGCCAGCACGCCGGTGGAGATCATGTCCTCGACCGACTCGAAGGCCAGGTACGGGTTGACCGCCGCGGCGCCGTACCCGATCAGCACGGCCGCGTGGTGCACCTCGCGGCAGTCGCCGGACTCGACGATCAGCGCCACCTGGGTCCGCGTCTGCTCCCGGACGAGGTGCTGGTGGACCGCGGCGGTGAGCAGCAGCGACGGGATCGGGGCGAGGTCGCCGTTGGAGTCCCGGTCGGAGAGGACCAGGATGCGTACGCCGTCCTCGATCGCCTCCGAGACGTGCCGGCAGATCTCGGTGAGCCGGGCCTTGATCCCGGCGCCGCCGTCACGGATCCGGTAGAGCCCGGAGACCCGGACCGCCTTGAAGCCGGGCAGGTCGCCGTCCTCGTCGATGGAGAGGATCTTCGCCAGCTCGTCGTTGTCGATCACCGGGTAGGGCAGCACGATCTGCCGGCAGCTCGCCGGGCCCGGGTCGAGCAGGTTGCCCTCCGGCCCGATGGTGGACGCCAGGCTGGTCACCAGCTCCTCCCGGATGGCGTCCAGCGGCGGGTTGGTGACCTGCGCGAAGAGCTGATGGAAGTAGTCGTAGAGCAGCCTCGGCCGGGTGGACAGCGGGGCGATCGGGGTGTCGGTGCCCATCGAGCCGATCGGCTCCGCGCCGGTGCGGGCCATCGGGGCGAGCAGGATCTTCAGCTCCTCCTCGGTGTAGCCGAAGGTCTGCTGCCGGCGGCGCACCGAGTCGTGGGTGTAGACGATGTGCTCGCGCGGCGGCAGCTCGTCCAGTTCGATCAGGCCCGCGTGCAGCCACTCGTCGTACGGCCGGGCGGCGGCCAGCTCGGCCTTGATCTCGTCGTCGGAGACGATCCGCCCGTTGACCGTGTCGACCAGGAACATCCGGCCCGGCTGGAGGCGGCCCTTGGCCACCACGGCGGCCGGGTCGAGGTCGAGCACGCCCGCCTCGCTGCCGAGCACCACCAGGCCGTCGGCGGTACGCCACCAGCGGCCCGGGCGCAGCCCGTTGCGGTCCAGCACCGCGCCGACGATCTCGCCGTCGGTGAAGGCGACCGAGGCGGGGCCGTCCCACGGCTCCATCAGGCTGGCGTGGAACCGGTAGAAGGAGCGCTTGTCGGCGCGCATCTGCGGGTCGTTCTCCCACGCCTCGGGGATCATCATGAGCACCGCGTGCGGCAGGCTCCGCCCGGCCAGGTGCAGCAGCTCGAGGACCTCGTCGAAGTTGGCGGAGTCGGAGGCGCCCGGGGTGCAGACCGGGAACACCCGGCGGATGTTGCCGGGCAGGTTGGGGCTGCGCAGCAGCGCCTCGCGGGCCTGCATCCAGTTCCGGTTGCCGCGGATCGTGTTGATCTCGCCGTTGTGCGCGATGAACCGGTACGGGTGGGCCAGCGGCCAGGACGGGAAGGTGTTGGTGGAGAACCGCGAGTGCACCAGCGCGATGGCGCTGACCACCCGCTCGTCGGTCAGCTCCGGGTAGAACTCGGGGAGCTGGTCGGGGGTGAGCATGCCCTTCCAGACCATGGTCCGCCCGGACAGCGACGGGAAGTACGCCGGCACGCCCCGCTCGGCGGTCTCCCGCTCGACCTGCTTGCGCAGGCAGAACGCCACCCGGTCCAGGTCGAGCCCGGTCAGCGGCGAGCCGGCCGGGCCGGCCGGCGAGTCGGTGAGCCGGTGCGCGGCCAGGAAGAGCTGCCGGACCCGGGGCAGCACCGCGAGGGCGGTCTCGCCGAGCCCGGCCGGATTGGTGGGCACCTCCCGCCAGCCGAGCACGTCGGCCCCCTCGACCAGCGCGTACTTCTCCACCACCCGGCGGGCGCGCGCCTCGGCGGCGTCGTCGTCGGGAAGGAAGACCAGACCGGTGGCGTACTGCCCGGCGGGCGGCAGGGGGAAGTCGACGACCGCGCGGAGGAAGCCGTCCGGCACCTGGATCATGATCCCGGCGCCGTCACCGGTGTTGTGCTCCGCGCCACGGGCGCCCCGGTGGTCCAACCGGCAGAGCGCCCCGAGGCCGTTCGCGACGACCTCGTGCGACCGGCGTCCGTGCAGGTCGGCCACGAACGCGACACCGCAGGCGTCGTGCTCGTACGCGGGGTCGTAGAGCCCGGCCTGCGGGGCCGACTGCGGGCTGTGAGGGTACGGAAAGGCCACCGGGCCTCCTGTCGTCACTCAGGTTGGATCATGATCGGGACGACGTCGGCCCTCTGGGGATTATTGAGTCTACGTTAGGGCGTCGGGCACAAGGCCAGTTCAGATTGATCACACTTCCAGTATCTGGGACATGTAGTCTCGCGCGGTGGATGTCGTACGCGCTGACGTGCTCGACCGGTTGGAGCGGTTCTACGACGCGGTGCCCCGGGATGCGGCCCGTGCGGAGGAATACGGCCCGCTGGTGCTCTTCGTCCGGGACGGCGACGGTTGGCCGTTCTATGCCCGGCCCCGGCGGGACGCCACCGAGCCGCCGTCGCTCGCCGACGTGACCGCGGTCCGGGCCCGGCAGCGGGAGTTGGGCCTGCCGGAGGCGTTCGAGTGGGTGCACGAGGTCACCCCGGACCTGCTCGCGGTGGCCCGCTCGGCCGGGCTGTCGGTGCTGGAGGCGCCGCTGATGGTGCTCGACCCGGCGAACCTGCCCGATCCGGCGACGCTCAGCGACGTACCGGTGCGGGTCCTCGATCCGGCGGCGCCCGGTTTCCCGGCCGACGTGGCGGTCCGTCGGGCCGTCGCGGCGGTGGGTTTCGCCAACGGCGGCACCACGCGCGGCGACGCCGGACCGGCCGACCGGGACGCCGCGATCGCCCGTCTCGACGTGGCCGCGCTGGAGGAGGAGGCCGTCCGGATCGGCGACGGCCGACGCATCTCGGTGCTCGCCGAGGCCCCGGAGCAGGGGGCGCTGGCCAGCGGGATGGCGATGCGGGTCGACGACGTCGCCGAGATCGCCGGGGTGGCCACCCTGCCGGCCGCCCGCCGGCGCGGCCTGGGCGCGGCGGTCACCGCCACCCTCGCCCACCGGCTCCGCGCGGCCGGCACCGACCTGGTCTTCCTCTCCGCGGGCAGCGAGGAGATCGCCCGGGTCTATCTGCGGGTCGGTTTCCGCCGGGTGGGCACCGCCTGCATCGCCGAGCCGGCCGCCGTGCTCGTCTGAGCCCGCCGGGTCAGGCGGGTGGCTGCCAGGAGGCCGCGGCGGAGGCGGCGGTGCTGCGCAGCCGAGGGCTGATCGTGCCGAGCGCGGCGTCGCGGGCCCGCAGCGCCAGCCGGCCCCGGGCCTGCAGCACCGCCGACATCCGGCGGGTCTGCCGGACCATGGTCGCCGCGCGGGGCCGGCGCAACCGGTCGTACGCGGTCACCGCGTCGGGGAGCCGGGATTCGCGCAGCAGCGAGGCGAGGGTGGCCGCGTCCTCGAAGGCGAGGCAGGCGCCCTGCCCGAGGTGCGGGGGCATGGCGTGCGCGGCGTCGCCGAGCAGCACCAACCCGCCCGGCCCGGCCGGGAAGCCGTACGCCCGGGGCAGCGGGCGCAGCTCGCGGATCTCCTGCTGCACCAGGTCCGCCGGGTCGGTGGCGTCGAGCAGCTCGGCGATGGGCGACGGCCAGTCCGCGTACCAGCGCTTGAGCAGGGCCAGCTGGGTCTCCGGCGGCTCCGGGCGGGGCGCGCCCGCCGCGGTGGCCACCCAGTAGACGCCGCCGCGGCTGGAGCCGCCGGCCGCGCCGCGCTCACCGAGGGAGGCCGCCACGAACCGGTAGCCGGCGCCGAGCACCTCCCCGCCGACCTGCTGCTCGGCGGCCAGCCGGGGCACCCGGTACCAGGGGATCACCGCCCGCCACGCGGCGCAGCCGGAGCTGACCACCTGCGCCTCGGGCGCCAGCCGGCGCCGGAGTTCGCTGTCCGTGCCGTCGGCGGCGACGACCAGGTCGGCCTCGACGGTGTGCCGCCCGTCACCGACCGCGGGGCGCTCGCCGGAGGCCGCGCGGACCGTCCGCACCGTCACTCCGGTCCGCAACTCCACCTGGTCGCCGAGCCCGGCGATGAGCGCGTCGTGCAGGTCCTCGCGGTGCACCACGACCGGCATCCGCTCGGCCGGGGCGGGGCGGGGCTGGACCAGCCAGTGCCCGTCGGGGCGGCGTACCCCGCCGTCGGGCAGCGGGGTGGCGATCGCGTCCAGGCCGGCACCGAGCCCGAGGGCCCGGAGCGCGCGTACCCCGTTGGGCCAGAGCACCACGGCGGTCGGTTCCGGGCGGACCCGGTCGGCGCGTTCGAGGAGGGTGACCCGCCAGCCGGAGCGGGCCAGCACGCCGGCGACCGCCAGCCCGCCGAGGCCGGCGCCGACCACCACCGCGCTACGCATCGTCGCCCCGCTCAGCTGTCCCGGTCGGTGGGGCGGGCGCCGCCGGCGCCGGCCCGTTCGCCGTCGCCCGGCATCGCCGGGCCGGCTCCGTCGTCGATCCGTTCGCCGTCGCCCGGCGGC
>NZ_KQ058866.1 GCF_000982955.1 Micromonospora sp. HK10 | reverse complement strand
TCTTGGACGCAAACGGCCCTTATAGGGGCCGTTTGCGTCCAAGATCTCCACTTGTCCCGCCATGTGGATGAGGGCTCCTGATTCTCGGGAGGCTGCGACGGCGAGAGGGCCGCCATGGCCGGAGAACGGGCGGCGGGAAGGCGGCCGCAGCCGGAGAACGGGCGGTGGCGGGAGGGCGCGGCCAAGGAGGGAACGGGCAGCGGCGGGAGGGCGGCCAGGACGGAGAACGGGCGGTGGCGGGGGCGGGCAACGGCAGGTGAAGGGGCAGCCGTTGGCTATCGAGGTGATGACGTGGTCGGGCGGATCGGGAGCGTAGGCGGGAGCGGCGGCCGAGTCGCATCCTTCGGCTACCGACTTGATGACGTGAACGGATCAGGGCGCGGAGTGGCGGACGGGACTCGGGCGTGAGTCGCTGACGTCATCAGATCGGTAGTGGCTTACCGCCCCATGCCGCCCCATGCCCATCGCCCCATACCGACCAGTTCCTGGCCGCCATGCTGCCCAGCTCATCGCGCCACCGCCCAAGTCATGGCGCCATACCGCCCAGCCCATCACGCCACAACCCAGCTCATCGCGTGATACCGCCAGCTCATCGCGCCACCGCCCAGGCCACCGGCTAACCCATCGCACCACCGCACAGCCCATCGCGCCACCGCACAGCCCATCGCACCACCGCACAGCCCATCACGGCACCGCACAGCCCATCGCGCCACCGCACAGCCCATCACGCCACTGCCCAGCCCACCACGCCACCGTCCAGCCCATCACCCCACCGCCCAGGTCATCGCGCCGTACCGCCCCACTCCTGGCCGCCATGCCGCCCGAGGGCGCGTTGGTGGGGACCCGGCGGGGTAAGCACCTACGGGTGCCCAGGGCCTTCATCCTCCTCGGGGCCGAGGGCGCGGCGCGCACCCGTTTCTAGCGTGGAGTTCAGCGCGGCGGATCGCCGCGCAGTTGGGAGTACGACGATGAGTCGCAAACTGGTCCGGCCCCGCCAGGGGCGCATGTTCGCCGGCGTCTGCGCCGGCCTGGCCCAGCGGTTCGGCATGTCCGCCGGCATGGTCCGGCTGCTGTTCCTGCTGTCCCTGCTGCTGCCCGGCACCCAGGTGATCATCTACCTGATCCTCTGGGTCCTGATGCCGAACGAGGACCGCTACCTGGCCTCCGTCCGCCGTTGACCCGCTCGGCCGGGCCGGCGACCGCTACTTCGCCGGTCCGGTCACCGTGGTGGCGGTAACGGTGCCGGCGGCGTCGGCTCCCTCCACGGTGACCGCGTCGCCGGCCTTCAGGTCCTTCAACGCCCCGTCCCTAGCCAGCTTGATCGCGGTGTCGCCGCTGGTCCGCACGGTCACCACGGTGCCGTCCTCGGTCTGCACGTAGAGGGTCGTGCCGTCGACCAGCTTCACCGTGCCGGTGGTGACGCTCGCGCCACCGGCGCCCGGGTTGGCCGCCCCCGGGTTGCCGGCACCACCCGGAAACCCGGTCGGCATCCCGCCCGGGAAGGCGAAGCCGCCGGCTCCCCGCTGCCCGCGGGCGGCCGCGCCGGCCGGCCCGGAGGCAGTCGAGTCGCCGTACGACTTCTCGACCAGTACACCGCCGAGGAAGCCGCCGATCAGGAGCGCCACGGCCCCGAGGTACAGGGTCGCCCGGTTCCACCAGCGCCGGCCCGCCGCCGCGGCGAGTTCGGCGGCGAGCCCGTCGCCGGCGAGGGATCCATCGGCCGCCGGTGCCGGATCCGGGCCCGGCCCGTCGCCACCACGGTGAACTCCCCCCGCCGGGCGGCCCCACTTCACTGCTCTGATCATGGTTACTTCCCCGAAGTCACTCGTAGCGGAGCGCGTCGATCGGCCGGAGGCCGGCGGCACGGCTGGCCGGGACACTGCCGAAGAACAGCCCGATCGCGACCGAGACGCCGAGCGCCAGGACGATCGAACTCGGTACCACCACCGGTTTGACGCCGACGATGGTGAACTGGCTGCCGATCAGCGCCGCCGCGACGCCCAGGCCACCACCGGTCAGGCTGAGCATCGTCGCCTCGGCCAGGAACTGGGTGAGGATCACCCGGCGGGGCGCGCCCAGGGCCTTGCGAATGCCGATCTCCCGGGTCCGCTCGGTGACCGTGACCAGCATGATGTTGGTGATGCCGATCCCACCAACCAGCAGGCTGATCCCCGCCACGGCGCCGAGCAGGACGGTGAAGGTGTCGGCCGTCTCGGTCTGCGTCTCCAGCAGCTGGGAGGCGTTCTGGATGCGGTAGGGACTCGAGTTCGACCGGTTCGCGGCGCCGGAGGTGGTGGCGGACACCTTGAGTCGCTGGTCGAGGATCGCGGCGACCTGCGCCTGTGCCTCGTCCACCCGGTCCGACCCGGTGGCCTCGACGACGACCGAGCTGACTGGGCCGTATCCCGTCAACGTCTGCTGCACGGCGGTCAGCGGCGCGACCGCGACGTCGTTGGCGTCCTGGAAGCCGGACGACGAGCTCTTCTCCTCGAGTACGCCGACCACGGTGAACAGCGAACCGCCGACGGTCACCTCCGCGCCGACCGGCTCGACGCCGGGGAAGAGTTCCTCGGCGACGGTCTGCCCGATCACCAGCACCCGCCGGCCCTGCGCGACGTCCTCGTCGCTGAACGCCGCACCCGTGCCGACCGGCGTGTTCGACGCCCCGAAGTAGCTGGGGTAGGTGCCGACGAACTGCTGCACCGAGTGGTCGGAGCCCTGGTAGGTGATGGTGGCCGAGGCGCTGACCACCGGCGACACCGACTTCACGTCCGGCGCCAGGACGGGATCGCGCAGCGCCTTCGCGGTCTCCACGGTGATCGCCGTGTTGCTGGCGCCGCCGCGCGACGTGCTCTGCACGGTCAGCGTGTCGGTGCCCAACGCGGCGATCCGGTCGGTGATCTGCTTGGCCGAGCCGTTGCCGACCGCGACGAGCAGGATCACCGCGCCGACCCCGATGAGGACGCCGAGTGTGGTCAGCGCCGAGCGCAGCTTGTTGGCGGTCACTCCACGCGCGGCGAACCGCAGGATCTCGAACAGACTCACCGCGCCACCCTTCGTTCGCGTTCCAAGGCTCGCAACCCCGGCTCACTCCTCGCGCTCACCGAGCCACTCTTCGTTCGCGACTGCGGGGCTCGCAAACCCGGCCCACTCCTCGCGCTCACCGGGCCACTCTTCGTTCGCGACTGCGGGGCTCGCAAACCCGGCTCACTCCTCGCGCTCACCGAGCCACTCTTCGTTCGCGACTGCGGGGCTCGCAAACCCGGCTCACTCCTCGCGCTCACCGGATTCGCTCCATCGGGACGGTCGGCTGGTCGAGCATCCGGTCCGCAGCGCTGCCCCTGGCCGGGCCGCCCTGGCGTACGTCGGCGGCGATCTGCCCGTCGAAGAGCTTGATCAGTCGCCGCGCCCGGCTGCCCACCTCGGGCTCGTGGGTGATCAACACGATCGTCCGGCCAGCGGCGTTCAGCTCGTCGAAGATCGCCAGCAGGTCCGCGGTCGAGCGGCTGTCCAGGTTGCCCGTGGGCTCGTCGGCGAGCACCAGCGCCGGCTCGGTGACCAGTGCCCGAGCCACCGCGACGCGCTGCTGCTGGCCGCCGGAGAGCTGGTTGGGCTCGTGGCCGGCCCGGGCGGCCAGACCGACCATGTCCAGCGCGGCGAGCGCCCGGCGGCGGCGCTCGGCCGCCGGCACACCGGCGTACGCCAGCGGCAGCTCGACGTTGGCCAGCGCGGTGGTCCTGGGAATCAGGTTGAACGCCTGGAAGACGAAGCCGATCAGCCGGTTGCGGACCAGCGCGAGCTGCCGGTCGTTGAGCCGGCTGACGTCCACCCCGTCCAGCAGGTACCGGCCGGTAGTCGGCACGTCGAGGCAGCCGACGATGTTCATCAGGGTCGACTTGCCGGAGCCGGACGAGCCCATGATCGCCACGTAGTCGCCGCGTTCGACGACGAGGTCGACGCCGCGCAGCGCGTGCACGGTCGCCTCACCCTCGCCGTACACCTTCGTCAGGCCGCGGACGTCGAGCACAGGCGGATGGCCGGGCCTGGTCGACCGGTCCTCCGGACCGTTCATCATCGGGCCGATCATCGGTTCGTCCTGCCGCCGGTGCCGCCGCCGGGGAATCCGCCGCCGCCAGGGAGTCCCGCGCCGCCCGGGAATCCGCCGCCCGCCGGGCCACCGCGGGGAAAGCCGTTGTTGCCGTTGGTGCTGGTCGAGGAAATCTTCAGCACGACCTGTTCGCCGACCTGCAGGCCGGAGGTGATCTCCACGGCCTGGTCGCCCATCAGCCCGACCTCGACTGACCGGGTCACCTGCTGGCCGTTCTCCAGCACGGTTACGGTGTGCCGGTTGCCGACGGTGGTCAGGGCGGCCGAGTTGACGTAGATGACGTTGTCCACCTGGCCGACGGTCGCCGACACCTCGACCGTCTGCCCTGCCCGCGCGCCGTCCGGCAGCTGGTCCAGGCTGAACACGACGCCGTAGGTGACCACGTTGTTCGAGGTGCTCGCGTTCGGGTCGATCGAGGTCAGCTTGCCGGTGGCGGTCGCGCCCGGCAGCGCGTTCCAGGTGATGGTGGCCGCCTGGCCGACCTTCAACTTGGTCGCGTCCGCCTCGGCGACGGAGGCGGAAACCTCCAACCGGCTCAGGTTGGCGAGTTCGATGAAGCCGCCGGACGTGCCGCTCGACGACGAGGTAGACCTGCCGTCGGCGGCTCCGCCCGGTGCGTTGCCCCCGGAACTCCCGGTGCCGTTTCCGCTGCCGCTGGACCCGCCACCGGAGGAACCGCCGACGCTGCCGTTGACCGCGACGACCGTACCGGCCATCGGCGCCTTGAGGACGGTGCCGTCGACCGCCTCCTGCGCCTCGTCGACCGCCAACTCGGCGCTGGTCACCTGCGCCTCCGCGTCCGTCGTGTCGCTGCCGGCGTCGGTGGCCCGGTCGAGCGCCGCCTCGGCGGCGTCCAGATTCGCCTCGGCGGCCGTGAGATCGCGCTTGGCCGCGGCCGGATCCACCCGGGCCAGCACCGCGCCCTTCTTGACCACGTCACCCACCTTGACCCGGATCTCGCTGACCGTGCCGGCGGTGGCGAACTCGGCGCTGGCCGTGACAGCGCTGCGTACGCTGCCAGAGGCGGAGACGGTGGAGGTCACCGTGCCCTGCGCGACCGGCACGGTCCGGGTGCCGGCGCTGCCCGCGGCGGAACCGGACTCCGGCTTGACGAAGATGGTGTAGGCCCAGATCCCACCGGCGGCGATCACCACCCCGAGTACGGCGTTGACGAGCGCCGCTGGGCGGCGCGCGGAGAGCAGACGGCGCACAGGCATGGGGGACAGCCTGGACCGCCCGGCTCGGAGCGAACCCGGGGTCAGCTCGGAGCAGGCTGGGAAACGCGGCCGCCGTCCGGCCGCACCGGCGTCTCGCCGGGACCGGCCTCGCCGACCGGCAGTAGGACCCGGAAGACAGCGCCCTGACCCACCTCGGTGACGAGGTCGACCCGGCCGCCGTGGCTCTGCACGATCGCCGCCACGATCGCCAGGCCCAGCCCAGAGCCGACCCCGTGACTGCGGGTGCGGCTCGGATCGACCCGGTAGAGCCGTTCGAAGACGCGCTCGGCGTGCTCCGCCGGGATGCCCGGACCGGTGTCGGCAACCTCCAGCACCGCCGGTCCGGCCCCGCTCAGTCGGCCCACCCGTACGGTGATCTCCGCCTCGGGTGGGGTGTGCTGCAACGCGTTGGCGACCAGGTTGGTGACCACCTGACGGAGCCGGTGCTCGTCGCCGAGCACGCTCACCGGTTCGAGACCGCCGCTCGCGCATCCGCCGTCCCCGGTGCGAAGGGTGGCCAGCCGGACCGGCCGGTCGGGCACCCGGGCGTGTGCGTCCCGGATCGTGTCGGCGGCGATCGCGAGCAGGTCGACCGGGGCACGCCGGAGCGGGCGGTGCAGATCCAGCCGGGCCAGCACCAGCAGGTCCTCGACGAGGCCAGCCATCCGGGCGGCTTCGGCCTCGATCCGGCTCATCGACTCGTCCAGCAGCGGGCCGGGCGGGGCACCACCCCGGCGGTACAGCTCGGCGAAGCCGCGGATCGAGGTGAGCGGCGTACGCAGCTCGTGCGAGGCGTCCGCGACGAACTGCCGCAGCCGCCGTTCGGAGGCGCTGCGCGCGCTCATCTCGGCGCCAATCCGGTCGAGCATGACGTTCAGCGCGATGCCGAGCCGACCGGGCTCGGTGTGCGGATCGGTGTCCTCGACCCGCCGGGACAGGTCACCCGCAGTGATCTCCGCGGAGATCGATTCCATCCGGGTCAGCGGGCGCAGTCCGATGCGCACCACCGAGGCCGCGACGAGGCCGAGCACCAGCAGCACGAGCAGCATCACCGCGCCGTCGATGAGCACCAGCCCGTCGGCCGTCGCGTCGACGTCGCGCAGCGACTGCCCGACGACGGCCAGCCCGCCGCTCTCGGTGGGTACGACGATCACCCGCCAGCCGCTCCCGCCGTCCGCCGCGTCGACCGCGAACGGTCGCCGGTCCTCGGCTCGCGCCAGCAGATCGGCCCGGCCGGGCAGCTGCGGCGGCGAAAGATCGTCAGCGGAGAGCAGGCCGGGCAGGGCGGTGCCGTCGGCGCGGTAGATCACCACCGCCTGCCCCGGGCCGCCGCCCGGGGGCCGCCCGGACCGGGAGAAGCCCTGTCCCAGTTCGGGCGGGATCCCGTTCTGATAGATCCGGGCCGCGCGGATCAACTGTTCGTCGACCCGGTCGGTGAGGTAGGACCGGAGAAGCACCAGCCCGGCGGTGTTAGCCACGATCAGGGCGACCGCGGTGAGCGCGGCGATCACCACCACCAGCCGGGAGCGCAGCGTCCAGTGGCCCCACCGGCGCGGGAGCGGCAGCCACCGCTGCCGTAGCCCCGACCACCACCGTGCCACGGCGGCGCCCGCCCGGCCCGGCGCGCTGCTCATTAGTCCGAGGTCCTGGGCAGGCGCAGCGTGTATCCCACGCCGCGCACGGTGTGGATCAGAGGCGGATCCCACCGGTCGATCTTTCTGCGCAGGTAGTAGACGTACGACTCGACGATCCGCCCGTCGCCGCCGAAGTCGTAGCTCCACACCCGGTCCATGATCTGCGCCTTGCTGACCACCCGGCCGGCGTTGAGGAGCAGGAAACGCAGCAGGTTGAACTCGGTGGGGGACATTTCGATCAGCCGGCCGCCGCGGCGTACCTCGTGGGCATCATCGTCGAGTTCCAGGTCGGCGTAGGCGAGCGCGCCGGTGTCCGACTCGACCCGGCTCCGCCGGAGGATGGCTCTGATGCGCAGCACGACCTCCTCCAGGCTGAACGGCTTCGTGACGTAGTCGTCGGCGCCGATGGCGAGCCCCGCGATCCGGTCCTCCACCGCGTCCCGGGCGGTCAGGAAGAGCACCGGTACGCCCCGCCCGTTGGCCGCCGCCCGCAACTGCCGTGCCACGGCGAAGCCGTCGAGGTCGGGCATCATCACGTCGAGGACGACGAGATCCGGGTCGAACTCGGCGACGCTGGTGAGCGCCTCCCGCCCGCCGTTCGCCACCCGTACGTCGAAGTCGATGAGCCGCAGGGTGGCTGACAGCAGGGCGGATATGTTCGGCTCGTCGTCCACCACGAGCACCCTGGTCGCCCGTCGGGTCTGCTCTCCTGCCGGTTGGCGCACCTTCTCCTCCTCGCCTCGGATTCCGCAGAATCTCTATCGGCGAAGGCTGGGAGACATCTATGAAAATCCGATGTATCCGCTGAGGTTCGGCTGTCGGGCTGGTGGACGAGCCCGCTTTCACCGGCTGACGGCCACCTCGTCCCCCTCGGCCAGGCCGGCGGTGATCTCCGTGTACTGGTCACCACGTACGCCGACGGTGACCTGGCGGGACTGCATGCCGGTAGCCGTCCGGAACGACACCGTGCCGGTGTCGCCGATGATCTCCCGCACCGCGGTGGCGGGCACCCGGAGCACGTCGGGCACCGACCGGATCGTGACGCGGACGTTCGCGCTCTGTCCGACCAGGGTTCCCTTCGGCACGGTGTCGAAGTCGAGCAGCGCGCCGTAGGTGACCATCTGCCCGTCCGTCGTACCGACCGGATCCAGCTGGGTGACCCTGGCCGCGAACTCCTCGCCCGGCCGGTCGGCGAGCGTGACGGTCGCCGCGAGCCCGACCATGACCCGCCCGGCGTCCGCCTCGGGAAACTTCGCCGACACCGCCATGCCGGCGATGTCACCGAGGGTGACGAAGGTGACACGGGCGCTGACCTTGCTCCCGACCGTGCCCGCGACGGAGAGCACCTTCCCCGCCAGCGGCGCCGTGATGCTGGTGCCGGCCAGTGCCTCCTCCGCCTCTGCCAGGGCCAGCTGGGCGCTGGTCACCTGCTGCTGCGCCCGCAGCACCGGGTCGGCGCCGGCGCCACCGGGCTGCCCGTTGCCCGCCTGCCCGCCACGACTCGCGCAACTCGGCCCGCTGCCGCCGCCGGGTGCCGCCGAGGGCTGACCCGGCTGCGTGGTCCTGCCCCGGGTCGGGCTGGCCGGGCTGGGCGTCGCGGTGGGCTTGGGGGACGCGGTGGGCGTGGGGGAC
>NZ_KQ058865.1:54461-63386 GCF_000982955.1 Micromonospora sp. HK10 | reverse complement strand
CGGCGCGGCGGGCGCGGCGGCCCTCGTGCTGGTGCTGATGGCCGCGGTGCTCCCGCGCGGCGCCCGCCGTCGCTGGCGCCCGGCCGACCCCGCCTGATCGCCCGCCGTCGCGCGTTCGGGCGACGGCTCCGGGTCGGGAATCGGGCACCCCACGACGCGAAGCCGCGATCGACCGGACCGCGACTACTGGAAGAGGTTGGTGTTGCGCTTCTCGGTGTCGAGGTAGTCGGCGGCGGAATCCTCCACCGCCAGCTTGATGTCGCGGAGCATCGCCTGGAGGTCCTGGGAGGCCGCCCGCCACCGCGCCTGCCGCTGTTCGTACGCCTCGCGGGCCTCGCCGGACCAGCTCGCGACCAGCGGAGCGGCATCCCGCTCGAGCTGACCGAGCTGGCTGTCGAGAGTGTTCAACGCCTTCTGGATGTCCGCCCCGGCCTGGTGCAGCGCGGCGAAGTTGACGACCAGCACACCGTGGTCCATCGGATCCGTCCTTCCCTGGGTCAGAGCGGCAGTTGGATGCCGCGGTGCGTGCCGGCCACACGGGTGGCCGCTTCGGTGTCCGACGCGTCGTACTGCCGGCCGGCGGTGCGGATCGCGGTGGCGGTCTCCCGCAGCGCCCGCTGCAGCGCCGCCTGGTCCTCCGCCCACTGCCGCTTGACCTGTTCGAACGACCGCCCGCCGGCACCCCGCCAGGCCTGCTGCAACACCTCCAGCTCGGCCATCAGGCCGCTGAGCATGGTCTGCAACGACTGGTCCGCCTGCTCGAACTTCGCGGCGGTCTGCCGCATCACCGCAGCTTCCGCCTGGGTCTGGGACATCCCGGACGTCACCTCGTCTCCTCGGTCGTGGCTGGTCGCCGCAACGACCACCGTGGACATGTCGGAGCGCGCGGTGCCGGAATCGGGGATGGGAGGGGACGGCGCGCTCGACGAACTCGTCGCTGACGGTAGCGGTCTCATTGCGGTTCTGCTACCCCCTGGGCTCCCCTGTGGACAAAGACGGCCTACGATGAGCCACGGCATCGTCACCCGGCGAACAGGTGGAGGAGGCGCGGTGACGGCGACCACGACCGGGCGGCCCCCGGCGGTCTCCGGGGCGGCAGGCAGGACGCTGCGCCCCGGTGCCGGCGCGCGGACCGGTCAGGTGGTGACCACCCAGGTTGCGGTCGCCGCGCTCGTCGCGGCCGTCGGGCGCGGGGTGGCGGTGAGCGCGGCGGCCCTGCTGCTGGCGGCGGTGCTGCTCCCCGCGACGTGGGCCCGGTGGCGCGGGCGCTGGCTGCACGAGTGGCTGTTCATCGGTCTCGGGCACCTCGGCCGGCCACGGGCGCTCCCGGCCACCGCCGGGCCGGCCGCGCTGCTGGGGCTGGTCGCCCCCGGCACGACGGTGCACCCCGTCGAGCTGGCCGGCGGGCCGGCCGCCGTGCTGGACGACCCGGCCGGCACGACCGCGCTGCTGGAGATCGGCGATCCCGGCGACCTGCTCGGCGACGGTCCGCGGGCCCTGCCCACGCCGCTGTCCCTGCTGCCCCCTACCGGCCCCGACAGCCCACCGGTGCGGATCCAACTGCTGCTCTCCGCCTCGCCCGCCCCCGCGCCCGGCACCCGGGCCGGTCCGGCCGGCGTCTCCTACCGGCAGCTCACCGACGGGCGGCTGGCCGCCCGGTCGCGCGCCGTGCTCGCGGTCCGCGTGTTCCGGCCCGAGGGCTGGTCGGACGCGGAGCTGCGGCGGGCGCTCGCCGGGGCGGTCCGGCGGATCGTGCGCCGGCTCGGGCCGCTGACCGGGCGTCCGCTGGGCGGGCCGGCGGCCCTGCGGGTGGTGGCCGAGCTGGCCCATCACGATCCGGGCGCGCCGGTGCGCGAGTCCTGGCCGGCGGTAACGGCCGGCGGGCTGACCCAGGCCACCTACCGGTTACGGCGCTGGCCGGACCCGCACGGCGAGGCGGGCCGGCGGCTGGTGCCCCGGCTGCTGGCGCTGCCCGTCACCGCCGCCACCGTGGCGCTCTGCGTCGGTCCGCGCGCCGGCGCCGACACCGGCCCGGTTCCGGTCGAGTTGACCGTACGGCTGGCCGCCCGGACCGCCACGGAGCTGTCGGTCGCCGATCGGGCCCTGCGCCGGCTGGTCGGCGACCTGGGCGCGACGGTCCGGCGGCTGGACGGCGAGCACCTGGCCGGGCTGGCCGCCACGCTGCCGCTGGCGGTGGCCCGGGGCGGCGTCCCGGTGGCCGGGGCCGAGCTGGCGGCGCTGGAGCTGCCGCTCGGCGAGTCGGGGCTGATGGTCGGGACCAACCGGCACGGCGGCGGGGTGACGGTCCGCCTCTTCGGGCCCGGCCCGACCCGGCTGCTCCTGGTCGGCGGGGTACGCGCCGCGCAGCTCATGGCCCTGCGTGCGCTGGCGCTCGGCGCCCGGGTGGTGGTGCGGACCGGCCGGCCCCGAGCCTGGGAACCCTTCGTACGGGGGGTGGGCGGGGCGGTGCCGCTGCTCCCGCCGGGGCGGCCGGTGGGCGGCGCGCCCGGTTCGCCCCTGCAACCGCTGCTGCTGGTGGCCGACGGCGGCGCGCCACCGGCCGAGACCGGCCCCTGGTGCTCGGTGCTGCTGCTCCGGGAGGAGTTGGCCGCCGCCGACGCGCCCGCGCTCGCCCGGGCCGACCTGGCGATCCTGCAACCGCTGGATCCCGGTGAGGCGGCGCTGGCCGGCGCGGCCCTGGGCCTCGGCGGCTCGGCCCGGTGGCTGACCCGGATCCGGGACGACATGGTGGCCGTGGTCAACCGGCGGGCGCTGCGCTGGGCGCTGCTCTCCCCGACGCCGATCGAGGCCCAGCTGGTCGGCCGACCGAGCCGCCGCTGAACCCAAACGGCTCGGCCGGCCGAGCCGCCGCTGAACCAACCCGGGTCGACCGGCCGAGCCGCCGCTGAACCGCCGCGGATTCGTCGATCTTCCCGGGTTCCCCCGGTGGACGGTCCGTGGCACGATCCCGGCCATGGGTTTTCTGAAGGGTCTTCTGATCCGGCTGGCCACGACGGCCGTGGCCTTCTGGCTCGCCACGCTGCTCATCCCGGGCATCACCCTGGACTCCGACTCGGCCACCGAGACGGTGACCACGCTGGTGCTGGTGGCGGCGATCTTCGGGGTGGTCAACGCCGTGCTCCAGCCGGTCATCAAGACCGTCGGTTGCGGCTTCTACCTGCTCACCCTCGGCCTGATCGCGCTGGTGGTCAACGGTCTGCTCTTCCTGCTGACCAGCTGGATCGCCGGTGAGGCCGGGCTGCCGTTCCACGTCGACGACTTCTGGCCGGCGGCGGTGCTGGGCGCGCTCTTCGTCGGCATCGTGACCTGGATCCTCGGCGCGGTCCTCGACCGTGACTGACCACATCGGCCCGACCCCGGAGGGTCGCCGCGTGCCGGCGCCCGCCGGGGTCGCGACGCGGGGAGGGGCATGCCGACGTTCATGATCCGGGCGGCCACGGACGCGGACGTCGAGGCCGTCCTGGCCTTCTGGCGACTCGCCGCCGAGGACACCGACCGGCACGACACCGCGGCGGCGGTGCGCCGGCTGGTCGCGCGCGACCCCGAGGCGTTGCTGCTGGCGGTCGACCAGGACACGGTGGTGGGTTCGGTGATCGCGGGCTGGGACGGCTGGCGTGGGCATCTGTACCGGTTCGCCGTCCATCCGGCCCGTCGCCGCCAGGGCATCGGTGGGGCGCTGCTGGCTGCGGCCGAGCGGCACCTGGCCCGGCTCGGTGCCCGGCGCGCCGACGCCATGGTGCTCGACGACAACGCGCTGGGCCGGCAGGTCTGGGATGCCACCGGTTACCGGCAGCAGAACGACTGCCACCGCTGGGTCAAGCCACTGCCGTCCTGACCGGGCCGGCCAGACCAGCGGGCGGGAATTGGCTGGTGAGCAGGGCGGGTGCCGGTACTAGCGTCGATCGGGTGTTCTCTGTGACCCGCGCCGACGGCTACCAGCTCAGCACCGACCCGGACCGGCTCGACCTCGACCGGGTGCACCGGTGGCTCGCCACCGACGCGTACTGGGCGCTCGGGCGGGAGCGGGAGACGGTTGCCCGCGCCTTCGCCGGCTCGATCGGGTTCGGCGTCTACCGGCCCGGGGACGGCCGGCAGGTGGCGGTCGCCCGGGTGGTCACCGACCGGGCCACCTTCGCCTGGCTCTGCGACGTGTACGTGGACCGCGCGGAGCGCGGCCGAGGGCTGGGCACCTGGCTGGCCGGGGCGGTCCGCGACCACCTGGCCGGGCTGGGCGTACGGCGGATCCTGCTGGCCACCCTCGACGCGCACGGGGTCTACGCGAAGGTCGGCTTCGACCCGGTCGAGGCGAGCCACTGGATGCAGTACGACCGGCGGGTGAAGCCGGTCACCAGAAAGGATCCAGACCCCGAGCCACCCCTTACGGTGGAGGCGTGAACCAGACCCGCCTCGGTTACCTGTACGGTCTCGGCGCGTACCTGATCTGGGGTTTCTTCCCGATCTACCTGAAGCTGCTCCAGCCGGCCGGGCCGGTGGAGATCCTCGCCCACCGGATCGTCTGGTCGGTGCTCTTCGTGGCGCTGCTGCTGGGCGCGATGCGCAACATCGGCTTCCTGCGCGCGCTGGCCCGGCGACCGCGGGCGCTGGCCGGCATCGCCACCGCGGCCGCGCTGATCGCCGTCAACTGGGGCACCTACATCTACGGCGTGAACTCCGACCGGGTGGTCGAGACGGCCCTCGGCTACTTCATCAACCCGCTGGTCATCGTCCTGATCGGGGTCTTCCTGCTGCGCGAGCGGCTGCGCCCGGCGCAGTGGGTGGCGCTCGGGGTGGGCGGGGCCGCCGTCGCGGTGCTCACGGTCGACTACGGCCGGCTGCCCTACCTGGCGCTGGTGCTGGCCTTCAGCTTCGCCGGCTACGGGCTGGTCAAGAAGCGCCTCGCCCTGCCCGCCGCGGAAGGGCTCTTCGTCGAGTCGGCGGCACTGGCCCTGCCGGCCCTGGCGTACCTGGGCTGGCTGACCCGGCGCGGCGACCTCGCCTTCGGGCACGTCTCCGCCGGGCACACGGCGCTGCTGGTGCTGGCCGGCGCGGCCACCGCCGTCCCGCTGCTGCTCTTCGCCGGCGCGGCCAACCGGCTGCCGCTGTCCACCCTCGGCATGCTCCAGTACGTCGGCCCGATCCTCCAGCTCGGCTGCGGAGTGCTGGTCTTCCACGAGCCGATGCCGCCGGCCCGGCTGGCCGGCTTCGCGCTGGTCTGGCTCGCGCTGGTCATCTTCACCGTGGACGCCCTGCGCGCCGCCCACCGCACCCGCACCGGCGCCCGTACCCCCGACGCCGTCCCGAGCCCGGCCCACTGACCCCGGCCCCGAGCGCGCAGCGGCCGGCCCGGCCACGCGCCGTGGCCGGTCAGCGCGGGGCGGGCGGCGCGCCCGGCCGGGGTCAGCGGACGTCGTAGGCGAGGACGGGGGTGTCGTCGCCGCGGAGCAGTTCCAGCCGGACCAGTTCGCCCTGGGTGAAGCGGGTCGCCCCGGTGAAGCGCAGGTCGTCGCCGGGGGCGGCCAGCCAGGACCCGATCTGCTCCGTCGCGCCGTCCGGGCCGTGCGCCACCAGCCGGAAGGTGTACGCCTCGCGGTGCCCGGCGCGGCGGTCGTACCCGCAGTGCATGGTCACCTCGGTGCCCCAGTCGGTGCCGGTGAGGCCGATCTCGGCGTGCACCGGCACCGCGCCGGCGACGGGCCGCATGGCGGCCAGCGACACCGCCGGCGCGGGCGGCGGGACGGCCGGCCGCAGCAGCGACACCCCGACGCCGGTGAGCACCGCCAGGGCCGCCGCGGCGAGCGCGGTGGCCACGTACCGCCGGCGGGACCGGGACCGCTCGCGGCGCCGGCGCTCCCGCGCGGCGTCGAGCAGCGCCGGCACCCGGGCGGTCTCCGGACCGTCGTCCAGGAACTGTTCCAGCCCGGCCGGGTCGAGCCGGCCCAGCAGCCCGGGCAGCACCGCGATCTCGGCCACCGCGTCCCGGCAGGACGCGCAGCCGGCCAGGTGCCGCTCGTAAGCGGCGCGGTCGGCGGGGGTGAGGGCACCCAGCACGTACGCCCCGTCGTCGTGCGCGAACTCGCAGCGGGTCATCCGGTCACCCCCATCTCGGCCAGGACCAACCGTAGTGAGCGCAGCGCGTAGTGGGTGCGGGACTTCACCGTGCCCGCCGGCACCCCGAGGCGGGCGGCCGCCTCGGCCACCGAGCGGCCCTGGTAGAAGCATTCGACCAGCACCTCGCGGTGGGTCGGGGTGAGCCGGTTGAGCGCCTCGGCCACCGTCCACGCCTCGACCGCGCGTTCCGCCTCGTCGACCGTCTCGGGCGGCTCGGGCAGCTCGTCGGTGTAGACCTCGCCGACCCGGGTGGACCGGCGCCGCCAGGCGTCGATGGCCAGGTTCCGGGCGGTGGTGAAGAGCCAGGCACGGACCGAGCCGCGCCGGGGGTCCAGCGACTCGGGGTGCCGCCAGGCGCGGAGCAGCGTCTCCTGGACCAGGTCCTCGGCGCGCGTGCGGTCGCCGTTGACCAGCCGGAGGGCGTGCGCGAAGAGCGCGTCGGCGTGCTCGTCGTGCAGGGCGCGCAGCAGTTGGGCGTCGTGGTCGGTGATGGTGATCCCTCGCTTCCGCTGGCGGCGAGACCGGCGATGCGTTCGACCGTTGATACGTGCGGTGACGCCGAACGGTTCAGCCCCAGGTCAGGTCGTCGCCGCAGCGGTCCGCTCTGGCGGGCCGGCCGGTGGGCGACCGGCGCCGGGAGGCCGGGCGGCCGCGTCCCGGGTCAGGTCTCGCTGGCGATGCCGTCGGCGATGGCCCGGGCGGCGGTGAGCAGCTTGGCCCGGACCACCCGGGCGGAGGTCATCATCTCGCTGGCCGGCAGGGCACAGGCCAGCACCACCCGGCGCTCGATGTCTTTGTCCGGCGTGACCAGCACCGCGGCGCAGGCCACCCCCTGCCGGAACTGGCCGAGCTCCAGCTGCATGCCCCGCCGGTCGCCGGCGGCCAGGTCGGCCTCGAACGCCTCGGCGGTGAGCAGGGTGGCGCTGGTGAACGGGCGCATGCCGTACTCGCGCAGGTAGCGGAAGCGCTGCTCGGCGGTGAGGGTGGCGAGCAGGCTCTTGCCGAGGGCGGTGGCGTGCGCCCCCTCGTCGAAGCCCGGCACCAGGTCCTCCAGGTAGGGCGAGCGGGCGCCCTCGGCGACCGCCGTGACGGCCACCTGGCCGCCCACGAAGCGGCCCAGGTAGTGGCTCCACCCGGTGTCGGCGGCCGCCCGTCGCAGCGACTCCCCGACCGCCTGCGGCCCGCGGAACGCGGTGACCAGCTCGCGGTACCGGTCGGCGACCTCCAGCCCGACGATGTAGGTGCCGTCCTCGCGCCGGATCACGTAGCCCTCGTAGGCGAGGGTGCGGACCAGGTGGTAGGTGGTGGCCACGGTCAGCTCGCAGCGGCGGGCGATCTGCTTGACGGTGAGGCCTCTCGGCGCACGGCCGACCGACTCGAGCACTCGTAGCGCGCGGGAGACGCTTCGGATCAGGTCCGAAGGTTCCGCCAAGGGGTCGCGCACAACCACCTCCGCCGCCGGGGACTTACACCATATGAAAAACCGCCCGAGTGCGAAATGCCTCTCCGGATCGAGGATGCCAGATCACCCGGGTCCAGCCGGGTACCGACAGACACCATCAGCTGCCGAAACGTGACCGGCGTAGGTTGGGCGGACGATGACCGACACCGCGTTACACCCCTCGCCGCCCGCGCCCCGCCACACGGTCCGGACCAGCGCGGGCGCCATCATCACCACGATCGCCTGCGTCCTGCCGGTCTTCCTGCTCGGCGGGCTCGCCGTCCAGATGGGCCACGACCTGCGCTTCTCCCCCGCGGGTCTGGGCCTGGCCGTGTCGGTCTACTTCGGGATCAGCGCGCTGGCCTCGGTCCCCTCCGGGGCGCTCGTCGAGCGGTACGGGCCGGTCACCGTGGCCCGCGCCGGCATCCTGCTCTCCGCCGGCTCGCTGCTGGGCGTGGCGGCGCTGGCCCGCTCGTACCCGGTGCTGGTGCTGCTGCTGGCGCTCAGCGCGGCGGCGAACGCGCTGGGCCAGCTCGCCAGCAACGCGGCACTCGCCGCGCACGTGCCCGCCGACCGGCAGGGCCTCTCCTTCGGGCTGAAGCAGGCCGCCATCCCGATCTCCACCCTGCTGGCCGGCGCGGCGGTGCCGACCATCGCGCTGACCGCCGGCTGGCGCTGGGCGTTCGTGGTGGCCGCCGGGGCGGCGCTCGCCGCGCTGCCGGCCGTACCGGGACGGCAGCGGGAGTCGGCGCGCCGGCCGGCCGCCGGACGGGCCGGGCGGGGGCGGGCGGCGCTGCTCGTGGTCGGCGTGGCCGCCACCCTGGCGGCCGCCGCCGCGAACGCGCTGGGCACCTTCGTGGTGGACTCGGCCGCCGGGCGCGGCCTCGCGCCGGCCCTGGCCGGCCTCACCCTGACCCTGGGCAGCGCGGTCTGCGTGGCGGCCCGGATCGGCGCCGGTTGGCTGGCGGACCGCCGGGCAGGCGGGCACGTCACGGTGATCGCCGGCATGCTCGTGGTCGGCGCCGCCGGGCTGGGCCTGCTCGCGCTGCGCGGCCCGGCGGCGCTGGTCGCCGGCGTGCTGCTCGGCTTCGGCCTCGGCTGGGCCTGGCCGGGGCTGCTGAACTTCGCGGTGGTCCGGCTGCACCCGCAGGCGCCGGCCGCCGCCACCTCGATCACCCAGACCGGGGTGTACGCGGGCGGCTGCGTGGGCCCGCTGGGCCTCGGCGCGATCGCCGCCCACCTGGGCTACCCCGCGATGTGGACGGTTGCCGCCGCCGCCATGCTGCTGGCCGCCGCCCTCATGCTGGCCGGCGCCCGCCTCCTGACCCGAGCCCACCACCCCTAGCCCCCGCCCC
>NZ_KQ058865.1:0-54387 GCF_000982955.1 Micromonospora sp. HK10 | reverse complement strand
GGGGGCCGGGGTGGGGTGGGGGGTCAGCTGGTGCGGTCGGCGATGTAGTCGCAGAGGGATTCGAGGGCGCGGCGGGCCGGGCCCTGCGGGAGCGGGGCGAGCCGGGTACGCGCGTCCTCGGCGTAGCTGCGGACCGTCTCCCGGGCACGCTTGAGCGCCGGGGACTCGCGGAGCAGGCCGAGCGCCTCGGCGTGCAGCGCGTCGTCGACCAGCGGGCCGGTGGCCAGGATCTCCCGCAGCCGCACGCTCGCGGCGTCCGAGTCGTCGGAGCCGAGCGCGTACAGCACCGGCAGGGTGGGCACCCCCTCGCGCAGGTCGGTGCCGGGGGTCTTGCCGGACTGCACCGACTCGGAGGCGATGTCGAGCAGATCGTCGGAGAGCTGGAAGGCCACCCCGATGATCTCGCCGTACCCGGCCAGGGCCTCGACGTGCTCGGCGGGAGCCCCGGCGAACATGCCACCGAACCGGGCCGAGGTGGCGATCAGCGAGCCGGTCTTCTCGGCGATCACGTGCAGGTAGTGGGCGACCGGGTCGGAGCCGCGCGGGCCGACCGTCTCCGCGATCTGCCCGTGCACCAGCCGGGCGAACGTGCGCGCCTGCAGGCGGACCGCCTCGGGGCCCAGGTTGGCCGCGATGTCGGCGGCCCGGGCGAAGAGGAAGTCGCCGACCAGGATGGCCACCGAGTTGGTCCACCGGGAGTTGGCGCTCGGGGCGCCCCGGCGCACCGCGGCCTCGTCCATCACGTCGTCGTGGTAGAGCGTCGCCAGGTGAGTGAGCTCCATCACCACCGCGGCCGGCACCACCTCGGCGGCGGTCGGCTCACCGAACTGGGCGCCCAGCGCCACCAGCAGCGGACGGAACCGCTTGCCGCCCGCATCAACCAGGTGCCGGGAGGCCTCGGCCACGAGCGGGTCGGCGCTGGCCACGCTCTCCCGCAGCTGGCCCTCGACGCCATCCAGCACGCCCAGCACGGACGCCTCGACGCGCGGGTCGGCGAGGTGCAGGCCGAGCGCGCCGAACTGACCCGTGCTCACCGGACCCCGACGACCGCCGGAGCCGGTGGCACCTGAACGCTCGCCAGCCGGAATCACCACGTCCTCAACCATGCCACACCCGTTCGACCTGCCCGGAGAGGGGGATACGGACCGGGGGCCGGTACGCCACGGCGTACCGGCCCCCGGGGAACTGCCGGGAGTCATCTGACGAATTCGGCCGCACCGTTGGCCAGATCCAGCAGGGGCGCCGGGGCGACCCCCAGCACCAGCGTGGCCAGCACGCCGATGACCAGGGCCGCCGAGGTGAGCGCACCCGGCACGGTGACGGTCGGGGTGGCGTCCCCCGGCTCGGAGAGCCACATCATGACCACCACCCGCAGGTACGGGAAGGCCAGCACCATGCTGGTCAGCACGCCGGCGATCACCAGCCAGACCTGGTCCGCGTCCAGGGCCGGCGCGAAGATCGCGAACTTGCTGGTGAACCCGCTGGTCAGCGGGATACCGGCGAAGGCCAGCAGGATGAAGGTGAAGATCGCCGCGAAGAACGGCGAGCGCTTCCCCAGCCCGGCCCAGCGGGACAGGTGGGTGGCCTCCCCGTCGGCGTCCCGGACCAGGGTCACCACGGCGAACGCGGCGAGCACCGAGAAGCCGTACGCCACCAGGTAGAACATCGTGCCGGAGAGCCCGTCCTTGCTCGGCGCCAGCACGCCCACCAGCAGGTAGCCGGCGTTCGCGATGGACGAGTAGGCCAGCAGCCGCTTGATGTCGGTCTGGGTGACCGCCAGCACCGCGCCGACCAGCATGGTCAGCACCGCCACCGTGCCGAGGACCGGGGTGAAGTCCCAGGCGGCCCCCGCGAAGGCGACGTGGAAGACCCGCAGCAGGGCGCCGAACGCGGCGACCTTCGTGCAGGCGGCCATGAAGCCGGTCACCGGGGTCGGTGCGCCCTGGTACACGTCCGGCGTCCAGACGTGGAACGGCGCGGCGGCGGCCTTGAAGAGCAGGCCGATGGCGAGCAGCGCCATCCCGGCGTAGAGCAGCGTCGGGCTGGACGCCGACTCGGTGACCGCGGTGTGCACGGTGGCGAAGTCGACCCCGGCCACCCGACCCGGGATGCCCGAGGTGAAGCCGTAGATCAGCGCCACCCCGAACAGGAAGAACGCCGAGGCGTACGCGCCGAGCATGAAGTACTTCAGCGCCGCCTCCTGGCTCAGCAGCCGCCGGCGGCGGGCCAGCGCGCAGAGCAGGTAGAGCGGCAGCGAGAAGACCTCGAGCGCGATGAACATGGTCAGCAGGTCGTTCGCCGCCACGAAGATCAGCATGCCGCCGATGGCGAAGGTGGCCAGCGGGTACACCTCGGTGGCGCCGCCCGCGCCCGCGGCCTGCCGCCGGTCCTCGGCCGACTCGGCGGTGATCGCCGCGTGGGCCACGAAGGCCCCGCCGCGCTCCACCGCGCGCTCACCCATGAGCAGCAGCGTCATCACGGCCAGGATCAGGATCGCGCCCTGCAGGAAGAGCGTCGGCCCGTCCACCGCGATGGCCTGGCCGGCGGTGAGCAGCCGGGCGTCGGCGTTGAGGATCACCATGGTCAGCGCCGCCAGCACCGCCAGCAGGGCCAGCGCGAGCTGCACCCCGTTGCGCAGGCGGCGCGGCACGAACGCCTCGACCAGGACGCCGACCAGGGCCGCGCCCAACATGATCAGGATGGGAGCCAGCGCCGCGTAGTCGAGCGGCGGCAGCTTCAGTTCACTCACTTACGGTGCCGCCTTTCGTTCGCGACTGCGGGGCTCACTCGCTCCGCTCGTTCACTCCTCGCGCTCACCGGGCTGCCTCCTGGACGGTGCCGACCGCCGGGGCGGGGTCGGTCCGACCCACGTCCTGCATGGTCGCCTTGACGGCGGGGTTGATGACATCGGTGACCGGCTTCGGATAGAAGCCGAGCAGCACGATGAGCGCGATCAGCGGGGCGACCACGACCTTCTCGCGCAGGGTCAGGTCACGGCGCATGCCGTCGACCTCGGTCAGGGCCGGGTTGAGCGTGCCCTGGGTGGTGCGCTGGAACATCCACAGCACGTACGCCGCGGCCAGGATGATGCCGAGCGTGGCGATCACCGCGACCGGCTTGTTGACGGTGAACGTACCGATCAGCACCAGGAACTCGGAGACGAACGGCGCGGTGCCGGGCAGCGCCAGCGAGGCGAGACCGGCGAAGAAGAGCACCCCGGCCAGCACCGGGACCAGCTTGCCGGCGCCGCCGAAGTCGCTGATCAGGGCCGAGCCGCGACGGGCGATCAGCATGCCGACCACGAGGAAGAGCAGGCCGGTGGCGAGCCCGTGGTTGAGCATGTAGAGCACCGCGCCGGTGCCGGCCTGGGTGGTGAAGGCGAAGATGCCGACCCCGATGAAGCCGAAGTGCGCGATCGAGGTGTACGACACCAGCCGCTTGAGGTCGTTCTGACCGACCGCGAGCAGCGCCGCGTAGATGATGCCGATGACGCCGAGCGCCAGCGCCCACGGGGCGAACCAGCGCGACGCCTCGGGGAACAGCGGGAGGCAGTAGCGCAGGATCCCGAACGTGCCGACCTTGTCCAGCACGCCGACCAGCAGCGCGGCGGCACCGGCCGGGGCCGCGCCGCCGGCGTCCGGCAGCCAGGTGTGGAACGGGAAGAACGGCGCCTTGATCGCGAACGCGACGAAGAAGCCGAGGAACAGCCAGCGGGCCGTGTCGGTGGCGAACTCCGCCTGGCTCAGCGCCTGCCAGTCGAAGGTCTTCCCGCCGACCACCCAGAGGCCGATCACGGCGGCCAGCATGAACAGCCCGCCGACCAGCGAGTAGAGGAAGAACTTGACCGCCGCGTACTGCCGCTGGTGGCCGCCGTAGCTGCCGATCAGGAAGTACATCGGCACCAGCATGACCTCGAAGAACACGTAGAAGAGGAAGACGTCGGCGGCCGCGAAGACGCCGATCATCGTGCACTCGAGGACGAGCAGCAGCGCGAAGTAGGCCGGCACCGAACGCTTGGACGCCTCGGCGTCGTGCCAGGACGCCAGGATCACCAGCGGCACCAGGATCGTGATCAGCATCAGCATGACCAGGGCGATGCCGTCCACCTCGAAGGTGAAGTTGACGCCCCAGTTCGGGATCCACGGGTACGACTCGCGGAACTGGAACCGGTCACCGTCGGCGGAGAAGGCGATCCACATCACCACCGACAGCACCAGCACCAGCAGCGACCAGCCGAACGCCACCAGCTTGGCCAGGTCCGGCCGGCGGCGTGGCAGCACGGCCACGACCAGGGCGCCGACCAGCGGTGCCACGGTCAGCACCGAGAGGAACGGGAAGTTGGACATTATTCGGCCTTACCTCCGTCGTGACTGCGTGGCCCGCCGGCGGGGGCGGCCGCGTTCAGGTCGATCACGCCAGCCACCCCGCCTGCACCGCCAGGAACGCCGCGACCACGAGCAGCGCGCCGGTGAGGATCGAGGTCGCGTACGACCGCACGAAACCGGTCTGCAGCCGCCGGAGCCGACCCGAACCCCCGCCGACCGCGGCGGCGAGGCCGTTGACCAGCCCGTCCACGCCCCGGTTGTCGAGGAAGACCAGCGCCCGGGTGAGGAAGATGCCCGGCTTCTCGAAGACGGCCTCGTTGAAGGCGTCCGTGTAGAGGTTGCGGCGGGCCGCGGTGACCAGCACCCCGGCCGGCTGCGGCTCGGTGGCCGTGCCGTTGCGGAACAGGAACCAGGCCAGCCCGGCGCCGAGGACGGTGACCGCCAGCGAGAGCGTGGTGATCAGCCAGTGCGCGAGGACCGCCTCGTGGCCCTTCTCCTGGCCGCCCAGCCCGGCGGTCGCCTCCAGCCAGTCCGGTACGGACGTGGCGAGCAGGAAGCCCGCCCCGACCGAGCCGATCGCCAGCAGGATCAGCGGGATGGTCATCAGCTTCGGCGACTCGTGCGGGTGCTCGATCTCCTCGGTCCACCGCTTCGGGCCGTGGAAGGTGAGCACGAAGAGCCGGGTCATGTAGAACGCGGTCAACCCGGCGCCGATCAGCGCAGCCATGCCGAACAGCCAGGCGGTCCAGCCCTCCCGCTCGAACGCGGCCACGATGATCGGCTCCTTGGAGAAGAAGCCGGAGAACGGGAACATGCCGATGATGGCCAGCCAGCCCATCATGAAGGTCAGCCAGGTGACCTTCATGTACTTCGACAGGCCACCGAAGCGGCGGATGTCCACCTGGTCGTTCATGCCGTGCATGACCGAGCCGGCGCCGAGGAACATGTTGGCCTTGAAGAAGCCGTGCGCCAGCAGGTGCACGATGGCCAGCGCGTACGCCGCGCCGCCCAGGCCGACGCCGAGGAACATGTAGCCGATCTGGCTGACCGTGGACCAGGCCAGCACCCGCTTGATGTCGTCCTTGGCCGCGCCGATGAGGCAACCCATCAGCAGGGTGACCGCTCCGACGCCGACCACCACCAACTGGAGGGTGGTGTTGGCCGAGAAGACCGGGTTGGAGCGGGCGATCAGGTAGACGCCCGCGGTGACCATGGTGGCCGCGTGGATGAGCGCGGAGACCGGGGTCGGGCCCTCCATCGCGTCCGGCAGCCACGCCTGGAGCGGGAACTGGCCGGACTTGCCGGTCGCGCCGAGCAGCAGCAGCAGGCCGAGCACCAGCACGGTGGTCTGGCTCAGCGCGCCCACGCCGTTGAACACGTCCTCGTACTGGGTGCTGCCGAGCTGGGCGAAGAGCACGAAGATGCCGATGGCCAGGCCGGCGTCGCCGACCCGGTTCATCAGGAAGGCCTTCTTGCCGGCGGTGGCCGCGCTCGGCCGGCCGTACCAGAAGGAGATCAGCAGGTACGACGCCAGGCCGACGCCCTCCCAGCCGAAGTAGAGCATCACGTAGTTGTTGCCGAGCACCAGCAGCAGCATCGCGGCAACGAACAGGTTGAAGTACCCGAAGAACCGCCGCCGGCCCTCGTCGTGCGCCATGTACTCGACCGCGTACAGGTGGATCAGGAAACCCACCCCGGTGATCAGCAGGACGAAGACCGCGGCCAGCGGGTCGAAGAGCAGACCGAAGTCCACCTTCAGGTCACCGGCCGTGATGAACTGCCAGAGGCTCAGCTCGACCTGCTTGTTCTCCAGGCCACGAAGCTGGAAGAAGTAGCTCAGGCCGAGCACGAAGGCGGCGCCGATGGCCGCCACGCCCAGCCAGTGGCCCCACCGGTCGGCCCGGCGGCCGAGCAGCAGCAGGATCGCCGCGCTGACCAGCGGGATGGCCACCAGCAGCCAGACGCTGCCGAGAAATCCACTCGCCTCTGCGAAACGCACAGTCTCTTCCACCGTCGGCCCCTCAGTACTTCAGCAGGTTGGCGTCGTCGACGCTGGCCGAGCGCCGGGTCCGGAAGATCGCCATGATGATCGCGAGACCGACCACGACCTCGGCCGCCGCCACCACCATCACGAAGAACGCCATGATCTGACCGTTCAGGTCGCCGTTGATGCGGCTGAAGGTGACCAGCGTCAGGTTCGCCGCGTTGAGCATCAGCTCGACGCACATGAACAGGACGATCGCGTTGCGCCGGACCAGTACCCCGACCGCACCGATGGTGAAGAGCACCGCGGCGAGGACCAGGTAGTAGTTCGGCTCGACCGAGAAGAAGCTGCTCATTTCCGTTCCGTCCCCTTCAGCGAGGTCTCCTCGGCGGTCAGCTCCCGGACCGGCATGATCTCGGGGATGCTGCGCTCGGTCAGCCGGCCGTCGGGCAGGCGGGCCGGGGTGGCCACCGAGGACGACGTGGCGAAGACGCCCGGGCCGGGCTTCGGGCCGGGGTAGTTGCCGGGCCGGAACCGGGCCTTCATGGTGGCGATCTGGTCCATCCGGTCCTCCTTGCGCCGCTCGACGTGCGCCAGCACCATCGCGCCGACGGCCGCCGTGATCAGCAGCGCCGAGGTCAGCTCGAAGGCGAAGACGTACTTGGTGAAGAGCAGCCGGGCGATGCCCTGCACGTTGCCCTCGGCGTTGGCCCGGTCCAGGCCGACCGCCTGGACGCCGTCGAGCGCCCGGTACAGCCCGGTGCCGACCAGTCCGGCGAAGCCGAGCGCCAGCACGACCGCCGCCGTACGCTGCCCGCGCAGCGTCTCGATCAGCGAGTCGGAGGCGTCCCGGCCGACCAGCATGAGCACGAACAGGAAGAGCATCATGATCGCGCCGGTGTAGACGATGATCTGCACCATGCCGATGAACGGCCCCGCCTGGAGGACGTAGAACACGCCCAGGCAGAGCATGGTCAGCACCAGCCAGAGCGCCGAGTGCACCGCGTTGCGGGCCCACACCATGCCGATCGCGCCCAACAGCGCCAGCGGGGCGAGGATCCAGAAGGTCACCGCCTCGCCCCCGCCGACCGAGGTGGCCTCGGCGAGCACCGTCTGCGTGGTCATGCCGTGTCTCCCTTGCCTGCCGCCACCCGCTGGGCCGCCTGCTCGGCGCCCGGGAAGGTGACGCCGGGGGTCTCGTCGAGCTGGTACCGGCCCGGGTTGTTGGCCGAGTGCTCGGCGCCGGCGGAGGTGCCCGGGTTGGTCAGCGCGCCGACGTAGTAGTCCTTCTCGCTGTCGCCCAGCCGCATCGGGTGCGGCGGCTGCTCCATCCCCGGCAGCAGCGGCGCGAGCAGCTGCTCCTTCGTGAAGATCAGGTCCTGCCGGTTGTCCCGGGCCAGCTCGTACTCGTTGCTCATGGTCAGCGAACGGGTCGGGCAGGCCTCGATGCAGAGCCCGCAGAAGATGCACCGGGCGTAGTTGATCTGGTAGACGCTGGCGTACCGCTCACCCGGGGAGAAGCGCTGCTCCTCGGTGTTGTCGCCGCCCTCCACGTAGATCGCGTCGGCCGGGCAGGCCCAGGCGCACAGCTCGCAGCCGATGCACTTCTCCAGGCCGTCCGGGTGCCGGTTGAGGATGTGCCGCCCGTGGTAGCGCGGCGCCGAGACCGGCGGCTTGAACGGGTAGTCGGTGGTGACCACCTTCTTGAACATGTGCGAGAAGGTGACCCCGAAGCCCTTGAACGTTCCGGTGATCGCGCCCACGTCACACCTCCCTGGAGTCCGGGCCGGCGACGACGTTGGCCGGCTCCCGCTCGGCGACCACGCGCCTGGTGCGCGGGCTCGGTGGTACCTGAAGATCCATCGGGGGCAGCGGGAAGCTGCCGTGTGGCCGGCTGTTGACCTGCTCCTGCAGTGGCGGCGCCGGCTCCTTCTTCCGGCTCGGCCAGAAGAGCGTGGCCAGCAGCAGCACGCCCGCGCCGATGCCGGTGGCGACCAGCCGGTCCTTGGTCTGCCAGTCCTCGATCGAGCGCAGGCCGGCCAGGACCAGGATCCAGACCAGGTTGATCGGCAGCAGGACCTTCCAGCCGAAGCGCATGAACTGGTCGTACCGGAGCCGGGGCAGCGTGCCGCGCAGCCAGACGAAGACGAAGACCAGCGCGATCACCTTGCCGAAGAACCACAGCATCGGCCACCAACCGGAGTTGGCGCCGGCCCACAGGGTGATCGGCCAGGGGGCCCGCCAGCCGCCGAGGAACAGCGTCGTGGTGACCGCGGACATGGTCACCATCGAGACGTACTCGGAGAGCATGAAGAGGGCGAACTTCAGCGAGCTGTACTCGGTCATGAAGCCCGCGACCAGCTCCGACTCCGCCTCGGGCAGGTCGAACGGCGCCCGGTTGGTCTCACCGACTGTGGCGATGAAGAAGATGATGAAGCTGGGCAGCAGCAGGATCGCGTACCAGCCCGGCGCCGGGATGTCCTGGCCGGCGATGGTGAGCTGGGTGCCGTCGCCCTGGGCGGCGACGATGCCGCTGGTGGACATGGTGCCGGCGGTCATGAACACCGCCACGATGCTCAGTCCCATGGCGACCTCGTACGAGATCATCTGGGCGGTCGACCGGAGGCCACCGAGCAGCGGGTAGGTCGAGCCGGAGGCCCAGCCGCCGAGCACGATGCCGTAGATGCCCATCGACGAGCAGGCCAGCAGCACCAGCACCGCCACCGACACGTCGGTGACCTGCAGCGGCGTCCAGTGCCCGAAGATGCTCACCTTCGGGCCGAACGGCACCACCGACAGCGCGGTGACCGCGCAGATCACCGAGATGGTCGGGGCGAAGAAGTAGACGACCTTGTCGGCGGCCTTCGGGAGGATGTCCTCCTTGAAGGCCATCTTCAGGCCGTCGGCGAGGGTCTGCAGCAGGCCGAACGGGCCGACCTGGTTGGGGCCGGGCCGCACCGCCATCCGGCCGACGACCCGCCGCTCGAACCAGACGCCGAGCAGTGTGGCCAGCAGGCCGAAGGCGAACGCAAAGACGATCTTGATGAGGACCAGCCACCACGGGTCCTTGCCGAAGTCGGCCAGCGTCGGGTCCTGCGCCGCGAGGTAGAGATTCACTGGACACTCCCGGTGTTGAGGAGCGGACCCGGCCGGCCGGCGGCGTCCGCGGCGACCCGCCCGGCCGGGACGGTCGGTCCGCCGAGCGCGCCCGCCGAGACCGTGACGACGTCGCCGGACGTCGCGCCGAGGCTGCGCCGCACGGTCGATCCGGGCGAGTTGGTCGGCAGCCAGACAACCCCGTCCGGCATCTCGGTGATGGCCGCCGGCAGGGTGACCGCGCCGCGGTCGGTGCCCACGGTCACCGGGTCCCCGTCGGCCACGCCGAGCGTCTCGGCGGTGCCCTTGCCCAGCCGCACCACCGGCGGCCGGGCGGTGCCGGCCAGGTGCTCGTCGCCGTCGGTGAGGCTGCCCAGGTCGAGCAGCTGGTGCCAGGTGGCCAGCACCGCCTCGCCGGCGCCCGGCTGCGGCACGGTCGCCGGCTCCACCATCGGCGCGCCCGGCCGGTCCACCCGGGTCGGCGGCAGCGCGCCCAACTCCCGGCGGACGGTCATCACGTCGCCGGTGCCGAGCCGGACGTCGAGCTGCGCGGCGAGCGCGTCCAGCACCCGGCCGTCGTTCATCGCGTCCGTCTCCAGCACCCGCTCGAAGGTCCGCAGCCGGCCCTCCCAGTCCAGGAAGCTGCCGGCCTTCTCGACCACCGGGGCGACCGGGAGGACCACGTCGGCCCGCCGGGCCACCGCGCTCATCCGCAGCTCCAGGCTGACCAGGAACGGCACCGCGTCGAGGGCCTGCTCGGCCAGCCGCGGGTCGGCCAGGTCGGCCGGGTCGACGCCGGCCACCACGAGGGCCCCCAGCTGGCCGTTGGCGGCCGCGGTGAGGATCCCGTCGGTGTCCCGCCCGGCCTGGCTCGGGATGACCCCGGCCGGGATGTCCCAGGCCTCGCCCAGCTCCGCGCGGGCCGCCGGCTCGGTGACCAGGCGGCCACCGGGCAGCAGGTTGGGCAGGCAGCCCGCGTCGACCGCACCCCGGTCGCCCGCGCGCCGCGGCACCCAGGCCAGCTTGGCCCCGGTACGCCGGGCGACGTCCGCCGCCGCGGAGAGCCCGCCGGGCACCGCGCCGAGCCGCTCGCCGACGATCAGGATCGCGCCCGGCTGGCTCAGCGCCTCGGCCACCGTGGCGTGCTCGGCCAGCACGCTGGCCTCCTCGCCCGGCACCACCCGGGCCAGCTTGGCCCCGAGCTTCTCCAGGCCGCGGGTCGCGAACGGCGCGATCGCGTACACGGTGAGGGTCTTCTTCAGGTACGCCTTGCGCAGCCGCAGGAAGAGGATCGGGCACTCCTCCTCCGGCTCCAGGCCGACCAGCACCACCGCGGGCGCGTTCTCCACGTCGGTGTAGGTCACGTCGGTGACCCCGGCGACGTTGCTGGCCAGGAAGTCGGCCTCCTCGCGGGAGACCGGGCGGGCCCGGAAGTCCAGGTCGTTGGTGTGCAGCGCGACCCGGGCGAACTTCGCGTACGCGTAGGCGTCCTCGACGGTCAGCCGGCCGCCGGTGAGCACCGCGCTGCCCTGCCCGCCGTCCCGCGCGGCGCGCAGCCCGTCGGCGGCCCGGGTCAGCGCCTCGCTCCACGAGGCCTCGCGCAGCTCACCGCTGCGCTCGTCGCGCACCAGCGGCGTGCTGAGCCGGTCGAACGCCCGGGCGTACTGGAAGCCCCAACGGCCCTTGTCGCAGTTCCACTCCTCGTTCACCGCCGGGTCGTCGCCGGCCAGCCGGCGCAGCACCTTGCCGCGCCGCCAGTCGGTGCGCTGGGCGCAGCCGGCCGCGCAGTGCTCGCAGGCGCTCGGGGTGGAGACCAGGTCGAACGGGCGGGCCCGGAACCGGTACTGGGCGCCGGTCAGCGCGCCCACCGGGCAGATCTGCACGGTGTTGCCGGAGAAGTAGGAGTTGAAGGGCACGTCCCCTTCGTCACCCTCCTCGCCGTACGCGTCGTCCCGGTAGATGTTGATCTCCTCGGCGGACGACCGGCCCATCAGGTCGATGAACTTGTCGCCGGCGATCTCCTCGGAGAACCGGGTGCAGCGCTGGCAGAGCACGCACCGCTCGCGGTCGAGCAGCACCTGGGTGCTGATCTCCACCGGCTTCGGGTACTCCCGCTTGTGCTCGTGGAACCGCGAGTCCGTCCGGCCGGTGGACATCGCCTGGTTCTGCAGCGGGCACTCGCCGCCCTTGTCACACATCGGGCAGTCGAGCGGGTGGTTCACCAGCAGCAGCTCCATGATCCCCGCCTGCGCCTTCTTGGCGACCGGCGAGGTGAGCTGGGTCCGGACCACCATGCCATCGGCGACGGCCTGGGTGCAGGAGGCGACCGGCTTACGCTGGCCCTCCACCTCCACCAGGCACTGCCGGCAGGCGCCGGCCGGGGCCAGCAGCGGGTGGTCGCAGAACCGCGGGATCTCGATTCCCATCTGCTCGGCGACCCGGATCAGCAGCGTGCCCTTGGGCGCGGTGACCTCGATGCCGTCGATGGTGAGGGTGACGGTGTCGGTCTGCTTGGCTACGTCGGTCATCGAAGCCGCCCTTCATTCGCGACTGCGGGACTCGCAAGCTCGTTCCTCGCGCTCATCAGTGCGCTCCCACCAGCTGCTTGTCCGACAGCTTCGGCGCGGTACGTCCCTCGATGTAGTCGAGGTAGTCCTGCTTGAAGTACTTCAGCGACGAGGTCACCGAACTGGTCGCGCCGTCGCCCAGGCCGCAGAACGCGCGGCCCAGGACGTTGTCGCAGGTGTCCAGCAGGGTGTCCAGGTCCTCGTAGGTGCCGTGACCGGACAGGATGCGCCGGTAGATCCGGGTCATCCAGTAGTTGCCCTCGCGGCACGGGGTGCACTTGCCGCACGACTCGTGGTGGTAGAACTCCATCCACCGGTAGGTCGCGTACACCGGGCAGTCCTGGTCGGAGAAGATCTGCGTGGCCGTGGTGCCCAGGATGGAGCCGGCCGCCGCCACCCCCTCGAAGTCCAGCGGCACGTCCAGGTGCTCGGCGGTGAGCAGCGGGGTCGACGACCCGCCCGGGGTCCAGAACCGCAGGTTGTGCCCGGGCTGCATGCCACCGGCCAGCTCGATCAGCTCGCGCAGGGTGATCCCCATCGAGCACTCGTACTGGCCGGGGTTGGCGATCCGGCCGGAGAGCGAATAGATCATCGGGCCGGACGACTTCTCCGTACCCATGGTCTTCCACCAGTCGGCGCCGCCCAGCACGATGTACGGCACGCTGGCGATGGTGCCGACGTTGTTGACCACGGTCGGGCTGGCGTACAGGCCGTGGGTCGCCGGGAACGGCGGGCGCAGCCGGGGCTGGCCCCGGAAGCCCTCCAGCGAGTCCAGCAGCGCGGTCTCCTCGCCGCAGATGTACGCCCCGGCGCCGGAGTGCACCACCAGTTCCAGGTCGAACCCGGAGCCGAGGATGTTCCGGCCGAGGTAACCCTTGGCGTACGCCTCGGCGACCGCGTTGCGCAGCCGGCGCGCGGCGTGCACCGCCTCGCCCCGGATGTAGATGTAGGCGCGGTTGGCTCGGATCGCGTACGACGCGATGATCACGCCCTCGACCAGCGAGTGCGGGTCGTGCGTCATCAGCGGCAGGTCCTTGCAGGTGCCCGGCTCGCCCTCGTCGGCGTTCACCACCAGGTAGTGCGGCTTGCCGTCGCCCTGCGGGATGAAGCCCCACTTGAGACCGGTCGGGAAGCCCGCCCCGCCGCGGCCGCGCAGGCCGGAGTCCTTGATCAGCTGGATCAGGTCGTCCGGGTGCGCGGTGAGCGCCTTGCGCAGGGCGGCGTAGCCGTCCAGCTTCTCGTAGGTGGCGATCCCCCAGGCGTCCGGCGACAGCCAGCGCTTGGTCAGCACCGGCGTGAGCTTGGCCAGCGTCTCGGGCCGAGGCGTCGTCACTTTTGAGCCTCCTTCAGGTTGCGCTGCTGCGCCCCGGCGTCGTCGCCGGCGGGCTTGCCGTCACCGGCCGGCGGGTTGGCCGCCGCGCCGGCCGCCTCGGCCGCCTGGGCGTCGCGCGGCGCGGGCGGCGCGCCGTCGGTCGGGACCTTGGTGCCCGGGGCGTCCGGGACCGCGGTGCCCGCGTCCGGCTGCCGGGTCTCGGCGGTACGCACCTGCGGCGACTTGTCGTCCGGCGCCTTCACGTCGGGCGCGGTGCTGCCGGTGACCGCCGCCGGCCGGGCCGGCTCGGCGGCCGGCGCCGGCTTCGCGGCCTCGGCCTTGGCCTTCGCCTCGGCGGCCGCCTGGTCGGCCTCGGCCTTGCTGCGGATCGGCGTGTTCGGGTCGAAGCCCGACACCGAGATGCCGTGCTGCTCGGCCAGGCGCAGGCCGCGCAGGCTCGGCTCGCCCGGGCCGCCGTCGGCCACCGCGCCGTCCCGCTCGTCGGCGAACCCGGCGAGCTGGACGGCCATCTCCTTGAGCGTGCAGAGCCGGGCGCCGCGGGTCGGCATCGGCCGGCCGCCGGCGCGCAGCTCCTCGACGACGCCCAGCGCGGTCTGCGCGTCCACGTTGTCGAAGAAGTCGTAGTTGACCGTCATCACCGGGCCGTAGTCGCACGCCGCCAGGCACTCGGCGTGCTCCAGGGTGATCTTCCCGTCGGCGGTGGTCTCGTCGTGCCCGACGCCCAGGTGCTCGGCCAGGGTGTCGTAGACCTGCTGGCCGCCCAGCACGTTGCACATCGTGTTGGTGCAGACGCTGACCAGGAAGTCGCCGGTCGGCTTGCGCTTGTACATGGTGTAGAAGGTGGCCACCGCGCCGACCTGGGCCTTGTTCAGGCCGAGCACCTCGGCGCAGAACTCGACCCCGGCCGGGGAGACGTACCCCTCCTCGGACTGGACCAGGTGCAGCAGCGGCAGCAGCGCCGAGCGGGACCGGTCGGCCGGGTACCGGGCGATGATCTCCCGCGCCCGCTCCCGGGTCTGTTCGGTAAACACAGTCATCGGTCACAACCACCCATCACGGGGTCCAGCGAGGCGCCACCGGCGATCACGTCGGCGATCAGGCCACCCTCGGCCATCGCCGGGAGGGCCTGGAGGTTGACGAAGCTCGGCTCCCGGTAGTGCACCCGGTACGGCCGGGTGCCGCCGTCGGAGACGGCGTGCACGCCCAGTTCGCCGCGGGGCGACTCGATGCCGACGTACACCTGTCCCGGCGGGACCCGGAAGCCCTCGGTGACGAGCTTGAAGTGGTGGATCAGCGACTCCATCGACTGACCCATGATCTTGGCGACGTGCTCCAGCGAGTTGCCCATGCCGTCCACGCCGATGGCGAGCTGCGCCGGCCAGGCGATCTTCTTGTCGGAGACCATCACCGGGCCCGGCTTGGCCAGCCGGTCCACCGCCTGCTCGACCAGCTTCAGCGACTCCCGGATCTCGGCGAGCCGGACCAGGTAGCGGCCCCAGACGTCGCCGTCGGTGTGCGTGGGCACGTCGAACTCGTACGTCTCGTAGCCGCAGTACGGCATGGTCTTGCGCAGGTCCCAGGCCAGGCCGGCGGAGCGCAGCACCGGGCCGGTGACGCCGAGCGCCAGACAGCCGGTCACGTCGAGCACCGCCACGTTCTTGGTCCGCTCGATCCAGATCGGCTGGCCGGAGAGGAGGTCCTCGTACTCCTTGAGCTTCTTCGGCAGCAGGACCAGGAAGTCGCGGATCTTGCGGATCGCGTCCTCCGGCACGTCCTGCGCCACCCCGCCCGGGCGGACGTACGCGTGGTTCATCCGCAGGCCGGTGATGGTCTCGAAGATGTCGAGGATGTACTCCCGCTCGCGGAAGCCGTACAACATCATGTTGATCGCACCGAGCTCCATGCCGGTGGTGGCCAGCCAGACCAGGTGCGAGGAGATCCGGTTGAGCTCCATCATCAGCACCCGGATGGTGGTGGCCCGCTCGGTGATGTCGTCGGTGATGCCGAGCAGCTTCTCCACCGCCAGCGCGTACGCCGTCTCGTTGAACAGCGGGGAGAGATAGTCCATCCGGGTCACGAAGGTCGAGCCCTGCACCCAGTTGCGGAACTCGAGGTTCTTCTCGATGCCGGTGTGCAGGTAGCCGACGACCGAGCGGGCCTCGCGGACCGTCTCGCCCTCCAGCTCCAGGATCAGCCGGAGCACGCCGTGGGTCGACGGGTGCTGCGGGCCCATGTTGACGACGATCCGCTCGTCGTTGATCGGGTCGGTGCCGGAGACGACCTGGTCCCAGTCCCCACCGGTGACGGTGAAGACCTTGCCCTCGGTGGTCTCGCGCTCGGTCGCGTAGTTCGACGTCGTCACCGCGCCTGCCCTCCGTTCGCGACTGCGGGGCTCCGCTCCGCCGCACTGCTCGCGCTCACTGGTAAGACCTCCGCTTGTCCGGCGGTGGGATCTCCGCGCCCTTGTACTCCACCGGGACGCCGCCCAGCGGGTAGTCCTTGCGCTGCGGGTGCCCCTCCCAGTCGTCCGGCATGAGGATCCGGGTCAGGTTGGGGTGGCCGTCGAAGACGATGCCGAACATGTCGTACGTCTCCCGCTCCTGCCAGTCGGCGGTCGGGTAGACGGCGGTCACGCTCGGCAGGTGCGGGTCGTCGGCGGGGACCGCGGCCTCCAGCCGGACCAGGCGCCGGTAGGTCATCGAGGTGAGCTGGTAGACCACGTGCAGCCGGCGCTCGTCGGCGCCGAGGTAGTCCACCCCGGACACCGAGGAGCAGAGCTCGAAGCGGAGCGCCAGGTCGTCCCGCATCACCTGGCAGACCTCAGCGATCCGCTCCGGGCGGACGTGCAGGGTCAGCTCGCCCCGGTCCACCACGACCTTCTCGATCGCCTCGCCGAACTGCGGGTACGCCTCCTCGAGCGCGTCCCGGACCTCGTCGAAGTAGCCGCCGTACGGCCGGCTGGCCTCCTCGATCGGCTTGCGCTGCCGGACCAGGCCGCCGTAGCCGGAGACGTCACCGGTGCCCTGGTTGCCGAACATGCCGCGCCCGGCGGGGCTGGCCGGCGGGTACTCGGCCGGGGCGGTGCTGCTGGCGCCGGCCGGGGTGACCGGTACCGGCACGCCGCCGTCGTTGTTCCTGTCGTTCGGTGCGGTCACTGCCCCTGCCCTCCGTTCGCGACTGCCCGCTCCGCCGTGGTCCGCGCGCTCACCTGGGGCCTTCCTGCGTCTGGAGGTGCTGCTGCGCCTTCATCCAGTTCTCGATCCGCAGCTGCTCCTCGCGGCCCTCGCGGACCGCCCGGGTCCACTCGGCCCGGCGGGCCTTGTCGCTGCGGTACGACGACGGCATCGAGCCGTACGGCACGACGGGCACGTCACCGCGCTCCTTGCGGGCCTCGAGCATCTTGCGGCCGTTCGGGCCCAGCGGCTCGTACATGATCTTCTCGCGGAGCTTGAGCACCGCGTCGATGAGCATCTCGGGCCGGGGCGGGCAGCCGGGGAGGTACATGTCGACCGGTACGACGTGGTCGACGCCCTGCACGATGGCGTAGTTGTTGAACATGCCGCCGCTGCTGGCGCAGACCCCCATGGAGAGCACCCAGCGGGGCTCGGCCATCTGGTCGTAGATCTGGCGCAGCACCGGGGCCATCTTCTGGCTCACCCGGCCGGCCACGATCATCAGGTCCGCCTGCCGGGGCGAGGCGCGGAAGACCTCCATGCCCCAGCGGCCCATGTCGTAGTGCGGGCCGCCGGCCGCCATCATCTCGATCGCGCAGCAGGCCAGGCCGAAGGTGGCGCCCCAGACGGACGACTTCCGCGACCAGTTGACCAGCTTCTCGACGGTGGTGAGCAGGACGCCGGAGGGAAGTTTCTCCTCGATGCCCATCTGCCGTACCTCCTCAGTTCCAGTCCAGGCCGCCGCGCCGCCAGACGTAGGCGTAGGCGACGAAGACCGCAACGATGAACAGGACCATCTCCACGAAGCCGAAGATCGGCAGAGCGTCGAAGGAGACCGCCCAGGGGTAGAGGAAGATGATCTCGATGTCGAAGACGATGAAGAGCATCGCCGTCAGGTAGAACTTGATCGGGAACCGGCCACCGCCGACGGGCTGCGGGCTCGGCTCGATGCCGCACTCGTACGCCTCGAGCTTGGCCTTGTTCAGGCGTCGGGGGCCGGCGAATCGGGCGGCGGCCACGGAGAACAGCGAGAACCCCGCGGCGAGGGCGAACAGCCCGATGATCGGTGCGTAAGGCGAGAGCGTCATCGTAGTCTCCTGCTCGTCCTTCCCTGGCCTCGGTGGTTGGCGAAAATCACACTATTCACGTCCCTCCCGACCTCGGCCGGCGGGGTCGATCTCTGTCCGTATCCGGCCCCGGTTCCGGGTACGGGTGGTCCTGGGCGGTGCCGGCCCACGTGCCCCGACCAGGGCTCGCAAGCTCACTCCTCGCGCTACACGGCCGGCGCCACCTTCGTCATCGCGTTGATGACCCGGTCCATCGCGTCCCCGCCCCGCGGGTCGGTCAGGTTGGCCAGCAGCTTGAGCACGAAGCGCATCAACATCGGGTGCGGCATGCCGTGCTTGGTGGCCATCCGCATGATCTCCGGACGGCCGATCAGCTTCACGAAGATCCCGCCGAGCCGGTAGTAGCCGCCGAAGCGCGCCTTCAGCTCCTGCGGGTACGCCAGCAGCGCCCGCTCCCGGTCGGCGCCGGCCGGCCGGGCCAGCGCCTGCACGGCCACCTCGGCGGCCAGCTCACCGGACTCCATGGCGTACGCGATGCCCTCGCCGTTGAACGGGTTGACCATGCCGCCGGAGTCGCCGACCAGCAGCACCCCACGGGTGTAGTGCGGGACCCGGTTGAAGCCCATCGGCAGCGCGGCGCCGAGGATCGGCCCTTCCGCGTTGGTCTCGTCGGTCATCCCCCAGTCCTCGGGGGTGTTGGCCAGCCAGTCGGTGAGCAGCCGCCGGTAGTTGGTCTTGCCGAAGGCGGCGGAGGAGTTGAGCACGCCCAGGCCGACGTTCACCCGGCCGTCGCCGAGACCGAAGATCCAGCCGTACCCGGGCAGCAGCGCGTCGCTGCCCTTGGCCCGCAGCTCCAGCCACGACTCCAGGTAGTCGTCGTCGTGCTTGGCGGCCGAGCGGTAGTAGCGGCGCACCGCCACGCCGATCGGCCGGTCCTCCCGCTTGGCCAGCCCGAGGGCGAGCGGGAACCGGCCGGAGACGCCGTCCGCGGCGACCACCAGCGGGGCGTGGAAGGTGGCCGGCTCCTTGTCCGGACCCACCTCGGCCCGCACGCCGATCACCCGGTCGTCCGCGTCGAGCACCGGAGTCAGCACGTTGACGCTCGTCCGCAGCTTCGCCCCGGCGGCGACGGCCCGCTGGGCGAGCAGGTCGTCGAAGTCGAGCCGGGTGCGGACCAGGCCGTAGTTGGGGAAGCTGGCGAGGTCGGGCCAGTCCAGTTCGAGGCGTATCCCGCCGCCGATCACCCGCAGGCCCTTGTTCTGCAGCCAGCCGGCCTCGGGCGAGGTGTCCACGCCCATCCGGATGAGCTGCCGCACGGCCCGGGGGGTCAGGCCGTCACCGCAGACCTTCTCCCGGGGAAACTCGGTCTTCTCCAGCAGCAGCACGCGTACGCCGTGCCGCGCCAGGTGGTACGCCGTCGCCGATCCTCCGGGACCGGCGCCCACGACGATGACGTCGGCGTCGTTCTCCACCGCGGTCATCCGCGCCTCCTCCCGCATGCTCGTGAAATGGTTCACAAGCCGATCGGGTTGGAGTCTATGACCGGGGTTACACCGGTACGCGCTGAGGGGGGCCTAACTTGGCGAAAGTCGGTCGGAACGGCTCCCGGCGCTGGTCAGGAGCGGGCCGGATGGGCAGGTCCGAGGCCGGCGTCCAGCCGGATCGTCTCGGGTAGGTGCTCGCGCAGCGCGCCGCCGGCCGCCCGGTCCAGCGCGGCCAGCACCTCGGCGACCACCTGCCGGACGTCCGCCGGATCCGCACCGGCCAGCTCCCTGAGCTGCGCGATGAGTTCGGCGGCGTCGTCGTCCGTGGCCGCCTGCTCCGGTCCCGTCATGAGGGGCAGCCTACGGGTCTATGTAGACCAATATCCGATATTCACGAAACTTGCCGTTTTGCCGGCTTCTCCTCGGCCGCTGCCGACGCCGGTCCGGCCGGTCGCGGTCAGTCGCGCACGGCGCGGTGCAGCGCCACCACGCCGCCGGTCAGGTTCCGCCACGCCACCCGGCCCCAGCCGGCCCCGCCGATCCGCGCCGCCAGGGCCCGCTGGTCCGGCCAGGCCCGGATCGACTCGGCCAGGTAGACGTACGCGTCCGGGTTGCTGGAGACCGCCCGCGCCACGGCCGGCAGCGACCGCATCAGGTACGACAGGTAGACCGTGCGGAAGGCCGGGTTGACCGGGGTGCTGAACTCGCAGACCACCAGCCGGCCGCCCGGCTTCGTCACCCGGGCCAGCTCACGCAGCGCCGCGTCGGTGTCGTTCACGTTGCGCAGGGCGAACGAGATGGTCACCGCGTCGAAGCTGGCGTCGGCGAAGGGCAGCCGCAGGGCATCCCCGGCCAGCAAGGGCACGCCCGGCCGGGTCCGTTTGCCGGCGTGCAGCATGCCCAGCGACAGGTCGGCGCCGACCGCGTACGCCCCGGAGTGCGCCAACTCCTTGGTCGAGACGCCGGTGCCGGCGCCCACGTCCAGCACCCGCTCGCCCGGACCCAGCCCGAGCGCCGCCCGGGTGGCCCGCCGCCAGAACCGGTCCTGCCCGAAGGAGAGGACGGTGTTGGTCAGGTCGTAGCGGGCCGCCACGCCGTCGAACATCGCGGCGACCTCGTGCGGCTGCTTCTCCAGGCTGGCGCGCTGGCCCTGCGGGGTACGGCTCACCCCTCCACTCTGCCAGCCGGCCGTCCCGCCGCTCCTCCCGGGTACGCGAACGGGGCGGGATGGTCGCCCACCCCGCCCCGTCGCGGACCGGCCGGTCAGTCAGTCGCCGTCCGGCGCGTACCTTTCGGTCAGTCGCCGTCCTTCTCGTCCGTCGGCGTGACCAGCACCACCTTGCGGCGGCGGCCCAGCACCACCAACAGCCCGCCCGCGACGAGCACGGCGGCCCCGATGCCCCCGATCAGGCCAACCTGGACGCCGGTCACCGGCAGGCCACCGTCGCCGCCGCCCGCACCGCCACCGGCGGTCGGCGTGACGCTCGGGGCCGGGCTGCCGCTCGGGCTCGGCCCGGCCGTCGGGGTCGCGCTGGGGCTCGGGGTCGCGCTCGGGGTCGGGGTCGGGGAGGGCTGCGTGGTCAGGTCGACGAAGACGTCGAAGATGGTGTGGTTGTCGGGCTGGTCGGTCTCGGTGAACGTCCGCTGCTGGCTCGCGTCGGCCGCCCGGGCCTCCTCCTCCGGCTCGCCGGTGGCCTGGTCCAACCCGTACCCGAAGATGTCGCCGGGGCGCAGCACCGGCTCGGTGACGTCCCCGGCCACCTTCACCGACACCTCGTCGGTGTAGTACTGCCCCGGCTTGATGACCGCGCCGTCGTCCTGGCACAGCGCCTGGGCGAGGCCGTTTACCACCTGGGCGGTGCAGGTCCGGGGCAGCCGGTCGAAGGTGACCCCGGCGGGCAGCGTGATGCCGTAGAAGATGCCGGTCGCCCTGCGGCTGCCGTGGTTGTAGACGGCCCAGTCGAGCGGGGCGGTGTCGCCCGGCCGGACCGGGCGGAGATCCGTCTCGTTCTGCTGGGCGCCGTCCACCTTCACGTTGGCGTAGACGTCCTGCGCCCACGTGGTGAGGTCGTACCCGCGGCGGGTCACGGTGATGGGCACCTCGACCACGTCGTCGGCCGGATCATGCTGCCAGTTGTCGCTGGTGACCCCGACGATCAGCGTGCCGCCGTCGCCCCGGCCACCGGTGCTGAACAGCGGCACGCCGAAGTCCTCGGTGGTGCCGGCGGCCAGGTCACCCAGCGGGCAGTCGTAGAGGTTCGGGGAGAGCAACCGGCAACCGACCGGGACGACCCAGCCGACCCGCTCCGGGTTCAGCTCGGCGGCGTTGAGGCGATAGTGGACGTTCCGGGCGGTGGCCGGCCCGACGTTGGTGACGGTGAACTTGAAGGGCTTCGCCTTCGCCTCCCCGACGCCCCTGGCGAGCGAGGTGCTGATCGGGGCGAGCACGATCTCGGCCTGGTCGGCCGCATGTGCGGGCGCGGCGCCGGTGGCCAGCGCGCCCGCGGCCAGCACGGCCACCGTGCCGGCGCGGGCGAGTGTCGAACGGTACGCGATGGTCATGGATCCCCCGGGGTAGGGAGCGGACGAACGTTGCGGAACGCACGGACGCTACCGGAGCGACGTCACGACACGCCAGCATCGTCGATGCGTCTCGTCCGTCCGGTGCGGACCGGACAGACAGCAGGGGCGGGATGGTAGGACCATCCCGCCCCTGCTGCCGTGCGTTATGTGAACGGCCCCTCGCGGGCCGATGGAGTACGAGGTCGGCGGACGAACGATCGACAGCGTAGCCGCCGGAGCCGCCGTGCGGTCCCCGGTCGCGCGGGTCGCCGCCGTCCTGTTATCTGCCGGCGGGTGAGCTGGCCGTTCGGTCGACGGATCCGGTCAGTTGACCTCGACCAGCGGCAGCGACTTCGCTGCTCCGCCGCCGGGCAGGGCGATCGAGGAGAAGTGCGAGACCACCCGGTCGTCGCTCGGGTCGTCGGCCGGGGTCCGGTGCACCGCGAGCCGGTGGTAGAGGGTGTCCCGCTGGGCGGGGATCCGGTCGGCGCTGCGGATCATGCCGATCAGCTCGTGCAGGTTGGACCGGTGCCGGGCGCCGGCCGAGGAGATCACGTTCTCCTCCAGCATGATCGAGCCCAGGTCGTCCACGCCCATGTGCAGGGCGAGCTGCCCGACGTCCTTGCCGGTGGTCAGCCAGGACGCCTGCAGGTGCGGCACCGTCTCGAAGAAGAGCCGGGCCACCGCGACCAGCCGCAGGTACTCCAGGGTGGTCGCCTGGGTACGGCCCTTGAGGTGGTTGTTCTCCGGCTGGTACGTCCACGGGATGAAGGCCCGGAAGCCGCCCGTACGGTCCTGCACGTCGCGGATCATCCGCAGGTGCTCGATCCGCTCCTCGTTGGTCTCCCCGGTGCCCATCATCATCGTGGCGGTCGACTCGAGGCCCTGCCGGTGCGCCAGCTCCATGACCTCCAGCCAGCGCGCGCCCGACTCCTTCAGCGGGGCGATCGCCCGGCGCGGCCGGTCCGGCAGCATCTCGGCGCCGGCCCCGGCGATGGAATCCAGCCCGGCGGCCTTGATCCGGGCGATCGCCTCATCCAGGCTGACCCCGGAGACCTTGGCCATGTGCAGGATCTCGCTCGGGCCGATCGAGTGGATGGCGAGCTGCGGGTACGCCGTCTTGACCGCAGAGAACAGCTCCTCGTAGTACTCGACGCCGTAGTCCGGGTGGTGGCCGCCCTGGAGCATGACCTGGGTGGCGCCCAGCTCGACCGCCTCGCCGCAGCGGCGCAGGATCTCCTCGGTCGGGTGGGTCCAGCCCTCCTTGTGCTTCGGGGCCCGGTAGAACGCACAGAACTTGCACGCCGTCACGCAGACGTTCGTGTAGTTGATGTTGCGATCGATCAGGTAGGTGACGATGTTGTCCGGGTAGCGCCGCCGGCGCACCGCGTCCGCCGCCTCGCCCAACGCGTGGAAGGGCGCCTCGGTGTAGAGCAGCAGGGTCTCCTCGGGCGTGATCCGCCCGCCGTCCGCGCCGCGCTGCAGGATGTCGTCGATCTCCCGGCTCACCGTCACATACCCGAGGGTACGCCGGTGAGCCGCCGAGCCTGCCGGGGGTGCTCGCCGATGTGACGCCGCCGGAGGCCGGGCACCGGCGATCGGCCCCGCCGCCCTGGCGACCCCGAGGCGCGAAAGGTGAGACCTCCGAGACGCGGAGCGCAGCCCACCCGGCTCAGTTCATTCCCGGGCTGGCGACCGCAAGACCGGCCGCCTTCGCGGCCTCCAACAGTCGCCGGTCGTAGGTGACGAACGCGACGAAGTCGCCGCCGGCCTGGCGGGCCAGAGTCTCCGCCGTGGCGAGATGGATGGCGTGCAGACTGCGTAGCAGGGGTTCGGCGTACGCACCGGCCGCCGCCCGGACCCCCGCGTCGATCTCGACCCGGTAGAGCCGCCCGAGCACCGCCGGAACGCCGACCAGCGCCTGCGGCGCGGCACGACGCAACGCTCGCGGCACCTCGACCTCGACCAAGACCGACGAGACAAGGGGCACGCCGCCGTGGTCATTGAGCCAGGCGATCAGATCGGGCGTCTCCTCCTCGCGCCGGAGCATCTTGATGACCGCCGCCGAGTCGAGATAGATCACCAGCGCTCCTCGTCCCGCGCGTCCGCCAGGACAGCCGCGACATCCACGGCGGGATCACCGAGCACCGGAGGCATCGGAATCGGCCCGGCCGCGGTCGGTGCCGACGCCCGCCCTTCGGCCACCAATCGGCCGAGGAACGCGTCGCCGGCCAGCACCGGGACGAGCCGGGCGATCGGCTCCCCGCGATCGGTCACCTCGACCGTCTCGCCCGCACGCACCCGCGCCAGCACCCGGCTCGTGTGCTGGTTCAGTTCCCGGACCGCAATCTGCTCCACGACACAAGTGTAGAACGGTTTGTCCTACGGATCGCGTCGCGGGACACCGGATCCGCCGATCATGGCTTATCGTGCGGTGCTCGCCGACGTCGATGAAGGAAAGAGTCGTGACCGCCCCCTTCACCAACCCCCCGCCCGTCCCGCACGCGCCACCGGCGCCCGGCGGGCCCGCCAGCACCGTCCTCACCTGCCGCTTCTGCGGATCGTTCCCGGCCATCAAGGCCACGCTGCACGGGCACCAGGGCTTCATCATCTTCATGCGCCTGCTCACCCAGCACGGCCCGTTCTGCCGGTCGTGCGGCATCGCGACCTGCCGGGAGATGAGCGCCAGGACGCTCTGGCAGGGCTGGTGGGGCATCCTCTCCCTGATCATCACCCCGCTGGTCCTGCTCGGGAACCTGGTCGCCCGGATCCGGCTCGGCCGCCTCGGCGAGCCCGTACCCGGTGCGCCGGGCACCCCGGTGGCACCCGGCAAGCCGGTGTTCCGGCGGGCCGCCGCGCTCGGCCTCGTGGTGCCCGTGGCCATCGCCGGCCTGATCGCCTGGACCATCTCCACCGACCCGTCCTACGCCGAGGTCGGCGACTGCGTCAGCGCCGAGGGCCCCAACACCAGCCCCACGGTCAGCGTCGTCGACTGCGACGACCGGACCGCCGCCTACGTGGTGGTGGGCACGGTCGAGGACAGCACCGACAGCGCCCGCTGCGCGCAGTTCCCCGGCACGGTGGCCAGCTACTCGGAGAAGCGCGACTCGCACGAGCTGCTGCTCTGCCTCGGCGAGCCGGGCTGACCCGGCCCGGCCCGGTCGCCGGCCTCAGGCGTCGTAGTCGACGGTGAGCTGGTCGGTGACCGGGCTGGACTGGCAGGTCAGCACGTACCCGGCGGCCACCTCGTCCGGCTCCAGGGCGTAGTTGCGGGCCATGGTGACCTCGCCCGCGACGACCCTGGCCTTGCAGGTCGAGCAGACCCCGCCCTTGCAGGCGTACGGCAGCTCGCCGCGCACCTTGAGGGCGGCGTCCAGCACCCGCTCGTCCCGCCCCATGGTGAAGCTCGACGACCGCCCGTCCAGCACGATGGTGACCTCGGCGCCGGTGCCGGGCTCGTCGGCCGGGCGGCGGACCGGCTCCGGCGGGGCGTCGACGTGGAACAGCTCGGTGTGCACCGCGGCGTCCGGCACGCCACGACCGGCCAGTACCGCCTTGGCGTCCACCACCATCCCGTACGGGCCGCAGAGGAACCACTCCTCGATGGCGTCGCCGGGGACGATGGTCTCCAGCAGCCGGGTCAACCGGTCGGCGTCGATCCGGCCGGAGAGCAGCGCCGACTCGCCCATCTCGCGGGAGAGCACGTGCACCAGGTGCAGCCGGGTCGGGTAGCGGTCCTTCAGGTCGGCCAGCTCCTCGGCGAACATCACGGTGTTCGCCGTCCGGTTGCCGTACACCAGGGTGAAGGTGCTGGCCGGCTCGACGGCCAGCGCGGTCGCGACCAGCGCGAGCACGGGGGTGATGCCGGAGCCGGCGACCACCGCGCCGTAGCGGCGGGCCCGGTCCGGCGCGAAGGCCGTGGTGAAATGCCCGAGCGGGGGAAGCACCTCGACGGTGTCGCCGCCGCGCAGGGCGCCGCAGGCATACGCGGAGAAGGCGCCGCCGGGCACCTCCCGCACCCCGATCCGCAGCCGCCCGTGCCGGGCCAGCTCGTCGGGCGTCGAGCAGATCGAGTACGACCGGCGCACCTCCGCCGCACCGTCACCGGTGCCGCCGGCCGGGTCGCCTCCGGCGGCGCGCCGGACCGTCAGGTGCTGGCCGGCGGAGAAGGCGAAGGTCTCCCGCAACTCCTCGGGGACGGCGAAGGTGACCGCCACCGCGTCGTCGGTGAGCCGGTCGACGGCGGCGACGGGCAGCGGGTGGAAGACCGGCCGGCGGCGGACCGGCCGGGTGATCGTGACAGTCACAGCGCCTTCAGGTGATCGAAGGGTTCGGAGCAGGCGCGGCAGCGCCAGAGGGCCTTGCAGGCGGTGGAGCCGAAGCGGCTGACCTGCTCGGTCTCGGGAGAGCCGCAGCGCGGGCAGCGCACGGCGAGGGTCAGCGGCACCACGGTGCCGCCGCGCGGGGCCGGCGCGGGCGGGGCGATCCCGGCGGCGGCGAGCTTGGCCCGCCCGCGCTCGGAGATCCAGTCGGTGCTCCACGCCGGGCTGTAGACCGTGCGGACTTCGGCGTCCGGGTGGCCGGCGGCGGCGAGCGCCCGCCGGACGTCCGCCCGGATCACGTCCATCGCCGGGCAGCCGGTGTAGGTGGGGGTGATGGTGACGACGAGCCGGCCGCTCTCCGGGTCCTCGTCGACCGACCGCAGAATGCCCAGCTCGTCGATGGTGATGACCCGGATCTCCGGATCCACCACCGCCGCCACGGCCGCCCTGGGATCGCTCACCAGCCCGGCCTTCCGTTCGCGACTGCGGGGCTCCGCTTCGCTGCACTCCTCGCGCTCACCAGCGAGCTCCGGGGTGGGCGCGGTGCAGCACCTGCATCTCGGCGAGCAGGTAGGAGAGGTGCTCGGTGTGCAGGCCGTCGCGGCCGCCGCCGGGTGTCCAGCCGTCGGCCGGGCGGGTCAGGGTGGCCTGGTCGAGCACGTCGCGGACCTGGGCGTCGAAGTCGGCCCGGAGGGTGGCCGGGTCGACCGGCGCCGTCGGGGCCGGCGTGAACAGCTCATGGGTGTACGGCCAGACCTGGTCGACCGCGTCCTGCATGCGCCGGTGCGACTCCTCGGTGCCGTCGCCGAGCCGCCGCACCCAGAGCGCGGCGTGGTCCAGGTGGTACGCCGACTCCTTGCGCGCCTTCGCGCCGATGGCGGCCAGCCGCTCGTCGGCGCAGCCGGCCAGCGCGGTGTACAGCGGGAGCTGGTAGGCGGCCAGGAAGAACAGCTTGGCCATGGTGACGCCGAAGTCGCCGTTGGGCAGCTCGACCAGGAGGCAGTTGCGGAACTCCCGGTCGTCGCGGAGGTACGCCAGCGCGTCCTCGTCCCGGCCGGCGCCCTCCAGCTCACCGGCGTAGGTGAGCAGCAGACGGGCGGCACCGAGCTGGTCGAGGGCGATGTTGGCCAGCGCGATGTCCTCCTCCATCTCCGGCGCCCGGGAGGTCCACTCGCCGAGCCGCTGCGCCGCGATCAGCGCGTCGTCGCCGAGGGCGAGGGTGAAGTCGAGGGTGCTCACAGGTGGGCCACCCCGTCCGGCACCGGGTAGAAGGTGGGGTGGCGGTAGACCTTGTCGGCGGCCGGGTCGAAGAAGGCGTCCTTCTCGTCCGGGCTGGACGCGGTGATCGCGCTCGCCGGCACCACCCAGATGGAGACGCCCTCCTGCCGGCGGGTGTAGAGGTCGCGGGCGTTGCGCAGGGCCAGCTCGGCGTCGGGGGCGTGCAGGCTGCCGACGTGGCTGTGCGACAGGCCGCGCCGGGCCCGCACGAAGACCTCCCAGAGCGGCGAATGGTCTTTCCCGCCGAGCTGATCGGTTCGTGCGCTGCGCTCGCTCATGCCGCGACCCTTTCCCTGCTGTTCTGCTTCGCCGCGTACGCCGCGGCGGCCTCCCGCACCCAGGCGCCCTCGTCGTGGGCGCGGCGCCGGTGCTCCATCCGCTGCCGGTTGCACGGCCCGTTGCCTTTGATCACCCGCAGCAGCTCGTCGTAGTCGGGCTGGGTGTAGTCGTAGGACTGGCGCTGCTCGTTCCAGCGCAGGTCCGGGTCGGGGAGGGTCAGGCCGAGGATCTCCGCCTGCTGGACGCACATGTCCACGAAGCGCTGCCGCAGCTCGTCGTTGGAGAACCGCTTGATCTTCCAGGCCATCGACTGGGCGCTGTGCGTCGAGTCTCCGTCCGGCGGGCCGAACATCGCCAGGGACGGGTACCACCAGCGGTCCACCGCGTCCTGGGCCATCGCCTTCTGCCCGGGGGTGCCGTGGGCCAGCGTGTGCAGGATCTCGTAGCCCTGGCGCTGGTGGAACGACTCCTCCTTGCAGACCCGGATCATCGCCCGGGCGTACGGGCCGTAGGAGCAGCGGCACAGCGGCACCTGGTTGACGATCGCCGCGCCGTCGACCAGCCAACCGATCGCGCCCACGTCGGCCCAGGTCAGGGTCGGGTAGTTGAAGATCGAGCTGTACTTCTGCCGGCCGTTGAGCAGCAGCTCCACCAGCTCGTCGCGGCTGACGCCGAGGGTCTCCGCGGCGGCATAGAGGTAGAGCCCGTGGCCGGCCTCGTCCTGCACCTTGGCGAGCAGGATCGCCTTGCGCTTGAGCGACGGGGCCCGACTGATCCAGTTCCCCTCCGGCTGCATGCCGATGATCTCGGAGTGGGCGTGCTGGGCGATCTGCCGGATCAGCGTCTTCCGGTACGCCTCGGGCATCCAGTCCCGCGGCTCGATCTTCTGGTCGGCGTCGACCACGCCGGCGAAGTACGCCTCGAGGTCCTCGTCGCCGGCGGGACCGCCGCGCCGGGCCCGGGCCGCCGCCTCCCGCAGCGCCGCCTCGGCCGCCTCCACCTCACCGAGCAGGCCACCACCCGGACCGTCCTCGGGCGGGGCGAAGTCGTTGCCATACATGACGCCAGTGTTACAGCTCGCCGTCGATGACACCAGAGGGTGTAACAGCTTTCCGGTGTTCGCCGCCGCCCCGGTCACCGAGCGCAGTCGACCCCTCCGGCCTGCGTAAACGTGTGACGTCGAACACGCGCGGAAGATGAATCCCCCCAACAAGTGCATAACGGTCTATTGTCCCGCCTTCCTAGCGAGTCGCCGGCTGTCGGAACCTGGCGTGGGGCCGGTCCGGAAGTAGACTTCCCCCGGCACACCGATCGGCTGCTGACGATCGCCACCAGCCCCAGGCCACCTCCCCCGGCCTCGGCGATCAGGCCGTACCCATTCGGAACAGCCGGTCCCCCCGGCCCTAGATCTGGAGCTCCCCACTCATGCGACCTCGCGTGGCCATGGTGCTCGCCATCGTGGCGGTGCTCATCGGTGGCGTCATGCTGGTGCCCGCCGCGTACGCGAAGCTCTCCGGCGGCGACCCACTGGGCGGCATCGGCGGCGGTGTGGCGCAGGTTCCCGCGCCCGCCCCCACGACTCCCCCCGCGCCGACGCTGTCCGCCGGCCCGGTTTCGGTGAACTTCAAGGGCAGGTTCTTCTCCTGGGCGCTGATGGACCGGAAGACCGGCAAGATCAGCGGCGCCCGGAACATGGCCGCGACCAACTCGACCGAGTCGATGATCAAGGCGTGGATCGTCTCCGACTACCTGCGCGAACTCGACGGCAAGCCGCTCAGCGCGCAGCGCCGGCAGCAGGCCGTCACCGCCATCCGGGACAGCAACGACAACTCGGCCGAGGCGCTCTACAACGCCGGCGGGCGCAAGCCGGTGCTGCAGCGGCTGATCAAGATGTGCAAGCTGACCGACACGAAGATCTATCCCGACCGGGCCAAGTGGGCGTACACCCAGATGTCACCGCGCGACGCGGTGCGGATGGGCGACTGCATCGGCGACGGCACCGCCGCCGGACCCAAGTGGACGAAGTGGGTGTTGAACGAGATGGCCCACGTGCGCGGCGGCGTCAAGGACCAGAAGTCGGTGACCGTGCAGGGCGGGCACTGGGGCATCGTCGACGGCCTGCCCGAGTCGATCACCGCGCAGGGCCCGGTGAGCATCAAGAACGGCTTCACCATGCTCTGGGACGACGGCCAGTGGCACGTCAACTGCCTCGCGGTCACCGACGACTGGACCCTGGCGGTGATGATGCGGTATCCGCCCGCCGGCGACCCGCGGACCCCCTCGTACGGCGCGAAGGTCTGCGCCAGCGTGGCCACCCAGCTGGTGACCCCGCAGCCGGGCGCCGCCCTCAAGGTGCCGCAGCAGCCGCTCGGGAAGCTCTGATGGCGGGCACCCGCCGCCGGCCGGGCAGCGACCGCCGCCCCCTGGCGTACAGCGCCGTCGCCGTCATCCTGGTCGGGCTGGTCCTGGTCTCGCTGCGGTTCGTACCCGGCTCGCCGTTCCGCCCGTCCCCCGCCTCGCACACCGGCACGGCGGGCGGCCGGTCCACCGGCGCGCCGGTGGATCGGAGCACCCGGGCCCAACCCTCGCCCTCGCCGTCGCTGGAGCCGTTGCCGTTCCAGGCGCAGGACCTCGACGGCCTCAGGATCAAGGGCTGGTACTCCTGGGCCGTGCTGGACAAGCGGACCGGCAAGATCATCGGTTCGGAGAACATGGCCGAGACCAGCACCACCGCCTCGCTGATCAAGTCCTGGGTGGTCGCCGACTACCTGCGCCGCAGCGCCGATGCGGGCCGCACCCCGAGCGACGCGAAGCTGGCCGAGGCTACCCAGATCATCCGGGACAGCAACAACGAACGGGCCCAGGAGTTCTACGAGAGCGTGGGCGGCTCGGCCTCGATCAAGCGGCTGATCTCGATCTGCAAGCTCACCGACAGCAAGGTCGCCAGCGACGGCGGCTGGAGCCGGACCCTGCTGTCGCCCCGGGACACCGCGCGGCTCGGCCTCTGCATCGACGACGGCCGGGCGGCCGGCCCCAAGTGGACCAAGTGGCTGATCAACGAGATGCGGCTGGTCCGTGGCGACGGGGACTTCGGCATCCGTAAGGCGTTCCCGGCGGCCGAGCAGAAGCGGATCGCGATCAAGAACGGCTGGATCGACCGGCAGAAGGAGCGCGAGTACCACGTCAACTGCCTGGCCATCGGCGACACCTGGACGATGGGCGTGATGGTCCGTACCCCGTTCAGCGCCGCGGGTTCCTGGCAGTACGGCATGGACACCTGCGAGAAGGTCGCCGCGGCACTGCTCCGCGACGCCGCCTGACCCCGCCGCGCAGCGGCGGTGCCCCGGCTGGCCGGGGCACCGCCGCTGCGCCGTCGCGAGGGCTCAGCCCTGGAAGAAGTGCGGTCCGCCCTCGGGCAGGGCGGGCGCCTCACCCATCGCGGCCGCCCTGCGGGCGAACTCGCGCAGGCCGGCCACCTGCCGGTCGCCCAGCGAGAAGTCGAGGGTACGGAAGTAGGTGGCCAGGGTCGCCGCGTCGAACGGCTCCCAGCGGGCGCCCGCCTCGGCCACCTGGTCCAGTTCCGCCAGGCAGAGGTCACGCGAGCGCAGGAACGCCTCGTGCACCTCCTTGACCAGGCCCGGGTGCGCGGCGGCGAAGTCGCGGCGGACCGCCCAGACGGCGAAGACCATCGGCAACCCGGTCCACTCCCGCCAGGCCTGCCCGAGATCGGTCACCGCCAGGCCCTTGCGCGGCGCCTCGTAGAGGGCCCGCAGCGCCACGTCGCCGATCACCACGCCGGCGTCCGCCTCCAGCAGCATCTGGGTCAGGTCCGGCGGGCAGCGGAAGTACTCCGGCCGGACCCCGTACCGCTCGGCCAGCAGGAGCTGGGCGAGCAGCACCCCGGTACGCGAGGTGGAGCCGAGCGCTACCCGGGCGCCGTCCAGCTCCGCCAGGGGCCGGGTGGAGACCACGTTGACCGAGAGCACCGGACCGTCGCTGCCGACCGCGAGGTCCGGCAGGAGCAGCAGCTCGTCGGCGTGCCGCAGGTATTCCACCTGGGAGATCGGGCCGATGTCCAGATCACCGGCGACCAGCGCGGCGTTCAACCGGTCCGGCGAGTCCTTGTGCAGGTCGACGTCGATCAGCGCGCCGGACCGCATCAGCCCCCAGTAGATCGGCAGGCAGTTCAGGAACTGGATGTGCCCCACGCGGGGGCGGGCGATGCGGTCGGCCATGCCCCGACCGTATCCCCGCCCGTCGCGGTCGGCTCAGCGGGAGGGGGCCGGAGTGGCCAACTCCGCACCACCCGCCCGGGCTGGCACCGACGCGGACGCCCCGGGGGCCGACCCCGCCGGGTCAGACCCTGCTGGATCGGGCGCGGACCCCGCCGGGTCGGCGGTCGCGGACGCCCCCGGGTCGGCGGGCGAGGCCTGCCGGGCGGCGGTGGCCGCGCGCTCGGCCCGGACGGCCCGCCTGACCGGCAGCGCGACCAGCCCGATCATCAACAGCCCGGCCACGCCGCAGGCGGCGACCAGGGGCCGGGGGTCGGCCACCGCCAGCAGCAGGCCACCGAGCAGGTAGCCGAGCATGGCGGCGCCCTGGACGGCGGCACCCAGTGCGGCGTACGCGCGACCCCGGGCGGCCTCGGGCACCCGCCGGGCCAGCAACACGTTGTCGAAGACGTTGGCCCCGCCGTTGCCCACCCCGCCGAGCAGCCAGACGGGCACCAGCAGCAGGGCGGCGGGCACCGCGGCGGAGAACAGGATCATCAGGCAGCACCCGCCGAGCAGGGCGAGGTAGCCGACCAGCATCCGGCCGTCGTCGACCAGCCGCCGGGCCAGCCGGGCGAACACCCAGGACCCGATCAGGATGCCGAGCGTCCACGAGCCGGTGACCAGGCCGTACATCGTGGTGGAGCTGCCCAGGGTCTCGCGGATGAAGAAGACCTCGACCACGTTGATCGCGCCGACCGCGCCGATCACCCCGGCGAGGGTGGTGATCATCGCGACCAGCAGCGGGTCCCGGCGCAGCCGCCAGGCGGGGACCGGGAGGTCACGGGCCGGGCCGGGAACCACTGCCGCGGTCGGTCGCCGGCCGCCCCGGCGGGTCCGGATCAGCAGCCCGGCCGCGACCAACGCGAGGTAGCTGCCGGCGTCGAGCAGCAGGGGCGGCCGGGCGCCGAAGCCGCCGACCAGCAATCCGGCGAGCGCCGGCCCGGCCAGCGCACCGAGGGTGCCGGCGGTCTGGTTGAGCGCGCTGGCCCGGGGCAGGTCGTCGGCCCGGACCATGGTCGGCACCAGCGCGGAGAGCACCGGCTGGGTGACCGCGAGGCCGGCGGCGAGGGCCGCCACCAGCACGATGATCAGGGCCGGCTGGCCGGCGTACGCGAGCGCCAGGCAGATCGCGGCCTGTCCGAGCCCGGTGAGCACCAGCAGCAGGCGGCTGTCCACCCGGTCGGCGAGCCGGCCGGTCAGCGGGGCGAGCACCGCGAGCGGCAGGGTGGCGGCGAGCATCAGCCCGGAGACGGCGAGCCCGCTCGCGCCGGCGGACTGGAGGGCCAGCGCCAGGGCACTGGCGGCGAGGAAGTCGCCGCAGGTGGAGACGCCCCGGGCGGCGGTGACGAGCCAGACGTCGGACCAGCGCGACCGACCAGATGTGAAGGACATACTTCGAAGATAATCCTTCACACCTGTTTGCTCAACCCCGAACTCAGTCCAGAGGCAGCGCCCGGTACTGCACCGCGACCGTCCGCGCCCCCTCCGGCGGATCGGTCCGCAGCCGCCGCCGGTACGGATCCAGCAGCCCGTGGACCGCCTCGTTCAGCGCGGCCAACTCCTCGGCGGTGAGCAGCAGCAGGGTGTCGCTGAACCAGGCCGCCTGGTACCACTCGCGCGGCTCGTCCGGCGCTCGGCGGATCCACTCCCGTACGCGCTGGCTGTCCCGCGCGAGGTGAACGTCGACCAGGTTCAGCTCGGCCGCCCGGGCCTCGGAATCGGCGTCCTGGCCCGTCTCCACGTAGTACGACGGGCTGAACGCCTGCCAGACCCGCTCCCGGGCGTCGCCCCGGCTCGGGGCCTCCTGGATCAGCCCGAACTTCGCCAACTCCCGCAGGTGGTAGCTGGTCGCGCTCGGCGACAGGCCGGCGATCTCGGCGCACTCGGTCGCGGTCGCGCCGCCCTCGAGCGAGCCGAGATGTTCCATGATCGCCATGCGGGCCGGATGCGCGAGCGCCCGCATCACCTGCGGATCGCTGATCGTCACCCGGCGCTTCTCGGGGTGCTCCTCGGTCATTCCCCCATGATCCCGCCCCGATCGTTCAGCCGAGTTCTCAGGCCACCTTGAGTTGCTCGTCCCCGAAGTCGGCGATCAACTTGAGGGTGCCACCCAGGGCCGCGATGTAGCGGGCCAGCACCTCCTGAGTCGCCACGCTCCCCGCTTCGATCTGCGAGACCCGGGCCACCGAGACGCCCATCCGGGCCGCCACCTGCTCCTGGGTCATCTCGCGCCGCTTCCGCAGCTCAGCGAGGCGCCAGCCGCGGGCGCCAGCAAGCATCTGGCCCACTTCGGCCTCGAATTCCCCCGTCCCGCCAGCCGTTTGGATCGCCCGGTCCAGGTGCTCCGTATCGCGCCAGCGCTTAACCCCACTCATCGTGTCTCCTCCTGCCGTTCCTTCACGTACGTGGCGTACAGCTGTTCCGCCTCTGGTATGGCCTCTCGGTACCAGCGCTTCCACTGCCCCGACTTGTCTCCTGCGACCAGCAGGACGGCCGACCGCCAGGGGTCGAAGACGAATAGGATTCTGATCTCGCTGTGTCCCGAGGACGGAGGCCTGAGTTCTTTCAAATTGCTCAGTCGGGAAGCGGTGATGCTGTCGACCAGAGGACGTCCCTCTGCGGGGCCATTACGCTCCAGCACCAGGATGGCCTGGTTCACGAGGCGATGACTCTCGCGGTCAGTGACGTAGAGGTCGTCAAGAAACGCCTCAACCTGCCCGGTCAGCAGGATCTCCCACTCCACCAGCCCACCTCCGCCTTAAGGATATTGTTAAACCCGGGCGTGGTCGAGGCAACCCGCAGGTCATTCAGCAGCAGTGGAAACTCGGTGGCGTACAACTGAGCCCAGCCGTATCGTGGATGGCCGCTTGACGGCCGCGGTGAGCATGCACCGCAGCGGACGTCACCGCGCCGGAGCGGGCCGATCGCCCCGGATACGCGAGCGAGCATCATGTTGAGCCCTGGGAGTTCACTGTGCCCGCAGCCGGACTGGAACCTGCCACCACAAACCTCGATACCGAACTCGGCGCGGAACGCGCCCACCTGGAGGCGTCCCGCGCGGCGCTGCGCCGGATGCGCGAGCGCGCCGAGGCCCTCTTCGCCACCGGTGACAAGGTCGCCGGCGACGCGTACACCGCCGAACAGCTCGGCCGACACATGGCCCGACGGGTCAAGGAGCTGGCCGACGACCCGAGCACACCCCTCTTCTTCGGCCGCCTCGACTTCGGCGAGCTGGACCCGGATCACGCCGGGCGCGACTACCACGTGGGGCGCCGGCACGTCACCGACGACCTCGGCGAGCCGCTGGTGCTGGACTGGCGGGCCCCCGTCTCCCGGTCGTTCTACCGGGCCAGCGCGAGCGACCCGCAGGGCGTCGCCGTCCGGCGCCGGTTCGGGTTCAGCTCCGGCGTGCTCACCAGCTTCGAGGACGAGCGCCTGGACCGCGGCGAGGAGCTGGGCACGGCCAGCCGGATCCTCACCGCCGAGATCGAACGCCCCCGGGTCGGCCCGATGCGGGACATCGTCGCCACCATCCAGCCCGAGCAGGATGAGCTGGTCCGGGCCGACCTGGCCGACTCGATCTGCGTGCAGGGCGCGCCGGGCACCGGCAAGACGGCGGTCGGCCTGCACCGCGCCGCGTACCTGCTCTATCTGCACCGGGAGCGGCTGCGCCGGTCCGGTGTCCTGATCGTCGGGCCGAACCGGGCGTTCCTGTCGTACATCGCGGCGGTGCTGCCCGCCCTCGGCGAGGTCGAGGTCGAGCAGGCCACCGTGGAGGACCTGGTCGCCCGGGTGCCGGTCCGCGCGGTCGACGACCCGGCCGTCGCCGTGGTCAAGCACGACGTGCGGATGGCCAAGGTGCTGCGCCGCGCCGTCGAGGCGCACATCGGTACGCCGACCGAGCCGATCATGGTGTCGGACGGCTCGTTCCGCTGGCGGATCGGGCTGGACCCGCTGCACCGCGTCGTCGAGGAGACCCGCCGCGAGGGCCTGCCCTACGCGACCGGCCGGGAGCGGGTCCGGGCCCGGGTGGTGGGACTGCTGCAACGCCAGGCCGAGGCGCGCCGGGCGGAGTCGCCCAGCGACGCCTGGCTCCGCCGGATGGCGAAGGCGAAACCGGTCACCGATTGCCTCGACGCGGTCTGGCCGGCGCTCACCCCCGAAGGGCTGCTGCACCGGCTGCTCACCGACCCGGCGCTGCTCGCCGCCGCCGCCGACGGCCTGCTCACCGCCGAAGAGCAGGAACTGCTCCGATCGGGCCGGCCCGGGCGTACCCCGCGGGCGACCCGCTGGACCGCCGCAGACGCGGTGCTCCTCGACGAGATCACCGGGCTGCTGGAACGGCTGCCGGGCTTCGGGCACGTGGTGGTCGACGAGGCGCAGGATCTCTCCCCAATGCAGTGCCGGGCCATCGCCCGGCGCAGCGAGCACGGCTCGATCACCCTGCTCGGGGACCTGGCCCAGGGCACCGCGCCGTGGGCGGCCACCGACTGGCGGGAGTCCCTGACCCACCTGGGCAAGCCCGACGCCGCCGTGGTGCCGCTCAGCATCGGCTTCCGGGTGCCGGCGGCGGTGGTCGCCTTCGCCAACCGGCTACTGCCGGCGCTCGCCGTCGACGTGCCCCCGGCCGAGTCGCTGCGCCGCGACGGGACCCTGGAGGTGCGTACCGTCGACGACCTGACCGCGGCCGCGGTGGCCGAGGTGCGTGCGGCGCTGGCGCACGACGGCTCGGTCGGCGTGATCGCCGCCGACGACGCGGTGCAAGGGCTCCGCGCGGCGCTCGCCGACGCGGGCGTGCCGACCTCGGACGCCGACGACGTCGAGGCCGCCGAGCGGGTCACCGTGGTCCCGGCCACCCTGGTCAAGGGCCTGGAGTACGACCACGTGGTGGTCGTCGAGCCGGCCGCGATCGTGGCGGCCGAACCGCGCGGCCTGCACCGGCTGTACGTGGTGCTGACCCGGGCCGTGTCCCGGCTCGCCGTGCTGCACCGCGACCCGCTGCCCGCCCCGCTGACCACCTGACCCGACCCCGACCCCGACCCCGGGCCGGACCGGGCCGGGCCCGGGCCCGGGCCGGGCCCGCCGGCCGCCGCCAGGGGTCCGCGGAGAGCGGGTTGCGGCAGATCGGGCCTTCCCGGCCCGGGGAAGCCACGGATTGCCGCAAGCCGCGCCGCGCCCGGAGCGGGGCGGGGCGGGGCGGGGCGGGCGGGCGGTCAGCCGGAGAGCGCGGCGGCGACCGCGCGCAGCGGTTGGCCCGACTCGGCGATCGGCACGGTGAAGGAGAGCCAGGATCCGTCGGTGAAGGTGAGCTTCAACCGCTTCGGGTTGAGCCGGTGCCAGCCCACCCGGGCCGACGCCACCTCGGCGCGCGGGGCGGCCCAGACCACCCGGGTCTCGGCCAGCGCCCGCTCGTCGTCCTCCCGGCTGGACAGCAGTTTCACCGGGCCGGTGACGCAGACCAGCAGCCGCCGGTCGGTGACGGCGAGCAGGGTGTGCCGCACCTTCCCGTCCGGCCGGGCCGGGCTGACCGCCCGGTGCAGCCGGGACGCGGCCGAGCCGGGCGCGCCCCGACCGGCGATCCCCCAGCCGATCAGATCCACCAACCGGTCGCCCCGGTCCCAGGTGGCCAGCGGCGCGAGCACGTTGAGCAGCACCGAGGAGACGGTGACCCGGCTCCGGGTGGGCGCGACCGTCTCGTCGGGTGGGGGTGCGGGCGTGAGGCCGCCGCCGACCTCCGCCTGGGCGTGGGCGAGTACCCGCTCGCCCGGCTCGGCGAGCCGGGCGAGCAGGTCGAGGTGTCCGCTCTGGTCCATCGGCTCAGTATCGGTCGTAGCCGTAGCCGTCGTCGGTGCGGCGCTCCGCGGCCGGGGCGTTGCCCATCACCTCGCCGACGATCTCCCGGACCCGGGCGGCGGCGGCCTCCTGGGCGCGGTTCGCGGCCGCGGTGAACTCCTCGGCCAGGGTGTACGAGTCGAGCCGCATGGCCCGGGCGTTCAGCACCGTGGAGAGGATCTTGCCGTCCGCCGCCGCAGTCACCGTGACCAGGCCGGAGTCGCTCACCCCCTCGGCGCTGCTCTGCTCCAGCTCGGCCATCCGCGAGCCGAGCTCGCGCTGCCAGCCGTCCAGGTTGCGGGCCAGCGCCTCGAGCCGGTCCAGGGCGGGGAAGGTCATCACTGCCTCTCAGTTCACGATCGAGTCGAAGACGTTCTGCACGCCCCGGGTGTACGGGCCCAGGTCTTCGGAGTAGGTGCCGTCCACCAGATAGTTGCGGTCCTTGTGCCCGTCGGCGACGTCGTACATGCCGACTCCGGTGTCGAGCAGTGCGCCGCCGATGCCGGGGATGTTCACCGGGGAGGTGTGGTTGATGGCGAACTTGCCGGGGAAGAGGATCGCGGCCCGCTTCAGCTTGAACTCCAACGCCTCCCGGGTGTAGCCGGACTTGTTCCACGCCCGGTACGCCTTCTTGGCCTTGCGCAGCTCCATCACCAGCTTGCGGTATTTGGTCAGCAGCTCCGCGACCTTCTCCAGCTTGGTGACCAGCTTGGTGAGGATCTCCGCGAACCGGGCCACGATCTTGACCATCCGGCCGACCGTGGTGGCCAGCCGGGCCAGCACCCGGACCACCGTGGCGGCCAGGGTCACGCCGGCGCTGAGCACGGCGGCCACCGCCGCGATGATCACCTCGGTCAGGAACCAGAGCAGGAACTCCAGGATCAGCTCGACCAGCAGGTTGAACGCCTCGACGGCCGCGTTCGCGGCGTCGACCAGCACCTCCTTGGTGCCGTCCAGCCCCTTGGCCAGCTCCTCGATCGCCTCCTCCACGGCCTCCATCGAGGCGTGGAACCTGTCCGCCGCGTCGCCCTCCCAGGCGCTGCGCAGCCGGGCCCGGTCGGCGGTCTGCTCGCCGGCGATCTGGCGTACCGCCTCGCCGGTGGTGAGCGCGAGCTGGGCCGCGCGCATCAGGTCGTCCGGCTCGCCGGCGACCAGCTCCAGCAGCTCGTTGAACGGCCAGAGCACGGCCTGGGAGAGCGGCTTGAACGGGTCGGGGGTGCCCGACACGATCTGCTCGAAGTAGGTCTTGTTGCGCTGCAACGCCTCGGTGCTCATGCGTCCCCCTCAGGCGCCCGGCGCGAACATGTCGTTGGTGGCCAGGTCGGTGCCGGTGTACGCGTCGGCCGTGTCGCTGATCCCCTCGGCGATGTCCGCCATCACCTCGGCGCCCTCGGCGAGCCCGGTCAGGCACGCCTCGAACTGCTCGGCGTACGCGGCGGCGAGGCTGAACGACGCCGGCATGATGCCGAAGGCGTGCCGGGGCACGTGCCCGTCGTGGAACCGCTGGCGCAGCTCGCTGAACTGGGTCGCCCGTCCCCTGGAGGTGGCGGCGAAGGCGACCAGCGCCTCCGGTTGTACGTCCAGGTTCTTGTTCGGACTCGTCACGGACCCTCCCCAGTGTCCTGTCGGCAGCCGCCCGCCGTGGCGTCACCGCGGGGCGGGACTATCACAGTAGGGGATCACTTCCTGCGGGCGCGCGGGGCTGCGGGCGTGGACCGGACACGGTACACAGGGACGCAGCACCGACCGGGACCGCAACCCCGAGGAGTCCGACCATGATCCTGGCCCGCGCCGACCAGGTCAGCCGCCGCTACGGCGACGTGCTGGCACTGGACGGGGTCGACCTGACCGTACGCACCGGTGAGCTGGTCGGGCTGCTCGGCCCGAACGGCGCCGGCAAGAGCACCCTGATCAACCTGCTGGTCGGGCTGCGCCGGCCCACCGGCGGCCGGGTCGAGCTGTTCGGCGGCGACCCGCGCGCCGCGGCCAACCGGCGGCAGCTCGGGGTGACCCCGCAGGAGACCGGGCTTCCCGGCACGCTGCGGGTCGGTGAGGTGGTCGACTTCGTCAGCGCCCACTTCCCCGACCCGATCCCGCGGGACGAGCTGCTCGACCGGTTCGGCCTCACCGACCAGATCCGCCGGCAGACCGGTGGCCTCTCCGGCGGGCAGCGCCGGCGGCTCGCGGTGGCCCTCGCCTTCGTCGGACGGCCCCGGCTGGTCGTCCTCGACGAACCCACCACCGGCTTGGACGTGGAGGCCCGGCACACCCTGTGGGAGGCGATCCGGTCGTTCCACGCCGACGGCGGCACCGTCCTGTTGAGCAGCCACTACCTGGAGGAGGTGGAGGCGCTCGCGCAGCGGGTCGTGGTGATCGGCCAGGGTCGGGTGCTGGCCGACGACAGCGTGCCGGCGATCCGGGGCATCGTCGGCGTACGCCGGGTCAGCCTGGTCGCCGACGACCTGCCGGCGCTGCCCGGCGTGGTGGCCACCGAGCAGGTCGACGGGCGCACCCACCTGCTCACCGCCGACGCCGACCAGCTCGTCCGGGAGCTGGTCACCGCCGGGGTGGCGTTCCGGGACCTGGAGGTCCGGCCCACCTCGCTGGAGGAGGCGTTCCTGGCCATCACCACCGGCGACCGGCCCGCCGTCCCGACCGTCTAGGAGCCCGCCATGCCGCTCGCCCTGATCCACGCCCGCTACCAACTGCTGGAGATCGTCCGGATTCCCGTCGCGATCTTCGGCAGCGCCTTCTTCCCGGCCGCCGCGATGCTCTTCTTCGTGGTCCCGTTCGCCGGGGACGACGCCGAGGGTGCCACCTACGCCACCGCCGCCATGGTGACCTTCGCGGTGATGAGCGCGAACATCTTCCAGTACGGGATCGGCGTCGCCGAGGACCGCGACCAGCCGTGGAACCCGTACACCCGGACCCTGCCGGCCGGGCCCGGGCCGCGCCTCGCCGGCCGCATCCTGGCCGGACTGGTGCTCACCTACCTCTCCATGCTGCCCGTGGTGGTGATCGCGGCGGTGGCCACGGCCGCCCGGGTCACGCCGGTGCAGTTCCTGCTCGGGGCGGCCGGGGTCGCGGTGATCTCGGTGCCGTTCACCCTGCTCGGCCTGACCATCGGATACTCGCTGCCGAGCAAGGCGGCGATCGTGGTCGCGCAGCTGATCTTCTTCCCGCTCGCGTTCGGCGGTGGGCTGCTCTCCGGCCCGGAGGACGCCCCCGGCTTCATCCAGGCGATCGCCCCCTACCTGCCCACCCGCGGCGCGGTGGAGCTGATGTGGGCGGCGGTCACCGACTGGCGGCCGAGCGCCCTCTCCATGGTCATGCTCGGCGTCTGGATCGTGCTGCTCGCCGCGGCCGCCGGCTGGGCGTACCGGCGGGACGAGGGGCGCCGCTTCACCTGACGATCTGTCCGATTCCGCCCCGGCGGGCCGGGGGACGGTGCCACGATGCCGGCAGGGCGTGCCGGCGGGGCCGCCCCCGGCGAGAGGGGTCAACGTGAACGGCGTCGAGCCCGGCACGCCCTGCTGGGCCGACCTGGCCACCCCGGGGCTGGAGGACGCGAAGGAGTTCTACCCGCAGCTCTTCGGCTGGACCGGGCAGGTCTCCCCGGAGCCCGCGGCCGGCGGCTACACCGTCTTCCGCAAGGACGGGCGCGCGGTCGCCGGGGCCGGCCCGCCGGCCACGCCGGACCAGGTGCCGATCTGGTCGACGTACGTGGCGACCGACGACGCGGACCTGGTGGCGACCCGGGTGGAGGCGGCCGGCGGTCAGGTGGTGGTCGCCCCGTTCGACGTCTTCGACCAGGGCCGGATGGCGGTCCTCGCCGACCCGGCCGGCGCGGTGTTCAGCGTCTGGCAGCCGATGGCGATGCGCGGCGCGGAGCTGTTCAACGAGCCCGGGTCGATGTGCTGGAACGAGCTGGTCACCCCGGACCCGGAGCGGGCCAAGGACTTCTACGGCCTGGTGTTCGGCTGGCATCCGGAGGAGCGGGCACCCGGCCCGATGCCGTACACCGGTTGGCGCTGCGGTGCCCGGATCGTCGCCGGGATGATGCCGCAGCTGGAGAAGCTGCCGGCGGACCTGCCCGCGTACTGGTCGGTGTATTTCGCGGTCGCGGACGTGGACGCCACGGCGGCGCACGCCGCCGAGCTGGGCGGGACGATCCTGGTCCCGCCCCGGGACAACCCGGCCGGGCGCAGCGCGGCGCTCCGCGATCCGCAGGGCGCGCTCTTCTCGGTCACCGCGCTGCGCTGAGGCCGTCGGGCGCGGCCCTTCCGCCAGCAGCAGGGCCCCGACGGTCACCCCGGGCGGACCGGGACCACCAGCGGGCCGTGTTCGCCCGGGATGACCCGGACGTGGGCGCGGTAGTGGGTGCCGAGCAGCTCCTCGGTGAGCACCTCCTGCGGCGGCCCGGTGGCGACCACCCGCCCGTCGGCGAGCAGCACCATCCGGTCGGCGTACTCGCCGGCGACGGAGAGGTCGTGCATGGTGGCGAGCACGGTCAGCCGGTGCGCGCGGCGGAGCTGGTCGACCAGTTCGAGCACCTCCTGCTGGTGCCCGATGTCCAGCGCGCTGGTCGGCTCGTCGAGCAGCAGCAGGGTGGCCCCCTGGGCCAGCGCCCGGGCCAGGAAGACCCGCTGCCGCTCGCCGCCGGAGAGGGTGGCCAGTTCCCGGTGGGCGAACGCGCCGAGGTCGAGCCGGTCCACGACCTCGCGCACGGCGACCAGGTCGGCGGCGGACTCCCGGCCCAGCGCCGGGATGTACGGGGTCCGCCCCAGCAGCACGTAGTCGAAGACCGACATGCCGGCCGGCACCACCGGGGACTGCGCCACGGTGGCCACCACCCGGGCCCGGTCCCGGCGGCGGAAGGAGTTGATCGGCGTACCGAAGAGGTTGACCGCGCCGGCCGGGGCCAGCAGGCCGCCGACGGCGCGCAGCAGGGTCGACTTGCCGGCGCCGTTCGGGCCGATCACGGTGACCCACTCGCCCACCGCGACGGTCAGGTCCACGCCGGCCAGGATCGACGCCCCGCCCAGCTCGACCCGCAGGTCCCGGAGCTCGACGGCGGGCGGGCTCACGTGAACACCCGCCGGGAGGTGCGCAGGACCAGGACGAAGAACGGTCCGCCGAGCAGCGCGGTGACCACGCCGATCGGGATCTCCGCCGGCGCCGCCACGGTCCGGGCGACCACATCGGTCAGCGCCAGGAACGCCCCGCCGAAGAGCATCGACAGCGGCAGGATCACCCGGTAGCTGGCCCCGGCGAGCAGCCGGACGGTGTGCGGCACGATGATGCCCACGAAGCCGATCAGGCCGGATGCGGAGACCGCGGCGGCGGTGCCGAGCGAGGCGGCGGCGATCAGCAGGTAGCGGGAGCGCTGCGGGTGCAGCCCGAGGCTGGTCGCCTCGTCGTCGCCGACCGAGAGCACGTCCAGCTCGCGGCGGTGCAGCAGCACCACCACGGCGGTGAGCAGGAAGTAGGGCAGCACCAGCAGGACGTCGTGCCAGCCGGCGGTGGCCAGCCGGCCGAGCAGCCAGGAGTAGACCTGCTGGATGCTGTCGGAGTGCCGTTGCAGCAGGTACGTCTGCCCGGCGGAGAGGAACGCGGAGACCGCCACCCCGGCCAGGATCAGCGTGGCCGGTGACCGGCTCCGGCCGCCCGCCGCCCCGAGCCCGTACGTCATGGCGACCGCGGCGAGCGAGCCGACGAACGCGGCCAGCGGGATGGTGACCGGCAGCCCGGTGATCGCCCCGCCGGCGCCGGCGCCCAGCGCGATGACCGCGGTCACCGCGAGCCCGGCGCCGGCCGCCACCCCGAGCAGGTACGGGTCGGCCAGCGGGTTGCGGAAGACGCCCTGGTAGCAGCCGCCCGCCAGGGCGAGGAGCCCGCCGACGAGCAGGCCGAGCACGACCCGCGGCAGGCGCAGCTCGGTGACGATGGCGACCTCCCGCTCGGTGAGTCCGCTCGTCAGGTGCACCCCGGGCAGCAGGTTGAGCAGTTCGGCCGCGACGCTGCCGGGCGGCAGGCTGACCGGGCCGAGGGACACCCCGGCGACCAGGGCGACCAGCACGGCGGCGATGGCGGCGGCCAGCCAGCGCTTGCGCAGCCGGGCCGGCCGGGCCGGCGTACCGGCGCCGGTCGCGGGCCGGGTGCCGCGGCCGGAAGCGGCCCGGCCCGGACCCGGGTCGGGCGGGCCGGGCGGCCGGGACGCGTCGGGCGTCCCGGCCGGCCGGTCGGCGGGTTCCGCTTCTCGCACGGTCACCGTCAGGCCGGGACCTTGGCGGTGGCGTCCACGATCGCCCGGACCAGGTCGACCACGCGCGGACCCCAGCGCGAGGCGATGTCGTCGTCGAGGGCGATGATCTGGTTCTGCTTGACCGCCGTGATGCCGGCCCAGCCGCTGCGGGCCTTGACGGTGTCCGGGTTCTGCTGGCAGCACTTGGTGTCGGCCAGGAAGACGAAGTCGGGGTTCGCCTTGACGATGACCTCCTGGGAGAGCTGCGGGTAGCCGCCCTTCTTGCCGTCGGCGTCCGCCGGGTCGGCGATGTTCTCCAGCCCGACGAGGGCGTAGATCGAGCCGAGGAAGGTCTTGCTGGTGACGCTGTACAGTTCCGGGCCCAGCTCGTGGTAGTAGGTGAGCTTCGTGGTCCGCTTCGGCAGGTCCTTGGTGAGGGACGCGATGTCGTCCTTCATCTTCGTGGTGAGGGCGTCCGCCTCGGCCTGGTGGCCGGTGAGCTTCCCCAGGTCGCTGAGCTCCTGGTACGTGTCATCCAGGGTGGTCGCGGCCGGGCTGAGCAGCACCGGGATCTTCAGCCTGGTGAGCTGGTCGACGATCTTGTTGGTGTCGTTGGCGAGCACCACCAGGTCGGGGTTGCGGCCGGCGATGGCCTCGGCGTTCGGCTGGTAGCCGGAGAGGTCGGTCTTGGGCGCCTCGGGCGGGTAGTTCGACTGGTCGTCCACGGCGGTGACCTGCTTGCCGGCGCCGATGGCGAAGAGCATCTCGGTCGCGGTGGGCGAGAGCGAGACGATCTTCTCGGGGCGCTTCTCCAGGGTCACCTTGCCGACGGTGACCGGGAAGGCGGCGGCCGTCGAGCCGCCGGCGGCGGGGGTGTCGGTCGAGGCCTGCTCGGCGCAGCCGCCGAGGAGCAGCGCGCCGGCCGCGAGCGCGGCGGCGAAGAGCCGGGGGGTACGTCTGGACATCGGTCCTCCTGTCGGTCGAGGAGCGTGGTGCTTCGCCGACAGGAACGCCGGGGGCGCCCGTCCGCGAGGCGCCCTTCCTCGAGAGCGCGTATCGCGACCTGCCGCAGGCGACCTGGCTCATCCCCACGCGGTTCGGCGTCGGCCGGAGGCCGACGCCGCGTGCGGGGCATCACAGTTGCGGGACAGCGCCGGTTTCCCACCGGCTTCGCTGCGGACTGGTCGGTGCCACGGTAGCGCACCTCCGGCGGAGACCGTCCGGACGGGCAGGGGGGTGGGGGCCCCGGCAGGGGGTGGGACCGGGGCCCCCGGTGCGGCGGGTCAGCAGTACGTGCTCTGCTTGCCGATCGCCCGGTACGGGCAGTCGGCGTACTCGGACAGCAGCAGGACGGCCTCCTTGTTGCGGGAGGTCTGCGCGGGGATCACCTCGTCGGGCGGGTAGAAACCGCCGCCGGAGGACGACCCGGGGTACATCTCGAAGGTGTAGGCCCAGATCTTGTGGGTGCCCCACATCCAGTCGATGCTGGTGCCGTCGGCGATGTAGAGGTCGCTGGACTGCTCCGGCGTGTAGCCGTTGCTGGACGCCAACTGCCGGCCGATGGTGGCGAAGGTGTTGTACTGGTCGGCGGTCATCCCGGTGGCGGTGTTGCTGTACGTGTAGCCGTACGGCCAGAGCACCAGTTGCGAGTAGGTGTGGAAGTCGATGTTGGCTTTGAGCTGCTGCACCCCGCCGACCACCCGGCTGTTGACGAAGTTGCGCAGCGCCGCCGTCTCGGGGGCGGAGAAGGCGGACGGGCCGCGGTAGGTCTCCGACGACTTCGAGCTGGACGAGCCGCCGCAGCAGCCCCACTGGTAGCCCCAGTTGCGGTTCAGGTCGGTGCCGACCGCAGTGGAGCCGCTGTTGGGCTGCCGGTTCTTGCGCCAGGACCGGTAGGAGCCGGTGGCGATGTCGTACTCGCTGCCGTCGGGGTTGACCGTCGGCACGATCCAGATCTCCCGGGAGTTGACGATGTTGGTGATCCGGGAGTCGGTGCCGTAGCTGTCGGTGAAGAGGTTGAGCAGGTAGATGGCCATCTCGACGGTCAGGTGCTCGCGGGCGTGCTGCTGGGCGTTGAAGAGGATCTCCGGCTCGTTCTCGTCGGTGCCGACGTTGTCGGAGATCTTCACGGCCATCAGGTCCCGGCCCTGGTAGGACGTGCCGATGCTGAGCTTGCGGGCGATGGCGGGGTGGTCGGCGACGACCTTGTTCACCACCGCGGTCAGCTCGGCGTAATCGTGGTAGTTCGAGTCGGCGGACGGGAAGGCGTACGCGACGGCGCCGGCCGCCGCGGCCGGGGTGGCCTCCCGCTCCAGCCGGAAGCCGAGCCGGGTGATCGCGGCGGCCTCGGCGCTGGTCGCCGTGACGTGCAGCACGCCGTGTTCGGAGTAGTCGATCGCCGCGCCGGTCCGGGCGACGGCGCTCCGGTCGGCGACCGTCCGGGGCCCGAGCACCCGGTAGCTGGCGGCGGCCGGTGCGTCGGACGGGTCCGGGGCGGGCCGGGCGGCGGCCGGCGTGCCGAGGGCGGTGACGAGGGTGAGGCCGACGGCGGCGGCGAGGGCCAGCCGGCGGCGGAGTGGGGACGTGCGGAGGGCCATGGACAACCTCCTCGGGGTACGGGGATCCCGTTTCGCCCACCTCACCAGGAGTCACATGGTCATATCAATATCCATCACTGTGTTGGTCCATCCCGACCGGATCGTCACGCCGGCAAAGATTTTCCATGCGTTGACCTCTGGCGAAAGTTCCCTCCAGGAGCGACAGTGAACGGCAACGATGCCGCTCACCTGTGGGAGCTGCCATGGCCCGGACATCCCTGCGCGCGGTCGCCGTCGCCGGCGGCACCGCGCTCGCCCTCCTCGGCACCACCACACCGCCCGCCGCCGGCAAGCCGGCCGGCGGAATCACCACCGTCACCCACGACGAACAGATCACCTGGCAGGGCTGGTCCGGGACCGGCTGGTCGGCCGGGACCGCCGCCGGCACCACCGGCACCAGCGCCGGCCTCACCCTGACCGCCCCGGTCGGCACCGTCGCGTACCGGGACCCGCACACCGGCATCCGGCGCAACTGGGCGTACGGGACCTGGACCTCGCCGCTCACCCAGGTCGGCTTCGGCGCCACCGAGCTGGTCGCCTCGTGGAACGCCGACACCCCCGCCGGCACCTGGCTCCAGATCGAGGTCCAGGGCAGCTACACCACCGGCACCCGGACCCCCTGGTACGTGCTGGGCCGCTGGGCCGCCGGAGACGGCGACATCAAGCGGACCAGCGTCGACAAGCAGGGTGACAAGACCTCCAGCGTGTGGACCGACACCCTCGCCATCAACAACCCGGCCGCCGGAGTGCTGCTGCGGGCGTACCAGCTCCGGGCCACCCTCTACCGGGACCCGGCATCGACCGGCACGCCCGTGCTGCGCTCCCTCGGCGCGATGAGCTCCACCGTGCCGGACCGGTACACGGTCGCACCCAGCGCCGGGCACATCGCCTGGGGCACCGAACTGGCCGTACCCCGCTACTCCCAGAACATCCACGCCGGCCAGTACCCCGAGTACGGCGGCGGCGGCGAGGCCTGGTGCTCGCCCACCTCCACCGAGATGGTCGTCGAGTACTGGGGCCGCAAACCGTCGGCGGCCGACACGTCGTGGGTGAACCCGACCTACCTCGACCCGACCGTCGACCACGCGGCCCGGATGGCCTACGACTGGCAGTACGACGGCACCGGCAACTGGCCGTTCAACACCGCGTACGCGGCCACCTACCCGGGGCTCGAGGCGAAGGTGACCCGGCTGCACTCGCTCGACGAGGTGGAGCACTTCATCGCCGCCGGCATCCCCGTGGTGACGAGCCAGTCCTTCCTCGCCAGCGAGCTGGACGGGGCCGGCTACGGCACCGCCGGGCACCTCATGGTGGTGGTCGGCTTCACCACCACCGGCGACGTGATCGCCAACGACCCCGCCTCGCCCAACGACGCCGCCGTCCGGCACGTCTACCACCGCGACCAGTTCGAGCAGATCTGGCTGCGCACCAGGCGCACCACCGCCAACGGCGGCACCGGCAGCGGCTCCGGCGGCGTCGTCTACCTGATCAAGCCGACGAACGTGGCCTGGCCCGCCGTGGCCGGGTCCACCAACTGGTGACCCACCCCTACCCAACCTGCGGAGTTCACATGGTCAGACCAGCCCTGCGCGCGGTCGCCCTCGTCGGGGCCGCCGCGCTCACCCTCCTCGGTGTGGCGGTCCCCGCCCACGCCGACAACAACCTGCCCGTCGCCGCGCACGACGAGCAGATCACCTTCCAGGAGTGGTCGAAGCACCCCGACTGGCGCGGCGGCACCCACCAGGGCACGCGCGCCATCCCGGGGCACCGCACCGGCATCACCATCGACCGGCCGGCCGGCACCACCGAGTTCACCGACGAGCACACCGGCACCACCCGCACCTGGGAGTACGCCACCTGGACCTCACCCGAACGGCAGATCGGCTTCGACGCCACCGAGCTGGTGGCCTCGTGGAACGCCGCCACCCCGGCCGGCACCTGGATCCAGGTCGAACTGCACGGCACCTACAACACCGGAACCCAGACCCCCTGGTACGTGATGGGCCGCTGGGCCTCCGGCGACCAGGACATCAAGCGGTCCACCCTGGACGGCCAGGGTGACCCCTGGTCGACCATCTGGACCGACACCTTCTCCATCGACGACGCCGAGGCCGGCGTGCTGCTCCGCTCCTACCAGCTGCGGCTCACCCTCTACCGGGCGCCGGGGCAGACCGCCTCGCCGCGGGTGTGGATGCTCGGCGCGATGAGCTCGAACGTGCCGGACCGGTTCACCGTCACCCCGAGCAAGGGCGGCATCGCCTGGGGCACCGAACTGCCGGTGCCGCGCTACTCGCAGAACATCCACATCGGCGAGTACCCCGAGTACGACGGCGGCGGCGAGGCCTGGTGCTCGCCCACCTCCACCGAGATGGTGGTGGAGTACTGGGGCCGGAAGCCCTCCGCCGAGGACATCGCCTGGGTCGACCCCAGCTACGCCGACCCGACCGTCGACCACGCCGCCCGGATGACCTACGACTACGAGTACGAGGGCGCCGGCAACTGGCCGTTCAACACCGCGTACGCGGCCAGCTTCCCCGGCCTGGACGCGCGGGTCACCCGGATGCACTCGCTGGACGAGGTGGAACGCTTCATCAAGGCCGGCATCCCGGTGGTCACCTCGCAGTCCTTCCTCGCCAGCGAGCTGGACGGAGCGAACTACGGCACCTCCGGGCACCTGTTCGTGATCGTCGGCTTCACCGCCGAGGGCGACGTGATCGTCAACGACCCCGCCTCCTCCTCCGACGAGGTGGTGCGCAACGTCTACAAGCGGTCCCAGTTCGAGCAGATCTGGCTGCGGACCAAGCGCTACCGGGCCAACGGCACGGTGGCCGGCGGCTCGGGCGGCATCGCGTACCTGATCAAGCCCGCGAACAAGCCCTGGCCGGTCGTACCGGGCTCCACCAACTGGTGACCGGACGGGCCCGGCGCCGCCCCGACGGGGTGGCGCCGGGCCCGCCGCGGTCCTGCCCGCCCACCACGGTCCTGCCCGCCCACCGCGATCCTGCCCGCCCACCGCGATCCTGCCCGCCCGCCGGGACGCCGCCGCCAGCGGCGGCGCAGCGGCCGGGCCCGTCGGGTCAGCCCCGCCGGTCCTCCGGCTCGCCGTCGGCCGGCCGGTCGTCGCCGGCCAGCGCCGAACGCAGCCGTTCCTTCTCGGCCCGCCGCCGCTCCGACGCCTCCGCCATCTCCCCGGCCATCTCGTCCCGCCAGCCGCGCAGCAGGAAGAAGGAGAGCGCGGCCGAGAAGACCAGCGCCAGCATCAGCCGCAGAAACATGTTCATCTCGACGAGCCACAGGGCCGCCAGCACGCCGACGAACAGCCCGATCCGGCCCAGCGTGTACTTGACCGCCGCGCTCACGTGCGTACTCCGTTCTCCGTTGCCGGCTCAGCCCGTACGCCGAGCCAGCCAGTGGACCCCAGGAAACCAGACGACCGCGTAGACCACGGTGAACGCCGCCGCGGCGAGCGCGCCGGACAGCAGCGGGGGCAGGTCGGCGGCCAGCCCGGCCGCGAGCAGCCCCGCGAGGACGCCCAGCACGACACCGGCCAGCGCGGCGAACACCCGGGCGGCGCCGAAATCCCAGGCCCGGAAGTCGTCCCAGAAGAGCCAGACCGGCAGGATCACCGCCAGCCAGCCGTTGGTCCGCCCGAAACCGCCGGCCCCCATGGTGGCGAACGCCCACTCGAAGAGCACCAGCGCCAGCGCCCCGATCACCAGGCCGGCGAGGCTCACCCCGAGCAGGTCACCGAGGGTGGCGATGCGTCCCTCAGCGTCCCGTCGGGGAAAGCCGCGCGGCTGCTCGTCGGTGCTCATCGGCACCCGGTCAGGCCCAGACCTGCTGCGGCTCGGCGCGGCGCTCGGCCAGCGACGGGGCCGCGTCGTACTCGCGGACGGTCTCGTAGCGGGTGTTCCGCTCGACGGGGCGGAAGCCGGCGTCCCAGATCAGGTGCAGCAGGTCGTCCCGGTGCATGGTGTTCGGCGTGCCGTACGCGTCGGCATCGTGCGTGATCTTGTATTCCACGACCGAACCGTCCAGGTCGTCCACGCCGAAGTTCAGCGAGAGCTGGGCCACCGAGAGGCCGTGCATCACCCAGAAGCACTTCACGTGCGGGACGTTGTCGAAGAGCAGCCGGGAGACCGCGAAGGTCTTCAGCGACTCGGCCGGCGAGGCCATCGTGGTCCGGGCCTGGATCCGGTTACGGATCTTGCCGTCCGCGGAGTCGACGAAGTCGTGCTGGTAGCGCAGCGGGATGAAGACCTGGAACCCGCCCGTCTCGTCCTGCAACTCGCGCAGCCGCAGCACGTGGTCGACCCGGTGCCGGGGCTCCTCGATGTGGCCGTAGAGCATGGTCGACGGCGTCTTCATGCCCTTGGCGTGGGCCAGCCGGTGGATCCGCGACCAGTCCTCCCAGTGGCAGGCGTGGTCGACGATGTGCTGCCGGATCTCCCAGTCGAAGATCTCCGCGCCGCCGCCGGTCAGCGACTCCAGACCGGCGTCCATCAGCTCGTCGAGGATCTCGTCCGCGCCGAGGCCGCTGATCTTCTCGAACCACTGCACCTCGGTGGCGGTGAACGCCTTCAGGTTGACCTTCGGCAACGCCGCCTTCAGCTCGCGCAGCACCTTCGGGTAGTAGCGCCAGGGCAGCGTCGGGTGCAGGCCGTTGACGATGTGCAGCTCGGTGAGCTGCTCGTCCTCCATCTCCTTGGCCTTGCGGACCGCCTCGTCGATCCGCATCGTGTAGGCGTCCTTCTCGCCCGGCTTGCGCTGGAACGAGCAGTACGCGCACGAGGCGGAGCAGACGTTCGTCAGGTTGAGGTGCCGGTTGACGTTGAACATCACCCGGTCACCGTTCAGCTCGGTGCGCTTGTGATGGGCCAGCCGCCCGAGCCAGGCCAGGTCGTCGCTGGAGTAGAGGGCGATCCCGTCCGCGCGGCTCAGCCGCTCCCCCGCGTAGACCTTCGCTTCAAGCTCGCGCTTGAGTCCGGCGTCCATCGAAAGCCACGTCCCTTCCACCTGCGGTCCCGGTCGAGCCTACGTCGGCGCTCCGACGAACCGGCGGCCCGGTCGACCCCGGGGACCTACTTCACCGGACTCTCAGCCGCTCGTTACCCTCCGCGCATCGACAACCCTCGCCCCGTGAGGTAAGACAGGGTGGGGCGGAACACACACCGAGAACGTCCCGGTCCACCGCGCACACCAGAGCGCGGCAGGCGCCAGACCGGACGGGGAGCGGAATGGGCGACAGCAAGCGGGTCCGACGACAGCGACGCGGGGGCCCGGTGATCTCTCCGGTGCTCCGGCCGAAGCTCTGGGCCGCCCTGCTCGGCATGGTGGCGGCCGCCGCCATGGCCACACCGGCGTGGGCCGACCCCACCCCGGACAAGATCCCCTCCACCGGCGCCCGGCCACCGGTCGCCGGCCTGCGGCTCCCCGGTTCGGTCCCCGCCCTCCCCGGCGTCCCGCCCGGCCTGCCGGGCGCGCCCGGCACCACGCCGGTGGGCGCCAACCCGGGTGACGGCCCGCTGATCGCCCAGATCAACCAGGCCGACGCGCTGGTCGCCCAGCTCGGCGACACCCTGCTCAGACTCAAGGCCGAGCGCGGCGAGGCACAGGCCCAGCTCGCCACCGCCACCACCAACCTGCGGCAGGCCCAGGACGCCCTCGCCCAGGCACAGGAGCGGGCGAAGAGCGCCGCGGCCGACGCGGTGAAGGCCGCCGCCGCGGTCCCGCCCGGCGAATTCGGCGCGGACCTGCGCGACCTCACCGTCCTCCAGCAGATCACCCGGGGCGACAAGGCGGACGGGGCGACCACGGCGGTCGCCGGCGAGGTGGCCCGGGCCACCGCCGCCGCGAACATCGCCCAGCAGGCGTACGACGCGGCCCAGCAGCGCACCACCGACAAGGCCGCCGAGTACGTCCGGGTCGAGGCGGACCTGCACCGGCAGGAAGCCGCGCTGGTCAAGCTGCGCACCGACAACGCGGCGCTGCTGCTCGACCTCGAGCGCCGCCGGGACGCCGCCGAGCAGCAAATCGGCGGCTCGTACGTCGCCAACCAGAGCATCAGCGGGCTGGCCGCCGACCCGAAGGCGTTGGACGCGGTCCGCTACGCCCTCGCCCAACTCGGCGACCCCTACCTCTGGGCGGCCGAGGGGCCGGACCGGTTCGACTGCTCCGGCCTGGTGCTGGCGTCCTACCGGGCGGCCGGCTACCGAGGCCTGCCCCGGGTCTCCCGCGACCAGTACTACGCCACCCGGTCCCGGACCGTGAGCCCGAACGCTCTCCTCCCCGGTGACCTGCTCTTCTTCGCCTCGGGCAGCAGCTGGACGAGCATCCACCACGTCGCCATGTACATCGGCAACGGCAAGATGGTCGAGGCACCGCGCACCGGGGACGTCGTCAAGATCTCCGTGGTCCGCTGGAGCAGCCTCTACGCGGCCACCCGGGTGATCGGCGCGGTGCCCGCCCCGGCCACCCGCCCGCCGGCGCCGACCACGCCGAAGCCGACCCAGACCGGCACGCCGAAGCCGACCGGCACGCCGAAGCCCACCGGCACGCCCTCCCCGACGCCGACACCGCCCACCCGGCCGACGACCAGGCCGACGCCCAGGCCGACGGTCCCGCGTCCGGACCCGACCACCTCCTCGCCGACGCCGGAACCGTCCGAGACGCCGACCGACGAGACGAGCACCGAGCCGACCGGGTCCGCGAGCACCGCCGCCCCGTCGACCAGCGCGGTGGAGAGCAGCTCGGCCGCCGCGAGCTGACCCAACCGTCCACTCCGACTGTGCTGCCGGGCCGGAATGTGGCACGGTGAGTTCCAGGCACTCCCGGCCGGCGCCACGGTCCGGGGCGAGGGCGGGCGTGAAGGGGCGAGCATGGGCGAGCGCGAGGTTCCGGCGGAGACGGTCCACCCCGGATCCGAGCCTGCCCCCGCCGACCGGCTGGCGGCACCCGGCGGTGACGGCCGCGCCACGCAGGCCAGGCCCGTGGTGGCCCGGGCCCGGGTGAGCGTCGCCGGCGCCCTCCTGGCACCGTCCCACGAGGAGCGGCCGGTGCCGAGACAGGCCAGCGCCGGCACGTACCGGGCGGGCAGCGTCGGGCCGGCCGGCAGCCAGCTCGACGCCCGACCTGCCCCGCCGGACGCCCGGGCGACGACCCCGGTCGGTCCGGGAACCCCGGCCGAAGCCACCGCTCCTGCCGACCCCGCCGACGAGTCCGACACACCGAGCGCGGCGGCGGGCACCGCCGAGGATCGGGCCACGCCGAGTAGCGAGCCGGCCGAAGCCGCCGCCGGGCCCGGCCCGGCGGGCGACCCGGCGGATCCCGCCACCAAGCCCGACGAGCCGAGCGGCGCGGCAGATCCCGCCCGGGATCAGGTCGCGTCGAGCAACGAGGCGGCCGAGGTCGCCGCCACGTCCGGCGCGCCGGACGAGACCGCGGGCCCCGCCACGCCGAGGACGGCTCCGGCCGAGGACGTCGGGACACCCGACCCGGCGGCGCGGCCGGCGGACGCTCCGGCCGAGGTCAGCGAGGTCAGGGAGCGGATGGCGGCGCCGGCGGCGCCGCCCGCCCCGCTGGACCGGCGTCGGCCGGGCGCCACCGTGCCACCCTCGACCTGGTCCGCCTTCGCCGCCGCCGATCGGTCGCCCGCACCGGGCGGCCCGACCGGCACCCCGCCGGCGGCCGCCCCGGCCGGCGCATCCGGCGCCCCGCTTGTCGCCGGGTCCGCCCGGATGCCGTCGCCCGCGCCGCCTCATCCGCGACCCGAGACGGGGCAGGCACGGGCCAGCGCCGCCGTGCCCGGCCTGAACCGGGTCTCCCCGGACGAGATCGCCGCCGCCGGGGTGGCACCGTCCGCCGCCACCGTCTACCGCGCCGGCCCGGTGAACCCGGAACCGCCCGAGCCGGCCCAGCCACCGGAGCCGGCCCAGCCGCCCGAGCCGTCGGGCCCGGAGCCCGAGCCGGCG
>NZ_KQ058864.1 GCF_000982955.1 Micromonospora sp. HK10 | reverse complement strand
GCGGCCCCACCGAGGCGGCCCCCCCGGAGGCGGCCCAGCCCCACCGGCCGGCCCCCCGCGGGCCCGGTCGCACCGGCCGGCCGGGGGATGGTGTGGACGTCCGCGGCGGACTGTCGTCGGCCGACAGTGCACATCGGACCAGCCGACGGGGGGCTAAAACGGCAAATCCTGGACGCCAGGTCCGACAAAGTGGCAGCTTAGAGGGCATGGCGGAATCCGGAGTCAACCCGACGGCGGCGGCCCTGCTGGGCCTGCTGCACGACGGACCGATGACAGGCGGCCAACTCATGGCCGCCGCTGAGCGCCGGCTGGCGCCGTACTGGTCGATGACCCGCAGCCAGGTCTACCGGGAGCTTCCGGTGCTGGCCGAGAAGGGTCTGGTGCGGCTCGGCAAGCCCGGGCCGCGGTTGAGTCAGCCGTACGCGATCACCGCGGCCGGGAAACGGACATTCTCCCGCTGGCTGGCGGAGAACCCGGGCCGGGACACCATCCGCAACCCGATCGCGCTACGGATCGCCTTCGGCAACCTGCACTCGGCGAGCCAGCTCAAGAACCTGTACGCCTCGGCGAACGAGTACCACACCGAGGCGCTGGCCGCGGTGCGCGAGCAGGTCAAGAACGCCAAGAAGGAAGGCGACGAGTACGACGCCAGCGCGCTGGAGTTCGCGGTCGCCTACCACCGGGCGGCGCTGTCCTGGCTCAAGAGCGCCCCCGTCGGCTGACCATCTGTGCCGGGCCGGTCTGCCGGGGCGGCGGCGGACTTTCGCGTGGGACTGCGGGGCTCGCAAGCTCACTCCCCGCGCGCGCAGTACGCTTGTCAGTCGTGACCGCTGCCGATTACGCCGAACAGCTCAAGGAACTCGACGCCACCCTGCGCAACATCGAGGCCGTGCTCGACCTCGACAAGCTGCACGAGCAGAAGGACCGCCTGGAGCAGGAGGCCTCCGCGCCGGACCTGTGGGACGACCAGGCCAAGGCGCAGCAGGTGACGTCGCAGCTGTCGTACGTCAACGGTGAGATCAGCAAGCTGGGCAGCCTGCGCTCCCGTCTCGACGACGCCGGGGTGCTGCTGGAGCTGGCCCAGGCCGAGTCGGACCCGGGCACCCTCGCCGAGGTGGAGTCGGAGATCACCGGGCTGGCCAAGGCCATCCAGGAGATGGAGGTCCGCACCCTGCTCTCCGGCGAGTACGACTCCCGGGAGGCGCTGGTCGCCATCCGGGCCGGGGCCGGCGGGGTGGACGCCGCGGACTTCGCCGAGATGCTGCTGCGGATGTACCTGCGCTGGGCCGAGCGGCACGGCTACCCGACCGAGGTCTACGAGACCTCGTACGCCGAGGAGGCGGGCCTGAAGTCGGCCACCTTCACGGTCAAGGTGCCCTACGCGTACGGCACGCTCAGCGTGGAGTCGGGCACCCACCGGCTGGTCCGGATCAGTCCCTTCGACAACCAGGGCCGCCGGCAGACCAGCTTCGCGGGCGTCGAGGTGCTCCCGGTCGTCGAGCAGACCGACCACATCGAGATCCCCGAGAACGAGATGCGGATCGACGTCTACCGTTCGTCGGGGCCGGGTGGGCAGAGCGTGAACACGACCGACTCGGCGGTCCGGATCACCCACGTCCCGACCGGCATCGTGGTCACCTGCCAGAACGAGAAGTCCCAGCTGCAGAACAAGGCCTCCGCGCTGCGGGTGCTCCAGGCCCGGCTGCTGGAGCGCAAGCGGCAGGAGGAGCAGGCCAAGCTCCAGGGCCTGAAGACCGACGCGGCCGGCTCGTGGGGCGACCAGATGCGCTCGTACGTCCTGCACCCGTATCAGATGGTGAAGGATCTGCGGACCGAGCAGGAGACGGGCAATCCGTCCGCGGTCTTCGACGGCGAGCTGGACAGCTTCATCGAGGCGGGTATCCGCTGGCGGAAGCAGCAGCAGCTGATCGCTGACGGTGCGTGATCGGCCCTCGACGGAGCGCGTCGTCGATCTCCAGGTGACGGCCTGAATCGACGACGCGGGCGGCAAGGACGGGACGGGGGGCTTGGCTCATCCGTTACACCGCGTAGACTCTCGACCCGTGATTCAGCTTGAGCAAGTGACGAAGACGTACCCGAAGGCGTCCCGGCCTTCGCTCGACAACGTGTCCGTCTCGATCGAGAAGGGCGAGTTCGTCTTCTTCATCGGCCCATCCGGCTCCGGCAAGTCCACGATCATCAAGATGCTGCTGCACGAGGTCACCCCCAACAAGGGGCGGATCATCGTGAACGGCAAGGACGTCACGTCGATGCGCTCCTGGAAGCGACCCGCTTTCCGGCGTTCCATCGGCTGCGTCTTCCAGGACTTCCGTCTCCTGCCGAACCGCACCGCCTACGAGAACGTGGCGTTCGCGCTGGAGGTGATCGGCAAGACCAAGGCGGTCGCCCGCCGGGTCGTGCCGGAGGTTCTGGAGCTGGTCGGGCTCGGGGGTAAGGAGCACCGCTACCCCCACGAGCTCTCCGGTGGCGAGCAGCAGCGCGTGGCGGTGGCCCGGGCGTTCGTGAACCGGCCGCTGATCCTGCTGGCGGACGAGCCCACCGGAAACCTGGACCCGGACACGTCGATCGAGATCATGCGCCTGCTGGACCGGATCAACCGCACTGGCACAACCGTCGTGATGGTCACGCACGACTCCAACATCGTGAACCAGATGCGCCGCCGGGTCGTCGAGATCGAGAGCGGCCGTATCGTGCGCGACCAGGCCCGCGGCGTCTACGGCTGAGCCGGCCCGGCCGACGATCCGTAGATCCTGACGACGAACACCTCACGCCGGAGAGCCGGAGGAATTCCCGATGCGGATGAAGTACGTCCTGTCCGAGGTACTGGTCGGACTGTGGCGCAACGTGACCATGACCATCGCGATGATCATCACGATGGCGGTGTCGCTGTTCATGCTGGGCGGCAGCGGCCTTCTGTACCAGAAGGTCGGCGACATGAAGGACCTCTACTACGAGAACGTCGAGGTCTCGATCTTCCTGCAGACCGACGTCAACGAGCAGCAGCGCACCGACCTCGACGCGAAGCTGAAGGGTGACCCGCTGGTCAAGGAGGTCACCTACGTCGACAAGGCCGAGGCGTACAACCGCTTCAAGCAGATGTACGCCGACGCGCCCGACCTGGTCAACGCCGTGAAGCCGGACCAGCTGCCCGAATCGTTCCGGCTCAAGCTGAAGAACCCGGAGCAGTACAAGAACATCTACGACCAGTACAAGGACAGCGAGGGTGTCGACGAGATCGTCGACCAGAGCAAGCTGCTCGACAAGGTGTTCGGGGTGCTCACCGGGATCCAGAACTTCGCGCTGGCCATCGCGATCGTGATGGCGATCGCCGCCTTGCTGCTGGTCGCCAACACCATCCAGGTGGCCGCCTACAGCAAGCGGCGCGAGGTCGCGGTCATGAAGCTGGTCGGCGCCTCCAACTGGTTCATCCAGGCGCCGTTCGTGCTGGAGGCGGTGGTCGCCGGCCTGTTCGGCTCGATCCTCGGCCTGGTGGCGCTGATCGGGGTGAAACTGGTCGCCGGCGGCGGATCGCTGGCCGCCCTGGAGGGCCTGATCACCCCCATCTCGTGGTCGGAGATCCTGCTGACCTTCCCGCTGATGGCCGCGGTCGGTGGCCTGGTCAGCGCGATCACCGCCTGGGTCACGCTCCGCTTCTACCTGCGGGTCTAGGTTCCACCGTACGGCTCTCCAAGGGCCCTCCCGCGCCGGAATAAACGGCGCGGGAGGGCCCTTGTGTACGGGGTAGCATGATCTCCGCTCCGCGACCGGTGGTCGGGGACCGATCGGAAGGGGGTGGCGCCGGTGCCACGCGAGAAGGGCCGCAAGGTGGTCGCCTCCAACAAGAAGGCGCGCCACGACTACGCCATCCTCGACACGTACGAGGCGGGCATGGCGCTGACCGGCACGGAGGTCAAGTCGCTGCGGGCCGGGCGGGCGTCGCTGGTCGACGCGTTCGCCCAGGAGAGCGGCGGCGAGCTCTATCTGCACGGCATGCACATCCCGGAGTACACCCAGGGCACCTGGACCAACCACGAGCCCCGGCGCACCCGCAAGCTCCTGCTCAACCGGCTGGAGATCGACCGGCTGATCGGCAAGACCCGGGAGGGCGGCCTCACCGTGGTACCGCTCCAGGTCTACTTCTCCGACGGCTGGGCCAAGGTCGAGATCGCCCTGGCCAAGGGCAAGAAGTCGTACGACAAGCGGCAGGACCTGGCCAAGCGGGACGCCGATCGGGAGATCCGGCGGGTGGCGGGCCGGCGCGGCAAGGGCATGGACGACTGATTTGTCGCACTTGTCCGGGTCGGACGCCCGGGCCGGGGCTCGGGATGAAACCCGTTGCGGCAGGCGTTAGGCTTGTCAGTGCCACCGCGACGGTGGCCTGTCGAGGGGGTGACTGGTTTCGACTTCGTACGCAGCGACAGGGGAAGCGAGCCGAGGAAGCCGACGTCGTCTCGAAAATCGGTCGTCGGAAACCAATAAGCGCCAAGAACAATCGCGCTGACTTCGCTCTCGCCGCCTGAGGCGAGTAGCAAGTCTGTCGGCCTGGGAGCGCCTTCGACCCAGTTAGCCGGCATCAGCTAGAAGGCTGGCCAATCGGACCCGGTCGCGGGGTCCGTGCGGCGAGATCAATCAGCGACTGGGCCCGTCACACCAACTCGCTCGCGTGAGCGGTGGGGCCGAGTAGAGGCACAGCGAGCTGCGCTCGGAGAAGCCCTGACAAACCGGCGAAGGACCCGGGTTCGATTCCCGGCACCTCCACCACCTGACCTGTGCGCCCCGGTCCACCGGACCGGGGCGCACAGTCGTCTCCGCCTTCCGTGCCGTCGCCAGCGCGCTCTACGCTGCGGCCTGTGACGAACGAGAAGATCCCACTCTCCGTCGGCGCGTCGCCCGGTCAGCGCGTGTTCGCCGCGGTCGTGGGCGTCCTCTTCACCGCCTTCGGGGCGGTCTTCGTGCTGTTGCCGGTTCTCGCCGACCGGATGCTGTCCCGGCTCACCGGCACCGGCGACCCCTTCCCGTCCTACGACGAGGCGCGGGACCTGCCGCCGGGGCTGCTCCCGCCGGAGCTGCACGACGGATCCACCACGTCGGCCCTCGGGCCGGCCCGGTTCGTCGGGCTCTGCGGCCTGCCGGTCGTCCTGCTCGGGCTCTACCTGCTCCTGCGGGTGCTGCGCACCGCCGCCTGGCTGGACGGGACCCGGGCCTCGGTCCGCGGCGCCCTGGGCACCCGGACCGTCGACCTGGCCACCGCCGAGGTGCGGGGCGGCGCGCTCGTGCACCGGGTCGGCGACGACGCCGCGGTGCGGGTGCCCGCCCTGATCGCCCGGGACCGGGACAGCGGCCGGCAGATCACCCTCCCGCTGCGGGGCATGGGACTGGCCGCGCTGCCCCCGTACGAGCTGCGCGCGCTCGCCGACGCGATCACCGCCGGCCGGCCGACCGGCGGCCGGGACGCCGACGCGCACGCGCTGGCCGGGCAGTTGCGCACCATGGCGGCCGACCCGCTGGGGCGGTAGGGACGCCTGGGACGGAAGGGGTCACTGGGGCAGATGAGGCGGTCGACGGGCCTGGACAGCCCTCCCCGCCGGGTCCACCATCGCTGTACGCGATAGCGAAGCAGCTGACGGCCCTGGGTCTGCGGCGTGGCGGCAGACGCGTCCGAGCCGGAGTCGTCGGACGGGAGGCGCCATGGTCACCGTTCCGATCCCGCAGCCGTCCACCGTCGCCGCGGCGGCCCGACCGCCCGCCGGGTCCCTGCCCTGGCCCACCCTGCCCGGCGCCGTGCCCGCCCTCGTCCGGGCGCTCGACGGGCCGGCCGGCGAGCCGCACTGGCGGGAGCGCCTGATCCGGCAGCTCGGCCCGGTCCGGCAGGGCTTCGCCGAGCACGTCCGGCTGACCGAGGGCCCGGCCGGGCTCTACGCCGAGGTGCTCTGCGAAGCCCCGCGGCTCACCCGGGGCGTACGCCGGTTGACCCGCGAACACGCCCTCATCGTGACGGCGCTCGCCGCGCTGCAGCACGCCGCCGCGCTGCCCGAGGTGCCCGCCGAGGAACTGCGCGCGCGGGTCGGTGAGCTGCTCCGGGCGCTGCGCCGGCACCGGCAGCGCGGCGCCGACCTGCTCTGGGAGGCGTACCAGGCCGATCTGGGCGGGGAGGACTGAACCCGGAACCAGGCGGGCGCGGCCCGCGTCCAACCGGGCATGCGTCGCTCGATCGCCCTGTTCGGGCTGCCGATCCTGGTCCTCGCCGGCTGCGCCGCGCCCGGCTCCGGACCGGCCGCGCCGACCGCCCCGCGTCCGGCCGCGCCGGCGTCCGCCCCGCCGGCCACCGCCCCCGACCAACGGTGGGCGGCCTTCTACCAGCAGGCCGGTGCGGTGGCCGACGCCTGGCGTCCCGGTCAGGCGTGGCGCAGCGGCTACGTGCCGCTGGAGGAGGGCACCGTGCTGACCGGCGATCCGGGCTTCACCGACGAGACCAAGCTGGCGTTCAGCAACGGCTGGTTCCGGGAACAGATCGCGCTGCCGACCGCCACCCCGGCCGCCGGCACCATCCGCTTCCCCGACGGCACCCTCCGCGTGCCGCTGATCAGCGCCGCCGAGGCGTACGCCCAACTGGACAAGGGTGACCCACCGCCCTGCGCCGGGCGGCCGGCGGAGCCCCCGCCGGGCGGCGGCGTGCCGAAGCCCGGCGGTGGCCCCACCGTCGAGCCCGGGCCGGACGGGCCGGTCTCCCGCACCGCGGACCACCCGTGCGTGCCGCTGACCGTCACCGGCGTGAAGCTGGGCAGCGCGCCGGTGCGCACCAGCCGGGGGCAGGCGACCGTGCCGGCCTGGCTGTTCACCGTGGAGGGCCTGCGGACGCCGGTCGCCCGGCTGGCCGTCGCGAAGCCGGCGATCGGTGCCGTACCGGCGGCCGTCGACCCCGGGCGTCCGCTCGCCGCCGGCCTGGTGACCGCGCAAGACCTGGACACCGTGGACGGGGCCCGGCTCGACTACCGGGTCGGGGTGGGCGCCTGCGACACCGGGATCACCCCGCTGGTGCTGGAGCGCGACGACGTGGTCGTGGTCGGGGCCGGAGTCATCCCGCCCACCGGCCCGTGCACCATGCAGCTGGTGATGAAGCCGGTGAGCGTGACGCTGAAGGCCCCGCTCGGCGGCCGGGCGGTGCTGGACGTGGCGCGGGGCACCCCGCTCACCGTGGTCCGGCCTAGATGATCCGCGGCACGTCGGTGCTGATCGGCGCCGGCAGCACCGTGGGCCGGTCGGCGGCCAGCGCGGCCCGCAGCGCCGGGCCGAGCGCGTCCGGTGACTCCACCACCCGGCTCGCGCAGCCGTAGCCGCGGGCGATGGCGGTCACGTCGAGCCCCGGCAGGTCCAGCGCCGGCACCCCCGGGGCGTGCTTCAGCTCGGCGAACGCCTTCAGGATGGCGTACTGCTGATTGACCGGGACCAGCACGGGCAGCGGCAGGCGCAGCTGCGCGGCGGTCCAGAGCGCCTGCACCGAGTAGTGGAACGAGCCGTCGCCGATCACCGCCACCACCGGCCGGTTCCGCCCGCTGTCCCGCTCGGCCAGCGCGATGCCGACCGCCGCCGGCAGCCCGAACCCGAGGCCGCCGCTGGCCATGGTGAAGTACGACCGGGGCCGGCTCACCCGCAGCCGGCGGCGCAGGGCGGCCAGGTTGGACGGTGACTCCTGCACCAGCACGCCGTCGGCCGGCCACTGCGCCGCCAGCGCCGCGAAGAGCGCGTCGGCGCTCGGCGGGTCACCCACCTCCGGCGGTGGCGGCGCCGACCGGGCCGCCGGCGCCGCCCGGCCCGCCGCCGGCAGCAGCTCGCCCAGCGTCGCCAGGGTCAGTCCGGCGTCGCCCAGCAGGCTCTCCCCGACCGGGGCGCGGGCCGCCTCGTCCGGGTCGTCGGTGACGTGCAGCAGCCGCGCGTCACCGGGCAGATAGTCACCGGGCACGTGCGGGTAGTAACGGAACACCGGAGCGCCGACCACCAGCACCGTGTCGTGGCCGTGCAGCGCCTCGGCGAGCGGCCCGATCGCGTACGGCAGCACGCCCCGGAAGTGCGGATGGTCCTCCGGGAAGACGGCCCGCTCCGGTGCCGGGGCCGACCAGACCGGGGCGGCCAGCCGCTCGGCCAGCGCCACCGCCGCCGGCCACGCGTCGGCGCGGTCCACCGCCGCGCCGAGCACCAGCACCGGGGCGCGGCTGCCGGCCAGCACGGCGGCGAAGTCGCGCAGCCGGTCCGGATCCGGGGCCACCCGGGTGGCCACCGTACGACGCTGCGGGGGCGGGTCGGCGGGCCGGGCCCAGTCGTCCATCGGCAGGGACAGGAAGACCGGTCCGGCCGGTGGCTGCACGGCGGTCGCGTACGCCCGCAGGAAGGCCGCCGGGATGTCCTGCGCGCGGGCCGGCTCGTGGGCCCACTTGACGTACGGCTGGGTCAGCTCGGTCGCCCGCAGGTTGGCCAGCCGGGGCTCGATCAGCAGCATCTCCCGGGTCTGCTGGCCGGCGGTGACGATCAGCGGGGTCCGGTTGTGCCAGGCGGTGACCAGGTTGCCCATGCCGTTGCCGGTGCCCGGGGCGGTGTGCAGGTTGACGTGCGCCGGCCGGCCGGTGGCCTGCGCGTAGCCGTCGGCCATGGCCACCGCCGATGCCTCCTGCAGGGCATGCACGTAGCGGAAGTCGGCCGGGAAGTCCTGCAGGAAGGGCTCCTCGGTGGAGCCGGGATTGCCGAAGACGGTCTGCAGGCCCAGGTCGCGCAGCAGGTCGTAGGTGGTGTCGCGGACCGTTGCCATCGCCGGCTGCCTCCCGTCCCCGCCCGGTGCCGGAGACGGCCCGATGATCAGTGCCCCGACCAGCCGAATCTATCGGGCGCTCGGCGGCTTTTCGGGCGCTTCCCGGCGCTCAGGGCAGCGGGAACGGCAGTTTGATCCCGTCCAGCGCGTGCCCGCACGGGCAGTCCCGCTCGGCCGGCAGCGCGGCGACCGCGTCCAGCAGCACCCCGCGCAGCCGGTCGGTGTTCTCGGCGAAGACCCGGAACACCTCCTCCTGGGTCACCGAACCGCCGGCCTCGACGCCCGCGTCCAGGTCGGTGACCAGGGCGATCGAGGTGTAACAGAGGGCCAGCTCGCGGGCCAGCACCGCCTCCGGGTGGCCGGTCATGTTGACCACCGTGCCGCCGATCGAGGCGAACCAGCGCGACTCGGCCCGGGTGGAGAAGCGCGGCCCCTCGACCACCACCACCGTCCCGCCGTCCACCGCCGCCACCCCGTGCCCGGACGCCGCGTCCAGCAGCGTCCGGCGGCCCACCGGGCAGTACGGGTCCCCGAACGAGACGTGCACCGCGCCTTGGTCGTAGTAGGTCTGCGCCCGGCCGCTGGTCCGGTCGATGAGCTGGTCCGGCACCACGAACGTGCCCGGCCCCAGCTCGGGCCGGAGCCCACCCACCGCGCACGGCGCGAGCACCTGGCGTACGCCGAGGGAGCGCAGCGCCCACAGGTTCGCCCGGTAGGGGATCAGGTGCGGCGGATGGCGGTGATCGCGGCCGTGCCGGGGCAGGAACGCCACCCGGCGGCCGCCCACCTCGGCGATCGTGACGACATCCGACGGCGCGCCGTACGGCGTCTCCACCTCGTGCTCGGAGGCGCCGTCGAGCAGGGCGTACAGACCCGACCCGCCGATCACCGCCAGCTCGGCCGTTGGCGTCATGCCGCCCTCCCTCGATCCTGTCGCGATCACCCGCCGGTCAGACCTTAGCCAGCGGGCGGGGCGCAGGCTATGGTGCGTGGCATGGCGTTGACAGCGCGGATCGTCGACGAGGTCGGGTGCGCCGCTCGGGCGTACGGCTGACGGGTGTCGGGACATGCAGGGTGAGGAACAGGCGATCGGTGGCCGAGCCATGGAGTCGATGACCGGGCGGCTGCTCGTCGCGACTCCCACACTGAAGGACCCGAACTTCGACCGTACCGTCGTGCTGCTGGTCGCCCACGAGCCCGGCGGCGCGCTCGGCGTGGTGCTGAACCGGGCCACCGAGGTCCCGGTGGCTGACGTCCTGGGCGACTGGAGTGACCTGGCCCGGTATCCGGCCGTGCTCTTCGAGGGCGGCCCGGTGCAGCCCGACTCGGCCATCTGCCTCGCCCGGATGCGCCACCCGATCAAGCCGGTGAAGGGTTTCCACCGGGTCTCCGGCGCGGTCGGCACCATCGACCTGTCGGTCGATCCGGAGCGGCTGCGCGACGCCGTCGGCGGCATCCGGGTCTTCGCCGGCTACTCCGGCTGGGGCGCCGGCCAGGTGGAGCGGGAGATCGAGGAGGGGTCCTGGTTCGTGCTCGACGCCCTGCCCGGGGACGCCTTTGTCGACCGGCCGGACGACCTGTGGCCGATGGTGCTGCGGCGCCAGGGCGGCATGATGGCGGCGGTCGCCCACTTCCCCCCGGACGTGGCGCTGAACTGAGCCGCGGGGGCACCCCCCGCGATATGACCATGCCGGCGGGCGTGTGTATAGTTCTTCCCGTGCCCGGGCGACCGGGGACGACTGCAAGGGGCCGTGGCGCAGCTGGTAGCGCACCACACTGGCAGTGTGGGGGTCAGGGGTTCGAGTCCCCTCGGCTCCACCCTTGAAGCACAGCTCAGCGGCTTGGTCGATTGATCATCGACCCGGCCGCTGAGCTGTTTTCCGGCCCGTCTCCCGCCCGCGACCGTGAGTCGGATACCTGCTACTCCCCGTGTCTGATCGGCCTGCCACGTGGGAGGATCGATGGGAATCGACGCGGGGGCGTGGACGGCACCTGATCTGCTCCCGGCGACAGGAGAAGATCAATGACCGCATCCGACGTCCCGTCCTGGGACGACCTCGTCGACCAGACCCGCCGGGTGTGGGACGGCCGGCTCGCGCTGATCCGGCCCGAGCTCGTCGATCCCCGCGTCTCCGACCGGACCCGGCGGTTCCTGACCGCCGTCGGGCTGCCCACCGTGGACGTCCGGGACATCGCGTTCGTGCACGACGAACGGCTCCTGGACGTCTTCTCCCGCGCGGGGCGCGACTACCTCGTCGTCACGGCCGAGCCCGACTACCGCTACGGCGTGGATCTCGAGTCCGACGAGGTGGTCTGCCTCTACGACAGATATCCGGACGATGACGCGCCGGCCAACTCGAGCCTCGCCGCCTTCGTGCTGACCCTCGGCCTCCTGCACACCCAGCTCTTCGAGGGCAACGCGGGCACCCAGGCGTCGGTCGCCGACGCCGTGGACACGATCTGGGACCAGCTCGACCGCTGGGATCCCGCCGCCGTAGCCGACGAGGCCAGTCACTGGAGCACCCTGCTCGACGAATACGCGATGGAATACGACGACTAGGCCTCGGGGGTCCTGATGTCCGCACCCGTCTTCCCGCGCCGCCCGCTCGCCGCCCTGCTGGTCGTTCTCGTCGGCCTGGTGGGGCTGGGGGTCCCCGCCGCGCCCGCGGCGCTCGCGGCACCGTCGAAACCCAACTATCCGGTCGAAGTCCTCATTCGCGGCGAGCGGCTGCACCTGCCGCTGCTGATGTCCCGCTACCGGCACACCGTGCTGACCGACCAGGACCGCCGGCCGGACACCTGGATGGGTTACGGCCGCAACGTCGCCGACGGGCACTGGACGACCACCGCCGGCGGTCGCAAGATCGACTGGTACCTGACCGTGCCCAGCGTCAACAGTCACGACAACAGCAGCCCCATCGCGCTGATCGACATCTACCAGTTCGACGAGAGCACCGGCCGGTGGCGGCTGGTGGACGTCAACGGCAACCAGCTGCGGGACGCCGCGGGCAACGCCGTCGCCTGGGACAAGTCCTCCGCGCCCAGCTTCGCCTGGGACCTCAGCAAGGAGGCGGATCTCGCGGCCGACCTGAGGAACAACAAGCTGCACTCCGAGCCGCTGATCAAGCTGTTCCTGACCCGACGGATGGCCGCCGCACTCGGCCGCGACGACCTGCCCCAACTCGTGGACGAGGTCGGCTCGGAGCGGATGTTCTGCTCCGGCCCCGCCGGCTGCGTACGCAAGCTGAAGAACGAATACTTCCCCAACCTGCAACGCGGCAAGGTCCTCACCGACCTGCCCAGCAAGTCGATGCTCGGCCGGATCGCCCGCAAGGGGTCCACCGACGAGGCCCGCGCCGCCGCCCGGGAAAAGCTGAAGAACGGCGGGCACTCCGACGCGGCCATCGAGAAGAGCGTGACCGACTGGTCGGCCAAGGGCAGGCCGGTCGGCGTCGACGCGCCGCTGGTGCTCGGCGGCAAGGAGTTCGGCGGCGGCACCGGCAACGCCGCGCCCACCGGCCCGGCCGCGCTGGGGGCCGTCCCCGCCGGCACCGACCCCGGCGGGATCGACTTCACCACGCTCCAGCTCCGCTACCTGTCCGAGGACGAGCGCGGCAACCTGCGGTACGCGTACCGGGCCTCGCCCGCCACGCGTCCCGGCCAGAAGGTGAGCGACGGGCAACGGGCCACCGCGCAGGCCGCCGACGCGTTCTACGTGTGGCTCAACCTGCCGACGTCGACGTTCTGGGTCAACCTCAACCCGAACGAGCCGGACCGGATCATCGACCGCCGGCTGGCCACCACCGACGTGGGGCGGATCCTGCTGGAGGCGGACCTCGACATGAAGCGGCTCGCCGCCCGGCTGACCGACCCCAGGACCGCCCTCGGTCTGCAGTTCTGGGGCAAGCCCGATCCCAAGCGGCTCCGGGAGTGCGCCGTCACCCGGCAGTGGATCGTGCCGAAGCCGGCCTCGGTCTACGAGGACAACGGCGGCCTCTACATCGTCGACGCCCCGTTGGAGGTCAAATCCGAGGCGCAGGTGTCCAACGGCAAGGTCGGTGACCCGGCCTGCCCGGTGCCCAGCGCGCGGATGGACAAGGTCTACCGGAAGCTGATCCTGCCGAAGGTCGAGGCCGCGGTGAACACCTCCCCGCGCTTCGCCGACCTGCGGAAGGTCTACCTCGCCCGGGTCGCCGCCGAGTGGTACCGCCAGCGGCACACCGGCGCCCTCGTCCCGATGATCGACAGCGGGGACGTCAGCCGGTGGCCGGCCACGCGGCGCTGGACGCCGCGCCAGACCTTCGACGCGTACGTGAAGTCGTACCGGAAGGGCGAGTACAAGGTCACCAAGAGCGTCGTCTCCGGCCGCTACCGCTACACGTTCACCTACGTGGACGGCGGGGTGGACTTCGCCGATGTGCCCTTCGCCCAGCTGCCACAGCCGGCGTTCCAGCAGCGGTACGCCGACGTGTCGACGGCGGTCGGCCAGTCGTTCCACACGGCGGCGCCCGACCAGCACGGCGACGTGTGGCTCGGCGCGACCGCCCAGGTGCGCCCGCGCGCGCTCGACTTCGACGCGGGCGACGACGGCCTGCCCGACGACGCCCCGCCGCCGGCGGCGGAGCGCGACCAGACCGGTCCGGGTGGTCCGATCGGCGCGGTGGGTCTCGCCGTGCTGGGCATCGTCCTCATCCTCGGTGCCCTGTTCGTGGCGGCGGCACTGGCGGTCGTCGTCATCGTCGTGGCGAAGCGGCGGGGGAGACCGGGCCCGGGCCGTGCCTCGCCGGGTGGGACCGCCTAGTTCGGGCAGAGGTACGCGTATCTTCTGCTCCGGCCGCTGCGTGCCGGACGGGCGCCGGGGACCGCCTCAGGATCCGGCGGCCGCACGTTCCCGGGGCCCGTCGGGTGCTCCTCCTCGGTCCGGGGCGGTCCGGCCGGGCAGGCGGGTCAGGCCGGCGGCGACCACGCCGAGGGCGATGGTCGCCGCGGCGCACAGCAGCAGCGTCGGGCGGGCGCCCAGGGCGGCCGTCAACGGGCCGCCGAGCAGGGTGCCCAGGGGCACCGCCAGCACGGTGACAGCGCCGTTGGCGGCCAGGGCCTGGGGCAGTTCGGTGGTGGTGGCGCTGCGTTGGAACAGCGCCATCGACGTGGACCCGTACGGCGCCCAGATGAGGCCGGCCAGGGCGAAGGCCGGCAGCGACAGGCCGACGGGCGTACCCAGGCCGAGCGGCAGCATGGCGACGCCGAACCCGACCACGATCCCGATGGTGGTCGGCCAGAGCGGCCAGCGGTGCAGGTAGCCGGTGGCGAGGCCGCCGAGGAGGGAACCCGCGCCGAACGCCGTGTAGTAGAGCCCGAGGGTCGTGGCGGACGCGCCCAGGTCCTCCGTGACGAGGACGGGCATGGCCACGTAGAACGGGCCGAAGAACAGGAAGAACCCGAAGGTCAGCACCAGCAGGCCGAGCAGGGACCGGTTGCGACGGATGATCTCGAAGCCGGCCGTGCGGGAGGCGGCGGACCCGCGCGGATCTGTCCGGGTCTTCGGGGTCGGGATGGCGAGACGGTAGGTGAGCGCCAGGACGGCGAACGTCGCCGCGTCGATCGCGATGACCCACACCGGTCCGGCAAAGCTGATCATGACGCCCGCCAGCGGGGGACCGACGATGGTGGCGGCGTTGCCGAGGATGCCGAGCACCGCGTTGGCCGGCAGGTGGTGTCGTCGCGGCAGCAGCTCGGCGATCAGGGTGAAGCGGCCGGCGGACCCCCACGAGCGCAGCAGGGAGGCCGCGGCGAGCAGGGCCACGTACAGGCCGATGTCGAGGACCCCGGCAAGGTGGGCGGCGGGGATCGCCGCGAGCGCGACCGCCCGCAGGCGGGCGTCCCAGCTGGCGAGCTGGGCGCCGCTCAGACCGGCCAGAAACCGGCCGAAGATCATCGACCCGGCGGCGCTGGGCAGGAGGTACGCCGCCACCGCGAGCGCGGTCCAGGTGCCGCGCTGTGCCGGGGGCGCGAGCTGGAGGGCCAGCCAGGTCACGGCGACGAGTGCCATGCCGTCGCCGAGCGCGGACACCGCCAGGCCGGGCAGGACCCGTCGCAGCAGGGGGTGGCTGACCACCGGCCAGTACGGCGAGGAACGGGGGAAGCGGAGCGGCGCTGATTCGGGCGGCATGGTGCCCACCCGACACGACGCGGGGCGCGCAGATCAACGAAATCGGCCGAGGGCAGAAGGCTCGACGAGGTCCGTCATCGACGCCGCCCCCGTGGTGCGTGGGACGGCGCGCCGGCCCCGGCACCGGTCCGCCGCCTCCCCGCCGGCGCGCTCACGGTTGGGCGTAGCGGGTCATGCTCTGTTCCAGCCCGATCCGGTCCCGGCTGCGGCCGAGGGCGTCGATGGTGCCCCAGCGGCCCGGGATGTCGAGGAGTTCGATGCGGCCCATCCCGTCGGGCACGTCGGGATCGATGATCAGGTGCCCTTCGTGCGGTCGCAGGCCGAGCAGGACCCGCAGCAGCAGCAGGGGGGTGCCGGCGGACCAGGCCTGGGGACTGCACGCGGTGGGGTACTCGACGGGATAGTTGGTCTGGGTGCGGGGGAAACCGGCGAACGCCTCCGGCAGGCGGCCGTTGAAACAGTGGGCGGCGGCGAGGATCCCGGTCGCGATCCGGCCCGCCTCTTCCCGGAACCCGTAACGGGCCAGCCCCCAGGCGATGATCGAGTTGTCGAAGGGCCAGACGGTGCCGACGTGGTAGCCGACGGGGTTGTACCGGCCTTCGGTGGTGGCCAGCGTCCGCACGCCCCAGCCGGAGAAGAGCGCCGAGCCCAGCAGGTGCCGCACGACGGCCGGCGCGCGGTCCTCGTCGACGATCCCGCTCCACAGCAGGTGCCCGATGTTGGACGACAGCGAGTCGATGGGCTTGCCGTCCCGGTCCAGGCCGAGGGCGTAGTACTCGCGGTCGGCCAGCCAGAAGTCGCGGTTGAAGCGCTGCTTCAGCTCGCCCGCCTCGCGTTCGAGCCGGTCGGCGTACGCCGGATCGTGCCAGATCTCCCGGGCGAGCCGGGCCCCGCGGATCTTCGCGTCGTACGCGTAGCCCTGCAGCTCGCAGGTGCCCAGCGGGTAGGAGGGCAGCCGCCCGTCGTGGTACGAGATGGCGTCGGGTGAGTCCTTCCAGCACTGGTTGAGCAGCCCGGTCCGCGGGTTGCGGGTCTGGTAGTAGACGTATCCGGTGCCGAGCATGTTGCCGAAGGTGTCGAGCCAGTCGAGGGCCGCGCGGACCGGGTGCTCCAGCCGGCGGACGAGTTCGACGTCGCCGGTCCAGCGTTCGTACTCGTCGAGGAGGATGACGAACAGCGGCGTGGAGTCGGCGGAGCCGTAGTAGGGGGAGTGCGGCTGCTCCTCGAACCCGGCGAGTTCGCCGTAGCGCAGCTCGTGCAGGATCTTGCCGGGCTCCTCGTCGCGGAAGTCGTCCAGGCGGCTGCCCTGCAGGCCGGCGAGCATGACGATCGTCGGCTCGACCACCGCCGGCATGAAGGGCAGGGCCTGTAGGCAGGTGAAGATGCTGTCCCGGCCGAACAGGGTCATGAACCACGGCAGGCCGGCGGCCACCAGCCGGGCGCCGAGGGTGATCGACTCGTACCGGAGCGCGGCGAGATCCCGCAGGCTCGTCTGGTAGGCCTGGGACAGTGCCTCGCTGTCGGAGCGCAGCAGCGGCGCGGAGGCCAGGAACTCGCGGCGCTCGTCGCGGATCTCCGGCACCGGCCGGTCCGGACCCAACGGCAGGGTCTCCCGGAAGTCCCGGCCGTTGGCGCCGATGATCCGGGCCGTGGCCCGCAACCGGGTCTGCCACTCCCCGTGCGGTTCGAGGCGGGCCCGGAACGACATGCCCCGCTCGTCCACCTGCGCCTCGGTGGAGGATCTGATTACCACCTCGCGGTGGAACTTCTGCCGCCGGTAGCTGAAGCGCAGGTTGCCGTCGTCGAGGTCGACGGTCGCCCGGCCGAGTTTCCGCTGCGCGTTCTTGATCTCGAACAGGTCCGCGAAGTCGGCACCGACATCCACTCGGACGGTGACCTCGACCGCGTCCGTGTTGTGGTTGAACACGGTGAGGGTCTCCTCGAAGCTGCCGTTGATCGCCCGGTGCCGCTGGACGGAGATCTTCGCGTCCACGTAGTGGCTGGGCTCACCGGGCACAAGGAAGTACGTGGTGCCGTAGGACGTCTCCTCGTCGACGGAGAGGGCATGCAGGCGCGCGCCGTCCAGGGTGAGGATCCAGGTGGAGAGGAACCGGGTGTCGAACGAGAAGAGCCCCATGGGGTAGGTGAAGGACTCCTCGATGTCCCCGCAGCCGTCGGAGACGACGAACGTGTTCCCGTCCAGGATGCTGATCAACTGCTTCACCGGCGACCGCCTCCGGTGTGGACCGACTGGCGGCCGACCCCGCGCGGGTCCTGCGCGCCGGCGGGTTCCGGGAAGAAGCGCCGGAACGCCAGGAAGAGGGACAGCTCCCCGCTGATCGTCGCGTCGTTGCGGAGCACCGCCGCGATGCCCTGGGAGCGTCCGGCCACCAGGTCGGCGAAGAGGTCCATGTCGCTCTGCCACACCGCGTCGGCCTCCGCGTTGCCGCGGGACACCACGGCCGTGCCCGGGCCCATGGCCACCAGCCAGTGCTCGGTCCGGTGACCGACGTCGAGATCGATCCGCATGAGCCCGTGCGTCGGCCCGCGAAGGATCCTGGGGGCCAGCGACGGCAGGCGGTCGAAAAACCGGTCAATCGACTCAGGCACCCGCGAATGGTATGTGCAGATGGCCGGCCGCCGGGCCGGATCGGGCCGAAGCGGCCCGCCCGGCAGGGGCATCCGGGTGTGTCGGGCCAGGTCAGGGGTAGTCGTGCCGCGGCCGGGATGAGCGGGGGAGGACAGGTGGACGCATATCCTGCGGTGGAGAACCATGGCCTGATCGGTGACCTGCAGACCGCGGCGTTGGTGACCCGGGACGGCACGATCGACTGGTTCTGCGCACCCCGGTTCGACTCGCCCAGTCTCTTCGCCGGTCTGCTCGACCGTGCTAAGGGCGGCCACTTCCAGATCTCGCCCGACGGCGTCGACTATGTGAGCAAGCAGCTCTACCTGCCCGGCACGCCGATCCTGATCACCCGCTTCCTCAGCGCCGACGGCGTGGGCGAGTTGGTGGACTTCATGCCGGTCGCGGGCGACCAGGCAACCGACCGGCACCGGCTGGTCCGGATCCTGCAGGTGGTGCGGGGCAGCATGCGGTTCCGGGTCGACTGCCGGCCCCGCTTCAACTACGGCCGGGACCCGCACGAGATGGAGATGCACCCGGACGGGACCACCTTCCGTACGCCGGCGCACTCCCTCACCTTGAACGTGGTCCGGTACGCCGAACGGCTCACCGAGACCTACGAGTACCGGCGGAGCGAAGAGGGCGTCTGCGTGGTGGCCACCCTGCGCGAGGGCGAGGCCGGTGGCGTGGTCCTGGAAACCGGCTCGCCGGAGCCGCCGCGCGCGTACGCCCCGGCCGAGGTGCACGACCTGCTGGTCGATACCGAGGGGTTCTGGCGGCGCTGGCTCGAGCGCTCCCGGTACACCGGGCGGTGGCGGGAGATGGTCGAACGCTCCGCGATCACGCTGAAACTGATGACCTACGCGCCGACCGGGGCGCTGATCGCCGCCCCCACCGCCGGGCTGCCGGAGCAGGTCGGCGGCCCGCGCAACTGGGACTACCGCTACACCTGGATCCGCGACGCGTCATTCTCGGTGCACGCGCTGCTCGGCCTCGGCTTCACCGAGGAGGCCGAGCGGTACCTGCGCTGGGTGAACGACCGGGTCCAGGAGGCCGGTGAGAGCGGTGTGCCGTTGCAGATCATGTACCGGATCGACGGCTCACCCGAACTCGCCGAGGAGACCCTCGACCACCTGGAGGGTTACCGCGCCTCCGCGCCGGTGCGGATCGGCAACGGCGCGGCGGGCCAGCTCCAACTCGACATCTACGGTGAGATGCTCAACGCGCTCGAACTCGTCGACGGTCACGGACTGGCCCCCTTCCACGAGGCGTGGCTGAACACGGTGAAGCTCGTCGACTGGCTCTGCGACAACTGGGACCAGCCCGAGGACGGGATCTGGGAGACCCGCGGCGGCCGGCGGAACTTCACCTACGGCCGGCTGATGTCCTGGGTCGCCCTCGACCGGGCGATCCGCGTCGCGCTGCGGCGCGGGCGGCCGGGCGACATCGGCCGCTGGATGAGCGTCCGCGACCGGATCTACCACCAGGTCATGGACCGGGGCTTCCATCCCGGGCGCCGCGCGTTCGTCCAGCACTACGGGACGGACGTGCTGGACGCCTCGCTGCTCGTGATGCCGTCCGTCGGATTCGTGACGCCGACCGATCCGCTGTGGCAGTCGACGCTGCGGGCCATGGAGACCGAACTCGTCTCGGACAGCCTCGTCTACCGCTACGACCCGGACGCGTCGCCCGACGGCCTGCCCGGCAGCGAGAGCACCTTCACCATGTGCACCTTCTGGTACGTCCAGGCCCTCGCCCGGTCCGGGCGGCTCGACGAGGCCCGGCTCATCTTCGAGAAGATGCTCACCTACAGCACCCACCTGGGCCTCTACTCGGAGGAGATCGCGCCGAACGGCGACCAGACCGGCAACTTCCCGCAGGCGTTCAGCCACCTCTCGCTGATCAGCAGCGCGGTGGTCCTCGACGAACAACTCGGCGCCCGGCGACGGGTCGAGGCGGCCGACCCGCCACGCCCCTAGCCCGGCCCGCGCCGACGGCTCGGGCAGGTGGGCCCGGGCCGCCCGGCGGGGCGGGCGGCCCGGGCCCGGCGTCACCGCGGCCGGCGGCTCTTGGGCAGGTCGAACTGGTCGGCCCGACGGCAGTCCTTCGGGCCGCCCACGGCATCCGGACCGACCCGGTCGAGGGCCTGCCGGGCCCGGTACCGCCCCAGGTTCCAGGCGTACCAGGGGTCGGACTCGTCGAGGTCGTCGGCGATCCAGCTCAGGGTGCAGCGGCGGACCGGATCGGGGAGCCGGGTCAGGGCGGGCGTGGCGTCGGCGGAGAGGGCCCGCAGATACCAGGCGTCGATCTTGCCGGTCTGCTCGTACCGCAGGATGTTGCGCCGGGCGGCGTAGTCCTCCGGGTTGAGCGCGGCCAACCCGAGCAGCATCACCACGGCCAGCGCCACCGTCGAGCCGGGGATCCACCGCCCCTGCCACCGGACGCCCGCCGCCAGGATCATCAGGAACACGGCCCCGAGCAGCAGTTCGAACGCCATCACGAAGATCCGCTCACCGGTGAAGCTGTAGACCTTCTGGTAGGTCCACATCCGGGACAGCGCCGACACCACGATCACCACGCTGAGCGCGCTGAGCAGGCCCAGCAGCACGCGCAGCAGGGTACGTTCGAGCGGCCGCTCCCGGCTGGCCCAGCGGCTGACCCCGCCCAGCACGGCGAGGGTCAGCAGGGTGACGAAGAGCAGCTGCCAGAAGCCGCTGCGGGCGTACTCGGAGTAGCTGAGGTCGGCCACCTTCCGCACGTGCCCCTCGCCGCCGAAGAGCACGGTGAACTGCACCACCACGAAACCGGCGAAGAGCAGGGTGAGCGCCCCGATGGCCGGGGCCCACTCGAGCAGGCCGAGGCGGCGGCGGGCCGGCCGGTCCACGGTGGACAGGTCGGGCGGCGCGGCCAGGGTGTAGACCGCCGCGACGGCGATCAGGCCACCGACGGCGGCCAGGAAGATCCAGCGGAACACCGTACCGATGTTGATCTCCGGGACGATCGCGCTGAGGACCTCGTCGAACGCCGCGTCGGCGGAGGCGAGCAGGGCACCGAAGACGACCAGCACCAGTACGGTGGCGACCACCGACCCGATGATCCGGCGGACCATCGCGGCCTCGGGCGAGGCGCTGATGTGCCGGCGTACCCAGGGCAGGCCGCGGAACGCCGCGAACGGTGCCGCCACCAGCCCGAACAGGATCGACCGGACCAGCCGGCCGCCGACGATGGCCAGGGTGGCGCAGCCCAGCGCGCCGAGCACGCAGAACGTCACCAGCCACCAGGCGTTGCGGAAGGCCAGTACGGCCAGCAGCGCCAGCGCCGCCGCGGCCCAGCCACCCCGGATCAGCCGCTCGGTGCGCGGCAGTTCGGCGGTGCGCCGGCGTACGCCCACCAGCACGCCGAGGGTCAGCGTGAGCCAGCCCAGGAACCAGCCGATGCCGACCGCGTTCAGCGGCACGAAGAAGGCGGTGCCGAGCGCGCCGGCCAGCACGGCGAGCGGAACCGCCCGCCCGGTGGCCTGCTTCGGCTCCGGCCAGCGGGCCCCGAGGAACGAGGTCCGCGGCCCGGGCGGCCGGGGGACCCAGAACCCGCCGGGCGGCGGTGCCGCGCCCCAGGGCTGCGGCACCGGTGGCGCGAGGCCCGGCGGCACGGCCGGCCCGCCCGGCTGCGCGGTCCCGGATCCGGGGCCGCCGGCCGGCGCTACGGTCCCGGACGACGCCGCCGGGGCCGCCGCGCCCGGCGGCAGCTGGCCAGTGGTGCCGGTTCCCGCCGTTGCCGGTGCGCTCCGGCCGGCGGCGGTCGTCGCTTCGGCTGCGGGAGCCGGTTCGCCGGGTGCGGTCACCGTCACCCCGTCTCCGGACCCGAGGTCGGGTCCGCCGGCCCCCGGGTCCGCGTCGCCGGTCGCCGGGCCAGCGGCCGGGGCGGCCGGTGCGGTGGCGGCCGGGTCCCCGCCAGCGGCCGGGGCGGTGCCGGTCGGTGGGTTGGCCGGGGCGGCAGGGGTGGTGACCTCGACGGCCGGGGCGGTGGCCTGGGTGGGCACGCCCGGCGCGGGCAGCACGATCCGCGCCGCGTCCGGCGCCTCGCCCGGCGGGACCAGCGGCAGGAAGACCGCGTAGCCGCGCGTGCCCGGTGGCACGACGACCGGAATGGCCCAGGCGGGCTCGCCCTCCCGGCCGGGCCAGACGACACCGGGCGGCCCGCCCGCCACGTCGGGCATGACGAGCAGGTACGGCGGGACGGCGGCGGCACCCGCCGAGGGCCCGGCCGCGGGGGCGGCCGGGGGCGGATCTGGCGTCGGCGGCGGCTCGGGCACGGCGCGCTCCTTTGCTGGCTCGGGGGTGCCGTCACTGTAGGACCCCGCCCCGCTCGGCGAGGTCCCGCGACGCCGACGCGGTCCGTTCGGTTGACCCGACCGGACCGCCGCCACTCCGAGGGCGGCTCCGGACGACCGATGCCGGCCCCCGTCGAGCGCGGCGGGGCGCCGGTAGTCGGGCCGCGCCGCCGGGCGCGACCCGCCGCGCCCGGACCCGGGTCACGCCACGCAATCGGCCCCGGGTCGAACCTTTGCCGGCCCGCGCCCGTACCACCGGCCGGAGGTCCACCCATGGCCGTACGTCGTCGAATCCTCGCCGCTGCCGCGGCCGCCACCGTGACCCTGTGCGGCACCGCCGGGCCGGCGCAGGCGCACGGCGCGCCGACCAGCCCGCTGAGCCGGGCGGCCGCCTGCGGCCCGGAGGGCGGCCGGTCCGGCACACCGGCCTGCCGGGCGGCCGTCGCCGCGGGCGCCGCCGTCCGCGAGTGGGACAACATCCGGGTCGCCCGGGTCGACGGCCGGGACCGGGACCGCATCCCCGACGGCGAGTTGTGCAGCGGAGGGCTCTCCGCGTACCGGGGGCTGGACCTGCCGCGCGCCGACTGGCCGGCCACCACGCTCACCGCCGGCGCCCGCTACACCTTCCGCTACCGCACCACCATCCCGCACCGGGGCACCTTCCGGCTCTACGTGACCACCGACGGATACGCCCCCACCCGGCGCCTGAACTGGGCCGACGTCGAGGCGAAGCCGTTCCTCACGGCCACCGACCCGCCGATCCGAGGCGGCGCGTACCAGATGTCGGGGCGGCTGCCGGCGGACCGGACCGGCCGGCACATCATCTATGTCATCTGGCAGAACTCGGACACCCAGGACACCTACTATTCCTGCTCCGACGTGGTGTTCCGGTCGGCGGCGACCGCCTCGCGGCCGCGTACCGGCCGGTCGGCGACGCCCCCGGCGGGCGCGGCGGCACCGCGTACCCTCGCGTCGGCCCCGGCCGGCGAGCGGGGTGACCGTCCGGGAGAGGGGACGCCGGTGGCGGCCGTGACCGAGGCGGGCGGCGGCCCGCGCCGCCCGGTGGTCGCGGCGGCGGTGCTGGCCGGCGTGCTGCTGGCCACCCTGGTCGGGCTGCGGTTGCGCCGTCCCGGCGGCGGGCCGGTGGGCCGGCCCTGCGGGATCCGCAACCACCGCGCCGTTCGTCGCCGGACCTGGTGAGGCCGCCACCGCTGCCCGGCCGGTTCAGCCCAGGTGGCGGTCGATCTCGGCGAGTTCCTCGGCCGAGAGGTCGAGGTTGTCCAGGGCGGCCACGTTCCCCTCGAGCTGGGCGACGCTGCTCGCCCCGATGATCAGACTGGTCATCCGCGGGTCCCGCAGCGCCCAGACCAGCGCCAGCTGGGCCAGGGTCTGCCCGCGCCGCTCGGCGATCGCCGCCAGGCCGCGGATGGTGGCCATCTTCTCCTCGGTCAGATCGCTCTCGTTGAGGAAGACGCTGGTGCGCACCCGCGAGTCCGCCGGGATGCCGCGCAGGTAGCGGTCGGTGAGCAGGCCCTGGGCGAGCGGACTGTACGCGATGCAGCCGGCGCCGACCCGCTCCAGCGTGTCCAGCAGCCCGTCGGACTCGGTCCAGCGGTTGAGCATCGAGTACGACGGCTGGTTGATCAGCAGCGGGGTGCCCAGGTCGCGCAGGATCGCCGCGGCCCGCTCGGTCTGCTCCGAGGTGTAGTTGGAGATGCCGACGTACAACGCCCTGCCGGAACGGACGGCCGTGTCCAGCGCGCCCATCGTCTCCTCCAGCGGGGTGTCCGGGTCGAACCGGTGCGAGTAGAAGACATCGACGTGGTCCAGGCCCATCCGGCGCAGCGACTGGTCCAGCGACGAGATCAGGTACTTGCGGGAGCCCCACTCGCCGTACGGGCCGGGCCACATGAGGTAGCCCGCCTTTGTGGAGATCACCAGCTCGTCCCGGTACGGCCGCAGGTCGGTGGCGAGCATCCGGCCGAAGTTCTCCTCCGCCGAACCGGGCGGCGGGCCGTAGTTGTTGGCCAGGTCGAAGTGGGTGATGCCGAGGTCGAAGGCGCGCCGGACGATGTCCCGCTGCCGCTCGTACGGCCGGTCCGGGCCGAAGTTGTGCCACAACCCGAGCGAGATGGCGGGCAGCCGCAAGCCGCTGCGCCCGCTGCGCCGGTAGGTCATCGCGTCGTAACGGTCGTCGGTGGCGAGGTAGGTCACGCCGTCGACCCTAGTCCCGGCCGGCCCCGGTCCGGGCCGGAGGCGGCCAGCTCCCGCCCGTTCCGATCCCGACGCGGGAACGGGCGTGCCACCCCGGACGCCGGAACGGGCGTGCCGGCCCGCCGGCTTGGGTAGCTTCGACCCCATGCGTTTCGTCCCGGTCGACACCGCCAAGCCGATCTCCAAGATCGGCCTGGGCACCTGGCAGTTCGGTTCGCGCGAGTGGGGCTACGGCCCCGACTACGAGCGCCGGGCCAGTGAGATCGTGCGGCGGGCGCTGGACCTGGGCGTCACCCTCTTCGACACCGCCGAGGTCTACGGGTTCGGCCGCAGCGAGCGGATCCTCGGCGCGGCGCTCGGCCCGGACCGGGGCAGGGTGGTGGTGGCCACCAAGATCTTCCCGGTGCTGCCGGTCGCTCCCGTGGTGCAGCAACGCGCCGTCGCCTCCGCCGCCCGGCTCGGTGTGGCCGGCATCGACCTCTACCAGGTCCACCAGCCCAACCCGGTGGTCGCCGACACCACCACCATGCGCGGCATGCGCGCCCTCCAGGACGTCGGGCTGGTCGGCGAGGTCGGGTGCAGCAACTACAGCCTGCGCCGCTGGCGGTTCGCCGAGGCCGCGCTGGGCCGCCGGGTGCTGAGCAACCAGGTCCGCTACAGCATGGTCGACCGCGGCCCCGAGGAAGACCTGATCCCGTACGCGGAGCAGGCCGGCCGGATCGTCATCGCGTACAGCCCGCTCGCGCAGGGCTTCCTGTCCGGCCGCTACGACGCCGGCAACCCGCCGGGCGGGGCGGTGCGCCGGGCCAACCCGTACTTCCTGCCGGAGAACCTGGCACGCGGCACCGACCTGATCGCCACCCTGCGCGAGGTGGCCGCCGCGCACGACGCCACCCCGAGCCAGATCGCCCTGGCGTACCTGCTGCGCCACCCCAACGTGGTGGCCATCCCCGGCGCCTCCGGGGTGGAGCAGGTGGAACGCAACGCCGCCGCCGCCGAGATCGACCTGGCCGACGACGAGTACGCCGCCCTGCGTACCGCCGCGCACGCGTTCCGGCCGGTCACCGGGCTGGCCGCCGTACCCAAGCTGATCCGCGCCCGTACCCGGAGGTGACCATCATGGACGACATCACGGCCCTGATCCTCGACGACCACGCCTCCTTCCGGCGGGGCTTCGCCCGGCTCGACGATGCCCGCGACCCCGACGAGCTGCTGGCGATCTGGGAGGCGCTCGCCCTGCACCTGGACATCCACGCCGAGGCGGAGGAGGCGATCCTCTACCCGCACCTGGTCCGGCACGGCGACGACGGCGAGGACGAGACCGCGGACGCGGTCGGCGACCACAACAAGATCCGCGACGCGATCGCCGAGTCGAAGCTGCACGAGGTCGGCTCCGACGCCTGGTGGGCGGCGGTGTGGAAGGCCCGCCGGGAGAACAGCGAGCACCTGGCCGAGGAGGAGGACGAGGCGCTGCCCGACTTCCGCCGGCACGCCGGCGTGGAGCTGCGGGCCGAGCTGGGCGCCCGCTGGCTGACGTTCTACGGCGAGCACAAGAACGGTCGCAACCTGCCGTTCCGGGACAAGGACCCGGAGGCGTACGTGCGCGAGCACCGCTGAGCGCGGCGCGCCGCCAACCAGGCGCCGGGCCGGCGGACGGCCGGCGCGATCAGTCCGGCCGGCGCTGACGATGGCGGCCGGCGGCACCGTGTCTCCCCGTTGCGGGGGAGTCGGTGCAGCGCCGTCGGACGGCAGAATGGGCCGGTGACGATCCGGGCCGCGCTGGCGCCGCTGGTGCGCGCAAGCACCTGGCGACGCGCCGTGTTCCTGCTGCTCGGCGGCGTGCTCGCGCTGCCGTACGGCCTGCTCGCGGTGGCCTTCGCCCAACTGCTCGGCGGGCCCGGGGTGCCCCGCCCGATCGGGTTCGGGCTGCTGCTGGTGGCCGTCGCGCTCGCCGCCGTACCGGTGTTCCTGGCCGGCAGCCGGGCGCTGGAGATCGCGGCCGCCCGGGCGCTGCTCGCGGTCGACCTGCCCGAGCCCGTCCCCGGCCACCGGACGGACCGGGAAACCCGGCTGCGCGCCGCGCTCTGGATCGCCCTGCACCTGCTCACCGGGGCGGCGGTGCTGTTCGCGGCGATCAGCGTCCTACCCATCGGCCTGGTCTTCCTGGCCGGGCTCACCGGCCTGGACACCGGCGGGGTGCCCGGCGACGGCTTCGGCCCGCTCGACCCCGGCCACCCGGTCGTGGCGGGTCTGGCCGGGCTGGCGCTCCTTGTCGCGCTCGGCTACGCGGTGGCCGGGCTGGGCGGGCTCGCCGCCTCCATGGCGCCGGTGCTGCTCGGCCCGGCGCAGGCCGAACGGATCGCCGCCCTGGAGGCCCGGACGGCCCGGCTGGCCGAGCGCAACCGGCTCGCCCGCGAGCTGCACGACTCGGTGGGGCACGCGTTGACGGTGGCGACCCTCCAGGCCGGGGCCGGCCGCGAGTTGCTCGACACCGACCCGGAATTCACCCGCCGGGCGCTGCGCGCCATCGAGGAGACCAGCCGACGGGCCATGGACGACCTGGACCACGTGCTCGGGCTGCTCCGCGAGACGGCGGACGGGCGGTCGCCCGCGCCGACCGCGCCGCAGGCCACCCTGGACGGGCTGGACCGGCTGGTCGCCGACACCCGGGCCGCGGGCCTCGCCGTGGAGTCCCGGATCAGCGGGCCGCTCGGCGGGCTGCCCGCCGTGGTGTCCCGCGAGGGATACCGGATCGTGCAGGAAGGGCTGACCAACGCGGCCCGGCACGGCCGGGGGCCGGTGCGCCTGCGGGTGGCCGTACCCGCCGGGGGTCTGGAGATCGAGCTGGTCAACGCGCTGCGCGAGACCGGCGGGCCGGGTGGCGGCGGGCGTGGCCTGGACGGGATGCGGGAGCGGGTGCTGCTGCTCGGCGGGCAGCTCACCGCCGGCCGGGAGGGCGACCGCTGGCTGGTCCGGGTGAGCCTGCCGACGCGGACGGAGGAGACCGGGTGACCATCGACGTGCTGATCGTCGACGACGACGAGCTGATCCGCGTCGGCCTGCGGGCGATCGTGGACGCCCAGCCGGACCTACGGGTGGTCGGCGAGGCCGCGGACGGCGCCGAGGTGCCGTCGCTGGTGGCCCGGCAGCGCCCCCGGGTGGTGCTCATGGACGTCCGGATGCCGGCCATCGACGGCATCCAGGCCACCCGGCGGCTGCTGGCCGCCTCCGCCGACCCGCCCCGCGTGCTGGTCGTCACCACGTTCGCCAACGACGAGTACGTCTACGCGGCGCTCCGCGCCGGGGCCAGCGGCTTCCTGCTCAAGCGGGCCCGCCCGGCGGAGGTGGTGGAGGCGATCCGGGTGGTGGCCGCGGGGGAGTCGCTGCTCTTCCCAGCGGCGATCCGGCGGCTCGCCGGCGCGTACGGCGGTCGGGGCGGCGACGGGCTGCGCGCGGCCCGGCTCACCGAACGGGAGGGCGAGGTGCTGCGGCTGATGGCCGCCGGGCTCTCCAACCCGGAGATCGCCGACCGGCTGGTCGTCGGCGTGGAGACGGTCAAGACCCACGTCGGCAACGTGCTGGCCAAGCTCGGGGTGCGCGACCGCACCCAGGCGGTGATCGCCGCGTACGAGTCGGGTTTCGTGGTCCCGACCGGCTGACCGGTCCCTCCCATGGGGGAGGCGGTCCACCCCGGCGCGGGAGGGATCCGGAGCCGGACCGGCCGAGGCTGAGGGCATGACGACAACGACCGATGCCCCACCCGGCCGGCCCATCCGGACCCGGCTCGACCTGGCCGCCCCGCTCGCCGCCGCCTGGCTCGGCGGCTGGGGCGTGCTCGCCCTGCTCAGCACCCTGACCGGCGCCGGCTACCCGTTCGGCGCCAACGACCCGCACGGCGGCGACGTCAGCCTGCTCCGACTGGTGCCGGCGGACGTCGGCGCCCCGCTCTTCGCCGGGCTGCTGCTGGTCGCGGCCGTCGCGGCCCTGGCCATGAGCGGCCCGGTGCCGGTACGCCGGCCCGGCCTGCCCCGCGCACTGCTGCTCGGCTACGGCTGGACGGTCGCGTTCGCGCTGGCCGTGGTCGTCCCCGACGCCCGGGTGCTGATCGTGCTCGGCTACCTGCCGATCCTGCTCATCGGCGCGCCGTTCGGCTGGCCGCCGGTCGACTACGGGCAGATCTTCGACTGGCCGCTGGCCGCCCGCTGCGCCGCCCTGATCGGGGGCGTCCTGCTGGCCGGGGCACTGCTGCTCTGGCAGCGCCGGACCGTCGGCGCCTGCCCGGCCTGCGGCCGGAACGACCACGAGCGCGGCTGGACCACGCCGGCCGCGGCGGCCCGCTGGGGGCGCTGGGCCGCGTACACCGCCGCCGCCATCCCGGTCACCTACGCGGTCACCCGGTTCGCCTGGGCGGCCGGCATCCCGCTCGGCATCTCCCGGGGCTTCCTCGCCGAGATGCGGGAGACCGGACTGGTCTGGGCCGGGGCGGGGCTGGGCGGCTTCGCCACCGTCGGGGCGATCCTCACCCTCGGGCTGGTCCGCCCCTGGGGCGAGCGGTTCCCCCGCTGGCTGCCGGGGCTGGCCGGTCGGCGGGTACCGATCAAACTGGCGGTCGTCCCGGCGACGCTGGTGGCGCTGTCGGTGACGGCGGCCACCCTGGGCCTGATGAGCAACCCCGAGTTCTGGCACCTGGCCGGCGGGTTCAGTCTGACCTCCGCGCCGATGCTGCTCTGGCCGCTGTGGGGCGTCGCGCTCGGCGCGGCCACCCTGGCGTACCACCTGCGGCGCCGAGGCGGCTGCGCCCGCTGCGGGCGGCCCCGGCCGGGCCCGGCCGGACGGCAGCGCTGAAGACGGGCGGATGGTCACCCGGCCGCGCTAGCGTTGGCCGGGTGACCGCTCCCAACCAGGTTCCCCCGGTCCCGCCCGCCGACCTGCCGGGCACGCTCGGCGCGTTGCGGGCGACCGGCCATCAGTACCGCACGGTCAAGCAGGAGATCCGCGCCAATCTTCTCGCCCGGATGCGCTCCGGCGAGGAACGCTTCCCCGGCATCGTGGGCTACCAGGACACGGTGCTGCCCGAGGTCGAGCGGGCCCTGCTCGCCGGCCACGACATGGTGCTGCTCGGTGAGCGCGGCCAGGGCAAGACCCGGCTGATCCGTTCGCTGGGCGCGCTGCTCGACGAGTGGACCCCGGTGCTGCCCGGTTCGGTGCTCAACGAGCACCCGATGCATCCGCTCACCCCGGCCTCCCGGGCGCTGGTCGCCGAGCACGGCGACGACCTGCCGATCGGCTGGCTGCACCGCTCCATGCGGTACGGCGAGAAGCTCGCCACCCCGGACACCAGCGTCGGCGACCTGATCGGTGACGTCGACCCGATCCGGCTCGCCCAGGGGCGCAGCCTCGGCGACCCGGAGACCATCCACTTCGGACTCGTACCCCGTACCAACCGTGGCGTCTTCGCCGTCAACGAGCTGCCCGACCTGGCCGAACGGATCCAGGTGGCGCTGCTCAACGTGCTCGAGGAGCGGGACATCCAGGTCCGCGGCTACCAGTTGCGGCTGCCGCTGGACCTGCTGCTGGTGGCCAGCGCCAACCCGGAGGACTACACCAACCGGGGCCGGATCATCACCCCGCTCAAGGACCGCTTCGGCGCGGAGATCCGCACCCACTACCCGGTCGACCTCGACCTGGAGCTGGCGTTGATCCGGCAGGAGGCCGACCTGGTCGCCACCGTCCCGGAGCACGTGCTGGAGGTGCTCGCCCGGTTCGCCCGCGCGGTCCGGGAATCACCGTCGGTGGACCCGCGCTCCGGTGTCTCCGCCCGGTTCGCCATCGCCGCCGCCGAGACCGTCGCGGCCGCCGCGCTGCGCCGCTCCGGCCTGCTCGCCGCCGCGGCGCCGGGGGAGGCCGGCCGAACCGGCACCACCGGAGACGTCGACCGGGCATCCGGCCGGTCGCCGGAGGCCCCGGTGGCCCGGGTGGGCGACGCCGTCTCGGTGACCTCCACCCTGCGCGGCAAGGTCGAGTTCGAGAGCGGCGAGGAGGGGCGGGAGATCGAGGTCCTGGCCCACCTGCTGCGCACTGCCACCGCCGAGACGTTCCGGGCCCGGCTGGCCGGGCTGGACCTGTCCGGGTTCACCGCGCTGGTCGCCGAGGGCGGCATCATCGAGACCGGCGAGCTGGTCTCCTCCGCCGAGTTGCTGCGCCAGGTCGGCACCGTGCCCGGGCTGGCCAAGGCACTCGACCGGCTCGGCCTCGGCGACGCGCCCAGCCCGGAGGAGGCCGCCGCCGGCGTGGAGTTCGTCCTCGAAGGGCTGCACCTGACCCGCCGGCTGGGCAAGGACGTCACCGAGTCCGGCCGCACCGTCTACGGCGGCCGGGGCTGACCGTGGCCGGCAACCGGTTCCGGTACGGGCAGTGGCGCGGCGGACCCGACCCGCTCGCCCCGCCGTACGACGTGCGGGCCGCCGTCGACGCGGTCGGCGCCGAGGTCCTCGCCGGCGGCAGCCTGCGCGAAGCGCTGCGCGACCTGCTGCGCCGTGGCCCGCAGGGCCGGGGCGGCCTGGACGACCTCGCGGCCCGGGCCCGCCGGCTGCGCCGCGACGCGCTGCGCCGCGGCGACCTGGACGGCGCGGTGACCCGGGCCCGCGCCCTGCTCGACCAGGCGCTCGCCGCCGAACGGGACGAGCTGCGCGGCCGGGACGGCGACGACGCCCGCTTCGCCGAGGCCGTGCTGGACAACCTGCCCCGCTCCACCGCCCGGGCGGTGGAGGAACTCTCCGGGTACGACTGGGCCAGCGACGAGGCACGGCAGACGTACCAGCGGATTCTCGACGGGCTGCGCGGCGAGGTGCTGGAGCAGCGCTTCGCCGGGCTGCGCGACGCGGCGCGGGCCGCCGCCGACCCGGCCGCCCAGCGACAGCTCGCCGAGATGATGCGCGACCTGAACGACCTGCTCGCCCGGCACGCCCGCGCCGAAGACACCACCGACGCGTTCGCCGAGTTCATGCGCCGGCACGGCGAGTTCTTCCCGGAGCGGCCCAGGGACGTCGACGAGCTGGTCGACGTGCTGGCCCGGCGGGCGGCGGCCGGCGAACGGCTGATGCGGTCGCTGTCGGACCGGCAACGCGAGGAACTGGCCGGGCTGATGCGCCAGTCCCTCGGCGACCAGCTCGCCGGGGAGCTGTCGCAGCTCGACGGGCACCTGCGGGCGCTGCGCCCCGACCTGAACTGGCAGCGCGGCGAGCGGGTCCGGGGCGACCAGCCGCTCGGCTACGGCGAGGCGACCGGCGCGCTCGGTGAGATCGCCGAACTGGACGAGCTGCTGGACGCACTCGACCAGGAACACCCGGGCGCCACCCTGGACGACGTCGACGTCGACGCGGTGGCCCGCACGCTCGGGCGGGACGCCGCCGACGACGTACGCCGGCTGCGCGAGCTGGAGCAGGAGCTGCGCCGCCAGGGGTGGGTCACCCGCGACGCGGACGGGCTGACCCTCAGCCCGAAGGCGCTGCGCCGGCTCGCCGGCACCGCCCTGCGGCGGGTCTTCGCCGACCTGACCGCCGGTCCGCGCGGCCAGCACGACCTGCGCTCCGCCGGGGCGGCCGGCGAGGTCAGCGGCGCCTCACGGCCCTGGGAGTTCGGCGACGAGCAACCCCTCGACGTGGTGCGTACCCTCACCCGGGCGGTACGCCGGGCCGGACCCACGGTGCCGGTGCAGCTCGCCGTCGAGGACTTCGAGGTGGTCGAGACCGAACGGCGGGCCTCGGCGGCGGTGGCGCTCTGCGTCGACCTGTCGTACTCGATGATCTCCCAGGGGCGCTGGGGGCCGATGAAGCAGACCGCGCTGGCGCTGTCGCACCTGGTGGCCACCCGTTTCCCGCAGGACGCGTTGCAGATCATCGGCTTCGGCCGGCAGGCACTGCCGCTGACCCAGCAGGAACTGGCCGCGGTCGAACCGGACCTGGAGCAGGGCACCAACCTCCAGCACGCGCTGCGGCTGGCGGCGCGGCACCTGCGCCGCCACCCGGGCGCCGAGCCGGTGGTGCTGGTGGTCACCGACGGCGAGCCGACCGCGCACCTCGACCCGGACGACGGCGAGGCGTACTTCCACTGGCCGCCGCTGCCCGAGACCATCGAGGCGACCGTCCGCGAGGTGGACAACCTGACCCGGTACGGGGCCACGCTCAACGTGTTCATGCTGGGCGACGACCCGGGGCTGCGCCGGTTCGTGGACGCCGTCGCCCGGCGGTCGAAGGGGCGGATGTTCACCCCGGACCTCGACGATCTCGGCGAGTACGTGGTGAGCGACTACCTGCGGGCCCGCCACGGGCGTCGCTGACGTCGCATCTTCGCCGTGCCGGTTCGGGTCACCTGTCCCGTTGGTGGCCTCCGGGTTCGTGGCCCCTTGGCGGTTGTCCCTTGATCCACTCCGGTTGCGGCAAGTCGTGGTGTACGGCTGGTCGGAAGGGCCGCTTTGCCGCATGCCGAGTTGATCCAGCCGGAGTCGGCTCGCCGCGCCCGGAGTCCCGGGCGCCACGCCCAGGCCGGCGCACCAGTTCGCTGCCGCCTCCGGTCGTCATGCCCGTCCTCCCCGCCGCCCCGCCGCCCCGCCGTCCCGCCGTCCCGCCGTCCCGGTCGACGCTGGCAGCGGAGCGTGCGCCCGGCCCGCCGTACGCGCCCTGCCAGGATGATCGGGGCAGCAGCCGCCACAGCCGCTGATCGCCGGTCGCCAGCCGGAACCGCCGGCTGCCGGCCGCCACTCGGCAGTCCCAGCCGCCGCAGCCGCCGGTCGCCAGCCGAAACTGCCGGTCGCCGGTCGCCGCACCGTTCGGTGGGTCGCCGAGGGCGTTGGGCGATGGTGAGTGGAACGTCATGGGTGTCTCCGGGGTCCGGATACACCCATGGCGTTCCACCGACGGGGTGGTGGCCTGCGTGGGCTGGGCGGTTCGGTGCGGTCTGTCCGGTTCTCGGGGTGGTGGGCGGCACCCGGGCGGCGGAATGGTTGGCGGGGGCGGGTCGTTGTATACGGGTGAACGGCCGAGCAAGAGCGCCCCGCCCCGGCGGGTGTGGCCCCCCGGGGAATGATGGTGGGCCGCCGGTCGTTAC
>NZ_KQ058863.1 GCF_000982955.1 Micromonospora sp. HK10 | reverse complement strand
ACCACTCCAGCGGACGCAACCGACCGCGGAGCAGCGACACGGGACAGACGCTGTTCCTTTCCAGTCTTCGCGGAGGTGTAATCCAGGTGCGCGAAGGACAGAACATTGAGCCCAAGGTAGAGAATGAAGGAGAGTTGCTTCTACCGGTCGGCGCGGCGGGCTGCCGTCAGGTGCTGTTCGCTCTGTCTAGGGCTAGCGCTATCGATGCCTGGGCTTGCTCGAGTGTGTCGCCGGCTCCAATCGCAAGGTCTCGTAGGTACTTGCGGAGCTCGTCGTCAGGCGGGTGGGTTGAGGTGAGGTAGCCGGCGAGTTCGAGGCTGACGAGGCCGTGGAGCTGACACCACGTGTGCTGGGTGATGGACCAGGGGTCGGTGGGACGGAACCGGCCTGCCTGAATGCATCGGGTGATGGCATCCCGGGCTACGCGCAGTGTGTAGAGGCCGATGCGCCGGTCTTCTTGTGACAGTTGGAACCCGGCGATGCTTGAACCGCCGAACATCACCGCGTACAGGTGAGGCGCCAGGTGCGCGGACTGCCGGTACGCGATGGCTAGCTGGAAGCTGTCGGCGACTGGGTCGTCGCTGGCCTGCACCGTCGCCAGTCGGTCAGCTAGCCGGGCGAAGCCTTCGCGGATGACGGCCCTCACCAGGCCGGGCATGCCGCCAAAGTACGTGTAGATGGCCATTGTGGACGTGCCTGTCTCGCGTGCTAGTGCCCGCGCGGACAGCGACCGGGGTCCCTGCTCGGTCAGCAGCCGAGCAGCGACGTCGACGAGTTCTTGCCGCTGATCGCTGCTTGTTCTTGACACGGGCTCATCATAACGCTGTTATTGACATAACAGCGTTATGAGAGGGGGCGGTTGCATGTTGGGGTCAGGACGGATCCGGGCACGGATCCCGCGACTTGCCGAAGCGCAGGGAGACGACTGGGGAACGGTGGCCGGCGACGGAGAGCCACTTCGGCTGGCCGTGCTCGGCGACTCCGCGGCGGCCGGCGTCGGTGCTCCCGACCACCAGACGGCCTTGGCCGGTCAGACTGCGGTTGCACTCGCCGCGCTGACTGGGCGGCACCTGTCTTGGCGGGTCGTAGCACGATCGGGAGCCACGGCCAGAACGATCCGACAAGACCTGGTGGACGGCATCACGGATCCACACACGCGATGGAGCCCACACTTGGTCCTCGTGGTTGTGGGGGTCAACGACGCGGTCCGGTTTCGGCGAGCCGGCCGGTTTCGGAGCGATGTCGAGCATCTGGTGGCGGTGATTCGGCGTCGGCTCGGCGCCCCGATCCCTGTGCTTCTGGCGGGGCTGCCCCCCGTCCACCGCTTTCCCGCCCTACCTGCGCCAGTGCGGCTGCTGCTTGGGACCCACGCGCGTCGGCTGGACCGCCAACTCACCCGCGTGGCTCGACGGGACACGAACGTGTTCCACTTGCCGGTCGGACACTTACCCATCGAACGAGACGACTTCTTCGCCTCGGATCGCTTCCACCCCGGCCCGGCCGGATACCGCGTGTGGGGTCGAACGCTGGGTGCACAGACGGCCATGATCCTCGAGGCAGTCCTGCCTATAACCATGGAACCGAATGTTGCCCGTCAGCATGACGGCCACACGCGGGATGCAACTGCAGAAGAATCCAGCCGGAGTTAGTCGACGTGTTCATGCCCTTCTTCATGCTGGTCCGGACCTTGGCGAACGTGGGTTCAGCAGCGGCAGCGTTCAGCCATAGTGCCCACGACAGCACCTGGGGAAGCGCGTAGCGGTGGGCGCCGACGGCGAGCAGCTGGAGCGGACCCCCCCTGTCGTACTGGCGACCCGGCCAGCTCTCCCCGAGGCGCGCGCGGAACTGATCAACCGCCCAGCGCGCCGCTGCGGCCCCAGCCTCGGAGAGGCCGCCCCTGCCAATCATTCGGTCTATCTGCTGCCAGGTCGACTCGTCCTCGTCCATCGCGCCAGGATGGTCTTGAGATGCGTCCGTACAAGCCTCTTTTCGAGCGATCAGCTGGGTGGATCGCTGTGTCTTGAGGGTTGAGCCAGGGCAGAGTGCCGCCGCAACAGCTGCCGCTGGGTGACGCCCTGTCGAGGCCTCCACTGTCGCCCACCTCACCCGTTCGGCTTGAGTTCGTCCGCCACGCGCCACGGTCTGGGGCTCCGTCCGCCGGTCAAACGACGGTCAAAGAATCAAGGGCGAGCTCTCGATCATCCGAGAACCCGCCCTTGACCTGCTACTTCTTGGTGGAGCTGAGGGGATTTGAACCCCTGACCCCCTCGATGCGAACGAGGTGCGCTACCGGTCTGCGCCACAGCCCCTCCGCTGGCGTACCAGCGTTGGTCCCACCCGGCTTGCACCGGGCGGGCCGGCGACAAGGCTAACAGGTTCGCGCCCTCCGGTGCGAATCGCCCCACCAGGCGAGGAGATCTTGGACGATTTCGGCCCCCGGGAGGGCCGCTTCCTTCCAAGATCTCCAACCCGGGAGGTGGGAGCGCGGTCAGGCTCCGCGGCCCGTCTGGTAGGGGCGTCCGCGCAGGCCGCCGGCCCGGCGGTAGGAGACCGAGCCGCCGCTCGCCGCGGGCGGCAGGTCCGCCGGCCGGTCCAGGCCCATGGCCGTACGCCGGACCGCCTCGCGCTGGGCGGCCAGCCGGCGCTGCGCCTCCCGCCGGGCCGCGGCGCGGCGGGCCTGCTCGCGGCGGACCTCGGCCTGCCGGGCGGCCAGCCAGGCCGCCTCCCGGGCCTCCGCGCGCCGCCGCCGGCGCTCGAGCAGGGCCCGCTGCCGCAGGTGTACGACGTACGCCACGAGCAGGGTGCCGGTCACCGTGACGCTGATCCAGAACCCGGGGCCAACCAGCACCACGCCGATCAACTCCACGAAGTTGAGCAGCAGCAGGGCGGCGAGCACCCGCCGGCGGCGGTAGACCGACGGGGTGTGGCGGCGCTTCGGCGGGTGCCGCCGACGGGACCTGGCCGGGGTGGGCGGGACCGCGCGCAGGCGGCTGGACCGGCGCGGCGCGGGCGGCGCCGAGACCGGCTTGGTCAGACTGCCCGTGGCGGCATCTTCACTGAGCGTGACGACCAGGTGACGCGGCGGGTGCAGCGGTCGCCGCCCGGGCACGGTGCGCCGTCGACGGTGGCGCTGGAGCACCCGCGCCGTCGACTGCGCCCGCTCCGCCACCAGCCGCTCGGTGGCGTCGTACCGGCGGACCAGCGCCGGCGCGAGGGCGAGCAGGCCGGCGGCGGCGAGGACGGCGAGGAGCACCGAGGTCGGCACCCTCACCCCTCCCGTCACCGAATTCGGGGCGAGCGCCACATGGCCGCAACTTGTTCCGTCGCCCGTCGTTTACGACGCAGATCGTGCGGTTGCGCAGCGCTTGCCACAGCTTGCAGTTACTTGAGGTTACGGGCCGCCGACCTCGTTCACCGGACGCCGCGCCGGGCGTGGCGGGTGGGACGGTTCACCCCCGACTGTCACGTACGCGGTGCCACCGCGCCAACAGCCCGCCCTCGGCGGCCACTTCCTCGTTCGTCATCGCGTATCCGATGTGGTCCCGCCAGGCACCGTCGATGTGCATGTAGCGGACGTGGTACGCCTCCTCGCGGAAGCCCAGCTTCTCCACCACCCGCTTGGACGGCGTGTTCTCCGGCCGGATGTTCACCTCGACCCGGTGTAGCCCGCCGGGGCCGAAGGCGTGGTCGACGGCGAGGGCCACCGCGGTCGGCATCACCCCGCGCCCGGCCACCCGGGAGTCCACCCAGTAGCCGATGTAGCCGGAGCAGAACGCCCGGCGCACGATGCTGCCCACGTTCAGGTGCCCGACCAGCCGCTCGTGGCCGTCTTCGCGCAGGCAGACGGCGAACGGCATGCCCTCACCGGTCCGCGCCGAGCGGCGCTGGTCGGCGTGGACGAAGCGGAACGCGGCCGGCGAGTTCAACTCGTCCCAGCTGCCCGGTACGTGCGACTCCCAGGGCGACAGCCAGTCCCGGTTGGCCCGGCGGATCTCCGACCAGGCCACCGCGTCCGAGCGCCGGTACGGCCGCAGCACCACCGGACCGTCCATCAGCACCGCGGGCCATCCGGGCGGCCGCCGGAACCTCACCGGGCTACCCGTCCGTTCGCGACTGCGGGGC